>JAJZVW010000068.1 GCA_021847015.1 Pseudomonadota bacterium | reverse complement strand
GCCCATCCCGCCGATACTTCGGCCGGGTGATTTCAGTCCACACCATCTTGCGGCCTCGTCTTGATTTCGCAACCAGACAGAACCACAAGTGACTGAAATCACTCAATTTAATTTTCGGTCAGCCTCTGAGTTCGGCGTCCTGCGGGCCGGACCGTGGCGGGCGTCAGACCGGCAAGGGCGCCATGGGCGGCACCCGGGTCGGCCGTCGCGACTTGGCGCAGGCCGTCAGGGTGCGGGCGATCCATTCGCTTTCGCGCAGCCAGCCGCGCGCCTGGGGCGGCTCGGCGCCGAGATGATCGGCGAGCCAGCGGGCCACCGTCCACGAGCGGGCCCGGCCGTTGTTGCACACCACCAGCACGTTTCGCACGCCGCGGGCGGCCAGGGAATCCGCGAACCGGCGGATGTCGCAGGCGTCCGCGGGAAGGAACGGGCGCCAGGGGATGTCGTCGCCGAACAGCCTTTGGCCGAGGCTCAGGCACAACTCGCGGCGGCGGCCCAGCATGCGGACCAGCGCCGTTTCGAGCATCCCCATCCCGGTCATGCCCACGTCCCAAAACGCGAGCGGAAGGGCCGCTCCCCAGCCGGCGTTGGCCAGGCCGGCGCCATCCGTTCGCCAATCCTCGACGGGATCGTAAATGCGCACGATGGCGGTTGCCGCATCGGGAACGTAGCTTGGAAACTCACCGGCCGTGACGATGGTGACAACCATTGTTGTCTCCGTTGTACAGTCGAACGGAGATTAGAATAGGGAGGGAACTGTCACATTGCAATAACAAGAATTTAATTATTGCCGCGGCCGGCTATCGGATATCCTGTTTCGCGGGAGCTTTGCGCCCGGGCATAAAATAACGTTGGCAACTGTTCTCAGTGGCGGCGGTTGGCCAGGCGGTCGCGTTCGGCCAGGATGTCGGCGATGATCCGCCACAGGACATAGGCATCGTCCGGGCTGCCGGCTTTTAGGTTGGCGTGGGCGAGGTTGTCGGGCAGGGCCAATTCGGCCGACGGGGCCGCCTGGGCCAGTTCGGCGCTCTGAGTCCAAGGGATGATGCGGTCGTTGCGGCCATGGATCAGGAACAGCCTGGCGTGCAGACCGGACAGGTCCCGCCGCGACAGGTCAAGGGCGGCCATCCGGGCTCGGATAGGGGGCGGCAGGGCCGCGATCAGCGCCGGCACGCGGTCGGGGTCGCGATTGTCCAGCAGGGCCATCACCCGGCGCCCTTCCGGCCCCAGGCCGGCGGCCAGATCGCCGACGGGTGCGGCGGCGTCCGCCAACTTCCGCTCGACGATGGCGGCCAACAGGGCGCGGTCGCCGGCATCGTCCAGCCGCCGGGCGATGCTTTTGACGAATACCCATTTGCCGTAGGGGTTGGGTTTGCGGTATTCCCACGGCCCTCCCGGCCGCCCGTGCAGGCAGCCGGTGGTGAAATAGGTGGCCAACTGGGTGAGGTCGTAATAGCCGCCGATGCCGATCACCATGTCCACGCGGGGGTCCTGGAGCGCGGCGAGGACGGCCGGGCCGACGGCGAAGGAAACGGCGCCGATGCCGATGGCGCCGTCGCCATGCTCCAACGCCAGCCATCGCGCGGCGTCGAGAATCGGCAGACGGTCTTCGGCGCCGGCCTCCTCGGCCCGCAGGCTGGGGATGTCGGGCACGAGGACCACGAAGCGGACGCGGGCCAGCGCGGTGGCGAACGCCACCAGCCGCGGATCGTCCCTGCCTTCGCGCGCCGCTCCGGGGACCAGCACCAAGGCGCCCGCCTCGGTCTGGCCGGGCCGATAAAGGTCGCCCATGCGCGTGCGGCCGTCGATGGCGAAGGCGATGGGAGTGCGTGTGGGGGCCGGGGTGGTCCTCTTCAGCAGCGAATCACCGGTGCCCGCGGCGATGTCGGCCAGCAGCAGGCCCGCCTCGACGTCGCGTCGGGCACAGCCCGCAATTCCGAGGATCACCGCCACCAACCCGGCCAGGAGGGCTTTGACCATTGGCACTATGTGGTGCCGGCACCGCGCGTATGGACTTTTGCACGCATGGCGCGCAAAGCGGCTGGCTTTTTGGATTACGCGTACCTAATCTGTCCGTCCCGGAGGAGATGCCATGAGGCGAGGGCTGGGTGATCCCGTGTTGTCGGGACGGACGGAGTGCGGGGCGTGCGTGGTGCGCGGACTGGCGCTGTTCGAGGATCTGCGGGAGCAGGACTTCCGGCTTATCCACATGCCTATCGAGGAAATGCATCTCGACGCGGAGGGAACGCTTTACCGCGCGGGGGACAAGGGCAACGCGGTCTTCACCGTGCGTTCGGGCCTGATCAAGCTGGTGCTCTATCTTCCCGACGGCAACCAGCGCATCGTGCGGCTGTTGCGTCCCGGGACCACCGTCGGTCTGGAGGTGCTCGCGGGGAAGCCGTATCAGCATACCGCGGTGGCCTTGCAGCCGGTGGCCGCCTGCCGCATTCCCCGCGAGGTCATCGACCGGCTGAGCCGGGAGACCTCGCGCATGCACCGGCAGTTGATGGCGCAGTGGGAGGCCAGCGTGACCCTGGCCGACGAATGCCTCGCCGAACTCAACACCGGCACGGCGCGGCAAAGGGTGGCCCGCCTTTTCCTTCAGCTTCTTTCCGGCCACGAAAACGGCCGCTGTGGCTTTCTCCGCCGCGAGGACGTGGGCGCGCTCCTGTCGGTCACCACCGAGACCGCCTGCCGGGCCGTCGCGGAATTGAAACGGAGCGGCGTCGTGGTCGAGGTCGGCGCCAATGTCTTCGATTGCGACCGGCAGGCGCTGATGGAGATTGCCCGCGCCGGCTAATTTGCGCGTCACTATCATACGACTGACAATTCGCAGTGAGCGTTGCATCCGACCTTATCTAATGTGGCCGATGCTCCGCCCGCGCGCCCGCGCGCTGGCGAGGTGCAATGCCGCGTGCCGTTGTCGGGGGTTTGTGAACTCGGCTGCGGCAAACAACCCATCTAGGGAGTTCGTGCATGATCGCTGCGACTGCTGCACTCGGACAACGTGCCGAGACGTCGCCCTACCTTGACGATGTCGTCAAGAAATTCGTCCTGGCGGCCGTTTTCTGGGGAGTCGTCGGTTTCTTCGTCGGCGATTACATCGCCTGGGAACTGGCCTTCCCGCATCTCAATCTCGATCTCGAGTGGACCACCTTCGGGCGTCTGCGTCCGGTCCACACGTCCGCCGTGATCTTCGCCTTCGGCGGCAACGTGCTCATCGGCACGTCGTTCTATGTTGTGCAGCGGACCTGCCGCGCAACCCTGTTCGGCGGCGCGGGCCTGGGCAACATCATCTTCTGGGGCTACAACTCCTTCATCGTGATGGCGGCGGCCTCCTACGTCCTGGGCATGAGCCAGGGCCGCGAATACGCCGAACCGGAATGGTGGCTGGACATCTACCTGACGGTGGTCTGGGTCGCCTATCTGATCGCCTTCGCCGGCACGATCATGAAGCGCAAGGAAGCCCACATCTACGTGGCCAACTGGTTCTACCTCGCCTTCATTCTGACCATCGCCATGCTGCATATCGGCAACAACCTGGCGATCCCGGCGGTATTCTTCGGCGGCACCTGGTGGAAGAGCTATTCGCTCTATTCGGGCGCGCAGGACGCCATGACCCAGTGGTGGTACGGTCACAACGCGGTGGGCTTCTTCCTCACCGCCGGCTTCCTGGCCATCATGTACTACTTCGTGCCCAAGCGCGCCGAGCGTCCGGTCTATTCGTACCGGCTGTCGATCGTGCATTTCTGGGCGCTGATCTTCCTCTACATCTGGGCCGGTCCGCACCACCTGCACTACACCGCTCTGCCGGATTGGACGCAGACGCTGGGCATGACCTTCTCGGTGATGCTGTGGATGCCGTCCTGGGGCGGCATGATCAACGGCCTGATGACCCTGTCGGGCGCCTGGGACAAGCTCCGCACCGACCCGGTGATGCGCTTCCTGGTGACCTCGGTGGCCTTCTACGGCATGTCGACCTTCGAGGGTCCGATGATGGCGATCAAGGCGGTCAACTCGCTGTCCCACTACACCGACTGGACCATCGGCCACGTGCATTCCGGTGCGCTGGGCTGGGTGGCCTTCGTGTCGTTCGGCGCCCTTTACTATCTGGTGCCGAAGCTGTGGGGCCGTAAGGAAGTGTACTCTCTCCGTCTGGTGGGCGTGCATTTTTGGGTCGCGACTGTCGGCGTGCTCCTTTACATCACCGCCATGTGGATCTCCGGCATCATGCAGGGCCTGATGTGGCGCGCCTACGACAACCTGGGCTTCCTCCAGTACTCGTTCATCGAGACCGTCGAGGCGATGCATCCCTACTACGTGCTGCGGGCGACCGGTGGTGTCCTGTTCCTGACCGGCGGTCTGGTGATGGCCTACAACGTCTGGCGTACCATTCGCGGTGACGTCGAGGCGGCCGGCGCCGTTCGTCAGTCCGTTGCGACCGCGCGGTAAGGGGGGCTCACTCATGTTCAAGCAACACAAGTACGTCGAGACCAACGTCTTCGTCCTCGCCGTCGGCATTCTCTTGACGGTAATCATCGGCGGCCTGGTCGAGATCGTCCCCCTGTTCTCGATGGAAGCCACCATCGAGAAGGTGGAGGGCGTCCGCCCCTACAGCCCGCTGGAGCTGGAGGGCCGCAATATCTACATCCGCGAAGGCTGCTATCTGTGCCACAGCCAGATGATCCGTCCGTTCAAGGACGAGGTCGAACGCTACGGCCATTACAGCCTGGCGGCCGAATCCAAGTACGACCACCCGTTCCAGTGGGGGTCGAAGCGCACCGGTCCGGACCTCGCCCGCATCGGCGGCAAGTACACCAACGACTGGCACGTCCGTCACCTCATCAATCCGCGCGACGTCGTTCCCGAGTCCGTCATGCCGGGCTACCCGCATCTCAAGCGGCCGCTCAAGTATGACGACATCGCGGCCGACATGATGGCACTTCGCGTCACCGGCGTTCCCTATACCGACGAGGACATCAAGAACGCCAAGGCCGACCTCGAGGAGCAGGTTCGCTCCGATTCGTCGGACGCGGCGATCGCCAAGCGTTATCCCAAGGCCCGCATGGGCGCCGCGGACGGCAATCCGAAGACGATCACGGAACTCGATGCCCTGGTGGCTTATCTCCAGGTACTCGGCACCATGGTCGATTTCACTGCCGTCGACCCTGCGTCGATCCGCAGGTAAAGGGGGAACGGTGAATCCTGTCATCGACTTCGTCGAGCATGTTCTCCGCCCCTTGTGGGGATTGTGGGTGATGATTCTGTTCCTGGGGATCGTCTTCTGGGCGTACCGGCCCAAAAACAAGGGCCGGTTCGACTCCTATGGGGACATCCCGTTCAGGGACGACGATAAGGAGCGCTGATTATGGCTTCCATTGAAAAGGATGCCGTGTCCGGTCAGATGACCACTGGCCACGAGTGGGACGGCATCAAGGAATTGAACACGCCCCTGCCGAAATGGTGGGTCTACGTGTTCTGGGTGACGGTCATTTGGGCCATCGGTTATTGGGTGGCTTACCCGACGTGGCCGACTCCCGGCAATTATACGCACGGTGAGCTCAACTGGTCGGCCCGGGGCCAGTTGGAGGAGGAACTTGCGCAGCAGAAGGCCGAACGGTCCAAGTGGCTTGCCAAGATCGACGCGGCGTCGGTCGAGGAGATCGCCAAGGACCAGACTCTGCTGA
>JAJZVW010000067.1 GCA_021847015.1 Pseudomonadota bacterium | reverse complement strand
CGGCGCCTATGTCGGCGATATCGCCGCGTTCGCCGATCCCAAAGCGCTGGGCAGCTACCTTATCCCGGCACACGCGACCACCCTCGCTCCCCCCGCCGCCGGCACCAACCAGATCGCCGTCTGGGCCAACGGCGCTTGGACGCTCGCGGCCGATTATCGCGGGTGGAAGGGGTACGACGCCAACGGCACCGCCGTGGAAATCACCACGATTGGGCAGACGCCCCAGGCCGGATGGACCACCACCCCGCCGCCGCCCACGGCCGCGCAAGCCTGGGCCGCGTATCAGGCCAAGGCCCAGGCGCTGCTCTCCAAGTCCGATACCACCCTTCTGCGATGCGCCGAAAATGCCATCGCTGTGCCCGCCGCATGGGCGAGCTACCGCAAGGCGCTTCGCGCCATCGTCGGCGCGGCCACGGGCGATCCCACGCAACCCTTGCCGGCCACCCCGGCTTACCCGGCGGGGACGTGATTGCGTTTGCTTTTTCCCCGTCGGCCCCGGCCGGCGGGGGGATGGGCGCTAGCACCGCCCAGAGCCACGGGAAAGGACCCCGCATGTACCAGACCCGGCCGGAATCTGGCCATCCCCGCACCCGGTGCACGGGCGGGGAGACTATGGGCATGCAAAGCCATGGAGTCCATCAACTGCGGAACCTGCCGGCGCAAGCTCGCAGAGGCCGACATCGTCGGCCGCCTGTCCATCAAGTGCCCTCGCTGCGGGGCCATCAATCACGTCCAGAGGGCCGCGAGCCCCGCACCGGAGCGCCAAGGAGCGCCCAGTACGGAGCCAAACAAGTGTCCATTACCAACCATCGCCAAGTGATCCCGTTGGAACCCGCCGCGCCTTACGTCGGGGGCAAGCGCAAACTCGCCCAGCGCCTCATCGAGATGATTGAGGCCATCCCGCACGACTGTTACGCCGAGCCGTTCGTGGGCATGGGTGGCGTATTCCTTCGGCGCTCACGCTCGCCGAAATCCGAGGTGATCAACGACGCCAGCGGCGATGTGGCCACCTTCTTCCGCATCCTCCAGCGGCACTATCCTCAGTTCATGGACACCCTGCGGTTCCAGGTCACAAGCCGCGCGCGGTTCGAGCAGTTGGTGCGCACCGACCCGACGACCTTGACCGACCTGGAGCGCGCCGCGCGGTTTCTCTATCTCCAGCGGCTGTCCTACGGCGGCAAGGTGGCGGGGCGGACCTTTGGCGTCGAGATTTCGCGAGGCGCCAGGTTCAACCTCAACACCCTCGCCCCCAAGCTGGAGGATCTGCACGAGCGCCTCGCCGGGGTTGTGATCGAGAAGCTGGATTTCGCGGATTTCATCCGCCGCTACGACCGGCCATCCACATTGTTTTATGTGGACCCACCCTATGTAGGCTCGGAGGGCTATTACGGCCCCGGCCTGTTCCGGCGCGAGGACATGGAGCGCCTAGCTCGTGCATTAATGAGCATTGAAGGCCGCTTCATCGCCTCCAACGCGGACTGTGCCGAGGTGCGCGCGGCTTTCGATGGCTGTGAATTCCACCCCGTCACAGTGACCTACAGCGCCGCCGGCCGGGGACACACCAAGAGGGGCGTTGAACTGATCATCGTCGGCGGCCGAAAGGGTGCCGGATGAACCCATTCAGCCGGACTACCGCTATGTGTCGCGGAGGTCAGCCGTTCGCGCCGCGCTACATCTCCGACCCGCGCGGGAAGACCAAGTCGGTGGTGTTCACCGAGGAGGGGCGGCGACGGGCGGAAGAACTGTTCCGCGCGCTGTTCGCCCGCCGATGACGGATTCTCGTTTTCGCGGTGGCTACCGGGTGGCTTCCGAAGATCGCCGCCGACCGGCGGCTTCTACCTAAGCCCTTGAAAAAATGGCGCGCCCGAAGAGATTCGAACTCCTAACCCTCAGATCCGTAGTCTGATGCTCTATCCAATTGAGCTACGGGCGCATCGCCATTGCCGTGCGGCGCAAACCGGCGCTTCCGGCGAGGTGCGGGACCTTACACAAACCCTTCCCGGTGTGCAAGGGCAGAATTGCGGCGGGACATATGGGATTGGGCGTGGTGGCCTGACCATTGGGGGGATGCGGCAGATAAAAGCGGCTTGTGGGAATTTTGCCATTTGCGTAAAATCCCGCGACGATTGGCGGGGGCAAATCGAATTTTTTCCGAAAAGTCAGTATTCTCCGGCGCGGCGGGTATATCCCAAACGGCGAGTTGCTAACGGCGAGTTGGAAGGTAGGCGGTCCCATGGCCTTGAAGACGACGCATGCCGCTGCCCTGTGCGCGGTTCTCCTGGCGGGTGGATGCTCGTTCGCCGAGGATGCCCTTTTCCCCAGCAACGCGGCACAGACGCCCGCCACGAATACCGCCGGGGCGGCCGCGCCGCCGGCGCTCGGCAGCTCGTCGTTCGAACCTCCGGGCGTGACCCCCGGCGCCTCCACCGGCACCTTCGTCGGCCAGAAGGTCGCCAGCCTGCGTAACGATCTGCAACAGCTCCAAAGCACGCTTTCCCGCCAGAACCAGGCCCTCCAGGGCATCCGCAACGATACCGTCCAGGATTCCCAGCGGTTCCACGGCACCATCGCCGCCATCAGCACCCGGCTCCAGTTGGGCACCACCCGGGGCAACCCCATCCTGGTGCAGCAATGGAACGCGGCCCAGGGCGAACTGGACAAGATCAACGACGACGTCCTGAAGATGAACCGGCTGGCCAACGAGGTCACCTCGTCGTCAGGCATGGCCGCCTACCTGCTCGATTCGGTGCGCGCCGCCCGCCAGCTTTCCGGCGCGGTGGACGAGGATCACCGCCAGCTCGTCATCCTGGAGGACGAGACCAACCGCACGGTCGTGCTGATCGAGCGCCTGCTCACCGAATTGTCCAACGATGTCGGCCGCCAGCAGGAATACGTCTCGGCCGAGCGCCAGAACCTCAACACGCTGGCCGTCGCCATCAAGAACGGGCAGCTTTACGGCAGCTCGCTGGCCAGCGTGGCCGGTGTCGCCCCGGCCGCCTACACTATGCCGCAGGCCGCGCCGCGCGCCGCGGTCACCCGGGATTCGCCCCTGGTCACCATCCGTTTCGACAAGCCCAACGTGAATTATGAAGGCGCGCTGTACACCGCGGTGAAGAGCGCGCTGGACCGGCGCCCCCAGGCCAGCTTCGACGTGGTGGCGATCTCGCCGGCCGGCGCCACCCCTGGGCAGGACGCCCTCAGCGCCGCCAGCGCGCGGCGCAGCGCCGATCAGGTCATGCGTTCCCTCACCAACATGGGCATGCCGGCGACGCGGCTGCGCACATCCTCGACCACCAGCACGGCGGCGAACAGCCCCGAGGTCGAGATCTTCGTCCGCTGATAACCGCCCGGCCGCCCGATCCCGCATCAATACGGGTCGAGTTCGCTGTCCCAATAGAGGAAGTCGCGCCAGGAATGGTGCAGATAGTTGGGCGGGAAGGCGCGGCCGTTTTCCTGGAGCTGTAGCGCCGTCGGTTCCAGGGGCGGCGTCAGGGGCAGCATCCCGGCCTGCCGCGGCAGGCGGTTGCCTTTCCTGAGATTGCAGGGCGAGCACGCCGTCACGACATTGAGCCATGTGGTGCGGCCGCCGCGCGACCGGGGCACCACATGGTCGAAGGTCAGGTCGTGGGCGGCAAAGGCCGAGCCGCAATACTGGCACGAGAAGCGGTCGCGCAGGAACACGTTGAAGCGGGTGAACGCCGGCCGCCGCGTCGCCGGCACGTATTCCTTGAGCGAGATGACGCTGGGCAGGCGCAGGCGCCGGGTGGGAGAGTGAACCTCGCGCTCGTATTCCGACACTACGTTGACGCGGTCGGACACGACCGCCTTGACCGCTTCCTGCCATGGCCACAGCGAGAGCGGGAAGTAGCTCAACGGACGGAAGTCCGCGTTCAGTACCAGGGCGGGATAGGCTTCAAGCGCTACCAATACCCACTCCGTCGGAATCTGGTTACAAGATACGGTATCCCGGCCGACGATTCCATGGCTCTTTGATGACATTCGCGACGGGGCTCATGGCCTCGCCGCCGCGAAGGATTGGCGGACGAAGGCCACCGCCGCCGCCAGGCCCGAACCGTCGATGGCGTGGCCCACTCCCGGCAGCGTCCGGGCCAGCACCGGCACGCCCACCGCCGCGAGCCCCGCTTCGGCCTGGGGCAGGCAGGCGGGATTGACCACCGCGTCGGCGCTGCCGTGGATCAGCAGGGTCGCCGGGCGCGAGCGGATTTCCCCGGGCAGGCGCTCGGGCGCCAGCAGGGCGCCGGAAAACCCGACCACCGCCGCGCACGGCCGGAGCCGTCGAAAGGCCACGTGCAGCGCCACCATGGTCCCCTGCGAGAACCCCACCAGCGCCAGCGCGTTGTCGTCGAGACCCCGGGCCGCCAAATGCGCGTCGATGAAGGAATCGACCATCGGCGCCACGGCGCGCACGCCCTCGGACAAGGCCGCGGCCGACCGGTCGCCAAGGCTGAACCATTGGCGGCCGGACGGGGCCATGTCGTAAGCGAAGGGCGCGTCGGGCGCGAGAAAGGCCGCGTCGGGAAGGGCCTCGGCGACATGGGGAACCATCGCCATCAGATCGGCGCCGTCGGCTCCCACCCCATGGAGAAGCACGACCACCTGCCGCGCCGGCCGGCCGGACGCGGGCTCGGCCGACGGGCCGGACAAGGATCGGGACATGGACACCAGGCACCTCCGGATCGTTCGTCTCGCCGCCGCCCCCCCGCAGCGGCGTCCCCTTCCGGCGCGGCGATGATGCCGCCCCCTGATTATGGTATGCTTGCCGCGATGCACCAACCCCACCCGAGCGAATGTCCGGCGAACCGGGAGCGGCCGGGCGTGACCCGCTTCGCACCCAGCCCGACCGGACATCTGCATCTGGGCCACGCCCATTCGGCCCTGTTCGCCTTCCGCGCCGCCCGCCGCACCGGGGGGCGCTTCCTGTTGCGCATCGAGGATATCGACCCGGTGCGCTGCCGCCCCGAATTCGCCGCCGGCATCGCCGAAGACCTTGCCTGGCTCGGCCTGGACTGGGAGGAGCCGGTGCGGCGGCAGTCGGACCATTTCGCCGATTACCGGGCGGCCCTGGACCGGCTGGCCGAGGCGGGCCTGCTCTATCCCTGCTTCTGCACCCGCGCCGAGATCCAGGCGGAAATCGCCCGTGCCGGCCACGCCCCCCATGGCCCGGACGGGCCGGTCTATCCGGGCCGGTGCCGGTCGCTGCCGCCCGCAGAACGCGCCCTGCGCATCGCCGCCGGCCAGCCCTTCGCCCTGCGCCTCGCGGTGGACGAGGCCGCGCGCCGCGCGGGGCCGCTCACCTGGCACGACCGCGTCCGGGGCAGGCAGACCGCTCGCCCGGACCTGTTCGGCGACGTGGTGCTGGCCCGCAAGGACACGCCCGCCAGCTATCACTTGGCGGTGACCGTCGACGACGCCCTCCAGGGCGTCACCCTGGTCACGCGGGGCGAGGACCTGTTCGCGGCCACCCACCTGCACCGGCTGTTGCAGGCGGCGCTGGGCCTGCCCACCCCGGACTACCATCACCACCGCCTGCTCACCGACGACGCCGGACGGCGGCTGGCCAAGCGCGACCGGGCCCTCACCTTGCGCGCGCTGCGCGAGGCCGGCCGCAGCGCGGAGGAGGTCCGCGCCCTGGCGGGGTTCCAGGGCTCCGAACTCAGGTTGCGTAATGGTTAATTACTCTCGTCTTGCCCGCGAAAGCGGGCATCCAACGGGCGGCTGCCATCAGCCGAGGTCTTCGTAAAGATCACGCCATTGCGGATTCGATCGTTCAATCAATTCGATCTT
>JAJZVW010000038.1 GCA_021847015.1 Pseudomonadota bacterium | reverse complement strand
AGGCATGGAGGCATGCATCTCGTAGTAAACCAACAGGTGAACGCCATACTTCTTGGTAAACCCGTCGATAGCGTCGCTCTTGTGTTCCCATGCGCGGCGGACGACATCGCTTGTCACCCCGATATACAGAGTGCCATTCCGTTTGCTTGCCATGATGTAGACGCAGGGTGATTTCATCGTGTCCGCGCCGTCGCGTGTGGCCACACCATGGATGCCCGCTTCCGCGGGCATGACGACAGTGAAACGGGGCCGATCAACTATTCGTTAACCTGGGTTCGTGGCCCTGGCCCGACGATCCCTTTGCTTGAAATACCCACCCCATTAGTGGTTGGATTTCCACGTCGTTTCTCGCCACGGATTTCTCATGGCCCGCAAGCCCGCCGCATCGAAGAATTCCAACGCGGATCTCGGCATCGAGGAGGCCCTGGGGCGCGCCTACGCCCACTGGAACGCCGGGCAGGCGGACCAGGCGGAACTGTTCTGCCAGCGGGTGCTGGCGGCATGGCCGGGCCAGGCCGACGCGCTCCACCTGTTGGGGGTGATGGCGCACGCCTACGGCAATCTCGACCTCGGCCTCCAGCATCTGCGTCAGGCGTGCCTGGCGCCCAGGGCACCCGCCATCTACTTCAGCAACCTGGCCGAGATGTGCCGCCAGAAGGGGCTGCTGGCCGAAGGCGAGCAGGCCGGGCGGCGCGCGGTGGCGTTGGCCCCGGATCTGGTGGCGGCGTGGAACAACCTCGGCATCATCCTCCAGGAGGCGGGCAAGTTCGACGAAAGCCTCGCCTGCCTGGAGCGGGTGGCGGCCTTGCAGCCCGATTACCCCGAGGGCCACAACAATCTGGGCAACACCTGCAAGCGGCTGGGCCGCCTCGACCGGGCCGAGGCCCATTACGCCAGGGCGCTGGCGCTCAATCCCAATTACGCCGAGGCCCACAGCAACCTCGCCAGCCTCCTGAACGACCGGGGACGGCTGGACGAGGCGGCGGCGGCGGCACGCCGCGCCATCGACCTCAACCCCCGGCTGGCGGACGCCTACATCAACCTCGCCGCCATCGACACGGCGCGGGGGAAGCAGGCCGAGGCGCTGCGCCGGCTGGATTCCCTGCTGGCCTTCGCGCCCGCCCATCCCGGCGGGCTGGCCGCCCGGGCCAAGGCGCTGAAGCATTTCGACCGCCTGGAGGAGGCGCTGGATTCGGCCCGCCGCGCGGTGGCTGCCTCGCCCGAAAGCGCCGAGGCCCACGACACGCTGGGCCAGATGCTCCAAGCCCTGAACCGCGTCGACGAGGCGCTGGCCACGTTCGACAGGGCGGCGGCCCTGCCCGGCACCGCGGCCGAATCCGCCCGCGTCAACCGGGCCGTCCTGCTGATGGAAACAGGGCGCAAGGCGGAGGCCCTGGAGGCCTTCGACGCCGCGCTCGGCTCCCACCCCCGCTCCGCCCCGGGCTGGTTCAACCGCGCGGACCTCAAGACGTTCGCGGCCGGCGATCCCGACATCGCCCGCATGGAGGCCCTGCTGGGAGCGGACGGGCTGCAATCCTTCGCCGACCGGATGTCCCTGCATTTCGCGCTGGGCAAGGCGTATCTGGACGCGGGCGACGCGGACCGCGCCTTCCGCCACCTGGGGGAAGGCAACCGCATGAAGCGCTCCACCTTCGCCTTCGATCCCGAGTCCGCCGCGCGGTGGATGGAGGACATCGCCCGGACCTTCTCCCCCGCCCTGCTCAAGAGGTTCAAGACGGCGGGATGCGACTCGGCGCTTCCCGTCTTCGTGGTCGGCATTCCCCGCTCGGGCACGACGCTGATCGAGCAGATCCTGGCGTCCCACCCGCAAATCCACGGGGCGGGGGAATTGCCGACGCTGCAAGCCCTGGCCGACGGCATCGGCACGTATCCCACCGGCGCCGAACGGCTGTCCAAGGACGATTTCGCCCGGCTGGGGCGGAGTTACCTTGCCCGTGTCGAGCCCTTGGCCGAGGGCCGGCGCCATGTGGTGGACAAAATGCCGGCCAACTTCCTGCGTCTCGGCCTGATCCGCCTGATGCTTCCCCAAGCCCGCATCGTCCATTGCCGGCGCGACCCCGTCGATACCTGCCTGTCCTGCTACACCAAGCTGTTCAGCGCCGAGCAGGTGTTCGCCTACGACCTCGCCGAACTGGGCCGTTTCCACCGGCAATACCAGCGGCTGATGGATCACTGGCGCAGGGTGCTGCCGGCCGACCGCTTCATCGAGGTCGATTACGAGGCGGTGGTGGAGGACCTGGAGGGACAGGCGCGGCGACTGGTGGATTTCCTGGGGCTGCCCTGGGACGATGCCTGCATCCGCTTCCACGAGAACACCCGGACCATCCGCACCGCCAGCGTCAACCAGGTGCGCCAGCCCATTTACACGATTTCGGCCGGGAGGTGGCGGAAATACGCCTCGCACCTCGGCCCGCTGCTCGACGCCCTGGGGATCGACGCGCCCCGATGACCGATATCGCGGTTTTCGAAAAGCGGGTGCGGGCGCTGATGGCGCAAGGGCGCCTGGAAGAGGCGGAAGCCATGGTGCGGCCCCACCTGGCCTCGGGCACCGGCCCGATCTTGTTGTGGCGGCTGCTGGCCCAGACCATCCGGCCGCAAGGGCGGCTGGCCGAGACCCGCGCCATCCAGGAGATGCTGGTCGAGGCCGTGCCGGGCGATCTGGCCGCGCGCTTCGACCTGGCCGAGACGGCGCTGCTGATGGGGGATTTCGAGCGGGGCTGGCGGGAATACCACTGGCGCTACAGCCTGGCCCATACCGCCCGCATCGAGCGCAAGGTCCAGCGGCCGCGCTGGGACGGACGGCGCATTCCCGGCCAAACCCTGCTGATCCACGACGAGCAGGGGTTCGGCGACACCTTCCAGTTCCTGCGCATGGTCCCCTGGGCCAAGGAGAGGAGCGGCGCGCGGGCGATCCTGGAGATCAATGCGGAAACTCTGCCTATAGCCAAGCGCATGGGCGGGTTCGATGCCATCGCCGCGCGCGGCACCGTTCCGCCGCCCTTCGACCTCCATTGCGAGATGATGAGCCTGCCCATGGCGATGGGCCTGACGATGGCCGACCTGCCCGGGCCCGTCCCCTATCTGTCGCCTGACCCGGCCCGTCTGGCCAAGTGGCGCAAGACGCTCGCCCGGCTGAAGCGCCCCCTGGTCGCCCTGGTCTGGGCCGGGCGGCCCGAGCATTTCAACGACGCCAACCGATCCCTGTCGCTGGCGGACCTGGGCCCACTGGCGCTGCCCGGAATCACCTTCCTGGCCGTGCAGAAGGGCCCCAAGGCGGGCGAGGCCAAGGCGCCGCCCATGGGGATGAATCTGGTATCCCTGAGCGACACGATCCGAGATTTCGAGGATACCGCCGCCATCCTGTCGGTGGCCGACCTGCTGATCTCGGTGGATTCATCGCCGGTGCATCTGGCCGGCGCGCTGGGCCGTCCCGCCTGGGTGCTGCTGCCGTTCGTTCCCGACTGGCGCTGGCTGATGGAGCGCGGCGACACGCCCTGGTACCCATCCTTGCGGCTGTTCCGCCAGAGCGCCCGCGGCGACTGGGCAGGCGTGGCGGCCCGCGTGGCGCAAGCCTTGGCGACGTTGCGGGACGGCCCATGAGGTCCGACCGACTTCGCGGACCCACAGCGGATGAAACCATCCGCCATTGCGGCGTCGGCCAAGGCAGCGGAGCGCCCGCCCGGCGAGGGGTGTTTCTTTCTGGACTCCTGCTGGCGCTGCTGCTGGCGTCCTGCGCCTCGTCGCGCCGCGCCGAGGGGCCGGATCTGGCCCACGCGGCCGGCTGGCGATGGGACATCCTGCCGGCCGGCGCCTTCGATCTCGCCGTCGCCTCGTCGCCCCGCACCGGAACACCAATGCTGGTGGCCTATCTGGAGGGCGACGGCCTCGCCTATGCGACGGCCCACCAGCCGGCCCTCGACCCGACGCCGACCGATCCCGTCGCCTTGCGGATGGCCCTGGCCGACCCCACGCGCTCGGCCGTGGCCTGGATCGGGCGCCCCTGCCAATACACCCTGCCCGACCACGGGCGCCACTGCCGCACCGGCTATTGGACAACGGCCCGCTACGCGCCCGAGGTGGTGGACAGCCTGGGGATCGCGCTCGACGCGCTCAAGCGGCAAAGCGGCGCCACCCGCCTGGTGCTGGTGGGCTATTCCGGGGGTGGCGCCCTGGCCGTCCTGCTGGCGGCCGGGCGCTCCGACGTGGCGGAAGTGGTGACGGTCGTGGCGGATCTGGACCTGGAGTACTGGACCCGGCGCGACGGGCTGGCGCCGCTCGCGGATTCCCTGGACCCGGCGCAAGCGGCCGACCGCCTCGGCATGCTTCCCCAGGTCCATTTCACCGGGGCCCGGGACCGCACGGTGGGCACCGACGTGGTGCGCGCCTATCTCAGCCGCCTGCCACCCGGCACGCCCGCGCGTCTGGTGGAAGTGCCCGGCTTCACCCATGCCTGCTGCTGGGCCAGGGACTGGCCGGCGCTGGCGGCGGGCCTGGGGTGGTGAGCCGTCAAATCCGGGAAGCGGGTCCGTCCGGCCGCACGAAAAGTCGGTTGCCGGACGGCGAGCCGATGGTCGGGTCGATGGCGAATCCGAATTCGCCCATCATGCCGATGATTGTCCCGGCCCGCTGAATCGGCACGGGCGTGTCGCCGACGATCTCGATCGACACCGAGCGAACCCGCGGATCCGAAAGGTCCGCCGACCGCCGGCGACGATCCGATCCTCGATGCAAATGAGTGGGCCTGCCCATGCCGCCGCCGGTTGGCACCGCCTGCCCGACCGGAACGGGGCGAACCGAAATCCGATGGCGGCACGGGCGTCCTATTGACGCCGGTCCCGGGAAGCAAAATCTCATCTCACCCGGGGATTATGACACTTGGCAGGCAGGCGGAGAGCACCATGAACAAGGAGACCGCGCTCGCGGTACGCGTCGAGTGCTATGCCGGCCATCGCGGCGAAGAGACGCCGCGGCGGTTCTCGTTCGACGGCCGGGTGATCGAAATCGTGCAGGTTCTTGACGCATGGTTGGCGCCGGATCACCGGTATTTCAAGGTGCGCGGTGATGACGCCGCTTGCTACATCCTGCGGCACGATGTGCCGGCGGCCCGCTGGGAGTTGACCATGTACGATCGAACAGGCGCTGTAGGCTGACGCGAAGCGCGTCGAGGCCGGGGCCTCAGGTCCTGTCCCAATGGATGGTGCAGGGCGATCAACATGGATTGCGGCGCGCAGTGCGGCATGTCTTCAGTCTTCCAAGGCGCAGCAACCCATTTCGACCATCGACCGAAACACGAGATCCGGCGGCGCGATGGGATGCCTCTTGCCACGGCTTTGCGGCTGCGCCGGTCGGTTCGGGGGTTCGCGCCCGATCCTCTTTCCCTTCGGCGTGAAGGTCAGCGGCACGTAGGCATCGACCGGCCCACCGCGGTTCGCCCGCTTGCGCGCCTTGGCGTAACGCCGAACGCCATCATAGCCACCCGCGTAGAGCGGACCGCGCGGTTCCTCGAAAACCCCAGCAGGCTGTTAGTGCATTCGCTATATGGCGAACGTTTTATATACCAAAATCGATTTCCATAATATCTAAGTTTTGCTGGGCCATCGGGATTATGCCAATTCGCAGATGAACATCTGCGTCTTCAATTTATTTTCCAGGGTGCGCAACAAATATGTTGCTGCGATGGTAAAATAAAATAAATACCAATACTTGTCTCAAGGGCGACTATCGGCAGCAAAATGACTTTTTTAAATAAAATGGAAGCATATTGAGGGGGGACATGTTGTCAGATCGCCCTCCGTGGCCGCTTGACATCACCCGGGGGAATCCTGCCACAGATGACAACGGCGTCCCCGCTGTTACGCAGTCATTGCGGGTTGGCATCCTGGGCACCAGACGGGAGAGGGGGATGCTCCACAGGCTTGCTAAAGCAATCGCCTGGGCCGGAGCGATCATCACACCCGTTCTTTTTGCACCGGGCACGGCCCTCGCGGTACCAAGCTTCGCGGTGCAAACCGGACAGCCGTGCGCGGCCTGCCACGTCGGCGCCTTCGGGCCCCGCTTGACCTCCTACGGACGGGATTTCAAGCTGTTCGGCTATACGGCGGCCAAACCCAAAGTGGAGGCGCCGCATTTGGCGATGTTCGTGCAGAGCAGCCTCACCCATACGCAGGTGGATCAGGCGACACCCCCCGCCGAGGGGTTCGGGCGGAACAACAACTTTGCCGTCGACCAGATTTCCCTGCTTTACGCCGGCCGCATCACCGACAATGTCGGCGCCTTTCTTCAAGGCACCTTCGATGGCACCACGCAGACTGCGGCGTGGGACAACATGGATGTGCGCTGGGCCAAGGATATGGACGTTTTTGGCAGCGACCTCGTCCTCGGCATAACCGCCAACAACAATCCGACGGTCGAGGATCTGTGGAGCACGACCCCCGCCTGGTCATTCCCGTTCAGTGCCTCGAGCCTTGCCCCGGTGCCACAAGCATCGACGCTCATCGAGAGCAACATCGGACAGAGGGTAATCGGGCTCGGCGCCTATGCCATGTGGAACGACTGGATCTATCTGGACGGCACTGTCTACACGTCGCCTGGCAACGACGCTCTCAGCCGCTTGGGAGAGCCCGTGGTGGGGCAGGACAAAATTCAGGGTGCAACTCCCTATGGACGGGTCGCGGTGCAGCATGGCTGGGGCTCGCACTACGGTGAAATCGGCGCTTTCGGCCTGCGCTCCAGTGCCTATCCGGGGGGGGATCCATCCGCCGGCAAGACCGACACTTTAACGGATATTGGGTTTGACGCGAGCTACCAGTGGACGGCAAATCCCCATAAGGTGGATTCGGATGTGCTGGCCGTT
Source organism: Pseudomonadota bacterium (assembly GCA_021847015.1). GTDB lineage: Bacteria > Pseudomonadota > Alphaproteobacteria > Rhodospirillales > Magnetospirillaceae > JAJZVW01. The sequence continues at coordinate 22,155 of JAJZVW010000038.1, read as the reverse complement.
GACGGCGTTGTCATCCATGAAAACGAGAATCTGGCCGCCAGCAGCGTGTTGAGCGGCACAAATGGAACCGACACGCTGACTACGGTCAAGGCCGATCTATCCTATGCTATTGACGCGACATATATTCCAACGTTCCAGTATTTCCAGATTCTTGGAAATTCTGATCCAGGCAGGTGGATTAGCAGCCCTAATGGAAGTCCAAACACCAGGGGATACATTACTGAGCTTGCCTATGTACCGTTCGGAAAGCCGGATTCCCCGATCAACTGGGGCAATCTCAGATTACAGCTTCAGTATGTCGGCTATACCGAGTTCAACGGAACCTCGGCTCATGCCAGCGACAACAATACACTTTATCTGAATGTCTGGATTGCACTGGGCATTCCGGATCTGTCGCAGTCAAGCCATTAATCGAATCAGGAGGTATCGGATGCCGAAATTTCATCGAATTTTGTTGGGAGTCCTTCTGGTGACGACTTCGGTCGCTCATGCCGCCACCACCCTAATCGACCAGCGCGATCGCAAGTTCAGCCAATCTTCCGTGGATATCAAGGTGGGTGACAGCCTCGATTTCAAGAATACGGACGATGTGACCCACAACATCATGGTCGTCAACGACGACGGCGACGTGGACGACAAGGGACTTCAAGATCCTGGCAAGGACGTCATCATCACGTTCGACAAGCCAGGACACTACGAGGTTCGATGCAACATTCATCCTAGAATGAAAATGGAAGTCAATGTAACGCAATAGTAGCAATAACGAAAATAATAATATTGGAGGTCATATCATGTCAATTCAAGGGAGGATTATCGGTGCAGGGCTAATGATGATCGTCATCATGCTTGTTTTCGGTACCGTTTCCTGGTTTCAGCAACGGATGTTGTTGGGCATGTCGAAAGACATGTATGACAGGGTCTTGACGTCATTGAGCTATACCCGAAAGGTCCAGGTAGATTTTCTGAGCAAAATCTATGTTCTTCGCACTGACGGACATGTCACAATCGACAACAACGTCAGAAGCTCCCTCCATGCTCTAATGGAGGATGCCGATGTCGTTGTTGATCGCATGACGGTACCAAAGGCCCGCGAACAGGCGTCGAACTTCAAGACGGAACTTGACAATCTCTATCGGCAACCGGCCGGTTCAATCATATCCGGCGATACCCTGGACAAGCTCAACAAGGAGCTTGGCCGGATGGCAACCGCGAGAGTAATGGACGGCCTGCGTGACCGTGGCAGAATTGACGATGTGGTTTCCTCCACGACAACCCTATTCATCGCCTCGCTTGTGGTCGCACTTGCTGCGGCGGCATTGATCGTGGCGGCGCTGGTGCGCCTGATCGTCAAGCCGATCAACGGCCTCCGCAACGACGTTGCCCACATCGAGGAGACTGGCGATCTCTCGCGGGTAGTATCCGGAATCGACCGCTCGGACGAGCTTGGCCACCTAGCCAAGGCCATTGAAAAGTGGCGGCTTGCCCAACAGGAGCTTCGCAAGGAGGAGGAGGAGCGGAAAAAACTCATGCGGGAAGAGGAACGCCGGAAGAAGGTGTCGGAAGCCATCGCCACTTTCAATTCGGCAGTGTCCCGCTCGATCACCCGCCACAAGGCGGCCATCGCGCGGCTGCACGCCGCTGCCGACAATCTGTCTGCCAACGCCGTGCGCGCCCAGGAACAGAGCGCGGCAGTTGCCGCCGCGACCGATCGGGCCAGTTCTAACGTGGAAATCGTCTCGACTGCGGGCACCGATCTGACCGCATCGATTTCCGAGATTTCCCGGCAGGTGACACAGTCGGCATCGACCACCCGCGCAGCCTCCACGGAAGTTGCGGAAGCCAAGCGCAAGATCGCGGGGCTGGCCCAGTCTGCAACCAAGATCGGGGAAGTCGTGAATTTCATCGGTGACATCTCCGGGCAGACCAACCTGCTGGCGCTCAACGCCACCATTGAAAGCGCCCGCGCGGGCGAGTTCGGAAAGGGATTCGCCGTGGTCGCCCATGAAGTAAAGAATTTGGCCGGACAGACCAGCCGCGCTACGGGGGAGATTGCCGCACAGGTCACCGCCGTGCAGGAGGAAACCCAGGCGGCGGTCAATGCGGTGGAAATCATTGCTCAAACCATCAATCAAATGGATGAACTGGCCATGGCTATTTCCACCTCCATTAAGCGGCAAGACGCTGCGACGGAGGAAATCGCCCGCAATGTCCAGCAAGCATCTCTCGTTACGAGCAATATCGCCCGAGACATAAACTCTGTCGTCAGTATTGCTGCAGAAACAGAGAGAATGGCGCACCAGGTCTTCGATTCGGCGAACGAACTGATGACCGACCACAAGGAGTTCGAAGACGAGATCCGGCAGTTCCTCGACTCCGTCACGGAAGCGGACACGGCGGCCGGCATGTGAATTGGCGGGCGGCGCAAGATAGCGCTGTGGCCGGTGATGGTACCAACCGTAGCCGCCCCGTCCGTCGTTACGGGGAAAGGCGCCCGTTCTCATTTGCGCGGCAAACGATGGGAGCCAGTGCCCATCTCCATCCCTTCCGCCACGCCAATTAAATCATGTGTGGAGACCGCCGCTCTATAGCGTCCGCGGCCCCTGATCAGGAGCGGGTCTCCACCGCTCCCAACCACGTGTGGGCATCGACGACTGGCGGTACCGGCCGGCTGAACGGCGGCACCCCCAGGGCGTGATGGATATCCGACCCACGCGATAGCCGGCTTGGCCCCCTTCCCCAATCCTGGTTCCGACCGTCGCGATGCCCTAGACAGTCGCCCGCCTAGCCGGGCGCACATTTGGAATGCGGTCAACATTATCCAACTCTCTGGTCGTCATATTGCGCGTTCGGATCGGTTTTTCTGGGCCAAGGAGGCCGGAATGACGGGCGGAGAGATCCAGGCGATGGCGATTCGGCGCTCACGCTTACTGGGGCCATCCGTCGCCGGTATTGCGCTCGTCCTGCTGAGTGCGTGCGCGGAGACGTTGCCGGAGCAGCAGAACACGCTTGAGCCACTGTACGACGCCGCCATCAGGAAAGCCGCGATCGTGCGCGCCGAGGATATCCGCCGGCTGCACGCGATCCCGGACGGCGTGGCCACGGTCAAGGTGCTGAAGTGGGGGAGCCCTGGACCATTCGAAGGCCACGAGGGCGAAACCATCAAAGCCCCAAGCGACACCTTTGTGACGCTGATTCCCGAGGTCAAGGACAAATGCGAGGAATTCCGCCGGCGCAGCAGGGTGACGAACCTAGAAGAGCTTCTCGGACTGCCTCCGCAGGCCGAATACGACAGCACGCACAAGGGCTTTATCGTTCTAGAGGTCTCTGTTAATCAGAATAATATTTTCCGTCCTTGTGCGGACTTTGATGTGCATACAAAAACATGCAGCACGGGGAGCCCGGAGGGGACCTCTTACCAGGCCTCGTTTTTGGCCCGTCACATCTTCGAGTCTTATCAACTGCCGCCCGATCCGGTTCACAGCATCGGCTTTCCCTTCACGCGGCTGGGCTATACCTACAACTGGCGGCCGGGGGCGGACCGGTATGGGGCTTCGGAGTACGTGATCCCCAAGGGCGCCCCGGTGAAGGTTATGGAAATCGATTCCACGGACACCTATTGCGGGAATTAGGGCGGGCTTTAGGTGCGGCTAATCGCCATGGTCACCGAACACGCCCGAAGCTCCTGGCGGTCGCTCCTGCTCGCGGCGTTCGCGCTCTTCGTCCTCGGCGTGGGGAACGGCAACGCGCAGGATGCCAGCCAGCATCGCCCCGCCGTCACCGTCGATGGCAAGGTCGCCCTCGCCTCGCTCATCGCCCTGAGCGACGGACATCTGCTCAGGCTGGCCGATTCCCTGCGAATTCTGGCGGAAACCGCCGCTGCGCAGTCGGGCGAATGGGAGAAGATCAGGGGGCCGCTGGCGCAGGCCGGACAACTGAACGTGCCCGCCGTGAACTGGTTCGCCCTGCCCGACGGCTCCTACTGGACCGTGCAGGAAGGCAAGGCCGCCGGCAACCTCTCGACGCGCGCCTATTTTCCGGCGCTGCTGGCCGGCAAGACGGCGATCGGCGATCTGGTGGTGAGCAAGGCCACCGGCCGAAGCATCGCCATTGTGGCGGTGCCGGTGGTGCGGCCGGACAAGACCGTAATCGGCATCCTCGGCGGCTCGGTCTATCTCGACCGGTTGAGCGCCCGGCTGGAGCGGGAGATGGACCTGGACAAATCCATGGTCTTCTACTCCTTCAACGCCCAGCCCCTGGTGGGCCTGGACTGGGACCCCGGCCTGATCTTCCTCGATCCGACCAAACTCGGGCAAGAGGACCTCAGCCGGGCGATCCGGGACATGCTCACCAAGACCCAGGGCGTTGCCAGCTACCTGTTCCGCGGCAAGCGCCGGACCGTTCTGTTCCGGCGGTCGCCCGTGACCGGCTGGTGGTATGTTTTTGGAACCATCCCCGAGGGGCGGGAGGCGGCACGGCCTGACAACCCATAGCGGCAGGCCGTCACCGGTTCGAGCGACACGCCGAGCTTTGCCGTTTGCGCGGGGCACGCCCTCACTTCTTGCCGGTCAAATCGTCCCAAGCCTCGTGAAAGCCATGGCCGACGGCCTTGGCGGCGTCGCGGGTGCCGTGGCCGACCGCCGTAGCCGCCTTGCGGGTGCCGTGGCCGATGGCCTTTGCCGTGTCCCGGGTGGCATGACCCACGGCCGTCGCGCCGTCCTTGATGGCGCCGCCCACCGACTGGCCGCCGGATTGGTCGTTGCTCCCGGCCGCGGCGGCGGGCGCCGCCATGGCGAAAGCGATCCCGAGAACCGCGCACAGCCTCACGACTCGCTTGCCCATGATCCCTGCCACGTTCAGCCTCGCCATGGATAAAGACCTCACCGCCGTTTCAGCACCAGCGACGTGTTGATGCCGCCGAAGGCGAAATTATTGGTCATCAGGTATTCGGTGTCGATGGCCCTGTGCCCGCCCATGACGTAGTCGAGTTCGGCGCAGCGTTCGTCCACGTTGTCCAGGTTGACGGTGGGGCAGAACCGGCCGTCGCGCATCATCTCGATCCCCAGCCACGCCTCGATGCCGCCGCAGGCGCCCAGGGAGTGGCCGAAATAGCTCTTGAGCGAGTGGATGGGAATGCCGGGCCCGAAAACGCGGGCGGTGGCTTGGGTCTCGGCGATGTCGCCCCATTCGGTGGCGGTGCCGTGGCCGCTGACGAAGCCGATGGCCGAGGCCGGCAGGCCGCAATCCTCGAGCGCCAGGCGCATCGCCGCCTCCATGGTCTCCGCCTGGGGCTGGGTGACGTGGCTGCCGTCGGAATTGGTGCCGAAGCCCACCACCTCGGCGTGGATGCGCGCGCCTCGCGCGACGGCGTGCTCGTAATCCTCCAGCACGAAGGTCGCCGCCCCTTCCCCGATCACCAGCCCGTCGCGGTCGCGGTCGTAGGGGCGCGGCGTCAGGTGCGGCGTGTCGTTGCGGGTCGAGGTGGCGTAGAGCGTATCGAACACCGCCGATTCGGTGATGTCCAGTTCCTCGGCGCCGCCGGCCAGCATGATGTCGGCCTTGCCCCAGCGGATCGCCTCGGTGGCGTAGCCGATGGCCTGCGAGCCCGACGTGCAGGCGCTCGACGTGGGAATCACCCGTCCGGTGAGGCCGAAGAACAGGCCGATGTTCACCGCCGCCGTATGGCTCATCAACTGGATGTAGCTGGTGGCGTTCAGCGTCTTGGACCGGCCCTCGGTCATCAGTTCGGCGAAGCCGATCACCGGGCCGGGGCTGCCGAAGGACGAGCCGTAGGCCACTCCGGTGCGCCCCGCGCGCAATTCGGGCGAATCCAGCAGCCCCGCATCGGCGAGCGCGGATTCGGTGGCGAACACCGCCATCTTGGCCACCGGCCCCATGGTGCGGGTCTTCTTGCGCGGCCAATGGTCTTCGACCGAGAAGCCCGTCACCGGCGCCGCGAGGCGGGTGTTGACGCCCTCGAACCGGTCCCATTCCGGCATGGCGCGGATGGCGGTCTCGCCCTTTTCCATCCGTGCGCGGATGGCCGGCCAATCGTTGCCGAGAGCGGTCACGCCGCCCATGCCGGTGACGACGACGCGCCGCATCAGACCATCCCCCCGTTCACCGAGATCACCTGCCGGGTGACGTAGGAGGCATCGTCCGAGCACAGGAAGGCGACCACCCCCGCCACCTCCTCGGGCCGCCCCAGCCGGCGCATGGGCACCAGTTTGGTCACCTCCTCCAAGGGCAGGTCGGCCACCATCCGGGTCTCGATCACGCCCGGGGCCACGCAATTGACGGTGATCTTGCGCTTGGCCAGTTCCAGGGCCAGCGCCTTGGTGGCGCCGATGATCCCGGCCTTGGCCGCCGAATAGTTCACCTGGCCGCGATTGCCCACCAGCCCCGACACCGACGACAGGGTGACGATGCGGCCTCCCTCGCGCGCCGACACCATGGGCATCACCACCGGCCGCAGCACGTTGTAGAAGCCGTCGAGATTGGTGCCGAGCACAGCATCCCACTCGCCGTCCTCCATCGCGGGAAAGGCATTGTCGCGGGCGATGCCGGCATTCAGCACCACCCCCCAATAGGGGCCGTGCTCCGCCATGTCCGCCTCCAGCGCCGCGCGGCATCCCTCGCGGTCGGAAATGTCGAAGCGGATCGGGCGGCCCTGACCGCCTGCGGCCACGATGGCGGCCAGGGTGTCGCCGCCGCCCTTCTCGTCGGCATGGTAATGGACGGCGACACGGAAACCGTCGTGCGCCAGACGAACGGCGACGGCGCGGCCGATCCCCTTGCTGGCCCCGGTGACCAGAATGGTTTTAGGCATGATCCCCCTTCTGGCTGGCGAGCACGGCGTTCGGATTCTTGGGCTGGTAGACGGTGAGCTGCGCCTCCGCCACCACCTCGCCGCCACGCTCGACGCGGCAATCGAAAACCCCCATTTCCTCGTCCCGGAACGCCACCTGCGCCCAGATTTCCAGCCGGTCGCCGATGCGGAACCAGTCGTCGTTGGCCTGGTAGCGGCGCGTCCCCAGCAGGAATCCCAGTCTCGGCGCCCCGCCCGCCGCCAAGGCGTGCGCGCCGGCGAAGGCGCCGCAGGCCTGGGCCATCAGCTCGATGCCCACATGGGCCGGCACGCCCCGAGGGGTGGCGAACGGGTGATCGGGCCGGATGGCGGCCGCAACCCGGATGCGATCCTGGGCATAGCCCAGCGCCTCGTCCAGCAGAACCATGGGCGGCGCGTGGGGCAGCAGCGCTTCCACCGGCCACGGACAGGGCAGCAGGCCGCTCATGCCCACCCCCGCCCGAGGACGAGACTGCAATTGCTGCCGCCGAAGGCGAAGGAATTGCTGAGCGCCGCCAGCCGGTCCCCGCCCGCAAGGCGGCCGCCCGGCGCGGCCAGCCCCAGGCGGGGCAGTTCGGGATCGGCCACGCCGTCCCAGACCTGCGGCGGCACGAGGTTTCCGGCGTTCCACGCCGCCGACAGGCCCAGCCACAGGAAGGCAGCCTCCACCGCCCCGGCGGCGCCCAAGGTATGCCCGGTCAGGGCCTTGGTGGAACTGCATGGCACCGCCCCGCCGAACAGGGCATGGACCGCCTTGCTCTCCATGGAATCGTTGAGCCGGGTGGCCGTGCCATGGAGGTTGACGTAGGCGATGTCGCCTGCGCCCAGGCCGGCATCGGCGAGCGCGCCCTCCATGGCCGCCAGGGCGCCCCGGCCTTCGGGATCGGGGGCGCTGATATGGTGGGCGTCGGAGCTTTCGCCCACGCCCAGCAGCGCGATCTCGGCCTCCTCGCGGGTCAGCAGGAACAGGGCGCCGCCCTCGCCGATGGTGATGCCGTCGCGGTTGGCGCCGAACGGATTGCAGGGGGTGGGCGAGACCGATTCCAGCGAATGGAAGCCGGCCACCGTCAGCTTGCACAGGGTGTCCGCGCCCCCTACCAAGGCCGCATCGGCCAGACCGGCGCGGATCAGGCGCCGCGCCGACGCGAACACCTTGGCGCTGGACGAGCAGGCCGTGGCGACCACGTAGGCCGGCCCCCCGAGGCCCAGAAGGTCGGCGAGGAACGCCGCGCCCGACCCGGTTTCCTGCCGGCTGTAATGAAAGCCCTCGGGCCAGGTTCCGGCCGCGCGGAAATGGGACAAGGCCGCCTCGCCCTCGGCGATGCCCGACGTGCTGGTGCCGATGACGATGGCGATGCGGTCGCGCCCGTAGCGGCGCACCGCGCCCGCGACGTCGTCGGCGATCTCGGCCGCCAGCGCCATCAGCAGGCGGTTGTTGCGGCTGTCCCACCGGCCCGCCAGATCGTCCGGCAGGGGCGGCGGCTCCTCCGGCAGCGCCCCCAGCGGCACCGCTTTGCCCGGCAGATAGCCGTCCCGCGGGGCCAGCCCGTCGCGGCACCCGGCGAACAGGCCGGCGGCATTGGCCGCCTTGCCGAGGCCCAGGCAAGTCCCCACCGCCATGGCCGGAAGATAAAGCCGCGGGCTCACGATCCCACCTCGGCCGAGCGGATTTCGATCCGGTAATGCCAGCCGGAATTCTCCAGATGGGCCACACCCGCCCAGGGAGCGCCCTGGTAGGTCACCGCGATCACCTCGCGCCCGTCCTTCCACACCGCGCGGCGGCCCGGCGCGGTCTCCAGGGTGGCGCCGCTGGCCGCCAACCCCTGGCGCACCGCGTCCTCGGGCCAATAGACCAGCACGATGTCGGCCAGCACGTTCTCGGGCCGCACCGCATCGGGCAGCCAGTTCGCCTTGTCCACCTGAAGAGTCCCGGCCCGCCAGACGATGCTCATGGCGCGGCGCCCCATGGGATCGGTGCCCACCAGCAGCAGCCGCTCGGGCGACACCGACAGCCGTCCCTCGAAGGCGAACGTCTGGTCGCCCCGCCGCGCCGTCACCAGTTGCGCGGATTCGACGCTGCGGCCCAGATCGGCGGGGGACGGCATGTCCAGCGCCACGCCGGGAGCCACCTCCACCCGTTCCATGGGCCGGGGCGGCGCCGCGCAGGCGGCGAGAGTAATGCACAAGACGAGGAGGAAAGGGAACCGCATGGAAACCGCAATTGCCTGAACCGCCGCGCCCTTCATGTCATCCCGAGGGAGCGCCGCGACCGAGGGGTCATTCAGCGAAAGTGCCTGAAAGATCCTTCGCTTGTACTCAGGATGACAATGAAAAAAGCGCATACTCGGAACCGCCGCGCAGAATAGCGGAAATCTCCGCCGGCCTCTACCACCTGCCCTTGCGCGGGCGCGCATACCCCCCAAGCGGGGCCAGCAGGAACGCCAGCGGCACGCCCACGGCCATGGCGGCACCGAACGAGCGCACGCCCGCGACGCCACTCGCTGCCATCAGGCCGAAGGACAACACGGTGGTGCCCATGGCCAGCAGCACCGCCGCCAGGGTGACGGGATCGCGGCGGCCGTCGTCCTCGGCGCAGAACACCGCGTAATCGACCCCGATCGACAGCACCAGCACCAGGGCCATGGCGGCGAAGAAGGTGAAGGGCAGGCCGAACAGCGCCAGCACGGCCGGGGCCAGGACCACCGCTGCGACCGGCGGAGCCATCGCCACCAGCGCCCCGGCCAGGCCGTAGCGCCATGCCAGCAGCGGCACCATCAGCAGCGCCGACAGCGCAAGCAGGGTCACGGCGCGATGGCGATAGGCGCCGAGAAGACGGGTGAGATCGCCGGTGGGATCGACGAAGCGCACCCCCTCCAGCCCGTCGGCGGCCGACCGCACCAGGGCCGCGTCCTTGAGGCCATCCAGGGTGACGATGTGGAGCGCGCGCCCGTTCGCCGGCTCCGTCTCCGGCACCAGCGCCGACAGCAGCGGCAAGGCGCCGGTGCCGCTCACCTCGGCCAGTGTCAGCGGCGCCGCTTGCGCGCCGGCCTCGGGTGCCGGCCCGTCCATGCCCAGCCGGGCGCGCAATTCGGCGAGATGGGGCGCCGTCAGACGCTCGGCCACCAGCCGCCGGTTCTCGTCCTGACGCGCCTGTGACGGAACGAAGCGGGCCGGCGACTGCCATCCGGCCAGCGCCCCCTTGGCCACCAGGGGCGCAAGGCGGTCGCCCAGGGCTTCCTCGCGCCGCAGCGCCTGCTGGTCGCCGGCGCCCTCGATCACGAAGAACTGGCCGGTCTGGCCAAAACCGGCCAGCCGCTGGATTTCGGCCTGCTGCGCCACCAGCGGCGGCGAGAGGGCCTGCTGATGGCGAACGTCGTCGTCCACCCCAACCCGCGCGAATCCGGCGGCGCCGATTCCGACGGCCAGCAGCAGGGCGACGGCGCGCGCCCGGCGAAACCGCCGCTCGAACCAGAACGCCCACAAGCCCTCGGCCAGCCGGCGGCGCAAAGCGCCCAGCGGCGCCGACGGCGTGCGGTCGAGCAGCGGGAACCACAGCACCACCGTCAGGAACGACCCGACCAATCCCACGCCCGAGAACACCGCCACCTGATGCAGGCCGGGAAACGGCGACAGGGCCAGGGTGGCATAGCCCACCACCGTGGTCGCCATGCCCAGGGTGATGCCGGCCAGCACATGGCGCAGGCGGGCGCGCGGCTCGGCGCGGGGCGAGAACATCTGGCCGAAATAGAGCAGCGCGTAATCCACGGCGATGCCGATCAGGCTGGCCCCGAACAACTGGGCGGCCACGTGCAGCTCGCCGAACAGGAGCAGGCAGGCCGACAGCGCGGTGACCGCGCCCACGCCGATGGCGGCGACGCCGAGCACCAGAGGTGTCAGAGCGCGGAAGGCCAGGATCAGCAGCACCACCGTGCCGGCCAGGGACACCAGGCCGACGATGGCGGAGTCGGCCATCGCCTGTTCGGCTCCGGCCTGGGCGTAGAACAGCGCTCCCAGGCGCAGCACCCGCAACCCCGGCTCGGCCCGTTCGGCCGCCGCCACGGCACCGTCCAGCACGGCGGTGAAGCGCTTCTGGAAGGCGAGCGCGGTGGATTTTTCCGCCAGACGGCCGGTCACCAGCACCCAGGTGCGGCCATCCTCCGTCACACTCGGCCAGCCCTCGTCCAGAGACAGCCGGCTGGCCGGCACCGGCAAATCCGCCAGGAAGGCCGGGAACAGAAGGAACGGGTCCCGCGCCAGCAGCCGCCCGTCGGCCATGCCGGCGAAGCCGAACACCTGCGACAGGGCGCGGGCGACCAGGGATTCGCCCTGGCCGTCCAGCAGGCGGCGGCGGTCGGCCTCGGAGATCAGACCGGCGCGGTGGGGGAAATAGGCCGCCCCCAGACGCTTGACGGCGTCCGCCCCCGGCACGTCGCCCCCCGGCAGCAGCAAACCCGCGTTTGCGAGGGCGTCCCGGATCGACGACGCGGCGGCACGGGCGGCCTCGCGCTGTTCGTCGCCCACCAGGATCACCACCCGCTGCGCGATCGCCTCGGCCGCCGCATCCTTGGCCCGTTGGAGCACCGGATCGCGGTCCTCGCGCGGCAGCAGGGCCATCAGGTCGGTTTGCAGCGGCAATCCGCGCGAAGTCACCACCCCCACATGGACGCAGGCGGCCAGCACCACCAGCAGCCAGACCAGGGCGAGCGCGCGGCTCATTTGAGCTTGTCATCCCGACGGAGCGGAGCGACAGACCGGGGGCTGTCATCCCGACCGAGCGCCAGCCAGCGAAGGGATCTTTCGGGCGAGGTGAGTGAAATATCCCTCGCCTGCGCCCGGGGTGACGGGAAGACGCGCATGATGACAACGTCGCTCATTTGCCGGCGGCGGCCAGGGCGGCGGCTTCGGCGTCCGTCGGCGCACCGGTGGTCAGGGCCTGGCCGCTGAACACCAGGTGGTCGAAATCCCCGCCCGGCTTGACCAGATCCACGGCCTCGACGAAGCGGCCCACCTGGGCGTCGATCTCCTTGAGGGCGGCGGCGGCGGGATCGCCGTTCCGGCGCGGCGACAGCGTCACCCGCAGGGTCTTGCCGTCCTGGCGCCGGGCGACGGTGAATTCCCCGTCCAGGGCGCTCCAGTCGCCAGCCATGGCGCCGCCCATCATGGCGTAGAGCCGCGACAGGAACGGAAGGCGCGCCGCCGGCAGCCGTGTGGTTTCCTGCCCGGCGACGCTTTGCACCAATCCGGCCGGGGTGACCACCGTGGTCACCGGAAATGGTATCTCGGCCCGCCAGATCAGGCCCTTGCCGGGCACCAGCACGAAATCGCCCTCGGAACGGAGCGGCTGGGAAAAACCCTGGAGGTGACGCTCCTGCACGAAGCGTCCGCGCAGCACCTGCCCCTCGGTGAGGGTGGCGGGGTCCGCGGCGGCGGGGGATGCCGCCATGAGCGACAACAAGGTGGCCAGCACGACGCCCCGCATTGTCATCCCGACCGAGCGCGAGCGAGCGGAGGGATCGTTCACGCGGCGGTGCCGGAAAGATCCCTCGCTCCGCTCGGAGTGACACCTTCGGAAACCGTTCACGGCAGCAGCGCCTTCACCTTGTCCACCAACACCGGGGGACAGATCAGGCACAGTTCGTGGGTCCGGGCATCCACCGCCACCTGGATGGTTTCGGCCTTGGTCAGCACCTCGCCGCTCCTGGCATCGAAAACACGGTACGCGATCCGCAGGCGGTTCTCGTACTCGACCAGGGTCGCCTCCACCCGGATGGTCTGGGTGAAGCGGACGGGCCGGACGAACTTGGTGCGCATATCGACGATGGGCCACATGTAGCCGGACTCGGCCATCTCGGTATAGTTGTAGCCGATGCGGTCCAGCAGGGCGCAGCGCGCCACCTCGAAGAAGCGGGCGTAATTCCCATGCCAGACCACCTGCATGGGGTCGACATCGTAGAATTGCGCCGTGACGGTCACCTCGGCCGAAATCATCCTACGCACTCAACGGCAATGTCATCCCGAAGGAGCGGAACGACCGAGGGATCTTTCGCGCGCCGGCGGCTCCGCCGCCAGACACGATCTTGGCGCGGAACGCGCCGGGCCGGAAAGATCCCTCGCCTTCGGCTCGGGATGACAATGGAAAACATGAAATCATCGCGTGTCACCACCCCAGAAATCGAAGAAATTGTACCATTGCCACGGCGCCTTGCGGCATTCCGTCTCCAGCCGGCGCGCATAGGCGGCGGCGTATTCCGCCAGGGCGTCCGCGCGCGCGCCGCGGGGAAGGCTGATGCGTTCGGCGAACAATTCCAGGCTCGCCCGCCACCGGCCCGGCCGCTCGCGCCGGCAGAACAGCAGATGGACCGGGCAGCCCAGCAGCGCCCCCAGCAGCCACGGACCGTGGGAGAACGCCGCCGGCTCGCCCAGGAACGGCACGAGACTGGTATGCCCCCGCGAGGACACCGGCACGCGGTCCCCGGCGATGGCCACCCATTCGCCACGCTCGACGCATTGCCCCAGCATTATGGCGGTATCGGGGCCGATATCGGTGACCTGGACCATGCGCGCCGCCGCCTCGGGACGGAATTCGCGGACGACCCGGTTGTAATTCTCGGCATGGCGCGTGTGGACCAGCACCGTCAGACGCTCGCGCAGGCCGGATTCCATCACCGCGCGGGAGATATCGACGTTGCCGTGATGGGACACCACCAGCAAGGCGCCGCGCGGGTCGGCGGCGGCGCGCAGGAACGCCTCCGCGTCGTCGAGGACCACCGCATCCCGCCCATGGGCGCCGATCCACGCGGCGAAGGTGTCGAGCGCGCGGCCGGCGAAATCCAGGAAATGGCGGTAGGTGTCGGTCCAGCCCGGCGCGCGCCCCAGCACCCGGCGCAGGTAATCCCTCGACGCCCGCCGTTGCGCAGTCCCGGTGGCGTGGAAATAGAACACGATGGGCGCCAGCACCGCCATGCAGCCCCGCCGGCCCAGCAGCCGGTAGGCCAGGGCGACGAAGCGCAAGCCCCACAGCGCCCCCCGCTCGGCCAGCCCCGCCCAGTGGGCGCCCTTTGCCAGGGGCGGCGGCCGGTGGGCGAGGATGCGGGGCAGCCGCACGAGCATGCCGAGGAACAGGCGGGCGTGCATGCGGCTGATGCGCACGTTGTCCCCGAGCACGTCAAAATTCGAGGTGTTGCCGGGCGGATAGGTCACCCGCACCGGCACCATCAGCGGCGGCACGCCCCGCCAGAACAGGCGCACCATGATGTCGGTGTCGAAATCCATGCCGGCGCCCACACGCTCCTCGGCCAGCAGGCGCTCGACCGCGGCCAGAGGATAGACGCGGAAGCCGCACATGCTGTCGGTGATGCGTAGCGATAGGGTTTCGACGAACACCCACAGATGGGTGACCCAGCGGCCGATACGGCGGCCGGCGGGAACGCTCTCGTCGTAGACCGGCGCCCCGCTGACCAGGGCGTGGGGATGGCGGCGGGCGCCGTCCAATAGCCGTGGCAGGGCGTCCAGATCGTGCTGGCCGTCGGCGTCGACCTGGACCGCATGGGTGCAGCCGGCCGCCAGCGCGTCGCGGAAACCGGCAACCACCGCCTCGCCCTTGCCGCGATTGACGGCAAGCCGGCGGACGACAACCCCGTCCTGGGGCGCGTGCAGGGCGGCGATGGCCGAGGCCGCCGGCTCGCCGCTGCCGTCGTCGATGACGAACACCGCCAAACCGGCCGCGCGCAGGCGCGCGACCACGCCCGGCAGCGCCGTCCAGTGGTCGTGGCTGGGAACGATCGCGCAGGGAACGAAGCTCATGGGGCGGGAACCCAGCTCCCATGGAAGCTGGCCGGAAGGTGGTGGCGGCACCAGGCGCGGGCGACGGGGCCGTCCTCGACGCGGCCGGCGTCGAACACCGCCAGGAACGAGCGTTCGCCGGCCCCATCCAAGCATTGCGCCAGCAGCCATGCCTCCCCGCCCTCGCCTTCGGCCAGCACCGGCTCGCCCACATGGGTGCCGGGGCCGAAATGGAAGGCGCGCACATCGCCCGTAACGGTGTCGATGCGCGCCAGCCCGTCGGCGAAAGGATCGCCGCAGCCGGCGGAATTGACATAGCCGAAGCGGTGGCGTCGGCAGGACTGACCGGGAGCGACGGAGGGGAATTCGAAATTCCCGTCCGCCACGGTTTCGTGGACGAGGCGCCGCCGGGCGAGGTCGATGACCATGCGCCGAACGGTGCCGGCGCTGCGTCCGTCGCCCTGGCGGCCCTCCATGATCGCCGCCAGGGCGGGATCGGGGCCGACGAAATGGTCGGGCGCGTCGAAGCCGACCCAGTCCACCACCAGGGAATCGCCATCCCGGAAGGCGTTGAGGCCATGCCACATGTACGCGGCCGGCGCGTCGAGCAGCAGCGGCGCGTCGTGCCCAGCCTTGTCGATCGCCGCCACCACCATGCCCTGTTCGGGCCGCCAGCGCAGGCACTGCACGAAACTGGCCGTGCCCATCACGAACGGCAGCGGCGACAGCACCAGCGGATGGAGCAGCACCACGACGTGGCTTTCGGTGGCGAGGAAATCGTGCAGGTAGACCTGCCGCGGCATGGCATGGGAATGGTGGGCGAGCAGATTGCCGTCGCGGTCCTGGACGAACAGGTGCAGGACCATGGACGGGCCGTATTCGACGCCCAGCAGCATCCAATGGCCCGAATGCGCGTCAAAGCGGGCATGGGCCTTCAGCGTGACCTTGCCCCGGCGGACACGGAGCGCCTCCGGCCCGGCCACGGAAACCTCGCCGATCGTGTCCAGGCTGTCCGGGTCCACAGCCCAGGGCAGCCCCACCTCGTCCCAGGCGAGCAGCCTGCCGGCGGCCGGATAGACGGTGACCCCGGCCTGGGAGCGCATCTTGGCGACGCCGATATTGGCCAGCACGCCGCCCGGGGCGCGCATCGACCATGTGGCGTGGCGATAGGCTCCGGCGGCTTCCTCGGCCACGTACTTGTCGGTGCGGACGAAGCGGTTGCGGTACGAAACCCCGCCATCGGCGATGCGGAAGCGCTGAACCATGCCGTCGCCGTCGAGCAGCAGAGGCTTCCTCACGCCGCCCCGCTCGAAGCGGCCGGGGCCGTTGCGGTAGAGCGTCCCGCGCAAACCCGGCGGAATGGTCCCCTCGATCTCGGCCGCGTATTCCCCCTCCGACGCCAGGGTGCGGCCGAGCAGGGCGAGGAAGCGACGGTCTTGGGACAAGGAGCGTCCGCTCACGGCGCCTCCAGGGTCACGCTGCCGGCGGCGCAGACCTGCCCCGCCCGGCGGTATTCGAACGCCAGCCTGCCCCGCCCGGGATCGTGGCGCAAGGCCAGGGTCGGCCGGTCCCCCGGCGCCATGGTCGCCTTGAACTTGACCTGGAATTGCCGCGCCGCGGCGATGCCCAATCCCAGATGGCGGCGGGCGAATTCCAGCGCCCAGTCGATCTGCACGACGCCCGGCAGGATCGGCATGCCGGGGAAATGCCCCTGGAACCAGGACAGGCCGGGATCGAGGGCGATGTCGATCTCCGCCTCAGTCCCTTCCCCGGCGCGG
Source organism: Pseudomonadota bacterium (assembly GCA_021847015.1). Classification (GTDB taxonomy): domain Bacteria; phylum Pseudomonadota; class Alphaproteobacteria; order Rhodospirillales; family Magnetospirillaceae; genus JAJZVW01. The sequence continues at coordinate 5,751 of JAJZVW010000038.1, read as the reverse complement.
ATTGCCAGGACTCGGGGCAGGCGCGGCGCGGGCTCATCGGCCATGGGCATCCTCCGCGAACAGGGCGGCCAGCACCGACGCCGGTCGCTTGCCCATGCTACCAGCCGGAACGGCATCGACGAAGCGCCAACGGCGCGGCAGCCCCGCCGGCTCCTGGGTCGCGGCCAGGGCCCGGCGCAGATGCCGGCCGAACCGGAACGCGCCCATATGCGCGAGTTCGGCGCGGCCCAGCGGCGTCGGCGCTACCACCGCGGCCAGGACGTCGCGTTCCCCGGCCAGCACGATCACCGCCGCGTCCGCCACCTGGGGCAGCGCGCCCAGGGCCCGCTCGACCTCGTCGAGGCCGATGCGCTTGCCCTCGATCTTGGCGACGCGGTCGGCCCGCCCGAGAAGATGAAACCCGCCATCGGCGCCGATCTCGACCCGGTCGGCCAGTTCCACCGCGTTGCCGTCCGCGACATAGGGCGAGCGCACGACGAGACGGCCGTCGCCGGTGCGGCCGATGCGGTTGCCCGGCAACGGAATCCAGGGCGACGCCGCCTCCTCCCGGCGGCGGGTCGCCAACGCGCCGGTCTCGGTGCTGCCATAGACCTCGTCCACCGGCACGCCCAGGACCCGCCAAGCCTCGGCGGCCGCTTCCGCCGGCAGCGGCGCCCCCGCCGACAGCAGCATGCGGGGGCGGGTTTCCGGCCGCAAGGGGCCAAGGCCGCCCAAGCGGGTCAGGTGGGCCGGGCTCGACACCACCACCGCGTCGGGCGGCGAATCGGCCAGCAATCCCTCCCAGAGGTCGTGGACGCGGCAGGCGAACGGCCGTCCCGAGGCCAGCGGCCACAGGAGCTTGAACACCAGCCCGTAGACGTGATGGTGCGGCACCGTCGCCACCACCGGCGCCCCCTCCACCATCGTCCCCCACACCCGGTCGAGCGCCGCCACCTCGCCCTCCAGCTCGGCGAGGGTGCGGAAAATCCGCTTGGGCCGGCCGGTCGAGCCCGAGGTGTGGAATTCGAGCCGGCAGGCGGCGGCGGCGAGCGGCGTCCGCCATTCCCCCTCCCCGTGCTCCAGCGCCATCGCCCCCGGCAGGCCGGCGATATCGGTGACCAGGGTGTCGCAATCCCCCGCCAGCGCGCCGAGCGTGCCGGGCTGGGCATTGGGCGGAAGAACCGCCGAAACGCCTTCCGCCAGCAGCGCGAACAGGCCGACCGCGAACCAGTAGCTGTCGCGGCACACCAGGGCGCCGCGCCGGCAGCCCCGCGCGGCCAGCCCGGCCGCCGCGAAGCCGACGTCGGCACGGAACCGCGCCCAGGTGAGCACCGAATCCCCGCGCCAGGCGACGGCCCGATCGTCCGGTGGCCCCGCCACCGCCAAGGCCGACAGCACCGCCGCCGTCATCGCCCGCCGCTCCGCGCGCGGACCCGGCGGCGCACCAGGTATTCGCCGGCGAACAGCACCCCCATCAGCAGGTAGGACACCAGGCCGTTGTAAAGCGTCCACAGCCGCAGGTCGCCCGAGGCGAGGCTCGCCGCCGACACGGCGGCGTTGACCAGCAGGAAGACCAGCCACACCTGCGTCACCCGCCGCATGTAGGCGCGCGCCTGGGGGCTCGGCTCGGGCTCGGACAGGCGGGCGAAGATTTCGATCAGCGTCGGCGGGCGCACCAGCGACAGGCCGAACGCCCCGGCCATGCCGAGGCTCATCAGGATGGGGTAGAGCTTGGCCGTGACGGCGGCGTCCGTCAGGCCGGCGACGGCCGTGCCCAGCGCCACCGCGGCCATGGCCGGCGCCAGCGGCCGGGCCGCCGCCGCGCCCGAGACCGAAATCAGCCGCGCCCCCACCAGGACCAGCGCGACAAGGACGAAGGCCCCGGGCGGCATCCGGCCGAGACCGAAATAGACGGCGAACGGATAGACGAATCCGGCCGCCGCCAGCAGCAGCGCGAGGCCTTGGCGCCTATTCGGTGAGGAGGTCATGCACGCGGTCGACCACGTCCCCCACGGTGCGGACCGTCTTGAACTGGTCGGGCTTGATCTTCTTGCCGGTCAGCTCCTGGAGCTTCACCACCAGATCGACCGCGTCGATGCTGTCGAGGTCGAGGTCCTCGAACAGCTTGGCGTCCGGGGCGATCCGCTCGGCCGGAATCTCGAACATCTCCTGGAGGTAGCCGGACAGCTTGGTGAAAACCTCGTCGCGGGTCATTCGCCCATCCCCTTTTGCGCGCGAATGAAGGCGGCCAGATTCCGCACGCTGGCGAAATGGGTCCGCACCTCCTCGGATACCGTTTCCACGGTCACGCCATAGGCCTTGCGGATGGCGACGCCCAGTTCCAGGGCGTCGATGGAGTCCAGGCCGAGCCCCGTATCGCCGAACAGCATCTCCTGGCTGTCGATATCCTCAGGCGACAAATCTTCGAGCTTCAAGGCCGTCACGATCAGGCGCTTCAGCTCCAGTTCCAGGTTTTCCATAACCCAATGTTTCCGAATAATAGTGCTCGACGAAGGAAACCAGCTTGCGTGCCGCCAGCGCGCGGTAGCGATATCGCAGGAACTGGCCGATGTCCAGACGCTCCCCCACGCTCAACTTGAATCGCGTGCGCGTTTCCGGCACCCGCCACCAGGGATTTCCCTTGTTGAGGATCGGCGGCTCGCAGGTGATGGTCAGCAGTTGAACGTCCGCTCCGGCCAGGGTCGCCACGTTGGCGAACCCCCGGCGCAGGCGCATGGGCTGTCCCGCGACGCTGCGGGTGCCTTCGGGGAAGACGATCAGGTTGTTGCCGGCCTTGAGGGTATCGACGCAGGCGGCCATCAGCGCCTCGGGGTCGAGGTCGTTGCGGATGTAGCCGGCGCCCTCCACCGTCAGGCGAAAGAACGGATTGCGCCACAGCCCGCCCTTGACCACGCATTGGACGTTGGGGACCTGCGACATGATCATCACCACGTCCAGCAGCGACGGGTGGTTGGCGACGATCAGCGTCCCCCGCAGGCCCCGCAGGCGCTCGCCGCCCACCATGTCGACGTCGGCGACGCGCAAGGCGTGAATGGCCCCGCAATACAGCCGGAAACTGGCGTGGATGGCGTACTGGATGCGGCGCCGGCGCCGCATCGGATCGCGGGTGGCAAGGGCGATGGCCGGAAAGACGGTCATGGCCATCAGCGTGCCGCCGATTCCGATGATGGCCAGGAACAATCCGTTGCCGAACGCCCGCCACAGCCGTTCCAACCGCTCACGCCGCACGGCGCCACCCCCAGGTCAGGCGTTCGCCGGCCGAAACCCGTTCGGGCGCGGACGACGCCAGGAAATCCACGAAATCCGCGGCCATCGAGCGGGGGAAGGTCCCGGGCGTCGTGGCCGGTTCCACCGCCAGGGTCATCGCTTCCCCCTCCCCGGCCTCGGCCGGCGCCAGCGCCACCGCCAATGCGGCGGCCGGAAGCGGGTGGCCGAGGACCGGCCGGTAGATTTCGGGCGGCGGCTCGTCGAAATACATCACCACCGCCGGCCGCCCGTCCTCCATCAGGCCGGTCACCGCTTCCAGCATGCCGTAGCCGAAGGATTCCTCGCCGGCGGCGACGGCCGTATGGGCGGCCCGGTTGCCGGTGGCGATGGACAGCAGCCCGGCCAGGGCGTGATGCACCGACAGGCTGAATTCGGCCGGCGAGGCCGTCCCCTCCTCGTCGATCTGGGTGAGCAGGCCGAAGGTGCGCCCGTATTCGCCGTGGCGGGAGCACAGCACCAGCCGCGGCTCGCCCGACTCGGGCAGCACCGCCCAGGCGCATTCCAGCGCCTTGCGGCCGACGGGCGTCACCCGCCGCCGCAGCGAAGCCGGCATCGGCCGCCCCACGCCGGCCCGTCCGCCTTGCGACGGGGCGGGGCTATCCGGCGACCAGGCCGACCAGGCGACGAGACGAAACGGCAAGGGGGTCACACCGGGTTTCCTATCTGCTGCCGAGTCTTTGCCATCGTCCAAAGCGCACGCGGAGGATATTTCAGGCACCGTCGCGTGAAAAATCCCTTCACTCGCGGGCGCTCGGTCGGGATGACATCGAGTAGCGATGCCGCGCTACTTGCCCGCGCGGAACAGAGTCGTCTCGATCTCGTCCTCGAGTTTGTGCACGGCGCTGTTGTAGGTGTGGTGGATATGCCCCTCGCCGTCCTGCTTGAGGTTCTCGGACGAGACCAGCAGAATGCTGTAGGAGGTCTTGTCGTAACGGATGTCGCAAACTGCGGTGTGCTTGTCCCGGATCCGTATCGTCGCCCGCAATTGCCCCGGCGCGATGCGTTCGACGCGCCAATTCCTGTTCGCCGCCGCTTCGGTGATGAGCTGCTCCTCGCGCGCGGGGCTGATCTTCGCCTGGACGGCTTGAGGGATCGGGTGGTTGCGGACCTCATAGACCGGTTCTGCACGGTAGCAGCCGGTGAGAACGACTGCGGCGACAGCCATGGCAGCGAACACGCGAAAACGCCCGGTCACAGTCCCCCCCTTTGGGATTAGATCGATGGTGCTCCCCTCATATGAAGAATGGTTAACATGATGGCGCCGGATTGGGAAGTGTCAGAGCGGAGAATTCTGCTCACGGTCGAGCGCCTGGAGAGAATGCCGGACCGGATGGGGCAGAGCCTGGCCGGACGGCGAATCCTGAGCGCGCTTCTTGGCCGCGCGACCGGCCACGATTCCTGGGATTTCCGCCGCGATGCCGCCGGCCGCCCCTTCGCCCACGGCCCGGCCCGCCTACCGGTTCCGGACATCTCCCTCTCCCATGCGGGACCTTGGGTAGCCGGTGCCGTGGCGATGGAGGGACGCATCGGCGTGGACGTCGAGGCCACCCGGCCGGGACGAGATGCCGGCCGCCTGGCCGAGGCTTACCTGTCGCCCGCCGAACGGACGGCGGTTGAGCGCGAGGGCGAGGCCGCCCTGCTGGCGTTCTGGACGCTGCGCGAAGCGATCGGCAAGGCGCTGGGAACGGGCCTGGCGGCCGCGCTGGCGGTGGACGGCGATGCGCTCGCGCCGGCACGGGGCACGGTGGCGCCCGTGACACTGGACGGCCGCGACTGGCTCCTCGGCCAGCGCGGCTTCCCTCACTTCAGCGTGGCGCTGGCCTGGCTGCCGCCCGACGGGGCGGCGGGTGTGGACGGGCTGCGCGAGCTGGCGGCAGCGCTTGACTCCCGCGACGCGATCCGCGCCGCGACCTGATCGCGATCAGTCTTCCAGGCGTTGCAGGATCGCCCGCAGCATCGGGGCGATATTGCGAATCTGGTGGCGGTGAGCATCGGACAGCCGTTCCAGATGCTTCAGCCCGTCGCCGGTCAGGCGGACGGCCACCGTCCGCCGATTTTCGGGCGAAGGCTCGCGCCGCACCAGGCCGCGCGCCTGCAAGCGATCGATGAGTCCCACGGCGGAGTGATGCTGGATTTGCAGCCGCTGCGCCAGTTCGCCGACGCTGGCCCAGTCCCGTCCGGGAAACCCCTGGATGGCCAGAAGCGCCTGATGCTGCTGGGGTGTCAGCCCCTCGGCGCGGGCCCTTTGCTCGCTGAAACGCACGAATTGGCGAAGGGCGGAACGGAATTCCGCCAGCATCTCGTAAGTCTCCTTGTCCACCCCCGTCATCCCGGACCCTCCCAGCCTTCGGGCGGACACCGGCCAGCGGTTCTCATTATGCATTTTTCGCTGTCATCCCGAGCCGACGGCGAGGGATCTTTCCGGCACTTTCGCGTGAAGGATCCCTCAGTCGCTCCGCTCCCTCGGGATGACAACATGCCCTG
>JAJZVW010000001.1 GCA_021847015.1 Pseudomonadota bacterium | reverse complement strand
CGATCCCGGCCCGGGCCGGCGCAGCCGGCCCGGTCGCGGTGCCTCCCGACGCGCCGTGGCTGCGGGGCCTCAATCCCGAACAGCATGAGGCCGTCACCGCCACCGAGGGGCCGGTGCTGGTCCTGTCGGGGGCGGGAACCGGCAAGACGCGGGTGCTGACCGCCCGTCTCGCCCATATTCTCGCCAGCCGGCGGGCGCAGCCTTGGCAGATCCTGGCGGTGACTTTCACCAACAAGGCCGCGCGCGAGATGCGCGACCGGGTTACCCACCTTGTCGGGTCGGTGGCCGAAGGGGTGTGGATGGGGACGTTCCACTCCGTCGCGGTGCGTATCCTGCGCCGCCACGCCGAGACGGTGGGACTCAAATCGAATTTCACCATCCTCGATGCCGACGACCAGCTTCGCCTGCTCAAGCAGGTGATGGAGGCCGAACAGGTCGATCCGAAAAAATGGCCGCCCCAGGCGCTGATGGGGACCGTCCAGCGATGGAAGGACCGCGGGCTGACCTGGGACAAGGTCGGGGCCGGCGACGGCGGGGAGGCGGCCGGCGGCCGCGCCCTGGACATCTACCGCGCCTACCAGGAGCGGCTGCTCACCCTCAACGCCTGCGATTTCGGTGACCTGCTGCTGCACAACCTCAGCATCTTTCTCGCCCAGCCCGAGGTGCTCGCCCATTATCAGGAGCAATTCCGCTACCTTCTGGTGGACGAATACCAGGACACCAACGTCGCCCAGTACCTGTGGCTGCGTCTGCTGGCGCAGAAGCACCGCAACATCTGCTGCGTCGGCGATGACGATCAGTGCGTGGCGAAGGGTACCCTGATCGCCATGGCCGACGGCTCGCTCAAGCCGGTTGAGGAGGTGGCCCCCGGCGACCGGGTGCTGTCCTCCTACGGCAGCGGCGACCTGCGGGCCGCCACGGTGACGCGGACGTTCCGCCGAGATGCCGAACGGCCGCTGGTTCGCCTGCGCACCGAGGGCGGTCGCGAGTTGCTGACCACCCCAGAACACAACCATTTCGCCGATATCATTCTTGACGAGAGCCCGCAGCGGTTCTTCACGTATTTGATGCTCAAGCGCGGTCACGGCTTCCGCCTGGGGACGTCACAGGTTTACACCGCCGGCCAAAGGCATTCGGTGATCGGCTATCAGCAGCGTTGCATCCAGGAGCATGGCGACGCGGTGTGGCTGGTCCGGGCCTTCGACAACGAACAGGATGCCCGTGACCTGGAGCATCGCCTCAGCCTGAAATACGGCATCACGACGTTTCCCTTTGTCGCCCGCAAGGGAGGTTCGAGCAATGGGTTGGTGCATGACCAGGATCGGCTGGACCGCCTGCACCGGGATCTGATGCTTGACGCACGGGTGAGTGAACTGATGGCCGATTTCCGCCTCGACCCCGACGCACCCCACCACATTCCTCGATCTGAGCCTGGGCGCCGCCGCAACCTGACGCTCACCCTCAACGCCGACCGCCGCGGCAGCGCCCCCATGCACCGCATCGCCATAAGCGGCAATGACGCCGAAGGCGCATCCGCGCTGGCCGAATTGGGATTGTCGGCACGGCGCTACAAGCGCAACCCCGCCAATTGGCGTTATGAGACGGTATTCCGCGACGTCAATCGGCTGGAGGCGCTGGAGGCTCTTTTGGCCACCCGCTTCGATCTTACGGTGGTGCGCAAGGCCAACATCCTCGGCAAGGCCCTGGCGGTGCGACAGGCCAAGCATGTGGTTTCCGGCATGGTGGTGCCGGCCGATGACGGCCGCCACGACGTGGTCGTCGCCGTCGAACCTGTGGCGTATGCCGGCGAGGTGTTCGATCTGGATGTCGAAGGCCCCCACAACTTCATCGCCAACGGCATCGTCACCCATAACTCGATCTATTCCTGGCGCGGCGCCGAGGTGGGCAACATCCTGCGGTTCGAGCGGGACTTTCCCGGCGCCCGGGTGGTACGGCTGGAGCGCAATTACCGTTCGACCCCGCATATCCTCGCCGCCGCCAGCCATCTCATCGCCAACAACGCCGGCCGGTTGGGCAAGACGTTGCGCTCCGGTTTCGATCATCACGGCGCGGTCGAGAAAATCCGGGTGCAGGGCGTGTGGGACGGCGAGGATGAGGCCCGCACGGTGGTGGACGCCGTCGAAGCCCTTCAGCGGGCCGGCGAAAGCCTCGCCTCCATGGCCATCCTGGTCCGCGCCGGCTTCCAGACCCGCGAGTTCGAGGAGCGCCTGATCACTACCGGCGTGCCCTATCGGGTCATCGGCGGCCCGCGCTTCTACGAGCGCGCGGAAATCCGCGATGCCTTGGCCTACTTGCGCCTCGTGGTGTCTCCCGACGACGGGTTGGCGTTCGAGCGGATCATCAATTTGCCCAAGCGGGGATTGGGCGACGCGGCCTTGCAGGCGATCCACGCCACCGCGCGGGCCGCCCGCCTGCCGCTGGTGGAAGCGGCGCGGCGGCTGGCGGAGACCGACGAATTGAAGCCCAGGCCGCGCAAGGCGCTGGCCGGCTTCCTCGCCGACCTCGACCGCTGGCGCTCGCTGCTCGCGGGCATGGCGCACTGGGACCTGGCGGCGACCATCCTCGACGAGTCGGGCTATGTCGCCATGTGGCGGAACGACAAGTCTCCCGATGCGCCGGGCCGCGTCGAAAACCTGGAGGAACTGGTGTCCGCCCTCGAGGAATTCGACACCCTTCAGGGGTTTCTGGAGCACGTCGCCCTGGTGATGGACAACGACGCCAAGGCCGACGGCGACCGCGTGGTGCTGATGACGCTGCACGGGGCCAAGGGGCTGGAATTCGACACCGTCTTCCTGCCGGGCTGGGAGGAGGGCGTGTTTCCCCATTCCCGTGCCCTGGGCGAGGGCGGCGGCAAGGGGCTGGAGGAGGAACGCCGGCTGGCCTATGTCGGCCTGACCCGCGCCCGCAAGCGGGTGAGCATCACCTTCGCCGCCAGTCGGCGCATCTACAACAAGTGGCAGAACAGCCTGCCGTCCCGGTTCCTTGACGAGCTGCCGCCCGACCATGTCGAGCGCTGCGCCGCCCCCGGCCTTTATGCCGGTGGCGGCGGCCGCCGGTCGGACGATGGCTGGGGCGCGGCGCACGCTCCCGCGTCCCGGCGCCCGCCGCCGGTGATCGAGGCCACGTCGTGGACGGTGCCGCGGCGCGAGGCGGCGGAGGGTGACTTCCGGACCGGGGACCGGGTGTTCCACCAGAAATTCGGCGGCGGCACCGTGCTGGCGGTGGACGGCGACAAGCTGGAGATCGCCTTCGACAAGGCGGGCACCAAGAAGGTTCTCGACAGTTTCGTGTCGGCCGTTTAGAGCCAATCTTCGTTCCGCCGCCGTTCAGGAGCCCGCCATGCCCCCCGTCTTTCCCGACATCTGGCGCCTCGGTATCGCCGTTGCCGCCGATAGGGTGCCGCTGTTCGAGGAGGTGTTCGAGCGCGTCGCGGAAGCGGTGACGACGTTCATGGACGACCGCTCAGGCCGCTCGGACGGCGAGGGGGAATGGCAGATCGAGGGCTATTCCCGCCAGGCGCCCGACCGGGCCGCCATCGTCGCCGCCCTGGCGGTGGTGGCCGCCGCCCATGGCGTCGCGGCGCCGGAACTGACCGTCGAAAAGCTGCCCAACCAGGATTGGGTGGCGCAGAACCTGCGCGATTTCCCGCCCATCGACGCGGGGCGGTTCTTCGTGCGCGGGTCCCATTGGTCGGGTAAGGTGCCCGCCGGGCGGCTGGAAATCCTGATGGATGCCGGCACCGCGTTCGGCTCGGGCGAACATGCCACCACCCGCGGCTGCCTGCTGGCCCTCGACGGCCTCGGCAAGCGTCGGCGCGCGGGCCGCGCCCTGGATCTGGGCTGCGGTTCGGGCATCCTCGCCATCGCCATGGCCAAGATGTGGGCCTGCCCGGTGCTGGCGACCGACATCGATCCATCCGCCGTGCGGGTGGCGGCCGGCAACGCCGCCGCCAACGGCGTCGGCGCGCGGGTGAGCGCGGTCGTCAGCGACGGCTGGCGCAATCCGGAAATGAAGCGGCGGGAACCCTTCGACGTGGTGACGGCCAACATCCTCGCCCGTCCCCTGTGCCGCTTCGCCCCCAGGCTGGCCGCCGCTCTCGCCCCCGGTGGGGCGGCGGTGCTGTCCGGCCTGCTGGAATGGCAGGAACGGATGGTGATGGCCGTCCACGAACGCCAGGGCCTGCGGCTGAAATCGCGCCGCGTCGTCGACGGCTGGGCGACCCTGGTGGTGGGACGGTAGCGGGCTTGTCGGAATAATGGGCGGGTCCTACCTTTGACCCACGGCCGGCCACTAACGGGGCTCCGAACTCAGGTTTCGAATTGGTCAATGTCATCGTCCACGCCCCTGTCATCCCGACAGAGCGACAGCGACGAGGGATCTTTCAGCTGCTAGCGGCTGCCGTTTGTGCCTGAACGATCCCTCTCTCCGCTCGGGATGACACCATCACTCGCGGGGGCGTCAAGGATTCAGTCATCTGAGTTCGGAGCCCTGCGGCCACTAAGGAAATCTGTCATGTCCCGCGCGGATGCCAAATCGCCCGAGAATACCGCGCCGGCCGAACGGCTGGCGGCGCTGCGGGCCGAGCTGGACCGGCGCGGCCTGGCCGGCTTCATCGTTCCCCGCGCCGACGAGCATCAGGGGGAATACGTCGCCCCGTGCGCGCAACGCCTCGGCTGGCTGACCGGATTCACCGGCTCGGCCGGGGTGGCGGTGGTGCTCCGGGACAAGGCGGCGCTGTTCGTCGATGGGCGCTATACGCTTCAAGCCCGCCACGAAGTGGATGCCGCCCTGTTCGAGGCGCTTCCTGTCGGCGAGCATCCGCCGGTTCGCTGGGTGGGTGACAACCTGCCCCAGGGCGCGCGGTTCGGCTTCGATCCCTGGCTGCATGTGGGCGACCAGGTGGCGGCGTTGCGAAGCGCCTGCCAGCGTGCGGGCGGGGAACTGGTGGCGTGCGCCGACAACCCTGTCGATGCCGTGTGGCCGGACCGCCCCGCTCCGCCGCTGGAGCCGATCTTTGCCCATCCCGAGACTTTTGCCGGGCGCTCCGCGCGCGACAAGCGTGCGGAGCTGTCGAAGCAGCTCATCGCGGAAAAGGTGGATACGGTCGTACTGACCGATCCGGCGGCGATCGCCTGGCTGCTCAATATCCGCGGTGGCGACGTCGCCTACGCGCCGCTGCCCCTGTGCTTCGCCATCCTGAGCGCCGATGGAACGGTCTCGCTGTTCGTCGATTCACGCAAATTGTCGCCCGACGTCCTGTCCCATCTCGGCTCCGAGGTGACGGTGAGCCCGCCGTCGGCCCTGGCCGAAGCCCTCGACGCCTTGGGCGGGCGCGGGGTGCGGGTGCGGGTGGACGCGGCGATGGCGCCCTTCGCGGTGGTGGACCGCCTGGAGCGGGCGGGCGCGACGGTCGATGCCGGCCAGGACCCGTGCGCCCTGCCGAAGGCCTGCAAGAATCCCGTGGAATTGGCGGGAGCCCGTGCCGCCCATCGCCGCGACGGGGCCGCCCTGTGCCGATTCCTGGCGTGGCTGGATCGCGAGGCGCCGGGTGGCGGAGTGGATGAATTGACGGCGGCCGACGTGCTGGAGGAATTCCGCCGGCCGGGGGAACATTTCCGCGGCCTGTCCTTTCCCACCATCGCCGGGGCCGGGCCGAACGGGGCCATCGTCCATTACCGCTCGATGCCACAAACCAATCGGCGGCTGGAATCCGGCCAATTGTTCCTGATCGATTCGGGGGCGCAATACCTGGATGGCACGACCGATGTCACCCGCACTGCCGCCGTGGGCGAGCCGGGGCCTGAGGAGCGCCGCCGCTACACGCTGGTGCTGAAAGGCCACATCGCCGTCGCCACGGCGCGCTTCCCCGCAGGCACTTCGGGCAGCCAGCTCGATGCCTTCGCCCGCCGCTTCCTGTGGGCCGAAGGGCTGGACTACGACCATGGCACCGGCCACGGCGTCGGCAGCTACCTGTCGGTTCACGAAGGGCCGCAGCGGATTTCCAAGCTGGGCAATACGGTCGCCTTGCGGCCGGGGATGATCGTGTCCAACGAGCCCGGCTACTACAAGGCGGGGGCCTACGGCATCCGGCTGGAAAATCTGCTGGCGGTCGTCGAAGCCGCGCCGCCGCCGGGCGCCGAACGGCCGCTGCTGGGTTTCGAAACCCTGACGCTGGCCCCGTTCGATCCAAGGCTGATCGACCCCGCACTGCTCACCGCCGAGGAAGCCGATTGGCTGGACGCTTACCATGGCCGCGTGGCGGCGGAGCTTTCCGGATTGGTGGACGACGACACCCGCGCGTGGTTGGCCTCGGCCGCGCGTCCTTTGCGCCGCGGCTGACGGATCGGCTAGGCCCGCTCAACCCCCCATCAATTCCAGATACACCCCGCAGGCCTCCGAGGGCGGGATGCGCAAGGTCCCTTCCGTATCCCGGGTGAAGTCGACGCCGCCGGCGCTGAGAACCTTGGCCGCGCGCGCCGTGTCCGCCACCCGCACCGCCACGGCGACGATGGCCGGCGGTTGGGGCGCGATGTCCAACTCCGCTTCCGGATGCAACTGGGTCAGTTCGTCGGGGCGGCAGAGGAAAACGAGGCCGTCGCCGGTGTGAACGGTAACCGTGTTGTCGGTGGGGGTGGCCGAATGGGGACCGAAAACCCTGTCCCAGGCGGGGATGGCACCGGTTGGGTCCTCCACGATGGCGGTGGCCGAGATGATTCCCCGGGCGCCGTTGGGGTGGTCGAGCCATTCGGGAAAGCGCAGCCGCTCCTGGGTGATGTGCTGGACCAGCCGGCTGTCCACGCCGGGCGTGGTTCCGGGCGGCAACGGCAGTTCGGTGAACGCCAGGGTGGTTTGCTCCGGGGTGTCGAGCCGTCGCGACAGGGCTCTCGGCGTGCCGACCTCCACTCCCAGGCGGCGCAGCCCTTCGGCGGCGGCGGCCGTGTCGTCGCTGGCGAACGACAGTTCCATGGCGCCCTCCCGCACGGCGGTGAACGCCCGTACCCGATCCGCGTGCGCGCCGGCGTTTTCCGCAGCCAGCAGCTCGATGTAATCGTGCTCGAACATCAGGCAGTGATTGACCGTGCCCCATTCGGGGTGATGGCCGCGCGGCGTGGTGGTGAAGCCGAGGCGCCGGAAGGACCGGGCGGCCTCGGCGAGATCCCGGACGGCGATCACCACATGGTCGAGGCCGATGACGTGGTTGTGCATGGAGCGCCTCCATCGTTCACACCGCGAAGCGTGGCACGGAAAGGGGAGGGGGAGTCAACCGCCCGTAGCGCAGTGCGGACCGTCAAGCCTGCTTGGCGTCGATGATGGCGCGGCGGATGGCGCGGGTCTCGGTGAACCTCTTTTCCAGAACCTCGCCTTCGCCCCAGCGGATCGCCCGCTGGAGGGCCGTGAGGTCCTCGGTGAAGCGCTGGATCACCTCGAGGACCGCTTCCCGGTTATTGATGAAGATGTCCCGCCACATGATCGGGTCCGAGGCGGCGATGCGGGTGAAGTCGCGGAAGCCGGAGGCCGAGAATTTGATGACCTCCTGGGCCAGGTGCGCTTCCAGATCGCTGGCGGTCCCGACGATGGTGTAGGCGATGAGGTGCGGCAGGTGCGACGTGATCGCCAGTACCTTGTCGTGGTGATGAGGGTCCATGACCTCGACCATGGACCCCACGCGCGTCCACAGCTCGGTCAGCGTCGCCACCGCATGCGCGTCGGTGCCGGGCAAGGGCGTCAGGATTTGCCAGCGGCCTTGGAAAAGCTCGGCGAAACCGCTGCGAGGGCCGGAATGCTCGGTGCCGGCGATGGGGTGGCCGGGCACGTAATGGACGCCGTCGGGGATCGACGGGGCGAGATCGCGGATCACCGCCATCTTCACCGACCCGACGTCGGTGACGATGGTGCCGGGGGCGAGGTGCGGGGCGATGGCTTGCCCGACCGACTCGACCGCGCCGACTGGGACGGCGATCACCACCAGTCCGGCGCCGGGTACGGCCTTGGCCGGATCGTCGGTAGCCTCGTCCACCACGCCGATTTCCACCGCAATCCGGCGATGCTCCGGCGCCGCTTCAAGCGCGACCAGCCGCCGTGCCAGGCCGTGCTTGCGCAGCGCCAGAGCGAGCGACGAGCCGATGTGCCCGATGCCCACGAAGCAGACGGTATCGAAAAGCGGCTCGCTCATCGCTGCGATTTTCCTGCGTAGCCCTACTTTCCCTGTGCGGTGAATTCCGCCAGGGCCTCCACCACGGCGGCGTTCTCGTCGCCCTGGCCGATGGTGATCCTCAGCCAGTCGCCCAGGCCGTAGGATGCCATGGCCCGGACGATGATGCCCTTCGCGCGCAGGAAGGCGTCCGCCGCCTTCGAGTCCCGGCCCTTCTCGTCGGGGAACCGCACCAGGACGAAGTTGCATACCGAGGGCGTCGCCGTCAGGCCCAGGGCCGCCACGCGCTGGAGCATCCAGGGCAGCCAGTAATCGTTGTGGGCCTTGCACAGGTCGAAATAGGCGCTGTCCTCGACCGCCGCCAGACCCGCCGTGAGCGCGGCGGACGAGACGTTGAAGGGATTGCGTACCCGGTTGAGCACGTCGGCGACGGGTTCCGGGCAGTAGGCCCAGCCCAGACGCAGACCGCCCAAGGCGTAGATCTTGGAAAACGTGCGGGTCATCGCCGTATTGGCGCCCGCGTCGTCCACCAGCTCGATGCCGGGCGTGTAATCGTTGCGGCTGACGAATTCGGCATAGGCCGCGTCGAGCACCAGCAGCACGTGCTCGGGCAGTTCCCGGCGAAGGCGTTCCACCTCGCGGGCGGGCAGGTAGGTGCCGGTCGGGTTGTTGGGATTGGCGAGGAAGACGATCTTGGTCTTCCACGTCACCGCCGCAAGCAGGTTGTCGGCGGACGCGGTCAAGTCCACCTCGGGCGCCGCCACCGGGGTTGCGCCGCAGGCTTTGGCGGCGATCGCGTACATCAGGAATCCGTGCCGGCTGTAAACGACCTCGTCCCCCGGACCGGCATAGGCCCGGCACAAATTGCCCAGCACGTCGTCCGAGCCTGCGCCCAGGATGACGCGCGCCGGGTCCAGGCCATGGCGGGTGGCGATGGCTTGGCGCAGCCGGAGGTGCGCGCCCATGGGATCGTCGGGATAGCGGTGGATTTTGGCGGCCAGGTCGGCGTAGACGGCCATCGCCTTGGGGCTGGGACCCAAGGCCCCTTCGTTGGAGGACAGTTTGATGACGCGGGAGGCGCCCTTCAATGCCGACTCGCCGCCGACATAGGGTTTGATGTCCATGATTCCCGGGCGGGGCACGGGTGCGGTCACGGGGTTGGCTCCTTCATCGGGGCGGCGTAAAGCCGCCTCAGGGCATCAGCGGCAGCGGGAAACCGCCGATAACGCTGACCCGCAGCAGCGGATCGCGCGGCGCTTGGCTCAGGCGTTCGTCGTCGGGGGCGATCCAGCCGGCCACCTCGATCAGGTGAAGCACGGTGCCGTCGACGGAATGGGCCACCAGCATCTCCACCGGTTCGAGGCCGATGCCGACGAGGATCGCGCGCAACCGGTCGCGGCTGACGTCGGCGCTGGTTTCGGCCACCACCAGCGTGCGGTCGACGCCGGTGTTCTCGGGGAGGCGGCGCGCGATCACCAGCGCTTCCAGCGGCTCGGCCCGGGCCCTGGCGGGTTCCCAGGGAAAGATCTGTAGCCGGGTGACCACGTAGGGCCTGTCCTCGCGCCCGGTCGCCAGGGCGATCCACCAGGGCTCCGCCCCGCCCGGTCCGTGGCCGGGCAGAGGGACTACGCCGACGGAGGCTTGGCCTTCGGCCACCAGCTTGACCACCTGTCCGCCATTGATGTTGACGAAGATCGGGGCGACCACGCCGAAATGGTCGCGGGCGATTTCAATGAAGCCGCTGCCCCGCTCGGGCTGGGTCACGGCGACGGCGAACGGCTTCTGCACGCCGGTCAGCGTGCCGATGATCTCCCGCCAGATCCGGATCAGGGCGGCTTTCGGGAAGGAGCCTGTGTGGCGGGCGATGAGGCGGCGCAGTATCTGGGCCTCGCGGCCGGGATGGAAGGCGACGTCGTCGTTCGCCTTCACCTCGCCGACCTTTTCCACCAGGGCGCAGCGTTCCAGCAGAAGGTCGTGCAACTGGTCGTCGATGCGATCGATGTCGCGGCGCAAGGATTCGAGGGAGGATGGTAAGGTCATGGCCAGCCGGGTGCGCTGTCAAAGCCGGATAGGTGTAGTGCGGCAGAGAGCGGAAATCAAAGAAAACATTGACAGCTCTGTGAATGACGTTAGCTAATCGCGCGGCAGACCCTGGGCGTGGGCCGATCCGGCGGGTAGCCCCGCGCAGAGCTTCGGCATGACGAACAGGTGTGGCGCGTCCGTAAAGGGTCACAATCCGAAACCGATGACAGTCGTCGAGCCTTCCGACCTTTCCTCCGGGCGCAACCCGCTCGGCCACACCATCGAATTGGGGCGCGAGCGGCCGATCCAGCTTGATTGCGGTGTCGAACTCGGGCCGGTCACGGTCGCCTATCAGACCTATGGGACGCTCAACGCCGACCGCTCCAACGCCATTCTCATCTGTCACGCGCTCACCGGCGATCAATACGTCGCCGATCCCCACCCCATCACCGGCAAGCCGGGCTGGTGGAGTCAATTGGTCGGACCCGGGCGGGTCTTCGATACCGACCGTTATTTCCTGGTCTGCTCGAACGTGCTCGGCGGCTGCATGGGCACCACCGGACCCAGGGATATCAATCCCGCCACCGGCAAGCCCTGGGGAGTGACGTTCCCGGTCATCACCATTGGCGACATGGTCCAGGTCCAGGCGCGACTCATCGACGCTCTCGGCATCGACCAGCTGTTCTGCGTCGTCGGCGGTTCCATGGGCGGCATGCAGGTGCTGGAGTGGTGCGCCAGCTTTCCGGAGCGGGTGTTCTCGGCGATACCCATCGCCACGGCGGCCCGGCACTCGGCGCAAAACATCGCGTTCAACGAGGTCGGGCGCCAAGCCATCACCACCGACCCCGATTGGTTCGGGGGCGATTACGCCAGCCATGATGCGAAGCCGGTCCGCGGTCTGGCCGTCGCGCGCATGGCCGCCCACATCACCTATCTGTCCGAGGCGGCGCTGCACCGTAAATTCGGGCGCAACTTGCAGGGGCGGCAAGGCTTCTCCTACGGGTTCGAGGCCGATTTCCAGGTGGAGAGCTATCTGCGGCATCAGGGTTCGACCTTCGTCGAGCGGTTCGATGCCAATTCCTATCTCTACATCACCCGGGCCATGGATTACTTCGATTTGGCGGCCGAACGCGACGGCGGTCTCGCCGATGCGTTCAAGGGCATCAAGACCCGGTTCTGCGTCATTTCCTTTTCGAGCGACTGGCTGTTTCCCACATCGGAAAGCCGCGCCGTCGTCCATGCCCTCAACGCGGTGGCGGCCAACGTCAGCTTCGTCGAGATCACCTCGGACAAGGGGCACGACGCCTTTCTCCTCGACGAGCCGGAATTGCATGCGACCTTGACCGGGTTTCTCAACGGTGCCGCCGAGCATCGCGGGCTGCCGCGCGGCAACAAGCCCGAGGGCGGGCGGTGATGATGACTCTCGCCAACGGCGGGCTGCGCGTCGATCTCAAGCTGATCGCGGACATGGTCGAGCCCGGCTCGCGGGTGTTGGACGTCGGCTGCGGTGACGGCTCGCTGCTGGCGTGGTTGGGCAAGCACAAGAACGTCGACGGGCGCGGTGTCGAAATCAGCATGGCCGGCGTGGCGGCGGCGGTGGCCCAAGGGCTGTCGGTGATCCAGGGCGACGCGGACACCGATCTTTCCACCTATCCGGTGGGGGCTTTCGATTACGTCATCCTCAGCCAGACGTTGCAGGCCACCTACGAGCCGAAAACGGTTCTCAACGACATGTTGCGGATCGGCCGGCACGCCATCGTCTCCTTCCCCAATTTCGGCCATTGGCGCGTCCGCTCTAAATTGCTGTTCACCGGCCGCATGCCGGTGACGGGCTCGCTCACATACCAGTGGTACGAGACCCCCAATATCCATTTCTGCACCATCCGGGATTTCCTGGTGCTGTGCGGCGAACTCGGCATCACCGTCGAGAAAAGCATCGCCCTCGATCGTTACGGCGGTGCCGTTCCGTCCTTCGGAACCGGCTGGCTGGCCAACCTTTTCGCCGAACAGGGGCTGTTCCTGCTCAGCCGGCGGGGATGATCCCTTCTCATCGGCAGTGCTTGTCGAGGACGACCGCGGCGAACAGGCCCAGCAGGTAGGGGATGGAGGCGGCGAAGTTCCATCCCGCCCAGGTCCGCGTGGGGCGATGGACCAGCTTGAGGTTGAAGCCGATCAGGACCACGCCCAGCGCGCAGGCGATCACACCGTAAAGCCGGCCCAGATATCCCGCCGCCCAGGGGGCCAGCGAGGATGCCACCAGCAGGACGCTGTTGCCCAGAATCCACCAGGCCGTTCGCTTTTCGCCCACCACGACCGGCAGCATCGGCACGCCGGCGGTGCGGTACTCCTCGGCCAGCAGGATCGCCAGGGACCAGAAATGGCTCGGTGTCCACAGAAACAGGGTCACGGCCAGGAGCAGCGGCAGCATCCAGTGGACCGGCTGCACGGCCGCCGCGCCGGCGAGAATGGCGAAACTTCCCGCCGCGCCGCCGATGACGATGTTCATGCGCGTGCGGCGTTTGAGCCACACGGTATAGACCACGCCGTAGACGAAGGCCCCGAGGAAGAGGTGGAGCGCCACCGTCGGGTTGAAGACCGATGTGGCCACCAGCAATCCGGCGATCATCAGCAATCCGGCGAGCCACAGCGCCACGCCGGCCGAAACGGCGCCCGTGACCAGCGGCCGGTTGCGGGTTCGCCGCATGATTCCGTCGATGTCGCGGTCGTAGACGTGATTGAAGACGGCCGAGGCCGCCGACCCGAGAACCATCGCCAGGGCCAGAAGCAGCGCCGTGCTCCAGCGGAGCCGGTCAGCGACCGCGGCATAGCCTGTGACGGCGGTGAGCGCAATCATGAAACTTATTCGCAGTTTCAGCAGTTCCAGGTATTGTCGCACCGCCATGGCCGCCTCCGGGGTCACGTGTAGACGTGGTAAAGCAGGGCGTAGACCAGCAATCCGGAGACGCTGACGTAGATCCACATGGGAAGGACCCGTCGGGCCAGCGAACGATGCCGATCGAATCGGTACGCGAGGGCGTGATGGAGGGTCAGGGCCACCATCGGCGCCAGGGTTGCGGCCAGAGCGACATGGCTTATCAGCAGCGCGTAATAGGCGCGGCGGATCGGACCTTCGCCCCGGAAGACGAAGATGGGCGCGGTGAGGTGGTGAAGCAGATAGGCCAGCAGGAAGAGCGCTCCGACCCCGACCGCGGCCATCATGGCCTTTCGGTGCCGGTGCTTCCGGCCGGTGCGGATCATCCTCCAGCCGAACAGCAGGAACCCCAAGGACAGTGCGTTCAGGGCTGCGGTAAGGTGGGGCAGCATGAGCGGCGAGGCCCCCCGGTCTAAAGCCTGTGTCCCACGTGCAGGATGGTGACGGCATACAGGCCGAGGACCGTCGCCACCAACAGCGCCAAGGTCACCCGGCGTCGCATCGCGCCGCGCGGGAACCGTGTTTCGATGGTCGTGCGCCGCATGGTCTCTCCCCTGTCGCTCGCACCGCCTTCCGGCGGTCCCTCAGGGGTGGGGATGTGGCCGTGACGCAAAGGGAAAGCAAGCGCTTGCATCCCCTTCCGGACCGAGAGGCCGGGTCACTCCCGCCGTTATGCCGATCCGCCCCTCGACGTGGTGCGACCGTCTATTCCTTCGGTTCTGCGTCCCCATCCCGCCGGACGGGGCCGCCCTGACATGCCGCCCGCCCAGAGGACGTGTGGCGAGGGAGTGTCATTACCTTGAGAGGGATTGTTCCTTAACCTACCCGGAGGTATGGTTTTAAGTGCGACCGACTCGCATGCCGAGGTTTGGCCCCCAGGAGGTTTTGTTCATGCATCGTTCCGAGTCCGCCCAAGCATCCTTCCCTACCATGGGCCGAGAGACTCCGCTTGGCGTCCGGGTGGTATCCCTCGAACGTTCCGCGCAGTGGCTCGACCGCGGGTTTCGGGATTTCGCCGCCCATCCCGGCATCGGCCTCTTCTTCGGCAGCGTGTTCGCCGCGTTCGGCTGGCTGCTGACCATCGGGCTCGGCAGCATCGGCATGGGGTCCCTGATCTTGCCCTTGGCCGGCGGGTTCATGCTGATCGCGCCGCTCGCCGCCGTCGGTCTCTACGAGGTCAGCCGCCGCCGCGAGCGGGGACTGGAGGTGACGCTGCGCTCCTCCCTCGGAGCACTTCGGGGCAACAGCCAGATGGCCGACATGGGGCTGGTGCTGCTGCTGATCTTTTTCGTGTGGATCGAATTGGCGATGGTCCTGTTCGCCCTGTTCTACGGCATGCGCCCGCCGGCCTTGGGCGAGTTCTTCCAGCAGGTGGTGCTGGCCCCGGCCGGGGTTCCGTTTCTGACCCTGGGCACGGCCGTTGGCGGCGTGCTGGCGGCCTTGGCTTTCGCCGTCTCGGTGGTGTCCATGCCGATGCTGATGGACCGCGACGTGTCGGCTCTGACGGCTGTGCGCACGTCGTTGCGGGCGACTTGGCTCAATCGCTGGGGGATGGTCGGCTGGGCAGCGACCCTGGCCGTTCTCGGCATCCTTGGCGTCGTATTCTTCTTCGCCGGTCTGGCGGTGACCCTGCCGATCGCCGCCCATGCCAGTTGGCACGCTTACCGCGATCTGGTGGAACGGGGGTAGCGCCGGATCAGCGCCGGCGCCGTGGCGGGCGGCCGTCGGCCCAATCGGGGTCGATGATCTGGCGGCCGCGCCGCTCCTCGGCCAGCTTCCGGACATGGCCGAGATTGCGGGCGGCGACCTGTGCCTGCTTCTTCGCCCCCGATGCCACGAACACGTCCAGCGCGTTGGCGAGGATGGCTTCGGCATCGGCGAGATTGCCGATGCCGTCGGTGTGCTTGTCCAGCAGGAAGAGCGTCGATCCCAGGGTATTGCGCGCCGTGGCCCAGGACAGCGGCGTCCGGTCCTGGTTGAGCACCTGGAGAACCGACTCGCAGGTCTCGATGGACCGGCGAAGGACTTCCGGGCTTCTCAGCTGATCGCCGTAGACCTCGAGAACCTGGGCGATGTCGTGCATGACGTCCGCCCATTTCAGGGGTGTTTCCGTGCGGGAATAGACCTGGAGCGCCGTTTGCAGGACTTGCAGCGCCTCGCGCAGCAAGTCGGTGTCGCCGGTGATCAGATCGAGGCGATAGAGCGCCTTGCCCAGTCGCGTCTGGACCATCGCCCATTCCTGGGGCATCACGTCGCGGCTCAGATTCTCGGCGGCGGAGCGCCATTCCCGGACGGCGGCATCCAGGAACGGAGCCGGCTCCTTCGCACGTTCCGCCCGAGCCATCGCGGCGGCTGCCGCGTATCTGTGCAGCAGCCCGGTCTCCCAGGGGGGGGCCGTGCGGGCAAGTCGCTTCTGGGCCGCGTGGTACGATTCGACCGCCTTCTCGAACCAGGGCCCAGCCTGGGACGGAGGTACCGCCAGGGCCGTCGCCGCCGCCACATGGCCGAACACCAACTGCATGGAGCATTGCTGCGGCATGGACATGTGCAGCGGCGGCTTGGCGGCGACGGGCTCGGCCTTGGCGGCGGCCGTCGGCAACAGGCGGCGCACGGCACCTTTTTGCGCTTCGGTCTCCGCCTCCGCGGCGGCCAGAACGGCGGCGTACAACAGGGCGGCCGGCGGTTCGTCGAACTCCAGCGGCAATTCGAAGCGGGTCGTCGGGCCGAAAGCGCCGGGACGGTCGTCATCGGGGGCCGTCGCGGTGGCGAGGCGAATCCGGTAGCCGTCCTTGTCCATTTCCCCCCAGACCAGAACGCTGGCGCTCTCGCCCGCCGTGGCGTGGCGCAGCGCATTGGTCGTGGCCGTCACCGCCGCGGGGTCCTCCAGCGTTCCCAAGGTGAACACCCGAGGCAGAACCTTGAGCGCCAGGGCCGCCCGGCCATCCAGGGTGCGCAGCAGGTGGGCGAGCCCCTGGCCATCGGAATCGTTGGCGAGCGACGCCACGGCGACGGTGAAGACGGGGGGCTCGGCCGGCGGCGGGGGCGCCGAGGAGCGATCCTTGCCGGGCGGCGGGGGCTTGGGCGTCAGCAGACGGCCAATGGCCTCCAGCAGGCGTGCCAGGCCACCTCCGGGAGAGGGCGCCTCTTCCTTTTCCTTGGGGGCCGCCGGTACGGGCAGCGCCGGGCGCGAAGCCGGCGGAGCCTGCCGCGACGGCAACGTCAAGGTGGGCCGTTCCAACGGTTTGCCGGCCCTGCGTTTCGGGTTGTCAGTGTCGCTCATCGCCCGACCCGATGGGGATGTCTACCCTATACGGCAGTGCGCCCGCCGGGGCAACGGGTTCAGCCCTTGACGAGATCCAGCCACTGCTGTTCGGTCAAGATCGGCACGCCCAGCTTTTGCGCCTCGGTCGCCTTCGAGCCGGGGTCGGTGCCGGCCACGACGTAGTCGGTCTTGCGCGAGACGCTGCCCACCACCTTGGCGCCCAAGGCCTCGGCACGGGCCTTGGCCTCCTGCCGGGTCATGGTCGCCAGCGTGCCGGTGAACACCACCGCCCGGCCGGCGATCGGCGACCCGCCGGTGTGGGCCGCACGGGCGTCGTCGATGCGGCGCAGTTGGGCGACCAGCTTGTCCAGGGCGGTCGTGTTGTGTTCCTCGGCGAAGAACGCCAGGAGGTCGGCGGCCACCGAAGGGCCGATGTCCTCGATGGAGGTAAGGTCGCGGTAGGCTTCGTCATCGCCCGCCGCCGCCGCTTCCATGGCTTCGCGCCAATGGCAGAAGGAGACGTAGTGGCGGGCCAGGCGCTTGGCCGTCGCCTCGCCGACCTGCCGGATGCCCAGCGCGTAGATCAGCCGTTCGAGCGGGACGGTCCGGCGGGCGTCGATGGCCGCGAACAGCTTTTCCACCGAACGCTTGCCCCAGCCCTCGAAGTTTTCCAGCTTTTGCAGGCGGACGCGGTTTTCCTCCCCCAGGCGGAAGATGTCGGCCGGCTGGCGGATGTACTCCTTGTCCCACAGGAACTCGATGTTCTTCTCGCCCAATCCCTCGATGTCGAAGGCGTCGCGGCTGGCGAAATGGATCAGGCGTTCCTTGGCCTGGGCGGGGCAGACCAGGCCGCCCGTGCAGCGCCAGACCGCCTCGTTCTCGGCGCGGGCGGCGTGGCTGCCGCAGGCGGGGCAGACGGGGTGGTCGCCGCCAGGGGGAGTCAGGGCGGCGCGAATCGAGTATTCCCCGCGTCCGCGCGGCTGGTCGGAGACCGGGCCGACCACCTGGGGAATGACGTCGCCGGCGCGCTGGATGACGACGGTGTCGCCGGCGCGGATGTCCTTGCGGCGGATGTCGTCCTCGTTGTGCAGGGTGGCGCGCGACACCACCACGCCGCCGACATTGACCGGCTCCAGTTCGGCCCAGGGCGTGAGCACGCCGGTGCGGCCGACGGAGATGTGGATGGCCTTGAGCCGGGTGCGCGCCTGCTCGGCCGGAAACTTGTGGGCGATGGCCCAGCGCGGGCTGCGGTCCTTGGTGCCCAGACGGGCCTGCCAATCGAAGCGGTCGACCTTGTAGACGACGCCATCGATGTCGTAGGCCAAGCCGGCGCGGTCGTTGCCGATCTGGTGGTAGAACGCCAGGACCGCATCGGCATCCGGACACAGTTTCGCCAACGGGTTGACCTTGAAGCCCCACTGCCGCAGGTGGTCCAGGAAGTGCCAATGGCTGTCGGCCACGGGTTCCGACACTTCGCCCAGGGCGTAGGCGAACAGGCTGAGCGGGCGGGTCGCCGTGACCCGGGGATCCAGTTGGCGCAGGCTTCCGGCGGCGGCGTTCCGCGGGTTGGCGAAAACCCTGTCGCCCGCGGATTCCTGCCGCGCGTTCAACGCCAGGAAGTCGGCCTTGGTCATGTAGACCTCGCCGCGGACCTCCAGCACCCTCGGGGCACCGACGATGGTTCGCGGAAGATCGGCGAGGGTCCGCAAATTCGCGGTCACATCCTCGCCTTCGGTGCCGTCGCCCCGCGTGGCCCCTTGGACGAACCGGCCGTTCTCATAGCGCAGCGCGATGGAAAGGCCGTCGATCTTGGGTTCGGCCACCATCGCCACCGGCTCGTCGGCGGCGAGGCCCAGGAAACGGCGCAGCCGCGAGGCGAATTCGCGCACATCCTCGTCGGTGAAGGCGTTGTCCAGCGACAGCATCGGCACCGCGTGGCGCACCTTGCGGAATCCCTCGGCCGGTGCCGCGCCGATCCGCCGCGAGGGCGAATCGGGACGCACGAACTCGGGGAAGCGGGCTTCGATCGCCGCGTTGCGGCGCACCAGGGCGTCGTACTCCGCGTCCGAGATCACGGGCTGGGCCAGGACGTGGTACGCGTGGTCGTGGCGGGCGATGGCCGAGGCGAGCCGTTCGAGTTCCAGCCGGGCCTCGATTGGGGTGAGGGTGGCCACAGGGGCGTCCGCAGTGCTCATGGTGCCGTTATAGACCGGCCCGGCATCCCTCGCCAACGACCTGGGAGGGCGATCCCGGAAACGGCTGTATATTTTACGGTACTGAAAGTGATATTTTGGTGAACACAACCGAACGGTGGGACCACATGACTTTCGCGCGGTCACGTCTGGCGTTGCTGATCGGCATCCTGACGGTGGCGTGCGCGTCCGTCGTGGTCGCGGTTGTTCTCGTACTCTACGGCGTTTTCTTCGACAGCCAGGAGCAGCGCCTGGCGGAAGTCGCGCGTGCCCATGTGCGGATGGTCGAGGCGATCGGCCGCAAGGCCCAGGCAGACCAGCCGGCGGGGGGCGACTGGCGCGGCGCGGCGCTGGGAAGGATCGCCGACGCGCTCGGCCGGACCGGCAGCCTGGGCGAGTCGGGCGAATTCGCGGTTGGCGTCCGCGAGGGGGACGACATCGTTTTCTATCCCGGCCGCCACGAGGACGAGGACGATTCCCCCGTCACCGTTTCATTGCACTCCCCGCGCGCCGAGGCGATGCGGCGGGCGCTGATGGGGAGCGCGGGCGTCATGGTGACACCCGATTACCGGGGGGTTCCGGTACTGGCCGCCTATGCTCCGATTTCCGATCTGGGTTTCGGGCTTGAGGCCAAGATCGACATGGAGGAACTGCGCCGGCCGTTCCTCCGGGCGGTCTTCGTCGCGGCGCTGGTCGGCTTGATGGTGGTGACGGCCGGCGCCCTGATGTTCGCCCGCATCACGCAGCCGATGCTGAGACGGCTTTACGTCAGCGAACGGCGCCACCGCACCCTGTTTCAGGAGATGCGGGACGCGGCGGCGGTACTGACGCCCGTGGATGACGGCAGGGATTTCGTCTACCTCGATTTCAATCCCTCGGCCCAGCGGCTCGAAGGGCTGCGGTACGAGGAGGTGATCGGGGAAAAATTCACCCGTATCTTCCCGGGCGCGGCCAACCACGGCATCCTCGCCGTTCTGCAGCGCGTGCATGCGTCGGGTGAGGCGGAGCGCCTGCCGATAGCCTTTTACCAGGACGAGCGCATCTCGGGTTGGCGCGAGCACACCTTCTACCGCCTGCCTTCGGGCGAAGTCGTCCACATCTGGGACGAGGTCACCGGCAAGAAGCGTACCGAGGCGTCGCTGCAAATGGCGTCCAGCGTTTTCAACCACACCGGCGAGGGTATCCTGGTGACGTCGCCACAGGGCGTCATCGAGCGGGTCAATCCCGCGTTCATCGCCATCACTGGCTACAGCGCGGAAGAGGTCGTCGGGCGAACGCCGGCCGTGCTCAAATCGGACCATCAGGACCCCGAATTCTATCGGCGCATGTGGCAGACGCTGCGCGAACAGGGGAGGTGGCAGGGCGAAATCTGGAACCGGCGCAAGAACGGCGAAGCCTATCTCGAATGGCTCACCATCACCGCGGTTCTGGACGAGGCCGGGGCGGTGTCCCATTACGTGGGCGTCTTCAACGACATCTCGGAACTCCACGAGAAGGACCTGCGCATCCGTCACCAGGCCCATCATGACGCGTTGACGGGCCTGCCGAACCGCATCCTGCTGCTCGACCGCCTGGACCAGGCCATCGCCGCGTCGAGCCGCGGCGAAAAGAAGATCGCCTTGCTTTTCCTCGATCTCGACCGTTTCAAGGTCGTCAACGATTCGCTTGGCCACGATGTCGGCGACGACCTGCTGAAGGAGGTGGCATACCGCCTGTCCACCCGCGTCTCCGAGGCCGATACCGTGGCCCGTCTGGGCGGCGACGAGTTCGTGATCGTCCATACGGGGTGGAACGGCCTGGGCGATGTGGCGTCCCTGGCCGAGAAAATCCTGTCCCTGCTGGAAACCCCGTTTACCGTCGCCGAGCGCGATCTGCATGTTGGGGGCAGCATCGGCATCGCCCTGCATCCCGCCGATGGCGCGAGTGCGCGCGATCTGTTGAAAAACGCGGATACCGCCATGCACGCGGTCAAGCAAGCGGATCGCAACGCCTATCGCTTCTTCGACGCCAGCATGAACAAGGAGGCGATGGAACGCCTCACCCTGGAGAACGATCTCCGCCGCGCCATCGACCGGGGTGAACTGGAAGTATACTACCAGCCGAAATTCGCGCTGGCCGATGGGCGCATGGTCGGGGCCGAGGCGCTGGTCCGTTGGCACCATCCCATGAATGGGATGGTGTCGCCAGGGCGTTTCATTCCCTTGGCCGAGGATACCGGCCTGGTGGTGCCGCTGGGGGAGTGGGTCTTGCGCCAGGTCTGCCGGCAGGTGGCCGCATGGCATGCGGCGGGGCTGGACTGCGGGCCGGTCGCCGTCAACGTTTCGGCCCGTCAGTTGGTCCAGCCCGATTTTGCCAGCCAGGTGGCGTCGATCCTCGGGGAGGAGGGGGTCGAGCCGGACATGATCGACCTCGAAATCACCGAGACGGCGATCATGCGGGACCCGGATCGGGCGGCGGCCATCCTGGCCAGCCTTTCCATCTTCGGCACCCGGGTGGTGCTCGACGATTTCGGGGTTGGTCACTCCAGCCTCGGCTATCTCAAGCGGCTGCCCATCTCCGTCCTGAAAATGGATCGCACGTTCATCCGCGATGTGACCGACGATTCCGATGCCGCGGCGCTGGCCCGCGGCATCATCGACCTTGCCCGGCAACTCGGGATCGAGGTGGTGGCCGAAGGTGTCGAAACCGAGGCGCAGGCCACGTTCCTCAAGGGCAACGGCTGTGCGCTCGTTCAGGGCTATCTGTTCGCCAAGCCCATGCCGGCCGGCGAACTGGAACGACGCCTTTCCGCCCCGGCGCTCATGCCCGTGTGAGGGGGGGGCGCCCTCCGCTCACGGATCGAAGCGAATGCGGTTCATGCCCAGTCGGGGAAATCCCTGGGCAACCGGCAGATAGCCGCGTCGCCTGTGCTTGGGCTCGCGCAGGCCCGAGCCCGCGTAGATTTGCTTGGCGGCCTCGATGATGATGACACCAGCGAAAGTCTCGAACCAGCGGCGTCCCAATTCCTCTACCGCCGGTGCGGATCGCAGGAACATGCGCGAGGTGGTCGGGGGCAGGAACAGGGCGGTGGTCTGCGCGATGGGCGTGAACATGTTGTCGCGCAGCAGGCGGGTGAGCTGGGCCGGGGTGTAGGGGCGGCCGTTTCCGAACGGCGTGCGTTCAAGCCGGGCCCAAATCCCCCGCCGATTGGGAACCACCATGATCGCCCGCCCACCATCGGCAAGCACGCGCCAGATTTCGCGCAGCATGGCGCGCACCTGTTCGGTGGACTCGAGGGCGTGGATCAGAAGGATCCGGTCCATGGACCGGTCCGGCAAAGGAAGCTCGATTTCGTCGGCCAGGGCGGTCAGCCCCGGGCCTTCCTGCGGCCATGGCAGGACGCCCTGACTGGCCGGCATGACGGCGACGACCCGCTCGGCTTCCCCCAGGAACGCCCGCAGATAGGGGCTTGCGAAACCCAATCCCAAAACCCTGAGGCCCTGGACGTCCGGCCACAATTGGCGCAACTGCCGACGGATCATGCGCCGGGCCATCTGCCCCAGGCTGGTATCGTAGAAGTCGCGCAGATCTACGACGTCGGTCCACATCGCCGGATAGGCTTCGGCCATCACCGCCCCATTTCCCCAGGTTCCCGTTGGCGTTGCCAAGTTTCAGTCAATGGGGCTCGCGCCGTCGTGGAGCAAGTGCGACGACCCTTTATCAAGTTCCGCCAGGATCAGGGGCGCCTCGCGGCCGCCGCCGAGACCGGCGGCGATCACGCGGTCGAGCACGGCCACGTGGGCGGCGATGGGTTCGGACCAGCATTCGTCCCCCGCGGGACATTTCTTGGCGAGCCGGCACAGGCGGTTGGCAATGTCGCTCCACAGCGGAAAGCCGAAGGTGGCCGCCTGGCCCTTTATGTCGTGCGCGATGCGGAATATCTCCGACAGATGATGGCGTCGTCCGTGGGGATCGGAACGCAGCCGTTCGTGGCAGGCGACCAGTCTGGCCGCATCGGCCTTCGCCCAGACGACGTAGGCTTCGGCCAAAGACGATACCGCGGCTTCCGCGCGGGCGACGGCGTCTGCGTCAACCAGGGAGTCGGCGTTCCCGCCCATGGCGGCGATCCCGCGTCTACTCCGCCGCTTCCGCTGGGGCAGGGCGCACCTCCCGGTGCCGCCGGGCCAGCAGAGCGGTGGTGCGCTCAAGGATTTCCATGGCGGAAAGGGGCTTGGCGGCGACGTCGTCGATGCCCGCCCGCCAAGCCCGTTCGAGGGCGGCATGGTGGGGCGACGTGCTCAGAGCCAGAACAGGCGTCGACGGATCGCCCAACTCGCCGCGGCGCAGCCGGTGGACAAACAGCAGGACCTGGGTCGGGTCGCCGCTCCAATCGGCGATGACCAGATTCACATCCTTGGCCAACGGCATGGCGGCTTCAGGCGTGCGGGCCTGGACCACCTGCGTGATGCCGAGCGCGCCCAGCAACGTGGCGATGAGCCGGCGAATATGGGCCTTGGTGTCGATGACGAGTACGCGGACCTGCTCCCACTCGGCCATGTCACCCTCACTGGCGGTCTCGTCCTTCTGGGCGAGATCGTTAGCAGATGGTTAACAACCTACAGCCAAGTCGGGATCCGCACAACTGGTTCCGTGATGGTCCCGCGGTTCTCATTATGCGGCATCAGGGAATGACGTCATCCCGAGGGGGAGCAGAGTGACAGAGGGATTTTTCACGCGAAGGCGACGGAAACATCCCTTGCCGTCGGCTCGGGATGACAGCGAAAATGCATGATGAGACCCGCTGGCGGCCGGCTTGGACGGCCAGGGGCGGTCGGGTCAAGCCGAGGGCAGGGTGACGGTGACGCGCAATCCGCCTTCCTGGCGGTTGCGGGCTTCGACGGTGCCGCCGATGGCGGCCACATTGCGCCGCACGATCCACAAGCCGATACCGAAATGGGGCGCGCCGGACGGGTCGGCCGACGGACGATGGCTGACGTAACGCTGGAACATGCGTTCCAGCACGTCCTCGGGGGCGCCCGGCCCCTGATCGTCGATCGCGAGCACCACGCGCCCGTCGCCGCGTGCGAGCGTGACCGTGACGCGTCCGCCAGCCGGGGAGAAGGAGATGGCGTTGTCGAGGATGTTTTCGATCACCGTCTCCAGCAATTCGATGCCGCCGCGCACCACGCAGCCTGGGGAGAGGCGGCGGTCGATCTCCAGGCCGCGGTCGGCCACGGCCTCGTCGTAGGAATCGACCAGCGCGGTCACCAGCCGGGACACATCCACCGACTGCCTGGGGGGAGTGACGAGGTCGGCGTTGACCTGGTCGAGGCGGCGCGAGGCCGCCACCAGAGCGTCCAGGCGCTCGACCGCGGCCTCGATCACTTGCAGCGAACGCGACGCGCCGGTCTTGCCTTCGACCGCCCGGCGCAAAGGCTCGACGGCCTGGGCGATGGTGGCGATCGGGGTCTTGAAGGCGTGGGCGTTCTCCTCGGCCGCGAAGCGGAAGGCATCGGCGGTGGCGCGAAGATTGGTGACCATCTGGTCCAATTCCCGGGCGACGCCGTCAAGCTCGGGGATGTGGTTGACCTTGGCGAACGGCACGCTGCCGCCATGTCCCTCGGCCACCTTGCGGGCTTGCCGGCCCAATCGCCGGAGGTTCAGCCACAGGCTGCCGAAAACCGTGAGCACCAGCACCACCAGCAGCGCGTAAACGCCTGCGGCGATGCGCACTTCCGGACTTTTCCAGTACGGGCGGTCGAGGAAGGAACCGGCGACCTCCTGGGCCGACTGGGAGGTGACGACCGCCCAGCAGCCGGCTTCGGTGGTGAAGGGCACGATCGACGTCAGCACCTCGTCGTTGCCGGCGGCGGTGGTGTAGTGGAGGTCGAGGGGAATGCCGCCCTGGCATGTGTCGGGGATCGCTTTGAGGATGCCGGCGGACGCCAGCTTCTCACGTTCGGCGTCCACCTCGTCGGCGGCGAGCGCCGGCACCGCGCCGACAAGGTAAAGCGGTTGGGGCTCGTCCGGAGACGGCGCCGGCTGCTCCCGCTCCCGGGGTCTCTTCGCCGCTTTTCGGGGCTTCGGCATCGGCCGCAGCAGCAGGCGGACGTTCACGCCCTTGGGGTCGAGGTTTTCGAGCACGGTGCGGGTTTCGACCACCGACGGCGCGTCCAGGTGGGCCAAGCCTTGGGATAATCCCCGCGCGATCAATTGGCCTTCAGCCTGAAGCCGGGACAGCAACAGCGCCTTTTTGGCGCCCTCTGCCGCCGAGAACTCGCCGTAGACGAAAATCGGCACGGCGGTGAACGCCGCCACCACCAGCGCGAGCCGCGCGGCGAGGGATCGCGCGGCCCGGGACAGGCTGTCACGCATCGGCTTTCCAGCGATAGCCGAAGCCGGCATAGTTGCCGATCTGGTCGAAATCGGAATCCACGTCGCGGAATTTCTGCCGGATGCGTTTGACGAACGTCCGCACATTGGCCCGGAAGCCCTCGGGGCCGGCACCGGCGAGGAAGCCCGCCCCATGCACCAGATCGTAAATTTCCCGATAGGACACGTCCTCGCCGGCCTTGGCGGCCATCAAATGGACGATCTTGAATTCCGTAAGGGTCAACTCGACCGGGCGCTCCAGCCACGTCGCCCGGCTGGTTTTCAGCTTGAGGGTCAGCTCGCCCAGGATCACGGTCTCGGAATCGTTGACCGGGCCGCCGCGGGCCTTGGCTCCCTCCAGGATCAAGCCGATGCGCTTCTCCAGGATGGAAAAGCTCCGGCTCTTCTCGACGAAATCGACCGCTCCGGTGGCGAGCGCCGCCTCCTCGTAAATCTGGTCGGTCAGCGCCGTGAGGAAAATCGCGGGGACATCCAGGCAGGCGGCGCGGATACGCTTGAGCACCTCGATGCCGTTCATTTCCGGCATCTTCCAGTCCAGGATGACCAGATTGGCGGCGGCGCCCGAGAGCAGATGATCGAGAGCCGCGGTGCCACGGCCAAAATCCCGCACGTCGTAGCCCGCATCGGCGAGGTTGCGCCCAAGTGATTCGCGGAAGAGATCGTCGTCGTCGACCAGGACGACCGCCGTAGCCATCGGTTTGCCTCCAGTGTTGCAGACGCTGGTTCAGCGATTCCTAACCGGCCCGGAATTAAGAGCGAGTTAGTCGATGCCCTCCGCCGGGCCTCCGGCGATGGGCGCCCAGCCCCCGAAACCGTTGGCAAAGCTCATCGGGCGGACGAATGCGAACGCGGCCGCGACCATTGCGTTTCGGTGCCGCCCTATAGTTTCCCCAATCGCCGCCGGCCTGGCAACGCGAGCGGCGAGACCCTGGCGCAATGGCCGTACTCCGCCGACCGTGCGGCGACGGGGGCGATGACGAACAGCGCGAATGGAATGCGAGACATGAAGCCCGCCCATGATGTCCTCCTCCCCGGGGAGCACGGGGACGATGCACGAAAGGCTATTTCTTGGGGGTCGTGACGGCGCCGATGGCGGCGCCGCCGGCGGCGCCGATCAGCGCGCCGGCCAGGGGGGCGCCGCCGGTCAGCGCGGTGATGGCAAGGCCGCTGGCGGCGCCGATCGCGCCCCCCGACAGGGCGCGCTGTTGCATGCGGCTCATGTTCTCGCAGCCAGTCAGGGCGATACAGACAACGATTGCGGAAGCGATAGTCTTGGCGGACATAGTGGTGTGCCTACCACGATGGGTGTTGGGAAACAGACCTATTGGACAATCTTGCCCAGGCCGTCGGCAATTCTCCTATTGGCAGTGACGTTTTTTGCTACAAAGCCGCCATTCTTCGTCCACAATTTTGCATGCAGTTGTCACAGCCGTTCGCCGCCGTTGCGTCCCCAACCGCAGCCACGGCATAATCCTTTGGTCCAGACCCGAACCCCGTCCCTGTGCATGACGCTCGCCAGTCTCCGTTCCATCGCCCATACCGTTCTCCTCGGCGTGTCCGTGGCTGCCTGTTCGTCGATCGAGGCCAACCTGCCGCCCTTTCCCTGGGAAGGCTCGAAGACAGCGCCGGCGTCCGCCGCCCCGCAGGGCTCCGCCCGGAGCGGGGAGGCGCAGGATGCCCTGCGCGCCGCGCCGGTGCCGAAGCCACGTCCGGCCGAACCGAAATCCCTGGCCAAGGCCGTTCCCGGGAAGGAGGCGCTTCCGCCGAAGCTGGTCGGATTGTCGGAAGCCCAGACTATCGATCTGCTCGGCCGGCCTTCCGAGGAGGGCGGCCAGCCGCCGGAAAAGGTTTGGCTATACCGCGCCGCCGGGTGCGATCTGTCGGTTCACCTGTTTCCCGACATGGAAAAGGGCGGATTCTATGCCCTCGACTACACCGCCGACGGCGGCGTGTCCCGGGACGCCTGTTTGTTGAAGATCGCGACCGAGGCGCGCAGGAAGGGCGCGTGACGGTCTGCCGTCACTCTCCCACGTTCAGCAGAAGCCCGCGGATGCGGGCGACGTGGTAGGTCCTCAGGAACAGCGCGACGGTCACCGACAGGTAAAGGAGGTTGAGGGCGCTGGCGCCGAGGAGCAGGTCGCCGCGGAACCCGTGCCCGAACATGATCGCGCGCATGCCTTCGAACACGTGGGCCGGCGGCAATGCCCAGGCGACGGGTTGCAGCCAAGCCGGCAACACCGAGATGGGGTAATAGATCCCCGCGACCGGCGCGATCGCGAAAACCAGAACCCAGGCCAGGCTTTCGGCGCCCAGCCCGAACCGCAGCACCAGCGATGCCACTCCCAGCCCGACAACCCAGCCGGTGACCATCAGATTGGCCCAGAAGGCGAAAAGGGGAAGGCCGAGCGTGAAAATCGAGTAGTGGTAAAGGGGAATGGCGAGGACGGCCGCCGGTACGACGCCGATCACAGTGCGAATTACGCTCATCGTCAGCATGGCCGCGACCAGTTCGTAAGGGCGTAACGGACTGACCGACAAATGCCCGAGGTTCCGCGACCACATCTCTTCGAGCAGGGACAACGAGACCCCGAGATTGCCGCGGAACATGACGTCCCAAAGCAGGACAGCCCCGATCAGGACGCCTGCGGCCTGTGCCACCCAGTCGCTGTGGCGGGTGAGGAATTGGCTGGTGAACCCCCAGACGACCATGTTGACGGCCGGCCAATAGGCCATCTCCAGCACGCGCGGCCAGGACCCTCGCAGGATATAGAGATGCCGCAGCACCATGGCGCCGACCCGGCGGAAGGAAAAGATCATTGGGCCGCCTCTTCGTCGTAGCTGGCCGGGTTGCCGGGGCGGGGGCGGTCGCGCGCGATGTCGAGGAAGACCTCCTCGAGCGTGGCGCGGCCATAGCGGCCGATCAGCGCGGCGGGTGCGCCTTCGTCGACGATGGTGCCGCTTTTCATCATCAGCACATGATCGCAGATGCGCTCCACCTCGGTCATGTTGTGGGAGGCGAGCAGGATCGTGGCGCCCGTCCGGTCGCGATAGGCCGTCAGGTAGGCGCGCACCCAGTCGGCAGTATCGGGGTCCAGCGATGCCGTGGGCTCGTCCAGCAACAGCAGGTCCGGGCGATTGAGGAGGGCCTTGGCCAGGGCCACCCGTGTTTTCTGGCCGGCGGACAACTTGCCCGAGGCGCGGTCGAGGAACGGCGTCAGTTCCAGTTCGGCCACCAATTCGCCGATGCGTGCCTTCAGGTTGCGGACACCGTAAAGGTGGCCGTAGATCGTCAGGTTTTCCCGAACGGTAAGCCGGTGGGGAAGATCGACATAGGGGCTGGAAAAATTGAGGCGCGGCAGCACCCGGTAGCGGTGCCTCACCATGTCCTCGCCCAATATGCGGATGCTTCCGCCGGTCGGTACGAGAAGCCCGAGCAGCATGGACAGCGTGGTGGTCTTGCCCGCGCCGTTGCCGCCCAGGAGCGCGGTGGTCGAACCCGCAGCGACGGTGAAGCTGATCGAATCGACGGCGACGATGCTGCCGAATGTCTTGCGGAGATGCCGCACGTCGATGGCCGAAAGTGTCATAGGCGTCCATATGGGGTTGGAGGCCTCGGGGGCAAATGCCGGACTGTTGTCACGCGCCGCTCCCGCAGGGGTCAATAGCTCCGAGGTCGGGCACGGGCGATTCCCCGCCGCCGGATGTCGTTTGCCAGGGTGTTCTCGATGTGCCGCCCCTGGAACAGGGAAAGACCCATGGCTTGGCCGAAGTCGATGGCGGCCGGGGTGTCGCAGCGGCACAGGACGATCCGGGACAGGCCGGAGTGCCTCAATGCCTCGACGGCGGTTTCCTTCTGGTGTTCCATCGCGGGATCCCAGACCAGCTTGATGAGGTCGGCTCCCAGGCGTTCCCGGTCGACGAAGGGCAGCATGGACAGGGTCAGGCCATCGATGCAGATGCGATAGCCGCGGTCGTGGACGAAATCGCGGGCGAAGAGGTACGCGCCGAGGTCGGCGAAAATATCGACCTTCTGCAGTTCGAGCACGATGGTGCCGCGCATCCCCGGTTTGACGTTGTCGTCGAAGGTCAGGAATTCCTGCGACAGCAGGGTGGAAACGTTGAGATTGA
Source organism: Pseudomonadota bacterium (assembly GCA_021847015.1). Lineage (GTDB taxonomy): Bacteria > Pseudomonadota > Alphaproteobacteria > Rhodospirillales > Magnetospirillaceae > JAJZVW01. The sequence goes on along the minus strand of JAJZVW010000001.1, from coordinate 245,394 downwards.
TGCTGATGTCGCCTTCGAGCGTGCGGTCGTCGCGTTTGTTCAGCAGCGACAGCACGCGGCGATCCAGCGTCTCGGTCAGTTGCTGGAACAGCCAGGGGCTGGAAGCGACGTTGACCGAGGGCATCAGGACCTGCCGGAGGTCGTTGATGGAAATGAACAGCTCGTGGAAGACGGGATGCGGCGGAGACTGGCCGACCAGCGCGCACACCGCCTGGCGCCGGATCAGATTGGCGAGGTCGGCCTGGTGCAGCGCCGCCTCGGATTGGGCCAGCAGTTCCGGCGTGAACGGCGTCCCTTTCGGCGGGCCGCTGGTAAAGGCCGAGGTCGCCTTCTGCTGTGCGGAGCGATGCCGTTCGATCTCGTCCTGCAGCATCCGCCGCGCCAGTCCGACAAGCTGCTGGTATTCGCGTTCCAGGGAATACCAGGTGCAAAAGGACGTGCCGCGATCCTCGGCCATCAGCGGATCGTCGGCGAAAAGGAAACGCAGCTTGACGATGGCCGCCTCGATGTCGTCCTGGACCGGCGTCTTGTAGACGACCATAAGGTCCGCGTTGGCCAGGGTGAAAAGCTGGGCGTGCAGCATTTTCACCAGATGGTCGAAGGCGCTGGCGGCCATTTGCAGGTGATTGCCCCGCCGGTTGGTCGGCTGCAACCGGGACATGTGGATGTGCACGGCGCGGCGGTCGCTGCGATGGCGCTCCAGCCGCTGCAGATAATCCAGCAGCAAATTTTCCTGGCCGGCGAGAGGGGATTTCGTCATCGGCGTATCAACGCAGCGCTTTCAGCGGCGGAAAGGCGTCGAGCATGTCCGGATTGGGGCATGCCGCACGCAACGGGCCCGAAATGACCCCGTGGCGCTGGGTGCATTGAGCCAGCGTGCAGTCCGACGACTTGCCGCATTGGGGCATGGTCACGGCGGCCGCCATCGAGTCGAGGAAATGGCCCTGGAAGTGGTGGATTCCGAGTTCCAATCCCCAGGCGACGGCGGCCTCGGTGTCGCAACGGGTCAGGACGATCCGCTCGAAACCGACCGGCCCCAAGGCGTGCCGGAGCTCGGCGGTCTGGCTCGCGTCGGCCATGTCCGGGCTCCACATCACTTTCACGAAATCCGTGTCGTAGAGTTCGACGTCCATGAACTGCAACGTGATCGGCGTCATTCCATCCAGCACCGTCTTGCAGCCCTGCGCCCGAAGCGCGTCACGGGTGCGGAAAAAGGTGTCGAGGTTGTTGAACATGTCGATCAGTTGGAATTCGACCAGCAGACCCGCCCGGCCGGCCAGCGAGCGGAAAAACTGTTTGAAAACGTCCGTCTCCACCGTCGCCATGTTGAGGTTGACCGAGAACGCCGCCGGCGATTTGCGGAAGCCCGCGTCCTTCAGGGCCGACAGCACGCGCAGGTCAAGCGCCTGGGACAGGTGTTGGAACAGCCACCGGTTGGAGAGCAGGTTGACGTCGGGGGCGAGCGTCTTCTGGAGGTCGCCGATCGACATGTAGAATTCCTGGAACTCGACCTCGGCGTGGCCTTTTCCGGCGATGCGGACGCAGGGCTGACGGCGGACGACACTGGCAATGTCGGTGGCGGCGATCCGCTCCACGACGGCGCTGAGAGAAGCCGCGTCCAGTTCCCGGATATAGCGCGCGGCCCGTTGATCGGCCTGGCGCTTTTTCCCGTCGTCGCGCATTTGCGCGCAAAGCGAAAAAAACGCGTCGTACTGCGATTCCAGGTCGTAAAAGGTAACGAAGCGGTCTTCGCCTTCCGCCGACTGGGTATAGGTCAACGGATCTTTGGCGAACAGCGCTCTCAGCTTGTAGACAGTGGCGTCGAGGTCGGCCAGGCGGGCATCTTTGCAGACCAGAACGATGTCGGAGTTGGTGAGAAGGAACATCTGGCCGCGGTAGACGTCGACCATGGATTCGAACAGCCGGGTGGCCACTCGAATCTTCGCGTCGTCGCGGTTTCGGGGAAGGAGCTCCGACAGGTGGATGTGGACTGCGGTTCGCCCTTCACGGATGCGCCCGATCCGCTCGGCCGCATCGTAAAGCAGGGTCTCCGGTGTGACCACTTCCTGAGGTCGGTTGCCGAACGCCGTCGCGTTCATGTTCCCCCCGTTCCGGTGGCCATCGGCTGCCCCCTCGGCCGGTTCTCTTGCTGTCGAAAAGAGCAATACCCAGTTTGAAAGAGGATACACAGCCGTCCGGGAGCAGCCTAGCCTGGATTTCTAGGATAGAGTCAAATGCGAACGCGAATCCCCTCGGCCACCGTCGGCGCCAACGGCACGGCCGGCCGGCCGCATGTGCCATCCGGCTCGCGCGTTTACGCGGTTGGGGACATCCATGGGCGGGCCGATCTGCTCGACCGCCTGCTGGAGGAAATGGCCGGGGATCTCGCCTCATGGGTGCCGCGGCGCGCGGTGGTGGTCTTCCTTGGCGACTATGTGGACCGAGGGCCGGAATCGCGGCGCGTGGTCGAGCGGCTGGCATCGGGCCCGCCGTCCGCGGGGCCGCTGGCCACTGCGCAATGGGTGGCTCTGCGCGGAAATCACGAAGACTACGTGCTGCGGTTCCTGTCGGATTGCTCCATCGGGCCGGGATGGTTCCTGAACGGCGGGCTGGAAACCGTGCGCTCTTACATCGGCTCCATTCCGCCTGGGCTGGAAACGGATACGCGTACCCTGCAACGGCTGCTCGCCGAGGCGATGCCGCCGGATCATGTGCGCTTCCTGAGCCGCCTGCCGCTGTCCCATACGGAGGGGGATTACCTGTTCGTTCATGCCGGCGTTCGTCCGGGTGTGCCGTTGGCGCGGCAAGATCCCCAGGACATGATGTGGATTCGCGACGAGTTCCTGCACAGCCGGGAGGCCTTTGGCAAGGTGGTGGTCCATGGCCATTCCGCCCTGCCGACGCCGGAGATGCGCCCGAACCGCATCGGCGTGGACACCGGCGCCTGGCGCAGCGGTCGGCTGACGGCGTTGGTGCTGGAGGGCGCGGACCGGCGTTTTCTCAGAACCCGCGCTCCCGACGGCTGAGGCGGCGGTCCGCCATCAATTCGCGCCCGTCCCCTGCGCCGCCCGAATGCTTGACGGAAGCGGCGGGCGCGTCTACTAACCGGGCAAGTCTCCCCAGTTTCCCCGCCCCCAACGGAGGCATTCATGGCCGCCTACCAGTACGTTTATGTGATGAAGAACCTGACCAAGGTTTATCCCGGCGGCCGGGAGATCTTCAAAGGGTTGTGGTTGAGCTTCCTTCCCGGCGCCAAGATCGGCGTGCTCGGGGCCAACGGCGCCGGCAAATCGACGCTGCTCAAGATCATGGGCGGCGTCGACAAGGATTTCGGCGGCGAGGCCTGGGTGGCCGAAGGGGCCAAGGTGGGCTATCTGCCGCAGGAGCCGCAGCTCGATCCGGCCAAGGACGTGATGGGCAACGTGATGGAAGGGGTGGCCGAGACCAAGGCCCTGCTGGACCGTTTCGACGAGGTCTCCGCCCGTTTCGCCGAAGAGCTGACCGACGACGAGATGAATGCGCTCATCGCCGAACAGGCGGAACTTCAGGAGAGGATCGACCACCTCGACGCCTGGGATCTTCAGCGCAAGATCGAGATCGCCATGGATGCGCTCCGCTGCCCGCCGGCCGATGCCGACGTTGCCAGGCTTTCGGGCGGCGAGCGGCGCCGCATCGCCTTGTGCCGGCTGCTGCTGTCGCGCCCCGACATGCTGTTGCTGGACGAACCCACCAACCACCTGGATGCGGAATCCGTGGCGTGGCTGGAACGCTTCCTGCGCGACTATTCCGGCACCGTGGTGATGGTCACCCACGACCGCTACTTCCTCGACAACGTGACCGGCTGGATCCTCGAAATCGACCGAGGTCAAGGCATCCCCTACGAGGGGAATTATTCCTCCTGGCTTGAGCAGAAGGAAAAGCGCCTTGAGCAGGAATCCCGCGAGGAATCCGCCCGCCAGCGCACCATCAAGGAGGAGCTGGAATGGGTGCGCGCCTCGCCCAAGGCCCGCCAGGCCAAGAGCAAGGCCCGCATCAGCGCCTTCGAATCCCTGGTGGCGAAGAGCCAGGAAAAGCAGACCGGTGTCGCCCAGATCACGGTTCCCCCGGGCCCGCGCCTCGGGACCAAGGTGATCGAAGCCGAAGGCGTGTCCAAGGCGTTCGGCGACCGGCTGCTGTTCGAAAACCTGTCGTTCAAGCTCCCCCCCGGCGGCATCGTCGGCGTCATCGGCCCCAACGGCGCCGGCAAGACCACCCTGTTCCGCATGGTCACCGGGCAGGAGGCGCCGGATTCCGGCAGTTTCGCCGTCGGCGACACGGTGGTTCTGGGCTACGTGGACCAAAGCCGGGATGCGCTGGACGCTAACAAGACGGTGTTCGGGGAGATTTCGGACGGACAGGACGAGATCGACCTCGGCCGCCGCAAGATCAATGCCCGCGCCTACGCCGCCCTGTTCAACTTCCGGGGTGGCGACCAGCAGAAGAAGGTCGGCGTGCTGTCGGGCGGCGAGCGCAACCGCGTCCATCTGGCCAAGATGCTGTCCCGCCCGGCCAACGTCATTCTGCTGGACGAACCCACCAACGATCTCGACGTCGAGACCTTGCGGGCGTTGGAAGAGGCGTTGGACGAATTCCCCGGCTGCGCCGTGGTCATCAGCCACGACCGCTGGTTCCTCGACCGGATCGCCACCCACATCCTGGCGTTCGAAGGGGAGTCCCAGGTGGTGTGGTTCGAGGGCAACTACCAGGATTATGAGAACGACCGCAAGCGCCGTCTCGGCACGGATGCCGACCAGCCGCACCGGATCAAGTACAAGCCGTTGGTGAGGGGCTGAGCGTTCCGGCGCGCTGAACGCGAAGGCCCGCCGGCTTGCGCCGGCGGGCCTTTCGTCTTTGGTGCGGTCGGGGAGACTCGAACTCCCACGGCTTGCGCCACACGCACCTCAAGCGTGCGCGTCTACCAGTTCCGCCACGACCGCATCTGGTAGAACCTCGCCGTTTTAGCCAATGCGGGCCTTGCCAACGAGGAGACAGGGGAATACCAAATCGTTATCGGCGAATCAAGCGTGCATTCCAGGAATTCCATGAGCGCCGCGATCGAGTGGCTGATCTCCGACCAAAGCGTGGAATACCCCCAGGCCCTGTCGGCCATGGAGGAGCGGGTGGCGGCCATCCGCGCCGGCCGCGCGGCCGAATGCGTGTGGCTGCTGGAGCATCCGCCCCTGTATACGGCGGGGACCAGCGCCGATCCCGCCGACCTGCTCGACGGCGGCCGGTTCCCGGTCTACCGCGCCGGCCGGGGCGGCCAATTCACCTATCATGGTCCCGGCCAGCGGGTCGCTTACGTGATGCTGGACTTGAAACGCCGCGGCGCCGACATCCGCGCCTATGTCCACGATCTCGAGGAATGGCTGATCCGCGCGTTGGCGCGTTTCGGGGTCACGGCCGAGCGCCGTGACGGGCGGGTCGGCCTGTGGGTGGCCGGTCGGGGAGGGATGCCGGGCCGCGAGGACAAGATCGCTGCCATCGGCGTGCGGGTGCGCCAATGGGTGACCTTTCATGGGATCGCGCTCAACGTCGATCCCGACCTCGATCATTTCCGGGGCATCGTTCCCTGCGGCATCCGCGACCACGGCGTCACGTCCCTTTGGCAATTGGGCCTGACCCCCACGATGGCCGAGGTCGATTGCGCCCTGATGGCCGCCTGGCCCGAGGTCTTCGGATAGGCCTCCGCTTTGCGAGGTATCCCCAGGTCCCCCGCGCCGGTTGCCTCCGCTGTAGGCTACCTCTTTCGCACCGGAAGGGCGTCCTCGATCCCGTGGGATAATTCGCACAGGAAATGACGCATAGGTGGCTCCGTGCATACCGAACGGTCCCGGGAGATTCTCCGTATCCTGGAACGGGCGGCGGCAGACCATCTGGTCTGGCTGATGAAGGTGCATGGCGCCCTGATGTTCCCCGACAAGATCGAGGTACCGCAAACCTCTCTTGATCCCTTGTTGTCCCAGCTATGCGGGGAGAATTGCGGCAAGGCCGAACTGCTTCAGCCGCTGGTGGCGGCACAGGCGCAGATGCAGGAGCGCGCCGAGGTGCTTCTGGCGGGGGCCGCCGAGCGCGGCGTCGATCCCACGGCGTATCAGGCGTTCATGGCGGCCGTCGATTCATACGCCCGCGAAGCGCGCCGCATCGAGGCGCATTTTCATCGCCTGCTGGTGGAAACCGATCCGCTGACCGGCGTCTGGAATCGCCAGGGGATGATACGCGATCTGCGCCGCGAATGGGCTCGGAGCCTGCGCACTGGCCATCCCGCCTGCGTCGCCCTGGCCGACCTCGACCATTTCAAGGTGGTCAACGACACCTACGGGCATTCCGCCGGCGACCGGGTGTTGTGCATGGCCGCCCGGTTCTTTCAACGTCGATTGCGGCCCTACGACATGGTGTACCGCTATGGGGGCGAGGAGTTTCTGTTCTGCCTTCCCGACATCGACTGCGCCACCGCGCGTCGGGTGCTGGACCGCCTGCGGGCGCTTATGGCGCGGTTGCCGGTGGTGCTGGAAGGAGGCGAACGTGTCACGATCACCTGCTCCATCGGCGTAGCCCCGCTGGCGCCGGCACCATCGGTCCAGGCCGCCATCGACGCGGCCGACCGCGCCCTTTACGCGGCCAAAGCCGCGGGCCGCAACTGTGTCGCCGTCGCTCCGACCGGGGAGAGCGATCCGGATGTATTCCCGTCCGGCGGCCATTTCCCGACTCCGGTCGAGAGAATGGCGTTCCGGCGCTGAGTTCGCCACCGGCCGACCCGCCATGGACGAAAACAACGGCCATTGAGGCCGCGGCCAAGCAGGCGGAGCCTGCGCCCGCCCGGCGAGGGTGTTTTCGTGTTAGGCTCAGAGGCCACGCGGGCGGCCGTGGTCGCGGCCGCCCGGACAGCGCCGCTCATTCCACGAGTTCGGCCATCTTCTCGTCCTTGCCGCTGCCTTCGGTGATCTCGAAGACGAGCTTGCCATCGGGACCGACATCGACCTTGACGATGCCCCCCTTGGCCAGCTTGCCGAACAGCAGCTCCTCGGCCAGGGGCTTTTTGATGTGTTCCTGGATGATGCGGGCGAGCGGACGGGCGCCGAATTGCGGGTCATAGCCCTTCTTCGCCAACCAGCCGCGCGCCGACTCGCTGAGTTCGATGCTGACGTCGCGGTCGCCCAACTGGGTCTCCAGCTGCATCACGAACTTGTCGACCACCTGGGCCACGATCTCCGGCGGCAGTCCCGAGAAGGGGATGACGGCATCGAGGCGGTTGCGGAATTCCGGCGAGAACATGCGGTTGATCGCTTCCTGGTCGTCGCCTTCGCGGATCTCGCGCGCGAAGCCTATGGCCGGCTTGGCCAGGTCGGCCGCCCCGGCGTTGGTGGTCATGATCAGGATGACGTTGCGGAAATCCACCGTCTTGCCGTTGTGATCGGTGAGGCGGCCGTGATCCATGACCTGCAACAGGATGTTGAACAGGTCCGGATGGGCCTTTTCGATTTCATCCAGCAGCAGCACGCAATGGGGATGCTGGTCGATGGCGTCGGTCAACAACCCGCCCTGGTCGAAGCCGACATAGCCCGGGGGCGCGCCGATCAGCCGAGACACCGAATGCCGCTCCATGTATTCGGACATGTCGAAGCGGGTCAGCTCGATCCCCATGACGCGGGCCAATTGGCGGGCCACCTCGGTCTTGCCGACGCCGGTCGGCCCCGAGAACAGGTAGCTGCCGATGGGCTTCTCCGGCTCGCGCAGGCCGGCGCGGGCCAGCTTGATCGCCGAGGCCAGGGCCTCGATGGCGCGATCCTGGCCGAACACCATGGTCTTGAGGTCGCGGTCGAGGTTCTTCAGCGCCTCCATGTCGTTGACCGACACGCTCTTGGGGGGGATGCGGGCGATCTTGGCCACGATCTCCTCGATGTCGCGCACCGTCACCGTCTTGCGCCGCTTGGATTCCGGCAGCAGCATGCGGGCGGCGCCGACCTCGTCGATCACGTCGATGGCCTTGTCGGGCAGCTTGCGGTCGGTGATGTATTTTGCCGCCAGTTCCACCGCAGCCTTGAGCGAATCGGGGGAGTAGCGCACCTTGTGGTGGTTCTCGTAATAGGGCTTCAGGCCGTTGAGGATCTTGACCGAATCCTCGATGGTCGGCTCGTTGATGTCGATCTTCTGGAAGCGCCGCACCAGCGCGCGGTCCTTCTCGAAATAGTTGCGGTATTCCTTGTAGGTGGTCGAGCCGATGCAGCGCAGCGCGCCCGAGGCCAGCGCCGGCTTGAGCAGATTCGACGCGTCCATCGACCCGCCCGAGGTGGCGCCCGCGCCGATCACGGTATGGATCTCGTCGATGAAGAGGACGGCGCCCTCGTAATTCTCCAGTTCGGAGACGACCGCTTTCAGCCGCTCCTCGAAATCGCCGCGATAGCGGGTGCCGGCCAGCAGCGAGCCCATGTCGAGCGAGAAGATGGTGGCGTTGCGCAGCACATCCGGCACTTCGCCCTTGACGATGCGGCGCGCCAGGCCCTCGGCGATGGCGGTCTTGCCGACGCCGGGGTCGCCGATGTAGAGCGGGTTGTTCTTCGACCTCCGGCACAGGATCTGGATCGTGCGTTCGATTTCCAGATCGCGCCCGATCAGCGGGTCGATCTTGCCCTGCATGGCTTTCTTATTGAGATTGACGCAGTAGGCGTTGAGAGCGTCCTGGCCCTTCTTCACGACCTTCTCTGCTCCGGAATCCTCATCCGCGCCGTGGACCGGGCGGGATTGGCTGCGGCCAGGGGCTTTGGCGACCCCGTGGCTGATGTAATTGACGGCGTCGAGGCGCGTCATGTCCTGCAATTGCAGGAAGTAGACGGCGTGGCTTTCACGCTCCGAGAACAGCGCGACGACCACGTTCGCCCCGGTCACCTCCTCGCGTCCCGACGATTGCACATGGATCGCAGCCCGCTGCACCACGCGCTGGAAGCCTGCCGTCGGCTTGGGGTCGGTGCCGCGGGGGGAGACAAGGTCGGCAAGGTTGTTATCGACGAATTCGGTCAGGTCGCGGCGCAGCCGATCGGTGTCGACGTTGCAGGCGCGCAGGACCGCGACGGCGTCCTGATCCTCGGTAAGCGCCAAGAGCAAATGTTCCAGCGTCGCGTACTCGTGGCGGCGTTCGGAAGCATAAGCCAGGGCTCGGTGAAGGCTCTGCTCCAAGTTTCGCGACAGCATCGGGGGGGGTTCCTTCCGGGGCTATTCCTTTTCGATGGTGCATTGCAGCGGATGCTGATTCTGGCGTGCCAGGTCCATCACCTGGGTTACCTTCGTTTCCGCCACCTCGTATGTGTATACGCCGCAAATCCCCACACCGCGGGTATGAACGTGCAGCATGATGCGCGTCGCCTCCTCGCGGGATTTGTTGAAGAAGCGTTCGAGGACGTGAACGACGAACTCCATGGGGGTGTAGTCGTCGTTCAGCATCAGAACCTTGTACATCGACGGCTTCTTGGTCTTCGGACGGGTCTTGATGACCACTCCGGTCTGGTTGCCATCGTCGTTGCGCTTGTCGTCGTTATCGTCGCTCATTGCTTCGCATGCACGGGTGTTGCCCTCGATACACGCCTATCATATTGGGTGCGCGGCTCGGGCGAAAAGGCCCTTGTCACAGGATCGAAGGCGCAAGGCGTCAGAGCGGAACGACGGCGTGGGGGTCGAGCCAAAGGCGCGGGCGGGAGCCCGCGCGGCCGCCTCAGTGCATGAGCCCGTTTTCTCCGACCGCCAGGGTGAAGGAAAGCTCGGCTCCTCCCCGGTTCTCCATCTCCCAGACCGGGTCGTAGGGGACGGGCCCGGCCTTCGCCACCGCGATTCCGGTGGGGTCGTTCGCGAACAGGATCGTGTCGAAGGTGATGCGTCGGAAGGCGGCGGAGGGATATTTCCAGGCCGTGAAGCCATAGCGCCCATCCTTGCAGAAGGCCGCCGTCCAGAAATAGCTGCGCGACGGAAGCTGTAATCCAACCGGCGGAGGGGCCGTAAGGCCGCTCGTGTCCAGGGCCATCACAAGCCGGTCGAAGGTGCTGCTGTCGAGCTGGATCGTCGTCTCCGCCGCCTGCCACGGGCCGAGGGGATCGCCGGCCGTCAGGTAGGACGCGCTGCCCGGATGGGTTACCCGAATCTTAAGCAGACGGCGTACCGCATCGGTCTCGTACATCCGCAGCTGTTCGTCGTAGATGGCGTTGTACACCAGCCGATAGCGGTCGGGAGCGCCGGGCCCGCATGTCCGGCGGATGTCGCTGCCCTCGACGTAGGATTGCCATTCGACCTTCCTAACCAAAGGGTTGCCGATATCTCCGCCGGAGTAGGAACAGGCCGAGAGCGCGATAGCGGCCGCAATCGGCATTACTGTGCGGACGAGGGGCGCGGGCATGACGTGACGCATCGACCATAAGGAATAGGGGTGAAACGTATCGACCTATGATCAGGATGGCGACCGCGTCAAGCACAAGTGTTTTTCAACGCAATAGGCGCGCCCCTAGACTCATGGGCCGAGGCGATGGCCATTGGCCGCACCGTATCCGACAAGGCTTCACACGGAAAAGTCACCCACTCCGCTTGGGCATGCTGGACAGGGATTCCCAAATTTTTTATGGTTTCGGGACATTTTGAAACGAGTCCTCAAGCGCAACGGAAGGTCGAGAAATTGAGCCCGGCCCGTCGTGTCTACGCCATCAGGAAAGTCGTCGTTGCGTGGATCGTAGCGCTGGCGGTGATGGCCCCAGCTCTGTGGCCGGCAGACGCCACCGCCGCCGAATCCCGTTACGCGTCGATCATCGTCGATGCCGACACCGGCAAGGTGCTGAGCGCCTATAATCCGGACCGTCCCAGCTACCCGGCATCTCTGACCAAGATGATGACCCTCTATCTCCTGTTCGATGCGCTCGATCAGGGGAAGATCGGCCTCGATACGCCGTTGCCGGTGTCCGCGCATGCGGCGGCGCAGGCGCCCTCGAAGCTCGCCTTGCGGCCCGGCGACCACATTTCGGTCGAAGACGCCGTGCTGGCGCTTGTCACGAAGTCGGCCAACGATGTCGCCGTGACCATCGCCGAGGCGCTGGGTGGCTCCGAGTCCGCCTTTGCGGCGATGATGACGCGCAAGGCGCACGCGCTCGGCATGACCGCGACCACATACCGGAACGCGTCCGGCCTGCCCAACAGCGGCCAGATGACGACGCCGCGCGACCAAGCGATTCTCGCGCGGGCGCTGGTCCGGAACCACAGCCACTATTACCACTATTTCGCGACCCGCCAGTTCAATTGGCGCGGCCAAATCATCTCGACCCATAATCGCGTCGTCCTCAACTATCCCGGCGCCGACGGCATCAAGACCGGCTACATCAACGCCTCGGGCTTCAACCTGGTTTCGTCCGCGGTGCGGGACGGTCATCGGCTGGTGGGGGTGGTGTTCGGGGGCGACACGGCCAGCTGGCGCGATCGCCGGATGATGGAGCTTCTCGATCGGGGCTTCGCCCGGATCGGCGTCGGCGATACCCAGTTGGCGAATGCCGACGAGGAGGAGCCCAAGCCGCCAGCGGTGGTCAAGGCGTCCAAACAGGCCAAGAAGCACGCCAAGGTCGCCAAGGGCAAGGCGGCGAAGGCGACGCCCCGTGAAACGGCGATGGGGGATAACGAACCGGTGTCCTGGGCCATCCAGGTCGGGGCGTTCGAAGGGTACAAGCCGGCCCATCACGCCGCGGCTTCGGCGGCAAAGAAACTCGGGGGCCTCATCGCCCGGGCGAGCATCTCCGTGGACAAGGGCAAGCTCGGAAAACAGCGGGTTTACCGCGCCCGCCTTACCGGTTTCACCGAGGATCAGGCCCGCGCCGCGTGTCGCAAGCTGGCCAAGTCCAGGAAGGAATGCCGCGTCGTTCAGCCCAACGTGTGACCGACGGGCGGCGCATCATTTTTTCCCGATGGTTCTTGGTGCCAGCGCCGGTCTCGGCCGCTGGCCGGTGGCGGCGGGCAGCGATCCGCGGCTCGCGCGTTCCATCAGGGCGCGCGCCTTCCTCAGGAATGGCCGTTTATGGCGGAGCTGCCACTGGTCGAGGCGCCATTCGCGCCGGTCCGGTTCGATATGGGGCGGGCAAAGGAAAACGTGCGCCATCACCGTCTGACCGCTTCCGGTGCGGACCTGGATCGGATGGAGGGCGTATTCCCAGCCCTCATAGACCTGCAAACGGTGAACGGTCTCGGCGTCGAGGCCGCTCACCAAGGTTCCCTCCACCCATCCCGAGGCATGGGGGAGAAGCATGGGATAATGCCGGCCGGCCACGAACACGCGGCGGAAGCCCTGGGCGACGCCGGTCTCGATCGCATCGGCCGGCAGCGCCCTGCCCATGACGATCTCGCGCACCTCCGGGTCCATCAGCGTCCCGAAAAAAAACAGGCGCATCCCTCGACCTTTCCGCCCTTTCACGGCGCCCGGCCCATCGGCCGCGGGCGGCGCCATGAAAGCGGCATGGGTCTCGCCGGTCAAGTCCCGGCAAGACGAGACAGCGGTTCTCATTATGCGGCATCAGGGCATGTTGTCATCCCGAGGGAGCGGAGCGACTGAGGGATCTTTCACGCGAAAGTGCCGGAAAGATCCCTCGCCGTCGGCTCGGGATGACAGCGAAAAATGCATAATGAGAACCGCTGAAGACGAGACAGAGGACTGCGCGCCAATTCAGGATTTGGGGCGCTGGGATTTGGCCCACTTCAGGCCGTCGGGCTCCCGGCTCTCGCCCGGAGTGAGGGCTTCCTGGATTTCGAGCGGCGGGTTCCAGCGGTGCTCATAGTCGCCGGCCTTCGCCGTGTGCCGGCGAAACGCGCGTTCGATTTCCGCCCGCGCCCGTGCCCAGTGCTCCTCATCCTTGCCCTCGGGTTTGCCTTCCGCCTCCCAGATTTCGTGGGCGCGCCGGCGGATGGCGGCTGTCACGGCCCGCCGCACGGCCGATTCGTCCTTGGACCCCGGCATCGGCAATCCCTCCTCCCCGTCAAGATGGGGAAGAACCCGCTGGTTTTCAGGTGGCGATATCGATCGGGCAAAACGGCGCCGACCGCGGCCCTCGTCCGCATTCCACGCGGGAGCGCGGCCGCGACCGCCGTTCTCAGGTGATGACGCTCGGTTCCGTCCGTCCCGTGCGCGCCTCGATCTCCGCCAGCTCGCGGGCGAGAGCGATCAGGTCAGCCAGGGCCGCCTGGGGGTCCAGATGGTGTCGGGCGGCGTCGGGTTCGTAGCGCTCGATGTAGACCCGCAAGGTCGCGCCCTCCGTGCCGGTGCCGGACAGGCGGTAGACGATGCGCGAGCCATCGGTGAAGACCACGCGGACGCCCTGGTGGCTGCTGGTCGAGCCATCCACCGGGTCGGTGTAGGCGAAGTCGTCGTGGAGCGCGACGGTGTAGCCGCCCAATTTCCGGCCGCCGAGCGACGCTTGGCGGAGATGGTCCATCAGGGCGTTGGCAGCACTCGCCTCCATCCCCTCGTAATCGTGGCGTGAATAGACGTTGCGGCCATACTCGGCCCAGTGGCCGCGGACGATGTCGGCAACGCTCTGGCGCCGCCGTGCCAGGACGTTGAGCCACATCAGCACCGCCCACAGCCCGTCCTTTTCCCGGACGTGGTTGGAGCCGGTGCCGAAGCTCTCTTCCCCGCATAGGGTGGCCAACCCGGCGTCGAGCAATGTGCCGAAGAATTTCCAGCCGGTGGGCGTCTCGTAGCAGCGGAGCCCCAGACGCTCGGCGACACGGTCCGCCGCCTGGCTGGTGGGCATCGAGCGGGCGAGGCCGGCCAGTCCCCGCGCATAGCCCGGACAAAGGGTGGCGTTGGCGGCTAGAATCGCAAGGGAATCGGAGGGAGTGACGTAGAAATCGCGCCCAAGGATCATGTTGCGGTCCCCGTCCCCGTCCGAGGCGGCGCCGAAATCGGGGGCGTCCTTCCCCGTCATGGCCGCGACCAGGTCATGGGCATGGACCAGGTTGGGATCGGGGTGGCCGCCGCCGAAATCTTCCCTGGGCTCCCCGTTCAGGACCGTACCCGCCGGGGCGCCCAAGCGGCACTCCAGGATTTCGCGGGCATAAGGTCCGGTGACCGCGTGCATGGCATCGAAGGCCATGCGGAATCCGGATCCGAACAAGGCGCGGATGGCATCGAAATCGAACAGCGTTTCCATCAGCGCCGCGTAATCGGCCACCGGGTCGATCACCTCGACGACCATTCCACCCAGTACGCGTTCGCCCAGGCTGTCGATATCGACGTCGGCCGCGTCGAGGATGCGGTATTCGCCGATGGCCTTGGTTCTGGCGAAGATCGCTTCGGTGACCTTCTCCGGTGCGGGGCCGCCGTTGCCGATGTTGTACTTGATGCCGAAATCCTCATTCGGACCGCCGGGATTGTGGCTGGCCGACAGGACGATGCCGCCGAAGGCGCGGTACTTGCGGATTACGCAGGAGGCCGCGGGCGTCGACAGGATGCCGCCCCGGCCCACCATCACGCGGCCCCATCCGTTGGCCGCGGCCATCTTGAGGATCGTCTGGACGGCCGTCCGGTTGTGATAGCGGCCATCGCCACCCATCACGAGCGTCGCGCCGGCGGGGCTTTCGAGCGTGTCGAAGATCGATTGGACGAAATTTTCGAGATAGTTCGGCCGCTCGAACACCCGCACCTTCTTGCGCAGGCCCGAGGTTCCCGGCTTCTGGTCCGCGAACGGCGTCGTGGCGACGGTCTTCACGCTCATCGGCAACTCCCTGTTTGCCCATCCGGGTCGATGGTCCGGGACGGGGAACTGTCACTGCGGGGGCAAACGGGAAGGCCCACCGCGATCGGAAAGGGCTCGTTCCCGTCAGGGCAGACGATAAGCGGCCACCGTGCCATCCATCATCATCGGCACCAGCAGAAGGTGCTGCTCGGGGATGCTGCCGATGTCGGCGGACCCTTGCCCGAGACGCAGGACCACTTTCGCCTTCCCCCTGGCATCGATGCGGAACACCACCCCTTTGACGTAATCGGATACCAGATATCCCCGCGGGCCGTCGCTTTCGACGCCGTCGAGATTCCCAAGGTTGCCGGTGATGGCATGGATGCGCTTGTCGCGGTAGTCCACTTCCTTCAGCGACCCTGGCGTCTTGGTGGACACCCCGCGGTCCGCGGCGCCGCCCCACGAGGCGACGATCAGCCGCCCGGGTTCCGCCTTCAATCCGTTGGGCGACTGGAGGTCGGGGCTCGAAAGCCATTTTTCGAACACGTTGCCGCTCAGCCTCCAGATGGTGTTGCCCAGCATATCCGAAACGTAGACGTTGCCGTCGCCGTCGGCGGTCACGTCGCTGAGGAATTTCGCGCCGACGGCGGCATAGCTGCCGATCGTCTTGCCGGTCGCCGTGTCGACCACCGCGAGGCGATCGATGTCGGCGATGAAGAGCCGCCCGTGGCTGACCGCCATTCCCTTGGGCCCGTCCAGTCCGGTGGCCCATTTGAGCGACAAGATCCGGCCATCGGACGAAAGCTCGGAGACGTAGCCGTTGCCGTCCTTGTCCTGGGGCGTTCCGTTGACGTTGGAGACGTAAAGCACCTTCCGATCCCGATCCCACAGGACGGATTCGGGATTGGCGAACCCGCGCGCCTCCCAAGCCTTGTCCAAGCCCTGGGCGCTCGCGGGAGCGGCGCACGCGGCGAAAGACAGAAGGATGGCGAGCAGCGCTTTCGTCATCGGGGCGTTCCGGCAAGGCCCCCCGGGCGCGATGACGTGCCCGGGGGGGGGAAGCGTTCAGGGGCGGCCGACGCAGATGTAGGTGAAGCCGGCGTCACGCATCATTCCGGGGTCGTAGATGTTGCGCAGGTCGACCATCGTCGGAGCCTTAAGCAAGGATTTCATCCGGCCCAGGTCGAGAGCGCGGAACTCGTTCCATTCGGTGACCATGGCCACGCAATCGGCCCCGTCCATGGTGGCATAGGCGTCGTCGCAGTACTGGATGTCCGGCAACAATGCCTTGGCCTCGGCCATGCCCTCGGGGTCGAAGGCGCGAACCACGGCGCCGGCCTCGATCAGGGCCGGGACGATGTCCAGCGACGGGCTGTCGCGCATGTCGTCGGTATTGGGCTTGAAGGTCAGGCCCAACACGGCGACGGTCTTGCCCTTCACGCTGCCGCCGCACGCCTCGATGATCTTGCCGGCCATCTTGCGCTTGCGTTCGTCGTTGACGGCCACCACGGTCTCGACGATCCGCAAGGGGGTTCCGTAATCGCGCGCGGTCCGTACCAGGGCCAGCGTATCCTTGGGGAAGCACGAGCCGCCGTAGCCCGGGCCAGGGTGCAGGAACTTCTTGCCGATGCGTCCGTCCAGGCCGATGCCCTTGGCCACGTCGTGAACGTCGGCTCCGACCTTCTCGCACAGATCGGCGATCTCGTTGATGAACGTGATCTTGGCGGCCAGGAAGGTGTTGCCGGCGTACTTGATCAGTTCGGACGTGCGCCGCGACGTGAAGACGATGGGCGTCTCGATCAGGTACAGAACCCGGTAGAGCTGCTTCATCACGGAGCGGGCGCGTTCGGAACCGGTGCCGATCACGACGCGATCGGGCCGCATGAAGTCGTTGATGGCCGACCCTTCGCGCAGGAACTCGGGGTTCGACACCACGTCGAAATCGGCATCGGGGCGGCGTGCGCGGATGATCTTCTCGACCTCGTCGCCGGTGCCGACGGGAACGGTCGACTTGTTGACGATGACCGTGTAGCCGTCGAGGGAATCGGCGATTTCCTCGGCGGCGGCGTAGACGTAGGAAAGATCGGCATAGCCGTCGCCGCGGCGCGACGGGGTGCCGACGGCGATGAACACGGCATCGGCCGCCTTGACCGCCTTTTTCAGGTCGGTGGTGAAGGACAGTCGTCCGGCCTTGACGTTGCTCGCCACCATTTCATCGAGGCCCGGCTCGTAGATGGGCATGACGTTCTGTTCGAGCAGATCGATCTTGCGCTCATCCTTGTCGACGCAGGTCACCGTGATGCCGAATTCCGAGAAACAGGTTCCGGACACCAAGCCGACATAGCCTGTGCCGATCATCGCGATACGCATGGGATGTCCTTTCCGATTGAGATGCGCCGGCTCAGAACTGGAATTGCCGCAAGGCTTCCCGCGCAGCCGCGCCGATGTCCTCGCGTTCGAGGGCGAAGGCGACGTTGGCTTCCAGCCAGCCGACCTTGTCGCCGCAATCGAAACGCTTTCCTTCGAACCGCAAGCCGTGGAACGGCACCATGCCGATGGTGCCGGAAATGGCGTCTGTGAGCTGGATTTCCCCGCCGGCGCCCTTTTCCATCCGGTCGAGATGGTCGAAGAGCGCCGGATGAAGGATGTAGCGGCCGATGATCGACAGGGTCGAGGGCGCCACCTCGGGGGCCGGCTTTTCGACCAGCCCCTTGGCCTTGGCGAGGCGGCCGTTGTCGAATTCGACGTCGAGGATGCCGTAGCGCCGCGTGTGTTCGCGGGGCACGTCCGACACCGCCACCACATGGCCGCCCACTTCCATGTGGACGGCGACCATCTGTTTCAGGGCGGGGGTCTTGGCGAGGATGAGGTCGTCGGGCAGCAGCACGGCGAACGGCTCCTCATCGACGAGATCGCGGGCGCACCAGACCGCGTGACCGAGGCCCAGGGGTTCCTGCTGGCGCGTGTAGGATATCTGACCCGATTTGGGCATCCAGCTCGTGACCGCCTCCACCAGATCGAACTTGCCCCGATCCATGAGCGTGCGTTCGAGGTCGGGGGCGTGGTCGAAATGGTCCTCGATGGCGTTCTTGCCCCGGCCGGTGACGAAGATGAAATGCTCGATGCCCGCGGCGGCCGCTTCCTCGACCGCGTACTGGATCAGCGGCTTGTCCACCACCGGCAGCATTTCCTTGGGCATCGCCTTGGTGGCCGGCAGGAAGCGGGTGCCCATGCCCCCAACCGGGAACACGGCCTTACGCACGCGACGAGCCATCTTCGGAAACTCCTTCGAGCGTTGATCGTACCTCTAAGGCGCGCGGCCTCGGCCTCGGGCGGCGATGGTTGGCGCGCGCGCCGGTCGCGGGATGTTTTGCCATGCCCATACGATGTACGCAACCGCAGCATGGGCATTGGCCCGCCCAAAGCCCTCGATTCCTTCGGGGCGAGGGGCGCCGCGCCATCTTTCGCGGCGGACACGGACCGATCCGGAACCGGCCGCAAGGGGGAGCCGATCCCGTCCCGTCCTCGACGAAGGTGTGTGGAGCGCCGGTTGCGCGCGCCGAGGGGGTGGGCTGACGCGGCCGTCGTGCGCCACCATGTCTGGCTTGGGAGCGGCCAGGGCCAGGAGCGAATCATGACCGGTGCCTACGACACGCTCATTCCCCCATTCCGCACCATCGTCGATCGCCTGCTGAGGGAGACCGCGGGAGAGGGATGGGAGGTTCGTCGAGCCTATCTCACCAGCGTCTATTCGGCCCTCTACCGGTGGCACGAACGGGCACCCGCCCTCGATCCGGAATCGTCGCTGTCCGGCATCATCGCGGCGGTTATCGACGGTGTGGGGGAATCGGAAATCACGTCGCGTCTGCAAGCCGGCATCTACGCCGCTTCGGCTCTCGCCGATCATCGCCAGGCGTCGGCCGACTGGTTCGGTGTCAATCCCGGGGAACTCGCCCTGCTCCGGCAGGAATTGGCGGGCGGCGGCACGAGGCTGAACTGAGCCGCCCGGCCGTCCGCCCGCACTCGCCTCAGTGTTCTTTCCGTTCACCGGGGCCTTCACCGCGTCCGGTACGGAACGGAATGATGTGGGTGAGGATGTCGCGCACCCCGTCGGCAACGTCGACGAGAAGATGGCGGGTGGTGTCCACGGCCACGGATCCGACGTCGCCAGCCGCGCGCAAGGTGTCGCTGGCGATGTCGCGAACCATGTGAACCCCCTCGCTCATCACTGTCTGGGCGCCGTGAACACCGCCGATCAGGCTGTCGCGCATAGCCGCGGCGGCACGCGCACCCCTCGGCGCCTCCTCGGCGGCGGGACCGGCGTGTTCTTCCATCTGTTCCTTGCCGCCTTCGTGTCGGGTCTCGATCGTCGGATCGGCCATCAGAATCTCCTTCGTGGTCTTGAATGCAACGGGGCCCGGTTGCCCCAGGCCCGCATTCTCTATCAAGTAAGCAACAATTTCCGGCCGCTGCGAGCCATCAGCACCACACTGAACGCATACCAAAGAAGAGTCATGGCCGGGACACTGATCTGTCCCCGGACGGCTTGAACCGCCGCGATCCCGACCAGGGCGGTCGCGGCGAGGCTCATCACCCCCAGCCGGCCGCCGGTCGCCAGACGGATGCGCTCGTCGGCGGTCTCCAACCCCCCTACGATGTCTTCGGACAGCGGCTGCAACTCCGGCGCGGGAACCAGCTCGAACAACTCCTGCTCGCGGCCGAAGTTCCGCAGGGCGTCGATGGCGAGGTCTCCCAGCACCACTACGCTTCCGGTGCGATGATCGGCGCGGACCTCTCTCACGTCGTGGTGGCTGGCGAGCTTGTCCAGCACCCGCCCCAGCCGCTCGGGTTGGCCGCGCGCCTCGTGAATGCGCAGACGCACGCGGCCGCGCATGGCATGGGCGATGTGGGCCGCAAGAAGGGGGGGGGCGTGATCAGGCACCGCGCGCCTCTCCGTTTCCGCCGGTCTGGGCGACAGCCGGTTCTCCCGGCTCTCGGGATGCGTGGCTGCGGGCTTCGGCCATCATGTCCTCGGCATATTCGCCGAACTCGGCCGCGGCCTCGCGCCCTCGCTCCCAAGCCATGATGCCGGCGCGGATGACCGCGTTCATGCTGGGCTTGGCGATGCGCGCAAGCACGGGCAGCATTACGGGCGCCGCCAGACCGACGCCGATTCCGATGGCCATGCCCTTCACGAGTTCGCGGTTCACTCGGATCCTCCTTGTCGTCCACCCGCCTTGATGTTGGCCGGGCGGAGCCGGTGCGGGATGTCCCATCATGCGCGGGCAGGCCGGGGGTGCGCATTCGTCCCAGGGTGGAGGGGGGCGGTGCATTCGGATGGATGTCCGCCGGCCTTTCGGGTTTTTCGAGCCAGGCCGGGAATTTGCAACGAAACCTTCAAACCCTGTGGGCGAGAAACGGACTAGGATCTCGGCGAAATGCGGAAAAAACAGCTCATGATCGATACGGTCCACCACGTGCCCGGCCGGCTCCGTCTGAGGCTTGGGGTTATCAAGCGGAACGCGGCCGCGGCGGCGCAGGCGTGTGCCATCCTCGGGAGCCTTCCCGGGGTTGAGCGGGTGTCGGCCAATCCGGTCACCGGGAGCGTTCTGATCCACTACAATCCGGGCGTTACCGCCCCGGCTCGCCTGGGGGAAGAATTGCGGCTGGCGGGATTCGCCGTGCCGACGGCCACGGCGCCGGATCCGGCGGAGCGGGTGGTCCACGCGGCGGTTCGCCTGGCGATCGACATCCTTGTGGAACGCTCCGCGGCCACGCTGGTCGCCGCGCTGATCTGAGGCCGATCCGTCAGGCGCGGTTGATCAGCCAGGGGACGAGCGCGGCCGCGGCGGCCCCCGCCAGATCCGTCGCGCCCAGCGGCGCCAGGCCAAGAAGCCGCCGAAGCCATGGCAATGTCACGGCCGCGCCTTGGAGTGCCAAGGTTCCGGCCACCGCGCCGGTCAGCCAGGGGTTGGGTGGCGGTACTCCCTCGTGGTATCGCGACCGCACGGTGAGGGCGTGGAGCAACTGGCCGGCGACCATCGTCGTGCTGGTCATCGACGCGGCACGGTCGCCATCGCCGCGTGCCAAGCCCCAGACGTGGGCGGCCAAGGGTCCCGCTGCCAGCACGGCGGCCTGGCGCAACAGGTGCCCGACATTGCTCCGATCCAGGAATGGGGCGTTGGCGTCGGGCGGCGGGCGCTCCAATGTCCCCGCTTCCGGTGCCTCGCGGGAAAGCGCCAGCCCGGGCAGCACGTCGGTCACAAGGTTGATCCACAGCAATTGGGCCGGGCCCAGCGGCGTGCCTAGGCCCAAGCCTGTTGCCGCCAGCATCACGAGGATTTCGGAAACGTTGGTGGCGATCATGAAATCGACCGCCTTGCGGATGTTCACATGGGTGGTGCGGCCGTGTTCGATCGCGGACAGCAACCCGCCGAGATCGTCCTCCTCCAGGACCAGGTCCGAGAGGTCGCGCGCCGCCCGGCTGCCGTGCCGCCCCATGGTGACCCCCACGTCGGCGGCCTTCAGCGCCGGCCCGTCGTTGATTCCATCCCCGACCATCGCCACCACCCGGCCATCCCGCCGGTACGCTTGGACCACCTTAAGCTTGTGGCTGGGGAGGATGCGCGCGAACACCCGCGTGCGGTGGGCCATTTCCGCCAGGGCCTCGGCATCGAGGGTATCGACCATGGCCGAGTCCGCGACCGGCTCTTCGGCGCCGTCGCTGAGCTTCAGCCTTGCCGCCACCGCCCTGGCCGTGGCCGCCTGATCCCCGGTCAGCATCACCGTCTCGATTCCGGCGCGGTGCAGCGCGGCGACGAAATTCTCCGCGCCTGGGCGCAGCGGGTCGGAGAGGGCCACCAAACCCAGCCAGGTCAGGTGCTGCTCGTCGGTACAGCCGTCCGCGTCCTCGTCGAACGCGAAGCCGAGCACCCGCAATCCTTCCGAGGCCATCGCTCCGTTCTCGGCGGCGATGCGGACGCGGTCCGCGTCGGACAGCGGCACCCGGTGGCTGCCGCCGCCCACGCCCGCGACCAGGTGGCCGGAGCACGCGGCCAGAACCTCGGCCGGGCTGCCCTTCACCGCGATCAGCCGTCGTCCCTGGCCGAGGTCGTGGATGGTCGCCATGGATTGGCGACGGTCGTCGCGGTATCGCTCCGACAGGCGCGGATGCGTCCGGCGGAGCGCCGGGACGTCGATCCCGCAATCCAGGGCCGTCCGCACCAGGGCCGTCTCCGTCGAAGAGCCCTCGACGACCCATCCGCCCCCGGCCGCGGGCTGGATCGAAGCGTCCGAACACAGCGCCGCCACCTGCCACAGGCGTTCTCCCGCCGCCGCCCCGTCGACCCGCGCCTGGGCCACCGCCATGCGGTTCAAGGTCAGCGTCCCCGTCTTGTCGAAGAAGATGGTGGCGACTGCGCCGATGGCCTCCACCGCTTCCAGGCGGCGTACCAGGACTCCGCGGCGTTCCAAGTCGCGCACCGCCAGGGCAAGGGAAAGGGTGGCCACGGTCGGCAATCCCTCGGGAATGGCGGCGACGGCCAAGGCGGCCCCGGCGCGCAGCATGAGCGCCAAGCCCTGGCCGCGCAGCATCCCCAGGCCCACCATGGCGAGCGCGGCCGCCGCGCTGCCCAGCACCAGACGGCGCCCCAGCGCGTCCAATTGCCGTTGCAGCGGCGTCTGAGGCCGGCTTACGTCGCCGACCAGCGTCTGAATGCGGCCGATCTCGGTCTCGCGGCCGGTGGCGACCGTCACCGCAATGGCGGTTCCCGAGGCCGCCAGGGTGCCCCGCCACACCATGTTGGCGCGGTCGGAAAGCGGCATATGGGCGGGCAGCACCGTGTCGGCGGCCTTGACCACGGGCATGCTTTCCCCGGTGAGCACGGATTCGTCGGTGGCAAAATCATCGGTCTCGATCAGCCGGGCGTCGGCGGCGATGGTCAGCCCCGGAGAGAGCAGGAGAATGTCACCGGGAACGATCTCCTCCGCATCGAGGGAGGTCTGCCGTCCGTCGCGACGAACCACCGCCAGCAGCCGTCGCCGCGATTCCAGCCGCGCGATCATGGCTTCCGCCTGCGCCTCGGACACCGCACCGATCATGCCGTTGAGGCCGACCACCATGAGAATGGCGATTCCCTCGAAGGGATTCGCGGTGAGGAGTGAAATAACCGCCGAGGCCATGAGCAACATGACCGGAAGGGATGTGAATTGCCCGCCGAGGATGGACGCGAAACCGCGCCGCCGCGGCAACGGCAGGCGGTTGCGGCCGTGCCTCGCCAATCGCCGCTGGGATTCCGGCCACGATAGCCCTTTGGGGCTCGGGCCGCCCACCAGCGCCAGGGCGTCCCCGATCGGCAGGCTGTGCCATGGCGCATTGCCGGCCTCGGCGCCGGCCGGGCGGGAGGGCATGTCGCCCCGGGCCGCCTTGGCGACGTCGTCCAATATGTCGGGTAGCGGCCGGAACGGGTCGTAATAAATCAGCAGCGATCCCGTGACCGGGTTGGCGGACAGGGAAAGAATTGCCGGGGCGCGTGTCAGTTCCCGCATCAGGAACCGCGCCGCCTCCCGGTCGCGCCGCAGGGCGGGAATGCGCAGGCGCACACGTCCGGGGACGGCGGAATGGATCACCTCCATCGGGACGGAAGCGCTTGGCGCGGCAGCGGTCATATCCGTGGGGGGCTCCGGTTCCGTGCGCGTTTCGACGGGCTTCATGTCGATCGCGCGGGCGCGTGCCGCCAGGGGTATGAGTCCAAGGGGGCATCCCCCTCCACCGGAGGGGGATCGGGCGAGGGCGGGTTTCAGAACGGGAAAAGGATGTCGATAAGTTCCTGGCCGTAGCGCGGTTGGGCGACGTCGCTGGCGACGCCGCGCCCGCCGTAATAGATTCGGGCCTCGGCGATCTTGTCGTAGGTGACCGTGTTCTGGGTACTGATGTCCTCGGGGCGGATGACGCCCTGGATGGTCAATTCCCGCAACTCGAAGTTCACGCGCATTTCCTGACGGCCGGCGATCACCAGGTTGCCGTTGGGCAGAACCTGCGTGATGGTGGCGGCGATGTTGGTGGTCATCGAGTCGGCGCGCCCGGTCGTGCCCGCCGTCACCGCGCTGGAGCTCGATCCCAGGTTGAGCAGAGAGGCGGGATCGACCGACTTGGGCAGGATGTTCGACAGCTTGCTCTCGAAGCCCAGGAAATTGGTGGCGTTGGCGGCCTCGGAATCGGTGCGGCTGCGGTTCAGGCTGGTGCCGAAGGAAGCGCTGTCGTTGAGGGACAGGGAGACGGTCACGATGTCGCCCACGTCCTTGGCGCGCTGGTCCTTGAAGAAGGCCCGCGCCCCCGCACGCCAAAGCGAGCTGGCGCTCTGCGGCGGAGCGACGGGTTGCGGCATGGGCATCGACACCGGCTGGTAGCCCGGGCGCTGGAGGGGGTTCTGAATGCCGGAGACTTGCGGGCCGGACCCCATTTCCGACAGCCGCTCGACGGTGTTGCAGGCGGCAAGCGTCCCCAGGGCGCCGACCACGGCGGCGAGCCGCGTCACGGCGGAAAGGACGGCGAAGGGCGGGGAGGGCGTCTTCATGGCTGGTTCCTTGCCGCGCCGCTAATTGGACAGGGCGCGCGGCGTGTTGAGGGCCACCGACACGGTCCCCGGCCCTTCAACCAACGCCTCGACGACTTGCTTCGTCTGGGTGTTGGTGACGTGGACGATATCGCCGCGTCCGCCATCCTCGGTGGCTCGGCCCTGGCTGGTCAGCGTCATGTACGGAGTCCGCAGGACCATCGTTACGGTCGAGTTGCGGGACACCAGAATGGGCCGCTGCAAATCCGCCAGCCGAACCGGCATGCCGGCCTTGACCTGGAACCGCGGTTCCATGCCGACCAGTTCGCGGGGTTCGAGCGCTATGTCGCGCCGCATATTGTCGTCGCGAACGTCGAGCCAATCGATGTCGCGTTCGCCGATGACATCGCCGCGCGCCACGGTCCGATTGAGGACCGGGATCTTGGTCGTCGTGAAGGTGCGTCCCGACACACGGACGCGGATGGCGTTCGGGGCTCCCGCCGGCACCTCGACGGTGGCGGAGAACCGCTGCGTCCTCTGGTCGACGTCGAGGTCGTGGACCGCCACATCCGGCTGGGCATCGGCGGGAATGACGATTGCGAGAGCCGAGCGGCTGGAGAGTTCGAAGCCGGTTCCCTGGGGAAGCCCCTGCATGGCCAGCGCCTCACGGACCGCGCTTTCGATCGACGCCGGATCGACGGTGCGCCCGGCGCGCTCGACGACGATGCGGTCGAATGGGCTGGAAGGATGCCAGTCGATGCCGTTGGTGCCGGCCACCGCCGCCAGCCAGCGCGCGTCCAGGGTGACCCGCCGGCCCGGCTGCGGCGCCGCGGCGATCGCGGTGCCGGCCTTGTCGCCGAGATTATCCCAGAGGTCGCCGAGCCGGATCGCGTCGCCGTTGATGGTGGCCTCCGAACGGAGTTGCACCGGAAGCCCTGCGGCGACGGCCAGCACGGGCAGGCCGAGGGAGAGGAGGAGGGCGAGGATGACGTGTTTCATGGCACCCCATCACTTCAGCTGATTGACGGTGTTCAGCATCTCGTCGGCGGCTTGGATGACCTTGGAGTTCATCTCGTAGGCGCGCTGGGCGCTGATCAGATCGGTGACCTCCGACACGACATTGACGTTGGAGGTTTCGAGATAGCCCTGGAGGATGGTGCCGTAGCCGGGCTTGCCCGGCGTGGCGTCCAGCGGGTTGCCGGAGGCGGGGGTGGCCAGGAACAGGTTGTCCCCCGTCGCTTCAAGGCCGGCATCGTTCGGGAAGATGGTTATCGTGAACTGGCCCTTGATGGCCGGCGTGATCTGACCGGACAGGTTCTCGTTCACCTGCCCCGTCGTATCGATGGTCACGCCGGTGGCGTTGTTGTCGATGGAGATGCCCGGCATGACCTGGTACCCCTGCTGGGTGACGATCTGGCCGGTAGGGGAAAGCTGGAAGGTGCCGTCCCGGGTATAGGCGTATTCGCCCGACGGAAGCAGGACCTTGAAATAACCCCTGCCCTGGACGGCGAGGTCCAGGGTGTTGTTGGTGTTCTGGAGCGAGCCGGGCTCGGTGATGCGGTAGACGGCGGTGGTTTTCACGCCCAGGCCAAGCTGGATGCCGCTCGGCACGATGGTGCCCATGTCGGACGAGGTCGTGCCGATCCGCTGGATGTTCTGATAGAGCAGGTCCGTGAATTCCGGCCGCCGACGGTTGTAGGCGGTGGTGTTCATGTTGGCGATGTTGTTCGAAATCACTTCCACGTTGGTCTGCTGGGCCATCATGCCGGTGGCGGCGATGCTGAGCGTACGCATGGTCGTCTACCTCTCCTCTGGACCCTCAGCCCTGGGCGGTCTGGGTTTGACTCAAGACCTGCATGGCTTTGATCATGCGGTTGTTTTCGGCCTCGATGATGTTCTGGTTGGCCTCGTATTCGCGAAGGATCGTCATCATATTCGTCATCTCGACCACGGGCTGGACGTTGGATTCTTCGAGCATTCTCTGAGCGATTTGCGGCCGGCTGGCGATGTCGGGCGTCTGAGCCGTCTCTAAGAGCCCGCCGCCGGCGGCGCGGAGGTCCTGCGGGTTGGCGAACGTCGCCACTTTGAGTTTGGCCACCAGGCCGTTCTCGGTCGTCACGGTGCCGTCGGGGGTGACGTTGATCTTCGTCTCGTTGGGAGCGAAAATGATCGGCTGGTCGCGGACGTCCATCACCGCCAAGCCGTCGCTGTTGACCAGCATGCCGCCTTCGTCCAGGCGGAAGTGGCCGTTGCGCGTGTAGCGCATGCCCGCCTCGGTCTCGACCTGGAAGTAGCCGTCTCCGTGCAAGGCCAGATCCAGGGGGTTGCCGGTCTGGGTTATCGGCCCCTCGCGGTCGTCCCGGACTTCGCCCCTGTCCTGGACGAAGGAAAGCTTGTCGCCGACGGCCCGATTGGTGGAGCGGGTCGGCATCAGGTACTCGCTGAACAGCATGTGCTTGGCCTTGTAGCCAGTGGTGTTGGCATTGGCCATGTTGTTGGCGACCACTTCCATCTGGCGCCAAAGGGCGGCTTGGCGCGACAGCGCGATGTAGGTCGTGTTCTCCATCGTCTCCAACCCTTACGGCATTGCGACACGCCGCTTTCCCTGCACGGGGTGTGCCAGTTGCGCGTCGGGGCAAGGAGCCCAGATTTCGGCGGTTTCCCCCCCGGGGGGCGCACTGAACGGGCAGCGCTTGCCCGGCAGTAATTGCCCCCTTACCCCTTCCGCGCGAACAGGCTCAACTTTCTGTTAACCGGCCGGGGCTACCTTGAGCATGACGACGTGCGGCACCGACAACGGTCGGCGGGCGCTGCGGCTGTGACTGGCGGACGGGGAAATGGCGGAAGATCTCGAAGAAGATTTCGAAGAAGGCGAAGGCTCCGAAGACCTTCCGGAGGTGGAGACCCGCAAATTTCCGGTCAAGAAGATCCTGTTCATCGTCCTGCCCCTCGTGGCGATCATCGGCGCCGGCGCCGGTCTGTATTTCACGGGCGCCCTCGATGGCCTGATGGGCATCGTGAGGGGAGGCGACAGCAAGGCGAAGCTGGAAGCGGCCAAAGCCAATCTTCCGCCGACGTTCATGGATTTGCCGGAAATGCTGGTGAACCTCCAAAGCAACGGCCGCAAGCAGGCATTTCTGAAAATCCGGGTCGCCTTGGAGTTGGAGGATCCCGCGGATCAGGCGCGTATCGAAGCGGTGATGCCCCGCATCGTCGATGCCTTCCAGATTTATCTGCGCGAACTCAGAATCGAAGACCTGCAAGGTGCGGCCGGCATGCATCTGCTCCGCGAGGAATTGTTGACCCGTGTGTCGGCCGCCAGCAAGCCGGCCAAGGTCAAGGACGTGTTGTTCCGGGAAATGCTGGTCCAATAGGACCGGCTCTAGACGGGTGCGATAGTGGCGGAAACCGAAGGCGGCCAGACAAGATCTTCCGACGATGAAGAAGCCCTGATGCGGGAATGGGCCGCCATGGCCGGCGGCGAAGGTGAGGGCGGGGGCGGCGGCGAGGGCGAGAGCGAGAGCGGCGGCGGCGATGCCGACGCCATGGCGGCCGAATGGGAGGCCATGCTCGGGGGCGGCGACGACGCCGCCGCGGACGCGGCTCCGGCCATGCCCAAGGAAGCGGCCCGCGTCCTCAACCAGGACGAAATCGACTCCCTTCTGGGTTTCGATGACGACCATGGCCATGGCGACGACAAATCGGGCATCCAGGCCATCCTCAATTCGGCCCTGGTATCCTACGAGCGTCTGCCGATGCTCGAGGTGGTGTTCGACCGCCTCGTGCGCATGATGTCCACGTCGATGCGCAACTTCACGTCCGACAACGTGGAAGTGTCGCTCGACAATATTCTTTCCCTGCGTTTCGGCGACTATCTGAACTCGATCCCGCTGCCGGCGATGCTGGCGGTGTTCAAGGCCGAGGAATGGGATAATTTCGGCCTGCTGACGGTGGATTCCTCCCTCATCTACTCCATCGTGGACGTGCTGTTGGGCGGGCGGCGCGGAACCGCCGCCATGCGAATCGAGGGGCGTCCCTATACGACCATCGAACGCAACCTCGTGGAGCGCATGGTCCACGTCGTCCTGTCGGATCTCTCCGCGGCGTTCGATCCTCTGTCGCCGGTGACCTTCCGCTTCGACCGGCTGGAGACCAATCCCCGCTTCGCCACCATTTCCCGTCCGTCCAACGCCGCCATCGTCGCCAAGCTCAGGATCGACATGGAAGACCGCGGCGGCCGCCTCGAATTGCTGCTGCCCTACGCGACCCTCGAACCCGTGCGCGAACTGCTGTTGCAGATGTTCATGGGCGAGAAATTCGGGCGCGATTCGATTTGGGAAACCCACTTGGCCGAGGAACTGTGGCTTACCGAGGTGCAGATGAAGGCGGTGCTCGACGAGCAGGTGATGAATCTGCGCGACGTCCTGTCCTGGCGCGTCGGCTCCAAGTTCATGCTCAATGCGACACCCGATTCCGGCGTCGATATGCGGTGCGGCGACATTCCCATGTTCCGCGGCCGGATGGGGCGGAAAGGCCAGCATATCGCCATTCGCGTCGACGAAAAGCTCTTCGGGGAGTGACGCGGTGGACTGGAGGATTCTTCTCGATCTCATCGTCGCGGCCTTGTTGGTGGCCACCATCGCTTACGCCGTCATGCTGAACAACCGGCTGACCTCGTTGCGCAAGAACCGCGACGATCTGGCGAAGACCATCGTCAACTTCAACGAAGCGACGGTGCGGGCGGAATCCTCGATCCCGAAACTGAAGCGCGCGGCCGAGGAAGCCGGCGGCTCGCTGCAAGAACGGGTCGAACGGGCGCACTCCTTGCGCGACGACCTCGCCTTCATGATCGAGCGCGCCGATACCATGGCCAATCGGTTGGAGAATGCGGTGCGCTCCGCCCGCAACGAGGTCCGCAGCCCGCCACAGCCGGGTGCCGCGCCCCGGCCCGGTGGCAAGGCGGCCCAGCAGGCCACCGCGGCCGTCGCCGCGGCGGCGGCCGTCGCCGAAATCGACATCGACGAGCGTTCCGAAGCCGAGCGCGAGTTGCTGCGCGCCCTCCAGTCGATGAGGTGAGCCGGTGGCGGCGGTGAAGAAGACCAGCAAGAAAAAGACCTCGACGCGGCCCACGCTCCGGCTGCTGCCGGCGCTGATGGGCGCGGCGGCGTTGATGCTGTCGGTGCGGATACACGACATTTGGCGGGGCCTGTCCGGCTCGGTGAGGGTGGGGACCGAACTGGAGGCGCAGCAGCCGCCGCGCGGGCAAGGGCCCGCGCAGGTCGCGGCGGCGACGCCGCAGGCCCCGGTTGCCGCGCCCGCCTCTCCGGCTCCGGCCAAGCCGCAATCGGGGCCGCAACCCGCGGGGCCGCCGGCCGGCGGTTCGGACGGCGATTCCGGCGCGGGCGAAATGACTCAGACGGAAATCGACGTTCTGGAAAAACTGTCGGCCCGCCGGGCGCAACTCGATGCCCGCGAGAAGGACATCGAACGCCGCGAGGATTTGCTGAAAGCGGCGGAAAGCCAGATCGACCGTAAGGTCGCGGAGATGAAAAGCCTTCAGAGCACCATTGAAGGCCTGCTCAGGCAATACAACGAGCAGGAAGACAATAAGATGCGCTCGCTGGTGAAAATCTATGAGAATATGAAACCCAAGGACGCCGCGAAAATATTCGAGCAGTTGGACATGGAGATTCTGCTTGAGGTCGTCGAGCGGATGAAAGAACAGAAAGTGGCGCCGATCCTGGCGGAAATGGATCCATCCAAGGCGAAGAACGTCACGGCCGAGCTCGCGCAACGCCGTCAAATGCCCCTGCCGACACCACCCGCCGGTGGTTGAGCGAAAAATACCTTGCGCGGGTATAGGCTGGTGACTTAATTAGGAAAATCGCGGCTTGTCGGGTTTCAACCGGTTCGTGGCGACAATGCTTCAAAGGAGCTGATTGATGGCTGTCAGCAAGGACCTCAACATTCTCATCGTCGATGATTACAAGACGATGCTGCGGATTGTCCGAAACCTGCTCAAGCAGCTTGGGTTCGTCAACGTCGACGAGGCGACGGACGGATCGATGGCGCTGCAAATGTTGCGTGTCGGAAACTACGGTCTCATCATCTCCGACTGGAACATGGAGCCGATGACGGGGTTGCAGCTTCTTCGCGAAGTGCGTGCGGATCCCAAATTGAAGAGCATTCCCTTCATCATGGTGACGGCCGAATCGAAGTCCGAAAATGTCGTCGCCGCCAAGGAGGCGGGCGTCTCCAACTACATCGTCAAGCCGTTCAACGCGGAAACGTTGAAGACGAAGATGGTGAGTGTTCTGGGCGACTTCTAAGGCCGCCGAGGGAGCGGAGCCATGTCGGTGAAAGGTGTCGATCGCGATCTGATCTTGCGCCTCGACGCCATTCGCCAAGAGCGCGGCGACATGGTCCCCATCGACGAGGTGGCCGAGATCGTGCGGGCGGTGCTGGACACCCTTACGGGCGACATCAGCGCCGGTGATCTCAGGCTCTACCGCGAACTCGAATCCCTGGCCGACTACATCCACTCCGCCCGGACGGAAATCGCCGCGCTCCGCCCCGACGAGATTCGCAGCGAATTCATTCCCTCGGCCACCGACGAACTCGATGCCATCATCGGCGCCACGGAAGCCGCCACCAATCGCATCCTGGATGCCGCCGAGCATCTGGAGGGCCTCTCGACGGCCATGGAACCGCAGGTCGCCGAGCGTTTGATGGAAATCACCACAGGCATGTACGAGGCATGCAACTTCCAGGACCTGACCGGCCAGCGGATCACCAAGGTGGTCCGGGTGCTCAAGGTGATCGAAGATCGCGTCGAAACGCTGGTGAAGGTTTTCGGTGCGGGAGCGCGGGAAGAGAAGGCCACGGGCGATGGGAACGTCCTCACCGACGAGGATTTGCTGAACGGTCCTCAACTGCCCGATGCGGCTCCCGATCAGGCCGAGATCGACAGGCTGCTTGCAAGTTTCGATTAGTATCCAAATGAAGGCTCCTGGCCAGACCGGCAGCGGAACACGGCACAAGGCGGCCGGCGGCGGTTGGCCGGCTTCGGCGCTGCGGCACTTGTTTGGACGGATGCTGCCGTCGCTGCTTGCGCTCCCCGTGCTGCTCTTCCTTTGCCTCGGTCCCGTTCTCGCGGAAACGACGCCGCGCGCGGCGGCGCACGGCGATTTCGGCCGCATGGTCTTCGATTGGAGCGGCGCCGTCGCATGGAGCGCCAAGGTCCTCGGCAATCGCCTTGAGCTGCGCTTCGACCGGCCGGTCGCGGGCGATCCCCACGTCCTGTTGGACCCCTTGTCCCATTACGTCAAAGGGGTGGTGGTCAGTTCGGATCGGCGCACACTGACGTTTCCGCTCGCGGTGCCGGTGCATCTCAAGACGTTCATGATCGGCACATCGACCGTGGTCGATCTGAGCGAGGCCGATGGCCAATCCGCGCCGGTCGCGCACGAGACAAAGTCGTCCCGCGCCATCGACGTGAAAGTGCGCGGGGCGGAACATGACGGCTTCAATCGAATCGTCTTTGATTGGCCCGTCGCCGTTCCGTATCGGGTCGTAACCGAGGGTGGCCAGGTGCGGGTGAGCTTCGACGCCGCGGCCCGGATCGATCCCGCCAGCCTGACCGGGTCGCTCCCTCAAGGTGTCACGGTGGCCGAGACGCGGGCCGAAGGCAAGACGACGCTGGTGGTCCTGGCCCTGCCCGCGGGGATGACGGTGCGCCATTTCACCAGCGGCCCGAAGGTTGCCCTCGACCTGATACCCGCTCCAGCCAAGACCGCGGAGATACCCGCGGGTCCTCCGCCATCCGCGCCCCCGCCTCCGCCCCCCTCCGCGGCGCCGGGGGGAGAGCCTTCCGCTCCCGCTGCTCCGGCGACGCCGCCTCCGCCCCAGGGCGAGCAGGCCGTTCTGACCGTCGCGTTCGACCGGCCGGCGGCGGCGGCGGTGTTCCAGCGGGGCGGATGGTTGTGGTTGGTGTTCGATCGCAAGACCGAGGTCGATCCCAAGGCCCTTGAGACGGCGGCCAACGGCATCGTTGCGGACGTGCAGCCGGTGCCCCTGCCATCCGCCACCGCGCTGCGTATGCAGGTCAAGGCCGGCTTTGCGCCGCAGGCTCGCCGGGAGGGCAATCGCTGGTCGTTCGATATGGCCGAGCGGCCGCTGGAACCGGCGAACGCCCTTCCCGCGAAAAAGGAGTTCGACTTCGCCGATCACGGCCGTGTCGTCTTCGCGCTCTCGGAGCGCACGGGCAAGGAGATACGGATTCGCGACCCCGAGGTCGGGGACGTGATCCATGTGATGCCTGTGGCGACCGCCGGCAGCGGAGTGGCGCCCGGCCGCGAACTGCCGCAAGCGGAGATTCTCGCTACCGCCCAGGGCGTCGCCATGGTGCCAAGGGCCGACGGGGTCCGGCTGGAATCGACACGCGGCGGAATCGATGTCTCCATGCCGGGCGGACTGATCCTGTCCCGCGCCCCCCTGTCGGCCCCTCCCCCCAAGCCGGCTCCCGCCCAAAAGCCGCCCGTGGCGCAGCCGGGAGCGGCTGCGACCCATATCCCGCCGCAGGACGTCCTGGACATGGCGCGCTGGGGCGGCGCGGGTGGCGATTACGAGGCGGGATACCAGAGGCTTCTCGCCGCCCTGGCGGCGGCGCCCGCCGCCCTGCGCAACCCGATCCGGCTGGAGCTGGCGAGACATTACCTTCGCAACGGAATGGACGCCGAAACGCTGGGGGTGCTGCGCGTCGCCGCCGGGGCGGACCCGGCTCTGGCGGATACCGCCGCTGTCCGCGCCATGCGCGGCGTCGCCGATTTCATGATGGGGTGGGACACGGAGGCGATCGACGACCTGTCGCAGCCCTTGCTCGCGGACGACGTCCGGGCGCAGCTGGTTCTTGCGGCCGCCCGTGCTCGCGAGGGCACGGAATTGGCGTCGGACGTCCCCGTGTTGCGGCAGGCGGCCGACGTGACGAGGGGCTGGCCGCAGCGATTGAGGCTGGCCGTGGGCCGAAGCGCGGTCGAGGCCTTGGCCCGTGCTGGCGAGGGCAAGGCGGCCGCCGGGATCATCGAGGCCTTGGACGGTCCTGGCCTCGACGACCGCGACGAAAGCGTCATCGCCTACCTGAAAGGTGTGGCCGCCGAGGCGAGCCAGCAATACGACGAGGCGATCGCCGATTATGCCCAGGCGGAAGCCGGCGAATCGCGGCGGGAGCGGGCTTACGCCGCGCGCAACCGCATCGAACTGCAATTGCGCCTCCACAAGATCTCGGCGGCCGAGGCCATCCGGCAAATGCAGCACCTCCGCTTTGCGTGGCGGGGAGAGAACTTCGAATACCGGCTGCTCAAACGTCTCGGGGAAATGCTGATCGCCGATGGCCAATACGGCGACGGGTTGCGGCTGCTGCGTTCGCTGGTCGACAACTTTCCCGACAATCCCGATACGCCCAATGTCAGCCGCATGATGGCGGACGCCTTCGCCCGCCTTTACCTGGACGGCGCAGCCGATGCGCTGGCGCCGGTGGCGGCGATAGGCCTGTACGACGAGTTCCAGGATTTGACGCCGCTCGGGGAGAAGGGCGACGAGATGATTCGCAAGCTGGCGGACAGGCTCGCCGCCGTGGATCTTCTCGACCGCGCCGGCGATCTGCTGCGCCACCAGGTGCAGTTCCGTCTGAACGGCGTCGACAAGGCGCGTGTCGGCGCCCGGCTGGCGTTCCTCGATCTCTCCGACCGCAAGCCGGGCGAAGCCTTGCAGGTTCTCGACGGCAGCGAGGTGCAGGGTGAACCGGCCGGCCTGTATGACCAGCGGCGTTACCTCAGGGTGCGGGCGCTGGCCGATCTCGGCCGGTCGGCCGAAGCGCTGGCGCTCATCATCAATGACCAGGCCGATGCCGCCAACAAGCTGAGGGCGGAGATTTATTGGGGCATGAAGAAATGGCCGGAAGCGGCGAGCGCCCTGGAAACGGTGATCGGCCAGCCGATGCCCGGCAAACCGCTCGATCCGGTGACGGCGCGCCGGGTTCTCGATTTGGCCACGGCGCTGACATTGGCCAAGGATGAACACGGATTGCAGCGGATACGGCGGACATACGGGCCGCAAATGGCGGCCACCGACGTGCACCAGGCCTTCGATCTCCTGACCAGCGCCCCGGAATACGGAATCGTCGATTACCGGCGGGTGCCCGAAAAGATCAAGGAGGTCGAGGACTTCCAGACATTCATGTCGGAATGGCAAAAGCGCGTCCAATCTCAAGGACTGTCGTCGCTGAATTAGGGAAAAAAATTATTTTCGCCTTTTCCTGGCGTGGGCACAGGCGCACGTCGCTTGGCATTATGCCTCGACGCCTTGTCGACGCTTTCTCAACACGTTGATGCGGAAGTCATTTTTTACGTAACCGCCGATCGCGAGCGATTTTTTCTCCCAATCCCCAGTTTTTTCTTGCATCGGGGGGCGGATTGGAGGATAACCCGCCTCCTTACCCATCTTCTGGTCCATCTACTGGGTTTGGAGGGGAGCAATGGTTCACGCTCTTGCCGCCAATCTGGGGATGCACTCGGAAGCCAATCCGAGGAAAACCCAAGGCGCCAGCATTACCGCCGCCAACGAGGATCGGCAGGCTTGGCCTGCCGTCGACAACGGCAAGGATTACTATGTTACGCGCGACGGCGTGAAATTCGCCGGCACGCACCTGCTGATCGACCTCTGGGGGGCGACGCGGCTCGACGACATCGAGTTGGTCGAGGACGCATTGCGCCGATCGGCGATCGACGGCGGGGCTACGATCCTCCACTGCCATCTGCATCATTTCCAGCCCAATGGCGGCATCTCGGGAGTGTTGGTGTTGGCGGAAAGCCACATTTCCATCCATACGTGGCCCGAACGGGGGTATGCGGCTTTGGACGTCTTCATGTGCGGGGATTGCGACCCTTACAAAGCCGTTCCCATACTGAAGGAAGCGTTCAAGCCCGAATTCGTCACTTTGGGTGAAAACAAGCGAGGCCTGATGCCGTGAGCCAAGGCTGGCATCACGAACGCCTTTACGATCACTGGCAACAATCCTTCCTGGTTACGAAGGAGCTGCATCGATCGGAAGGCGGATTGCAGGAGATTGGCCTGTTCGAGACACCCGGCTTCGGCCGGGTGCTCACCCTGGACGGTGTCATCCAGGTCACCACCGGCGACGAGTTCATTTACCATGAGATGCTGGCCCATGTGCCCATCTACGCCCACGGCGCCGTGCGGACGGCATGCGTGGTCGGCGGGGGCGACGGCGGCATGCTGCGGGAAATCCTCAAGCATCCGGGCGTCGAGCACGCCGTCGTGGTCGAGATCGACGGCGGCGTGGTGGACTTTTGCCGCCAATACCTTCCGACCGTCTCCGCCGGTGCCTTCGACGATTCCCGGGCCGAGGTGGTCATCGCCGACGGCGTCGAATTCATGCGCGCCACCAGCCGCCGGTTCGACCTTATCGTCGTCGATTCCACCGATCCCATCGGGCCCGGCGAAGTCCTGTTCACCGAGTCCTTCTATAAGGATTGCGCCCGCTGCCTGACCGGGGAGGGTATCGTCGTCAACCAGAACGGCGTCCCCTTTCTCCAGGGCCAGGAGGTCACGGACACCTATCGGCGGCGCAAGCCTCATTTCGCCGATGTCGGCTATTACCTCGCGGCAGTGCCGACGTATGTCGGCGGTTTCATGGCCCTTGGCTGGGCGTCGAAATCGGCCAGGCCCCGGGCCGAGACGCTTGAAGCCATACGCAGCCGCTTCGAGCGCGATCCGATCCCGACCCGGTATTACACGCCCGAAATTCACAAGGCATCGTTCGCCTTGCCGAAATTCGTGCAGGATCTGATCCGCGATTGATCGCCACGATGCCGTCCCCGCCGACGGCGGCGGCTCCGCTCCGCCACCGTTTTGCTTTTGGGTATCCGTTTCCGTATGATGCCCGCCGACGGTGGGATCGGATCGGGGGCTTCGGCATGGCGCGGTGGATCGTGGCGGTTGCGGTGGGGGTGGCGCTGTCCGCATGTGCGCAGATTCCGCGTCCGGAGGACGTCGCGCTGACGTCTCCGCCGGGAATGGCGCTGCCCGTCAAAGGGCGGCTGATGGTTTACATCTCGGACCAGGATTTGGCCCGCAAGTTCAGCTACAACATCAACCCCATCAGCAAAGAAGAGACGGGCATTTCCGACGGGCAGGCGCTGGATCGCGCCGCGCGCGGGGTGCTTGGCAAGGCTTTCGCGGTCGTGGCCACGAACGACCCCGGCATACGCCCCGACGTGGTGGCGCGGATCACCGGCAAGGCGGTGTGGGATCGCGACGATGGCAGCTTCAAGGTCACGTGCGAGCTTGACGCCCATCGGGCCGATGGCGACGCCATCGGCTATTTCTTCAGCGTCATCAAATCCGCCCCGGTGATGAGCTTCGCGGAGGCCCTTCCGAGGGTTTACGCCCAATGCCTGAAGCCACCGACCGAGGAACTGATGCGCTCGCCGGCCATGGCCGCCATGGTCCGTGCCGGTTTCCCGCCGCTCGATCCGGCCGCGGTCCGTTCCTATCTGCGGTCCCAGGGCTTCGCCATGACGGGGCCATGAACGAGACGGCCCGGGCGCCGTCAAGGCCCGGGCCGCGGTTCGTCCTTCGCCGTCATCCCGCCAGCGCGGTTTCGATCCTCTCCAGCGCGGCCGGTGCGGCCGCGGCGTCGGGGCCACCGGCCTGGGCCATGTCCGGCCGCCCGCCGCCGCCCTTGCCGCCCACGGCTTCGGAACCGGCGCGGACAAGATCGACGGCATTGAAGCGGCCTGTCAGATCGTCGCTGACCGCCACCACTAGGCTGGCCTTGCCGCCGTCGGTGGAAATGAGGGCGACCACGCCGCTGCCGATCTGTTTCTTGATCTCGTCGGCCATGCCTTTCAATTCCTTGGCCGGCACGCCGTCCAATATCCGGCCGGCGAAGGCTATGCCCGCGACCTGCCTGGCCGCCTGACCGGCGGCACCCCCTCCGGTGGCAAGCTGCTTGCGGGTATCGGCAAGGTCGCGTTCCAGCTTGCGCCGGTCGTCCATCATCTGGGCGATGCGCGCGGGGATCTCGGGCGGGGCGACCTTCAGCGCTTCGGCGGCGCGGGCGATCAGAGCCTCCTGCTCCTCCGCCCAGTCGAGGAACGCCTGGCCGGCGACCGCCTCGATGCGCCGAACCCCCGCGGCCACAGCGCTCTCGCCGATGACCTTGAGGGCGCCGATGTCGCCGGTGCGCCGGACATGGGTGCCGCCGCATAATTCGACGGAGAAATGCGGATTGGCGTCATCGCCGCCCATGGCGACCACCCGCACCTCCTCGCCGTATTTTTCTCCGAACAGCGCCATGGCGCCCGCCTCGATGGCGGCATCGGGGGTCATCAGCGTGGTGGTGACCCCGCGGTTGCGGCGCACCTGCCGGTTGACCTCCCGTTCGACCGTGCGCAGCTCCTCGGGGGACAATGCCTTGGGATGGCTGATGTCAAAGCGCAGGCGGTCCGGGCCGACCAGCGAGCCCTTCTGGGTGACGTGCTCGCCCAGCGTCTTGCGCAAGGCGGCATGAAGCAGGTGGGTGGCCGAGTGGTGGGCGCGGATGGCATCCCGCCGGTCGACATCGATGGCCAAGTGGGCATCCTCGCCGACGGCGATGGGCCCTCCCTCGACGGTGCCCACATGGACGATCAGGTCGCCAAGCTTCTTCATGGTGTCCGTGACCACCAGCCGAGCCTTGCCCCCGGCCACCGTGACCACGCCGGCATCGCCGACCTGTCCGCCGGACTCCCCGTAGAACGGCGTCTGGTTGGCGACCAGCATCACTTTGTGGCCCGGGTGGACGGCTTCGACGACGTTGCCGTTCTCGACCAGGGCGACGATCTTGGCTTCGGCCTCGGTGGCGTCGTAGCCGAGGAATTCCGTTGCGCCCACCGATTCGCGGATGCCGAACCACAGGGCTTCCGTGGCCGCCTCGCCCGATCCGGCCCAGGCCTTGCGGGCCTCGGCCCGCTGGCGGGCCATGGCCGCATCGAATCCGGCCGTATCCACGGCGATGCCGCGGGACTTGAGCGCATCCTGGGTGAGGTCGAGGGGAAAGCCAAAGGTGTCGTAGAGGCGGAAGGCCACCTCGCCAGCCAGCGGCGTGCCGGCCGGGATGCGGCTCACTTCCTCGTCCAGGAGCTTCAGGCCTTTGTCGAGGGTGGCCTTGAAGCGGGTCTCCTCAAGCTTGAGCGTCTCGGTGATCAGGGCCTGGGCGCGGACAAGCTCGGGATAGGCCCCACCCATTTCGCGGGCCAGCGCCGGCACCAGCTTCCACATCAGCGGCTCGGCGCAGCCCATCAGGTGGGCATGGCGCATGGCGCGGCGCATGATGCGCCGCAGCACGTAGCCGCGCCCCTCGTTGGACGGCAGCACGCCGTCGGCGATCAGGAAGCACATGGAGCGCAGATGGTCCGCGACCACCCGGTGCGACACCGTGTACGGCCCGTCCGGATCGGTTCCGGACGCTTCCGCCGACGCTCCGATCAGGGTCCGCATCA
This sequence comes from Pseudomonadota bacterium, assembly GCA_021847015.1. GTDB lineage: Bacteria > Pseudomonadota > Alphaproteobacteria > Rhodospirillales > Magnetospirillaceae > JAJZVW01. The sequence goes on along the minus strand of JAJZVW010000001.1, from coordinate 206,553 downwards.
GGTCGATGTCGTAGTTGTCGTGCTTGCCCTGCATCACGGCGGCCAGCCGTTCCAGCCCCATGCCGGTGTCGATGGACGGCCTCGGCAGCGGCACCCGGGTGGTCTTGTCCATCTGCTCGAACTGCATGAAGACGAGGTTCCAGATCTCGATGAACCGGTCTCCGTCGGCGTCGGGGCTGCCCGGCGGTCCGCCGGGGATGTGCTCGCCGTGGTCGTAAAAGATCTCCGAGCACGGACCGCACGGGCCGGTATCGCCCATCGCCCAGAAATTATCCGAGGTGGCGATGCGGATGATGCGGGATTCCGGCAGGCCGGCGATCTTGCGCCAGAAGGAGAAGGCGTCGTCGTCGTCGTGGTAGACGGTGACCAGCAGCCGGTCCCTGGGCAGGCCGAATTCCTTGGTCACCAGCGTCCAGGCCAGCTCGATGGCGCGTTCCTTGAAGTAGTCGCCGAACGAGAAATTGCCCAGCATCTCGAAGAAGGTGTGATGCCGCGCCGTGTAGCCGACGTTGTCGAGGTCGTTGTGCTTGCCGCCGGCGCGCACGCACTTCTGAGCCGTGGTGGCACGCACATAATCGCGTTTTTCCACGCCGGTGAAGACGTTCTTGAATTGCACCATGCCGGCGTTGGTGAACATCAACGTCGGATCGTTGCGGGGAACGAGCGGGCTCGAAGGCACGATCTCGTGGCCGTTCCTGGCGAAGTAGTCGAGGAAGGCGCGGCGGATGTCGTTCGCTGTCTGCATGGCCTCTAACGTATTCATGCGCACGTCCCGGCCCAAGGGCTTGGGGCGGGGCGTCCGCAGGCGTCCGGACGAAAGCGCTTTTTAACGCGCCACCGCCGGGGTGTCCAGGATGCTCGGTCATCGGCAGCAGTTCTCATTATGTGCGCCCGCTGGTTATGTCATCCCGAGGGAGCGGAGCGACCGAGGGATCTTTCACGCGCCGGCGGCTCCGCCGCCAGACACGATCTTGGCGCGGAACGCGCCGGGCCCGAAAGATCCCTCGCCTGAGGCTCGGGATGACAACAAAAGCTCATAATGAGAACCGCTGGGTCATCGGTGAGCGTGCCGCCGCTCGCGCCGCGGCTGTATTTGTCCTCGGCTTAACGAGCGTCAAGGAGCTTCCGCCCTGCCGCACCCAGGATGTTTCCATCGCTCGGGATGAGGCAGGTGAGGCACATGCGGCAAAATGGATCGGCGGGTGGAGACGAGAGTTGCGAGCCTCCCCGGTGGCTGGGCGAGGCTCTTCATGTCGAGCCGTTCGATGTCCGCTCCCTCCTGGCTTCCGGCGGCGACCCCTTCTTTATTCTAATGGAACGGGCTGCCAATGTCGATTTCGGCCGGACGTTCACCGTCGATGCGCCGTTCAACCCGGCGCCATTGCGCGTGGTGCTGGCGGGGCAGGGTTTCTCGTCTTACGGCTGCAAGCTCGCCGAGGGGCATTGGCGGGTGTACTTCCGCCGCGACGGCGGCCCCGAGCGGGAGCGAGAGGCCGAGGTCGGGGTGCCGCCCGGGGGAGACGCGTCCCGGTCCGAAGCGGGGATGGCCGCGTCGTCCTCGGCAAACTCAAGCGGCCAAAGCCGATGCTTACCGTCCGGCAGGTGACCGATAGCGACGGGCCCGCCATCGGGCTCGCAATGGCCCATAACGGCAGGAAGCGTTTCCGCGTCCGCCGCTGGACAATGCAGGAGGGCTGATGCTCGCCGGGGCTTTTCTTTCCGGAACAACGGGGCGGCTGCTTCCGCCGCTCATTCCCTACCGCTTCTTCGCCACCGCGGTGGTGATGCATTTGGCCGCCTGGGTGGTTCTGCTGGCCGGGGCCGACTCGGTGCCGGATTTCACCGGCGGGCTCGGGTCTGTGCTGGCGGCGCTCCACCTCGTCACTCTGGGTGTGGTGGCGATGACCGCTCTGGGGGCCGCATTCCAGTTGCTTCCCGTGGCGACCGGCCGCCACCTCGGACCCCACTGGGCTTGTCATCTGACGTGGTGGCTGTATGCGCCGGGCGTGGCGATTCTGACTGCCGGCATGGCGTTCGCCTGGGTGCCGGCACTGCATGCCGGCGCCGTCCTGGCGGTCGCCGGCCTCGCGGTGGGTGGCGTCGTGATGGCGGGTACGCTGGCGCGGGTGACCGGCATGCCCGCCATGACCCGCCATGCCTGGATCGCGCTGGCGTCGCTGCTGGCGCTGGCGGTGCTCGGCCTGTTGCTGGTGGCGGACTTCACCACCGGCTTTCTGGCGAATCACGCCGCGGTCGCCAGCGCTCACGCGCTGCTCGCGGGCTACGGATTCATGGGCAACCTGGCGATGGGCTTCTCCTACGTTCTGGTGCCGATGTTCGTGCTGGGCCGTTCGGCGCCCGACGCGGCCGGCAAACGCACGGCGGCGCTGGCGGCGGCAGCGCTGGTGCTGGCGGCGGCGGGGGTCCTTTCGGGGGCCGGGCGGCTGGCGGCGCTCGGGGCCCTGGTGGGACTCGCCGCGGCAGCGCTGCATCTGGACGCGTTGGCGCGGATAGTGAAGACCCGCATGCGGAAGCGGCTGGAGCCGTTCTTCCGCTTGCTGCTGCCGGCCTGGGTGCTTCTGCCCGCCAGTTTGCTCGCTGGCTTGGTCCTCGCGCTGGGACTTCCGGCCGGCCGGACGGCGCCCCTGTGGGGATTCCTGATGGTGTTCGGCTGGCTGCTCAGTTTCGTCACCGGCGTTCTGCAGCGGATCATGGCTTTCCTCGCCTCGATGCATTCGGTCGTTGAGGGCGGAAGACCGGCGCTGCTGTCCGCGCTGACGGCGCAGCGGCCGCTCGATTTTCACGCCGCCGCCCACATGCTCGCATTGCTGCTGGTGGGTGCCGGCATCGTCGGCGGCAAGACGGTTCTGGTCCGCGCCGGCGCCGTCTGCGGCATTGCTGGCGCCATCGCCTTCGCCATCTTCGCGGTCGAACTGGCGCGGCGTTACCGCGCCCATCGCGGCGCCAGCGCTCTTCCCGCTTCCTCCAACCGCTAGAATAAGGATTTCCGCGATGCTGACGCAGACCAGGACCGGCAGTTTGCTCCACCAGGACCACATGCGGACCATTGACGTCTTACAGGCGATCCAGGAGATGACCCATCGCCACCCTTCCGCCCCAGCGGTGGAAGGTGCCGTCCGTGCGGACCTGGAGCGCCTGGCCGACACCATGCGCGCCGAGGTCGAAAGGCATTTCGGCTTCGAGGAGAATCACTTGTTTCCGCTCTTCTCCAAACAGGGCGAGATGGGCATGGTCGTCATGCTGACCCATGAGCATCGCGCCATTTTGCCGCTGGCGCTGGAGGCCGCCGATCTGGCTGCGGCGGCATTGGCGGGCGGGTTCGAGGAGACCGGCTGGCGGAATTTTCGCGACGTCGCCGCCGAGTTGGTCGAGCGCGAGATATTTCATATCCAGAAAGAGGAGATGGGCCTGCTAGCCGCCATCGCGGCCTTGCTCGATCCCGCCGCCGACGCCGCGTTGTCGGAGGCTTACCGGATGGCGGTGGGTGGCGAGGCGGGGGAATAGCTTGGCTAATCCGTTATCTGTGCCAGGAACGCCTCCACTTCGGGGAGGATGTGCGACCGCCATGGCTCGCCGTGGAAGAGGCCGAAATGGCCGGCGGCGGGTTCGTGGCAGTGTGCCCGTTCGTCGTAGGGCAGCCGATGGCAGAGGGCATGGGCAACCAGCGTCTGGCCGACGCCCGACGTGTCGTCGCCGCCTCCCTCCACCGTCATCAGCGCGATGTCGTCCACCGCCGAAGGGTCGATCCTGCGTCCCCGCCAAAACAGTTCCCCGCGAGCCAGCAGATGATCCCGGAAGACCGTCTGGACATTGTCTTCCGCGAATTCCGCAGGCAGGTCCATCAGCGTGGAAAACAATCTGAGAAAAGGAAAGCGTTCGGGATCGCTGCCGTCGTCCGCGCGAACCTTGCGGGCCAATTCGCCGCCCGTGGCGATATGCCGGGCCAGGTAACGCGCCAGCGTGCGGCCGTGGATGTCGCCGCGATAGACCCGGCGCCCCGCACCGGGGTAACCGGCGGGAACCGTGGTGGCCATGACGTGGGAAAACCAGCCGGGCGGCAGACGGCTGGCCAAGCGCTCGATGGCCGTCGGGTTGATCCGGGGGTCGAGGAACCCGCCCATCAACACGATGGCCCGCGGCCGGGCCGGATCGCGATCCTCGGCGAGCAGCGCGCTGGCGGCCAGGATGGCCGTCGGCGCCTGGCTTACGCCCAGCAGGGCGATATCCGGTCCCAGCAGGCGCACGGCGTCGATGACGGCGGCGATGTTGTCGGAGAGGTCGAAACGGCCGGCCGACAACGGCACTTCGCGCGCGTCCTTCCATTCCAGAAGAAAGACGTCGTGGCGCGCCAGCAGGCCGACCACCAGATCCCGCATCAGCCAGCCGAAATGGCCGGACAAGGGGGTGACGATCAAGACCTCCGGGTGGCGGCCTCGTCCGCTTTTTCGAAACAAGTGCAGCTGCCAGAACGGCCGGTCGAGAACGATCGTCTCTTCAACATCAACCCGGCGTCCACGGGCGAGCACGTCGGCGATATCGAGGGGGGGAGGTACCATGGACGCGGACGTAGGGGGCTCCTGGGAGCCGTTCAAGGCAACATTCCGCTCAAGTGCGGCCCGCCAGTCTTGAACCCGCCCCCGATGATCCCCTTATCACTTTTGATATGTTTTGCTTGCTGGGCCGATGGGAGGAAACAAATGATCGTAAAGACGATCTTGAAGGCCAAAGCTCGGGGGCCAGGCGTGGTGACCATCGCTCCCGATGCGTCGATCGGCGACGCCGCGCATGCGCTGTTCCGGCATCGTATCGGTGCGCTCGTCGCCGTCGAGGACGGGGGGCGCATCGCGGGCATCCTCTCCGAGCGCGACATCGTCCGCGGGGTGGCCGAGTCGGGAGGCGTCTGCCTGTCGCATCGGGTCCGCGACCTGATGACCACCGATGTCCAAATCTGCCGCGAGGGCGACACCGTCGACCATTTGATGCAGACCATGACCAGCCGGCGCGTCCGCCATCTCCCGGTGGTGGATGCGGATCAGAGGCTGGTTGGGATCGTGACCATCGGCGACGTGGTCAAGAGCCGTCTCGAACACGCCGATCTGGAGGTCGACAACCTTAGGCACTACGTGGTAGCCGCCCGTTGATCGCGTCGTTGTCCGCCATCGACGTGGCCAGGGGGAGGGTGACGGCGAACATCGTCCCCCGGCCCGGCGTCGACGCGACGGTTACGTCATGCCCCAACAGGCGTGCGGCGCGCTGGACGACTCCCAAGCCAAGCCCGAAACCTTTGGTCCGGTCACGTTCGGGATTGGCGAGCTGGTAGAAATCTTCGAATACCACGGAAAGCTTGTCCTCGGGGATGCCGGGACCGGTGTCCCACACTTCGACCCGCAGCCGCCCCTGATGGTGGCGGCATCCCATCAACACTCCACCGCGTTCGGTGAAGCGGATGGCGTTGAGCAGAAGGCAGCGCAGCATCTGTCCGAGAAGACGCGCATCGCTGACGACGTGCGCCGACGTCGGCGCCACGCGCACCGTGATCCTTTTTTTCTGGGCGATGGGCACGCATTCGGCGGCAAGGTCGTTCAGGAGCGGAGCCATGGGCAGGGCGTGGAGGGCCGGAGGCGTGATGTCCGAATCCAGCAGCGACACGTCCAGATAATTGCGAAGCAGCTCCTCGCCGGCGTTCTGCGCCGCCATGGCACCATTCAGGATCGCCCGGTGCTCGGGGTCCTCCAAGGCCGCGTCCAGTGCCTCGAGGTACAACCGCATGGCTTGCAACGGCTGGCGCAGATCGTGATTGGCCGCGGACAGGAAGCGGCTTTTCGCCTCGTCCGCCCGCCTCGCCCGGTCCATGGCGCAACGCAGCGCCTCGTTGGCGTAGACCTTGTCCGAGATGTCGATCACGGCACAGGTCAAACCGATGATCCGGCCGGCCTTGTCCCGCAGGGGGGCCACGGTGTGATCGAAGGTGCGCGCCTTTCCGTCGGACTTGCTGCGCAGGATCATTTCCTCGCGGCCGGTTTCCCCGGTCTCCAGCACGCGGCGGAACAGCCGGACCCGGCGTTCATAGCCCTTCGCCTCGAAGAACTCCGCTCCCGTCCGGCCGATGAAGTCGTCGGGCGAGAGCCCGGGCAGCAGCGGATTGTGGAACCAGGTGTAACGAAGCTCACGATCAAGATGAAAAACGGCTATCGGCATTATCGACATGGCCGTTTGAAAGCGTTCCTCGGACAGACGCAGGGCCGCCACGGACATTTCCCTCAGTATGAGGGCCTTCTTGCCGTGACGCAGGGCTCGCAGCGGGGCACCGATTATCTTCGCGGCGCAGGGCCAGACCGCACGCAGCAGGCGTGGAAGCTGGGGCCAATCCATGCCGGCGAGCGCGATCGGTAGCGCTGACGGTGTCGCAGGTAAGTGTGGTCGAGGCAGCCGGTTCATCTGGGTCCGCTACCGGGCGGGTTAGTTCGGTCGCCCGGTAGCCGAGGATGATAGGCACACGGGCATCGGGGCGGTATATGCCCTATGTCGAGAAAGGGGCTGTAAAATGGATCAACGAGAAAGGGGCCGTAAAATGGAGCAAGCCGGACGCGGCTCGATCGGCGCTGCGGTGCTCGCGGTCTTATGACATTACGGCATTCCCGCTCGGCCGGTATCGCGGAGGCGTCGGGGCCAAGGACCTCACACGGTCACAATCCCGCCAAAAGACTGTCGGCGGCGGCGCGGGCCTGTTGGGTAACGGTCTCGCCCGACAGCATGCGGGCGACTTCTTCGCGCCGGGCATTCCCATCGAGGGATTCTACAGTTGTAACCGGTGATTCGCCCCTGCCGTCGCGTTTGGCGACGCGGTAATGCCGGGCGCCGCGGGCCGCGACCTGGGGGGAATGGGTGACGACCAGAACCTGGACATCCTCGGCAAGTCTGGCCAGCCGTTCGCCCACCGCGGCGGCCACCGCCCCGCCGATGCCGGAATCGACCTCGTCGAAGACGATGGTGGGGATGGTGGAGACCCGCGCCAGAATGACCTTGAGGGCCAGCATGAAGCGGGCCAGCTCGCCACCCGAGGCGATCTTGCCCAATGGCCCCGGCGGCGCGCCGGGATTGGTCGCCACCAGGAACTCCACGGCATCCAGGCCGGCCGGCCCCCACTCGTCTTCATCCCGGGCCGCTATCCGCGTCCGGAAGACGGCGCGGTCCAGCTTCAGCGGCGGCAATTCGGCGGCCACGGCGGCGTCCAGGGCGCGCGCGATCTCCTCGCGTTCGCGCGACAGGGTCCGTGCCGCTTCCACATAGGCTGTGCGGGCCGCCTGTTCGGTTCGGATGAGATTGGCCAGGCCGTCCCCCCCGCTGTCCAGTTGGGCCAGGCGAAGCGCCAAATCGTCATGCAGGCGGGCGAGGCCGTCGGCGTCCGTGCCGTGCTTGCGCGCGGCGGCGCGCAAGGCGAACAGACGCTCCTCCGCCGTCTCCAGCGCGCGGGGATCGAGGGAAATGTCGGCCGACGCCCGCTCCAGCAGGCCGACCGCCTCGGCGGTCTCCACGGCGGCGCGATCAAGCGCGGCGATGACGGCCGACAGCCGGCCTTCGGCGCGCTCGGCAACCCGTTCCAAAGCGCGCTGCGCATTGCGCAGGCTCGCCTCGACGTCGCCTCGCTGGCTCAACGCCGCCATGGCGGCGTTCATCGCCTCGACCAGCTTCTCCCCGTGCATCATCACCGAGCGGCTTTCCGCCAGGCGGGCCTCTTCCCCCGGTTTGGGATCGAGGCCGTGGAGTTCCTCGTACGCGGCGCGGAGTTCCCCCTCCTCGGCGCGCGCCCGCACAAGGCCGGCTTCGGCCTCGGCGCGGACCCGGGCGGCTTCTCTCCAGGCGTGCCAAGCGGTGTTCACGCTCGCCGCCCGCCCCCCCAACCCGCCAAAGGCGTCGAGGATGCCCAGATGGGATGCGGGGTCGAGCAGGCCGTGGCTCTCGAACTGTCCGTGGATTTCCACCAAGCCGTCGCCGATCCGGCGAAGCATCCCCACCGAGACCGGCTGGTCGTTGACGAAAGCGCGCGAGCGCCCGTCGGCGGCGACGATCCGCCGCAGAACCAAATCCTGTCCGTCGCTGCCGATGCCCAGCTCGTCCAGCAGGGCGGGGACGATGTGCCCGTCCGGGAGGGCGAAGGCGGCGGTGACCGAAAGCTGCGGCGTGCCGTGACGCACTAGCCCGGCATCGGCGCGCGCGCCCAGGGCGAGGCTGAGCGAGTCCAGGAGAATGGATTTGCCCGCTCCGGTCTCTCCGGTGAAGGCCGACAAGCTCGGGCCGAAGGATAGATCGAGCCGTTCGATCAGCACCACGTCGCGGATCGACAGCGAGACCAGCATCGGATCACCAGATCCAGTCGAACCAGCCCGAACTGTCCTTCTTCGGGGCCGGCTTGGGATCGGAGGCGGCGGGCGCGGACGAGCCGCCCATGCCGGGAACCCAGTTTGTCCAGGAATCCGCCTTCTCTTCGTTGGTCATCGAACGGCCGGTCTTTATCAGCGAATAGCTGTCTTCGTACCAGGGGCTGCCCGGGAAATTATGCCCGAGCACCGCGGCCGTGCGCTGGGCATCGTCTCTCAACCCCAGGATCAGGTAAATCTCCACCATGCGGTGGAGGGCCTCCGGCACATGGGTGGTGGTCTGGTACTGCTCGGCCACGGTCTTGAAACGGTTAAGGGCCGCCAGATAGGCGTTGTTGCGCTCGTAATAGCGCCCGATGGCCATTTCCTTGCCCGCCAGGTGGTCACGCGCCAGATCGACCTTCAGCCTGGCGTCGCGCGCGTACTTGCTGTTGGGGAAGCGGTCGCTGACCTCCTGCAGGGCCTTCATCGCCTTTTCGGTCATCTTCTGGTCGCGGCCGACGTCGGCGATCTGCTCGTAGTAGCACAGGCCCTTGAGATAGTAGGCGTAGGGCGTGTCCTTGTTGCCGGGATGGAGCTGGATGTAGCGGTCGAGGGCGACGATGGCATCGTCGTACTTGTTGCGCTCGTAAAGCGCATATGCCCCCATCAATTGCGCCTTGGTGGCCCAAACGGAATAGGGGTGCTGGCGTTCGACTTCCTCGAACGCCTTGACCGCCTTGGTGTATTCGTCGTTGTCGATGTCGTCCATGGCCTCGTTGTAGAGTTCCTCGACTGGACGTTCGACGTAGGTGTCCTTCTTTTCCTCCGCGCAGGCCGCGAGTGAAAGGACCGCGACGAGCACGGCTCCGAAGTGGCGGTGACGGCGGGACGGAACAATGCGCATCATGAAGGTCTATTCACCAGCGTTTCCCATGCGGGCCGGACTATAGCACGGCCACGGGCAGGGGAAACAGGGCAAGGCCGCGCCGTCAGCGGTTCTTATCATGTGTTTTTCGATGTCATCCCGAGCCGAAGGCGAGGGATCTTTCACGCGAAAGTGCCTGAAAGATCCCTCAGTCGCTCCGCTTCCTCGGGATGACATCATCATGCGCGCGCATAATGAGAACCGCTGCCGCGCCTTTCCTCTTTCCATCGGGCCTCAGCCGGAAAGATCCTCTCCGGCGGCGGCCTTTTCCAGCAGGGCGATGGTGTCGCCGATTCCGTACAGCTTTATGAAGCTGCCCATGCGCGGCCCCTGGTCCTGGCCCAGCAGCACCTCGTAACAGGCCTTGAACCAGGCCTTCATTTCGGGGAAAGCCGGCCGCTTGCCGATGCCGTAGACGAGGTTCTGAATGTCCTCGGCGGAGGCTTCGGGCGGCAATGCTCGCAGTCCTGCGGCCAGATCGCGGAAGGCTTCCGCCTCTTCGGGCGTGGCTTTGCGGTACTTCTTGGCCGGCTTGACGAAGTCGCGGTAATAGGCGACAGCGCACTCCACCAGCCGGTCGAGGATGGGGGCCGCCTTGGCGTCCGCGCTGGGGGCGTAGCGCTTGATGAAGCCCCACAATACCGCCTTGTCCTCGGAATGGCAGACGCTGGCGAGGTTGAGGAGGATGGAATAGGAAAGGTGCGCCTCCTCCTTGGGCGGCTGGCCGTTGTGGATGTGCCAGACCGGATTGTCCAGCCGCTTGGCGGCGTCCTCGGCCTCGAATTTCTCCAGGAAGGCGAGATAGTCGTCGACGTTACGGGGAATCACGTCGAAATACAGACGCTTGGCTGCCTTGGGTTTCTGGTACATGAAAAGGGCGAGCGATTCCTGGGGGGCGTATTTGAGCCAATCCTCCACCGCCAGCCCGTTTCCCTTGGATTTGGAAATCTTCTGTCCCTGATCGTCCAGGAACAGCTCGTAGGTCAGGTTCATGGGCGGCTGTCCGCCCAGGATGCGGCAGATTTTGGAGGACAGCTCGACCGACGGTATCAGGTCCTTGCCGCTCATCTCGTAATCGACGCCGAGCGCGAACCAGCGCATCGCCCAATCGGCCTTCCACTGCATCTTGCAGCGGCCTCCGGTGACCGGCGTTTCCACCAGGGCGCCATCCTCGTCGCGGTAGACGATGGTACCGGCGGCCACGTCGCGCTCGATTACGGGGACTTGCAGGACCCGGCCGGTCTTCGGGCAGACGGGCAGGAACGGCGAATAGGTCTGGCGGCGTTCCTCGCCCAGGGTGGGAAGGACGACGTTGATCACCTCGTCGTAATGGGCCAGCACCGTCAGCAGGGCCGCGTCGAAGCGCCCCGATGCGTACCACTCGCTGGCGGATTGAAACTCGTACTCGAAGCCGAAGGAATCCAGGAAGGCGCGCAGCCGCGCATTGTTGTGGGCGCCGAAGCTGTCGTGGGTGCCGAAGGGATCCGGGATGCGGGTCAGCGGCTTGCCCAGGTGCTGGCGCACCATGTCCTGGTTGGGGATGTTGTCCGGAACCTTCCGCAGCCCGTCCATGTCGTCCGAGAAGGCGAACAGGCGGGTGGGAATATCGGGCGCCAGGGTGTGGAAGGCCCGGCGCACCATGGTGGTGCGCACCACCTCGCCGAAGGTACCGATATGGGGAAGTCCCGACGGGCCGTAGCCGGTCTCGAACAGGACGAAGCCCTTCGCCGGGTTGCCGCCCTTGAGCCGCGCGTCCAGAAGCTGGCGCGCTTCCTGGAAGGGCCAGGCGGCGGCGGTGCGGGCGAGGTCGCGGATGTCGGACATGGCTGACCTGAACTGACGGGTTGCGCGGAAGGGCGGAACCCTAGGCCCGCGCAACGGCGGCGTCAACCGCCGGCGCTCACGGAATCGGTTGTCATTATGCGCGCTCGCCTATGATGTCATCCCGGCCGAGCGCGAGCGAGCCGAGGGATGACACCGAAAAAACCCATAATGAGACCCCCCTGGTTCATTTCACCGGATCGGGGGAGGCCAGTTCGTGGCGGGCGCGCCAGTCTTTGGTCACGTAGTTGATGATGATGCTCTTGCGCACGCCGTTGATCTTGCGCTTGTGAAAACCGTGCCAGGTATCGTGCGCCGGGATGAACAGGGTACCCTTGTTGAACCCGAAGGGCGCCTCGCCCACCAATCCGTGGGGTTCCTCGACTGCAAGCACGTCCGTGCCGCAATTGTCGCTGCCCGCGCCCGACGAGAGGTAGAGCAGCATGGTGAACGTCTTGACGAAGATGTCGGTGTGCGGTTCCAGCCAGAAATCCCCGACGTCCATGCAGTATTCCAGGCGCAGCAGCGACCCCGAGAGGTCGATGCCGCATTCCGCCTCGATGGCGGACAGTGTGCGGGGATCGAGCATCGCCCGCACCAGCTTGCCGACCGAGGCGTGCGCCTCCTGCACGTCGGGGGTGAGGAAGACGCGTGAGGAATTGTTGATCTCCCGCTTGCCCTCATGCAGCACGCCCGAGGGCGGCGCGAAGGGAAGGGCCTCCAGTTCGGCCACCATGCCGGCCGGGTACATGTCGTCAAGCAGCCAGTGGCGCCACGGCTTGGAATGCCGCTCGGAATTGCGAAGGCTGGAGATGAAATGCTCGGCGACGCTGCCCATCGTACCCCCCCTGTGGATGACGCCCAATGGGAGCGCCGCCCCGGTCAAAAGTCAAAGCCTAATTCTCCGGCGGGTCACCTCACCGGAGCGGGGAACGCCAATTCCTGGCGGGCGCGCCAGTCGGGGGTGACGTAGTTGACGATCATCGTCCTGCGCACGCCGACGATGGTGCGCCGGTTGAACCCATGCCACGTGTCGGGGCCGGGCACGAAGACCAAGGCCGAGTTGAAGCGGAACGGCACGGTCCTGACCCATCGCCTGTCGCGATCGAAGATGTCGGTGCCGCAGCCGTCGCTGCCTTCGCCGGCCGACAGGTAACACAGCAGGGTGAACCGCTTCGCGCCGATGTCGGTGTGGGGCTCCAACCAGAAGCCGTCCCCATCCTGGCAGTATTCGATGCGCAGGAGGCTGCCGGCAAGGTCGCAGCCGGTGGTGGTTTCGATGGCGGCGATGGTGCGGGAGTCTCTCAGGGCCTCGGCGACGGCGGCGACCGCGCTGTTTTCGGCTTGGCGCTCGGGAGTGAAGAACGCGCGCAGACTGTTGTTGCACTCGCGCCGGCCGCCGTAATCGTGCCCCTCGCCCATGGGGATGTCGATGGTGTCGAGCGCCCGGGCGATGTCGGCCGGCAGGACCTCGTCCATCAGCCAGTGGCGATAGGGCGTGGCGACGGCCTCGCTGCGTGCGAGGTTGCCGATGAAAACGTCCGCGACCGTGGACATGTCCGCTCGCTCCAACCCGATGGCCCGGGCTTCGTACCCGAGGCGGCGGCGGGGAACAACCACATTCTCCGTCGGGTCAGCCGCCGGGGCGGTGGGGCGCCGCGTCGATGGCCCTGGCGATGGCGTGCCACATCGGTTTGCGGCGAAGGGCCGAATCGAGCGGCAACGGCCGGGGACGCCACGCCTCGACCCAGCGTGTCCACGGCCGCCGGTCCAGCCAGGTGTAGCGGTCGCTCAGGCCCCAGGTCACCACGCCGATGGTTTGCGGCTGGTCGAGCGCCACCTCCAGGTAACGCCCTGCCAGATCGGCGACCGCCCGGTCGCGTGCCGCGATGTCCATGCCGCCATGGTCGGCGACGTCCAATTCCGTGATCAGCGTCCGGTAGCCCAGCGCCGTCACCTCGGCAAGAAAGCGGCGCAGATGCTCCTGATCGAAGTTGGATCCCGTCTTGAGGTGGGCCTGAAGGCCCAGGGCGTCGCACGGCACGCCGCGTCGGCGAAAGCCCTCCAGCAGGCCGATCACGGCGTGCTGGCGGGCCGCCTGCCAGGGGTCGGCGGTGTCCATGCCGTAATCGTTGTAAACCAGCAACGCCCCGGGATCGGCCGCCCGCGCAGTATGGTATGCGATGTCGAGGTAGGCGGGGCCGAAGGCACGCAACCACGGGCAGGCGCGCAAGCCATCCGGGCGCCCGTCTTTGGGCTCGATGGCCTCGTTGACCACGTCCCAGGAATGAACCCGCCCGCGGAAATGCGCGACGACGGCATCAACATAGCCTGTGAGCAGGCTTTCGGGCGGAGAGGCGGCGTCCAAGGCGGCGTTCAGCCAAGCGGGATTGCTGTTCCACCACACCAGCGTGTGGCCGCGAAACAGCATGCCGTGATTCGCGGCGAATTCGGCCAGCCGGTCGGCCGCCGAAAAATCCAGCACGCCCCGCCTCGCCTCGATGCGGCCCCGCTTGCCTTCCCATTCCGGCACCAGCGCCCCGGCTTCGCGCGCCAGCGCCTGGATGAACGGGGCATCGCCAAAATGGGCGGTGCTGGCACAGCATCCGTAAAACAGACCCTTGCGCAGCGCCCGCTCCCGCAGCGCGGCGACCTCGGCCCATGCCGAGTGCCGGCCGGCGGCCAGGGACAAGGCGGACAGCGCGCCCCCGAGCAGGGCGCGACGGGACAGCGGGGCCATTCGACGCTCCTGTCTGCGGCTGGCGCCAGGATAGGCCGTCTTGGCCGCGGGGCAGGAACGCGGAGGGGGAGCATGGGCCAACGGATGGGGGAGGTCAGTCCCGGGCGAGGAAATCGCGGGTCAACGCCACGGCTTCGGCCAATCCGACCTTTCGGACATCGACGCCTTCGGGGAAAGCGCCAGACAGGCGCGACGGCATCATGGGGTCGAGGAGAACGAACACCCCGTGGTCGCCGGCGCGGCGCACGAGCCGCCCATAGGCCTGCTTGAGGCGCAGGCGGGCGATCATGTCGTCATAGGCCTTGCCGCCGAAATGTCCGCGCCGGGCCTTGTGGAGGATGTCGGGCCGCGGCCATGGCACCCGGTCGAAAACGATCAGGCGCAACGAGCGCCCCGGGACGTCGACGCCGTCGCGGACCGCGTCGGTTCCCAGCAGGCAGGCATCCTCGTCGCCGCGGAAGATGTCCACCAGGGTGCCGGTATCCATGGTGTCGACGTGCTGGGCGAGCAGCGGCAGGCCGAAATCGTCGAGGGGGCCGCAGATGCGCTGGTGCACGGCCCTCAGGCGGGAAATCGCGGTGAACAATCCGAGCGCGCCGCCTCGGGCGGCGAGGAACAGCTCCCGATAGGCGGCGGCAACCTGGTCCAGGTTGTCCTTGCGCACGTCCGTGACCACCATGACGCGGGTCTGGCCGGGGTAGTCGAAGGGCGACGGTACGGCCGCGCGCGTCGCCGGTCCGGCGAGATGGACGGCGCCGACGCGCCGCTCGGCCGCGCGCCAGTCGGCCTCGACGTCGCTCGATCCGTCGCGCAGGGTCGCCGAGGTGATCACCATCCCATGGGCCGGTTCGGCCACCGCCTTGGCGAAGGGAAGGGTCGGGTCGATCCAGTGCCGGTGCATGCCGACATCGACGTCGCGCCCGTCGATCCGCTCCACGCTGAACCAGTCGACGTACCGGTCCCCATCGGCTCCCGCCGATTGCCCGATCCGCTCCAGCATGGCCTTCCAACCCGCCAGCGGCATCAGCACTCGCCGTCCGATCGACCGGCAGATGCCCTCGATGCGCGAGCGCGTCGCGGTGTCCAGTTCGGCGGCCTCGTCGTCGAGGAGGCCCGCCAGGCTGCGGGCCAAGGCGGCCAGCGGCGTGCCCAGGCGCTCCAGGGCGTGGGCGAGGGCCGCCGCCGCGCCGGGCACGCCGTCGACCGGCGGCAGGCATTCGGTTTCCAGGCTGTAGGGGCCGTCGTTGCCGGTGCTGCGGGCGTAGACCTGGCTTCGCACCAGCGCGAGGAAGCTTTCGGCCGGTCCGTGGGGCGCCCCCTCGGCGATTCGGGCCGGCCAGCCGGGGGCGGGCAGGGCGCGGGCCGCCGCCAGCGCGTCGTCGAGGGCGGCTCCGGCGTCCTCGGCGTGGCCGACGATGTCCTCGGCCCGCCGCCGCAGACCGCGGGCGCGCGAGCGCGTGCTTTCGCCCTCCGGGCCGAGCAGCCAGCGGCGCACCTCCGCCGCTTCCATGCCGGTCAGATGGGCGGAAAAGGCCCCGTCGGCGGCATCGAAGACGTGGTGCCCTTCGTCGAAGACCATCCGGGTGGGCGTGGTGTTGTCGTCCAGTCCGCCCAGGGCCGCCTGAACCATGACCAGCGCGTGGTTGGCGACCACGATGTCGGCCCGCCGCGCCCGCCGGATGGCGCGCTCGATGAAACATTTACGGTAATGGGGACAGGCCGAATAGACGCATTCGCCGCGCCGGTCGGCCAGGCCGGCGGTGCGGCCGCGCCCAAGCAGGTCCGCCAACCAGCCGGGAAAGTCGCCGCCGACCATGTCGCCGTCCCTCGTGGCGCCGGCCCAGCGGGCCATCAGGCCGGCGGCGACCGCGTCGGCGGGGCGGGCGCGGTTCACCAGTTCCTCGAAGTTCAGCAGGCACAGGTAATTTTCGCGGCCTTTGCGCACGACGACGCGCCGGGCCTTCTCCCGCGGGTCGGGGAACAGGCGGTCGAGTTCGGCGTCGAGCTGGCGCTGAAGGTTGCGGGTGTAGGTGGAAATCCATACGGGTGCCCCGTTCTTCTCGGCCCACAGGCTGGCGGGAGCGATGTAGCCCAGGGTCTTGCCGGTGCCCGTTCCCGCTTCCGCCAGGACGATGTGGGGCTGTCCCGCCCGTTCCCGGGGCTGGAACGCCAGGGTTACGGCCGAGGCGTAATCGGCTTGCGAAGGGCGCTGCTCCGCCGTCGTTCCGAGCATCCTTTGGAGCCGCCCGCGCGCCTCTTCCGGGTCCACCGGGATATTGCCGGGAGGGGGCTCGGGCGCATGTTCGGACCATTCCGGCAGCCGCTCCCACACGTGGAGGCCGGTATTGCCCCGTCCCGCATCGCCGGCAACCCCCAGCGCCGCCAGCACCGCCGTTCCCCAGCTCCATCCCGCGCGGGCCATCCACCAGGCGACGCCGCGCGTTTCCGCCGCCCGCGCGGCGGTCGCGCCGGCCGCTGCGGCGGCCATTTCCTCCAACAGCCGGCGCGTGGCGAGGAAAAGGCACTCGGCCTCGTCCTCGAGGTCGGCGGGCGGCGGCAGGCCGACGGCTTCGGCGATGCCCCGGGGGGTGGGAAGGCAGAACCGGGCGGGCCGGACGAAGGCGAAGAGTTCGAGGATGTCCAAACCCGTCACGGCGTCGAGACCGAGGCGGGCGGCCGTTCCCGGTCCGTGGCACAGGAGCGGTGGGGAGTCGCGCGCCACGCGGGCCGCTTCGGACGGGGAGAGGCGGCGGAATTCCCCGTCGGTGTCGAGCAGGACGGCAACCTTCACGCCGGCGGCCAGTGCCGGGACGTGGGGAAGGACGATGCGCGGGGAGGCGGGGCCGGACATGGGCGGAGTATAGGGATCGACGGCGGCCGAGGAAACCGACAAGCCGCGCCGCGCGCGCTCCCGAGGGAGGCGGCGCATCCGAAGCCGCGTCTACCTTCGCGCTTCCCCGTCTGCTCGCTTCCCGCACCAGATGTAGAGAAGACGTGCTGGAGGAGGAAACCCATGCGTGTCCCCGTCTGCCTGGTCCTGCTGGGGGCGGCCGCATTGGCGGCCCCGCTGGCGGCAACCGCGATGGCTTCCGAGGCCCGCGCCGACCTGCCTCCCTCGCGGGAGGGGCGGGCCGTGCTCGCCCGTTTCAACGCCCTGGACAGCGATCTCGACGGCGGGATTTCGGCCAAGGAATTGCGGGTTCTGGGCAAGACGGGAAGCGCCGACGCGCTGTTCGCGCTTCTTGCCGGGCCCGATGGCCGAATCTCCGTCAAACAGGCCGCGCGACGAGGTAATCCGGCATTGGTGGCGCGTCTGGAGGCTTACGACGTTAACAAGGACGGCTACGTCACCCGGCGGGAGTTTCCGAACACCGTCGATCCCGCGCTGTTCGCCGCCCTCGACACCAACCGCGACGGCCGTCTCAGCCTGGCGGAACTGAGGCCGGCCTTCGCCGGCAGTCACGCAAGCCGGCCGGCTCCGATTCCGGTAAGGGTGGCCAAGAAACCCGCGCCGAGGCCGCAGCCGTGGTGCTGGGTGCCGGGACCGGGCGTCGCGCCGTGGCTTGGCGGGCGGCACTGGTTCCTTCAGGTGCCGGTGGTGCAGTCGCCGGATTGCCGGACGGACTGAGCCCGGCTCACGCCGATTCGATATCCAGCGGCCAGGGGCTCTTGTCCCTGACCAGGCGGGCGAACTCGGCGGCGGGCAGCGGCCGGCTGAAATAGAAGCCTTGCGCCTCGTCGACGCCGTGGGCGATGAGGAAGTCCAGTTGCTCCCTGGTTTCCACGCCCTCGACATTGACCAGGGTGCCGAGGGAATGGCCGAGATTGACGATCGCGCGGACCACCGCGGCATTGTCGGGGTGCAGGCCGATATCGACGACGAAACTGCGGTCGATCTTGAGCTTGTCCACCGGGAAGCGCTTCAAATAGTTCAACGAGGAATACCCGGTTCCGAAGTCGTCGATGGAGATGAGCACGCCCAGCGACCGCAACTGGCGCAGCACGTCGATGGTGGCATCGATGTTCTGCATGGCGATGCCTTCGGTGATTTCAAGCTGCAGCGTTTCCGGCGGCAGGCCGGTCTGATCGAGGATGTCGCTGACCATGGTGACGAGGGGCTGCTGGTGCTTGAATTGCGCCGGCGAGAGGTTGACCGCGATCTTGAGCAGGGGCAGTCCCTGTTCGGTCCAGATGCGCCCCTGGCTACAGGCCTTGTGCAGAATCCAGCGGCCCAAGGGGTGGATGAGGTCGGTGCGCTCGGCGATGGGAATGAACTCGGCGGGGCTGATCCAGCCTTTCGTCGGGTGGCGCCACCGCAGCAGGGCCTCGCATCCGACGATCCGCCGGGTGGCGATTTCCAGCAGGGGCTGGTAGTGCAAGTCCAGCTGGTCGGTGCCGAGCGCCAGCCTGAGATCGTTTTCGAGTTCCTTGCGCGCCTGGATTTCGGCATCCATGCTGGCGACGTAATAGTGGAAGGCGTTCCGGCCCTCGGACTTGGAGCGGAACATGGCCAGGTCGGCGTTTTTCAGCAACTGGTCGGCGTCCGTCGCATCGTCGGGATAGATGGTGATGCCGATGGAGGTGGTGGTTACCACCTCGTGCTCCTCCAGGCCGAAGGGGTCGCCCAGCGAGGAGATCACCGATTCGGCCACGGTGCTGGCATCGTCGGGCTGGGTGAGATTGGTCAGGACGATGGCGAATTCATCCCCGCCCAACCGCGCCACGGTGTCACTCTCGCGCACGCAGCGCTGGAGCCGCTTGCCCACCGCCTTCAGAAGCAGGTCGCCCACATGGTGGCCGAGCGTGTCGTTGGTCTCCTTGAACTTGTCGAGGTCAAGGAACAGCAGGCCGACCCGCCGGCCGGCACGCTTGGCCTGCACCATGGCCTGGCGCAGACGCTCCTGAAACAGCACGCGGTTGGGCAGGCCGGTGAGGGAATCGTGGTGCGCCAAGTGGTGGATCCGCGCCGCCGCCAGCTTGCGCTCGGTGATGTCGCGGCCGACGACCACCAGACCCCTGCGGCTGCCATCGGGGTTCGTCAGGGGAATGTTGACGATGTCGAAGACCTTCGATCCGCCGTCCGGAGTGGGGACGCTGTCCTCATAGGCGATCTGTTTGCCTTCGCGCCAGGCGCGCTCGTCGGTTTCGCGGGTGGCGAGAAGATGGCCGGCCCTGCCGTGGGACTGCCGCGCCAGCTCCAGACAGGTGAGTCCCTGGTAGTCCACGCCCGCCAGGCCCGCGATCTCCAGGTAGATCCGGTTCGCCACCAGCCAGCGCCCCAGCCCGTCCTTGAAACACACGAGGTCGGGCATGGCGTTGATCAGGGTGGTCAGCCACTCCTTTTGGGTCCGCACCTCCTCTTCGGCCTGCTTGCGCTGGGTGATGTCGTGGGCGATGGCGATGAACAGCCGCTGTCCCCCCAGCTCCATCGCCGAGACCGACAGTTCCAAAGAAAAGGTCGTGCCGTTTTTCCGGCGGCCCACCGCCTCGCGCCGCCGGTCGAGGAAGTGGTCGGCGAGGATGCCCCCCTGACTGTCCGCCAGTTCGGGGATCAGAAGGCCGATCGTCTTGCCGACCACCTGGACGGGAGCGTAGCAGAAGATTCGCTCGGCCGCGGGATTGTAGGTGCCGATCAGGCCATCCTCGCCGAAAGTGACGATGGCATCGGCCGTATTGTCGACGATGGCGCGGTTATGGAGTTCGGAAAGGCGGTAGTTCTCCGCCAGGGCCTCCATGGTGCGGGCCTGCTGGCGCAGAAGTGTTTCCCGGTGCGCGATGTTCGTGACGTCGAACACCTGGATCAGGCATGCGCGTCCGCCTTTGGCCGCGAGCGGCTTGATGACGACGATCTGGTGCATAGGCTCGCCGTCATCCGCCGACCGTCCGCTGTGCGTGAGCGGGAAGAGATGCTTGTTCAGGGATGACGACAGCATCGCGGCCATGCCCGAAGACAGGGCCTGTTTGATCGCGGTATCGATGCGCGAGCCGGTAAGGCAGGGAAACAGGACGGTCAGCTCGGTTTCCAGAGCCTCCTCGACCCCGATTCCCGAGGCCTTCGCCATCCAGGCGTTCCACAGCGAGACCTGACCGGCCGAATCCAGCAGCACCACACCCATCTCTGCGGCATCGGTCAGGGCGCGGAGGAGGTCACTCGGGCGCGACGCGGACATGCTTTCTCGGTTCTCCGTCCTAGTGCACCGACACATTCGGAAGGTGCACCGACCTTCCGAATGTGTCGGTGCACAATGCATTGATGTTGTGGGCCGATTCGGCAGACGGAAGATTCATGCCCTGAATCTTCCATCCGGATCGGACCGCTAGCCGGCCAGCTTGGATGCCACGTAGTCTCGGACAGCTTCGATGAAATGCCGGGCGGAGACGATATCCATGACGAAGGCCAGATATCCGTGGATGTCCTTTCTCAGCAAGGAAAAATCAACCTGAAGGAAAAGGACGAGTTCGTCGTCGGCGCTTACTCCGCCGTCGAGGATTTGCGCGCCTCGCCCGCGTACATAGGCGGGCAGCGAACTTTCCAGCGCGAGGCCCAGTTGGTTGGCCAGGCTGCCCAGACAGGCGTTGAGGATAATGTTGCCCACCTCCAAAAAGGCTTCCTGCTCCAATTCGGTCAATTGGTCGAGGGGGACATGGTCGCCGAGCATCGAGCGCACCAGGTCGAGGCTCCGCTTTTCCGGAAAGATCAGCAGCATGTGTCCAGTCATGCGGCCGGAAAAGTTCTGGCGGACCGCCACCGTCTCGCCGCCATGGGTCTCGTGCTCCAGCCGTTCCGCCGCCTGCCTGGGGGTGAGGAACTCGATCACGGGCACCGACAGCCGCAGCTCGTCCTCGACCAGTTCCGACAGCGATGCCGCCGCCCGGCCGATGGCGATATTGACCAGTTCCGTGACGGCGTCGCGGTCGATGGCGTCGATGAACGGGGTCATCCCGCGTCCCCGACGGTGAGGAAGGCCAGCAAAGCGTCCTCGCGGATGGGCTTGGTGATGAAGCCCACGCCAAGGTGCTCGGCCTGATGTTGCACCGGCTCCTGTATGTTCGCGGTCAGCATGCTGACCGCGGCCTTGGGGTGCAGCTCCCTGAGCCTGGCGGCCGCCGCCAGCCCGCCCATGCCGGGCATGTTCACGTCCACCAGGATGAAATCGGGATGCGAGGACGTGGCGATGGCGACGGCATCCTCGCCTGTGCCGGCCTCGTGAACGGTCCAGCCCGGATGATGCCTTTCGATGACGGCACGGGCCATCATGCGTGCCACCCGGCTGTCGTCGACCAGAAGCACCGTCTTTCCGATCATTGCAATCTCTCCCGCCAGTAGCCGCCGGCCATCACCCCAAGCCTCGGCATACCACTTCCGGCTCGTTCCGGAATCTATGCTTGACGCGGAGATACGCCGCAAGCCTAAAGTCCTCGGAGCCCTCGACGCGCGGGAGGCGACCATGTTCAGTCATCACGCGGCCCTAATCTATGTGATGGTGATGGTTTCGGCGGCGGATCGCAACATGACCGACGCGGAACTGAAAATGATCGGCGAAATCGTCAATTTCTTGCCGGTCTTTCGCGACTACGATCCTTCCCTGCTGCCAAAGACCACAGCCGCCTGTGCCGAACTGCTGGATTCCGATGACGGACTCGACCATGCGTTTGACGTCATCAAGGCCGCCCTTCCGCCACTTCTGCGCGAAACCGCCTATGCCGTCGCCTGCGACGTGGCCGCCGCCGATGGTGAACCCCATCAGGAGGTGCGCAGGATGCTGGAAATCATCCGCCACCGCCTGGACATCGACCGGCTGGTCGCGGCCGCCATCGAGCGCGGCGCCAAGGCCCGCTTCGCCCGCCTGGTGAACGGACACGAACCGCCGCCTCGGGCGAAGTGAGGCGCCGACGCTTCGCTTGCTTTTCCCAACTCGCGGAGTTAACTTCGCCGCCTCCCCGCTTCCCGTCGGGGATGGCCCATCAGGCCCCGGTGCCGGCGTAGCTCAGTTGGTAGAGCAGCGCATTCGTAATGCGCGGGTCGGGAGTTCGAGTCTCTTCGCCGGCACCATTTTTCCTCAGCAAAATCAACGGGTTGATGTTACCCGATGTTAACCGGGCGCACTCCGGCGCACCCGGTTCTGGCATTCGAGAATGCCAAGGGAATGCCAGGGGGCCGGGCGGTCTCACGCTTGACAGTGGTTATCCCTGGTGGCAGCGTGTGACCAGTTGTGACTGCCATTGGCCTGGAAGGTAATGTGCCAGGCCGGTGCGAAGTCCACGTGCGTGTGCTCGAAACCGCGACAACTGGCTGGATGCGTAAGGCGGAGCCGCAGCATCCGTAAGGCCAGCGGGGTACGCACGGGAGTGGCGAAACCACTCCGCCTCTGACGCCGCCAGCTTCGGGTTGTTGGGCGTCGGGCAGGACCAGCGCCACATCGTCAGTGAGAGTCCGCGGCAGAGGACTCCAGGCCAAGAGGCTTGGAGTCATGTCACAAAATTCAGTCGCCATCCCCGCCCCTACAGCTACACCGGCGCGTATGCGCGAGGCCGACGCCGCCCAATATGTTGGGGTCGCGCGCGACACGTTGCGCGTCTGGCGGTCTAAGAGTCGTCGTGCAGGGCATCTGATCGGCCCCCGTTGGATTGAGGTTCGGGGCGGCGGCAGCCGCGCGAGGATCATCTGGTACGCGGTCGCCGACCTTGATAGCTATGTGTTGGCGGGAGTGGTGACGCTCGAACCACCCCGGAAACGGGGCCGGCCCCGCAAGACAGGTGGCGCCGCATGAAGTCTGCGCCCGCCCAGCAGCAGCCGATCGCAAGCGTCTCCGATCCCGCTGATGCGGCTGCACGCGTGGCCCGCTCGCCGGCCGAGCGCTTAACCTGGCTGGCGGCTATACAACACGATAAGGACCTAGCCGCAGCCGGGGATGCGCCGACAGTCCTCATCGTCCGCGCCGTGGCGGCCGTCCTGGCGACTGCTGCCGTCAGCGGCGCCGGCCGGTGTTGGTTGTCGGTGGCCAGTATCGCGGCTCTTGCCGGCTGCTCACCTCGCGCGGCCCGAGGCGCAATCGCCCGGCTGGCCAAGCGTGGCCATATCAAAATAACGGGGCGGACCAAGCCCGGCACGCGCGAGCATGACTCCAACATCTACCATCTCACGTGGCGAGATGGTGCTGCACCGGGTGCAGTACCTACGGCGTCAAGTGCCGCACCTGCTGCAGCGGGTGGCACCGAGGTGCTGCACCAGGTGCAAGAGCTACGGCATGAGGTGCCGCATAGAGAGGAACCTATAGAGGAATCTATAGGGGAATCTAAAGCGCGCGCGCGTGACGCAGCGGCCGCGAAGGCTTGGTGGGACAGTCTGGCACCGAATGTCCGGGATCGTCTGGCGACGAGCGACTTTTATTCGCTTCCGCCGGCCCAGCGCCCTCTGGCGGCCTGGATTGCCGCTGGCCGGCCATCTCCCATCATCGCCGACTCGCGCCGGCAGACGTCGCGTACTTAGCAGGATCGATGATCAGGCGGGGAATGTTCGCGCATTTCCCCGCCGCGGCAGGAGATGGTTCCTGCCGCTTCCACCCGGAGGTACTCCCATGCGGCAGCCCCTTCTTATCGCACCGTCAGTGCCCCTCTCCACCCTGGTTTACGGCGAAGTCCATCACGCGGAGGTCGAGGCAAGCGGTGGTGTCGACTGTCTCGCGGAAGCGATCCTCGCCGCTCTTGGCCCGGTGCTCATCAGAGCTTGGCCGTCCGGCGTCTCCATCGACCTCGATATTCACCCTTATCCCGGTCTTGGGGATCTGAGGCAGGAGCAACTGGCCTCACACGGTGACCAAGTCGCCGACGATGAACCTGCCTACCCGGGGCGCACCGAGGCTGGTGGAAAAACGGGTGAGACGCCGGGATTAGCTCTGTGTGCGAGGGCCCAAAAATAGTTGACCGGTCAACACTTTTTGGGCCTCGCACACCTTGATTTAACGCGACGTCCCAGGGGCCTCGCACACCTTGATTTAACGTGACGTCCCAGGGGGAAATCATGTCTATCCGAGGCGAAGAGCAAGACCTCGAGCGGATGGGCCGCGTTCTCGACGAAGGCGCGCGGCAGATTGTCCGCGCGCTCCGCTGCGGTCGTATTAGCCGCGACGGCCGGCGCACCTTCCACCTGGGGCTTGGCAAAATCGGGAAGGACGTGAGCAGGGAGGCCATCCGCTCACGACTCCATTACGACCGGCGAGTCTCCCAGTTCGCGAACCGCGTGGACGAACTCGAAAGCGAAGGCGGCCGGTCCAACAGCGAAATGGAGAAGATCATCGTCGCTGCCCAGGCCGCGCAGACCAGGAAAGATGGTGTGGCCGCGCTGACCATGAAACTGGAATTGCCCGCCGACATGACCGCGCCCCAGCGCCAGCAAGTGATGCAGCGCATCGAGGCGCTTTTCGAGGGACGGGAATGCCCTGTCCATTGGGCTGTCCACAGCCACAATGAACAGGGGCAGTATCAGCCGCACGCGCACTTCACCGTGACCAAGCGGCCGGTCCGCCTTGTCGAGGGCGAGTGGATCGGCGAAGGGGGCGGCAACAAGCATCACGGCGCCGGGGCGAGGGCAATCCTCCCCACTCCCGCCGAGGTCAAGGCATTCCGCCATACCGTCGCGGAGATCGTTAATACGGTGGCGACCGAACACGCCGTGCTCGGGGCCACCTGGGACGGCGGGAGCTTCAAAGACATCGGCATAGAGCGCGAGCCGAAAAAGCGCCTTCCCATGGCTGTCTACAAGGGGAGGGAAGCGAAGGCGCGCGCGGGCCGGCCGGTGAGCGTGCGGGAGGCGGATGCCGATGGGCCAGGTTGGGCCAATGCCATGATTGCCGAGGGGCGCATCACGGAGCTGCACGCGGCCCGGAAAGCCTGGGGCGAACGCAAGCGGCGCGAGGCCGCAGAGAAGGCGGCGGCGAAGGCCGCCGAAAAGGCTGCTCGGCAAGAGCAGCTCTTGGCACGGGCCGGCGCAGTGGCGAAGGAAAAGTTGGACGCCGCAGAAAAGAACGCTGCCGACCGCAATGCTAAGTGGGGAGAGGAATACAAGCGCCGGATCGCGGCTGAGCGCGAGGTGAAGGCCCTTTCTGCCAAGGTCCGTTCGGTGTTTGAGGAGATCGCCAGCCGCGCCGGCGTCGACGTGCCGATCGACATCGACACCAACGAACAGGCGCAGAGCCAATTCTATGCCGTCATGCGCTCCAAAGGTGACGAGCGGAAGAAGCTTCTGGACGAGTTGACCCGTGTCAGGGGATCACGGGCGAACTTCGCGCTGGATGTGGACGATGCGCGCCGGGAGGCCGCCCAGGCCCGCCAGGAAGCGGCTGTCGCGCGGCGGGACGCCCAGGAAGCCCGCCGGGAGGTCGAAAAAGCCCGTGAGGGAGCGTCAGAGGCTCGCCTGGCATTGCATGCATTGAAGGCTTTAGAGGAGTCCGCCCGTCCGGCCGAGCGGATCGCTTTGAAGCCGAATCCGCATAAGGATGGGACATTCTTCGTGGTCGACATGGCCACCAAGGATTCCAACGGTCGCCCCGCGCTGCTCGGTTTTGCCGAGCCGGCCAAGGGCAGATCGGATGTGTTGGTGGTTTGTGCGTACGACACAGCCATCGGCGGTAAGTACGGCGTTGGCAAGGGCTTGCTAGCTGGCCTCCATCGCAAGGAGTTTCAGATGAATAAGATCATCGCCCAGCTAGGCAACGCGGCGGGCAGCGGTCACCACGGGCGGGCGGCCCCGCACGAAGCCGCGAAGGCGCAGGACGGTGAGGTCAAGGGTAAGGCCCAGATGTTCAAGGCGACCTACAGCAGGGATGTGCAAGACAAAATCCGCAAGGAGATCAATAGCTCCTCGAACGAGCAGCTGCTGGCCAACATTGTGGCGACGAAGGCAGCCCTGGCCGCGGTGAAGAATGAACCAACGGCCGACCGCGCTCAGGCGTTTTCGGCCGGCCTGAGGATGCTTAACGCCGAAGCCAAGGCCCGTCGGCTCTCGGTGGGCAGGAGTGGGGCGGGCCAAGGACGAACCCATGGTTAACACGTTATTTCATCGAAGGAGCGGCACAGAATTAGCTCTCCTCGCAACGCAAAGGGGCAAGCCCGCCCAGCCGGAAGATTTCCCCCCTAATCATTGTTCCTTGCCGAGACCACGCAGGGGGTGAAAGTACTCGTCGTGAGCCTTGGATAGAGGGGGGATGATGCGGCCTGTCGGATGGCGAATTGGGCAACTCGGGAGCGCGGTAATTGGAGCTGTGATCGGGGCAGTCGTCGGCGGTGGCATGACATTCGCTGCAAGCTGGTGGCAGATTGAACGGAAGGATGTCGAAGAACGACAAGCCGCGGCATGTGTGCTGGCCGGTGAACTTCAAATCGTCCACGGTGCGCTGAAATCAGCCGTAAAAAGTGGTCGTGAAAGTCCGGAGCTTGCGATGGGGGCCTTGCAGGCCCTCCGCCTGATGAAGCTCAATCCCTCGCCGAGTACCTGGGGCCTAGCCGTCAAACTCGACCCACCTCTCGCTGAGAGTATTTCTGCGTTTCGAGGAACTCTAACAATGCGGCTTAATATGCTCGATTTCCCAGCGTATGCGCCGATGCAAGTCCTACCGCGTGCGCAAGATATTCTCAGCGAGTATTACGATATGGTTGGGACCTCAGGGAGCTTTGAAAATAAACTCAAGATTATTTGTGAGCGCGGAGGAAAATACACGCCAACGGAGGAAGAGGCATCATATACGATGCCGTTTTCAATAAAATGATTGAGAATTGGAGTTGGGCTGCCTTCTGAAGCAGGAAATGGTGGTGGCCTGCGCAAACGGCGTTCGCTTGCACTTACGGTATCATGTCGATCGGTATGTTATTCGTGACCTGCCGTGGGTTTTTCATCCAGCCATCGGTAGAGTCCGAGCCAAGATTACGCCGTCTGGCGCGGTGTGGGCAATGGGGCCAGGATCGGAGCCCGGACGGGCGGAGATGCTGGCCCCATTGCCTTGAGTTTGGCGGCGTGAGCCGCCGGGGTCTGATAACCGAGGGCCGAGTGGGGCCTGGTGGTGTTGTAATCGGCCACCCAGCCTGCGAGGGCGGCTCGGGCCTGAGGCAGGCTGGTAAAGACCGTCTCGTTGAGCAGCTCATCGCGCATCCGGCCGTTGAAGCTTTCGATGTAGCCGTTCTGCATCGGCTTGCCGGGGGCGATGTAATGCCAATCGATCCGGTGGTCCTGCGCCCATTTCAGCACGGCGTTGGAGGTCAATTCCGTCCCGTTGTCGGACACGATCATCCCCGGCTTGCCGCGCCGGGCGATGAGCGCCGTAAGCTCACGGACGACGCGCACCCCTGAAATCGACGTGTCGGGGACAGCGGCCAAGCACTCCCGCGTCACGTCGTCGACGATGTTGAGGACACGGAAGCGACGGCCACTGGCCATCTGGTCATGGACGAAGTCCAGCGACCAGCGGGCGTTGGGAGAGGTGGCCCCGTCCGTTTGGACAGTTTGGCGGCTTTGCTAAGCTATTCCCGGTTCACGATCATGCCGCCAGTGCGCTGGTGGTCACCATGGCCGGGGCATGCCCCGGCCATGGTGACGGCGCGGTTCGATGACGGTCTCGAAGGCGTGCAGGTAGACGCATTCGTACTTCATGGACCGCCACAGGCGCTCGATGAAGACGTTGTCCATCCAGCGCCCCCGCCCGTCCATGCTGATCCGCACCCCGGCGTCTTTCAGCACTCCGGTGAAGCGGGGGCTGGTGAATTGGCTGCCCTGGTCGGTGTTGAAGATCTCCGGCCTGCCGAAGCGGGCCAGGGCCTCCTCCAGTGCTTCGATGCAGAAGTCGGCCTCCATGGTGTTGGACAGCCGCCAGGCCAGCACCTTGCGGCTGCCCCAGTCCATGATCGCCACCAGGTACAGAAAGCCGCGCCGCATCGGGATGTAAGTGATATCGGCGCACCAGACCTGATTGGGGCGGTCGATCACCAGCCCCTTCAGCAGGTACTTGTAGGTCGGGTGCTGCGGATGAGGATCGCTGGTCCGGGGTTTCTGGTAGATGGGCGACAGCCCCATCTTCGCCATCAGCCGCGCCACCCGCTTGCGTCCCACCGTGTAGCCCTGGCGCCGCAGGTGGCGGGCCATCTGCCGGGCGCCGTAGAACGGGCATTCCTGGAATGCCTCGTCGATGAGGCGCATCAGCACCAGATTGAGCGGGCTTTCCCCGGTCGGGCTGTAATAGAACGCCGACCGGCTGATGGACACCAGGGCGCACTGTTGCACCACCGACAGCCGGGGATGGTTCGGTTCGATCATCTGCCGCCTCCGCTCGACACTCATCGACCGAAGGCTTTGGACAAAAAATCCCGCTCCACGACCAGTTGCCCGATCTTGGCGTGCAACTTGGCGACCTCGGCTTCGCTGGCCGCCGTGCTCGCCTCTGATTTGCCGGAAAATGTTGCCGCCATGCCCTCGATGGCCTGACGCTTCCACGCCGCAATCATCGTCTGGTGGATACCATGCTTGGCGGCCAATTCCGCCAGCGTTAGTTCCCCCTTGATCGCCTCCAGCGCAACCTTCGCCTTGAAATCCGCGCTGTAGCGCTTCCTCGTCACTTTTCCCATCAGTCCCAGTCCTTCTTAGGATGGGGAATAGCTTAACACCCTGTCCGATTTTCGGGGGCCACCTCTGGGCACCGCTTCCACCAGGATGGGCGCACGACTGCCGATAGCCTTGCGCCGTCCACGCCGCCTGCGAACCGCCAGTCCTTCCTCGCGGTAAAGCCGGTAGACGCGGCTGATCCCCGATGGCTCCCCGTCGCGACGCAGCAGGATGAACAGCCGCCGATAGCCGAACCGGCGCCGTTGGTGAGCGAGATCGCGAAGGCGACCGCGCAGGGCGACATCATCAGGGCGGATCGATCGATAGCGGACCATCTTGCGATCCGCCGCGATCACGACGCAGGCCCGACGCTCGCTCATCCCAAAGCAGCTTTGCAGATGGGCGACAGCTTCCCGCTTGGCGGCGGGCCTCACCATTTTTTTCCTAAAAGATCGCGGAGCGCGGCCTCGTTCAGCATCGATTCCGCCAGTAGCTTTTTCAGCCGGGCGTTCTCATCTTCCAACGCCTTCAGCCGTCGCGCCTCCGACACGTCAAGGCCGCCGTACTTGGCCTTCCACTTGTAGAACGTCGCCTGGCTGATCCCATGACGGCGGCACACATCCGCCGTCTTCGCCCCGGCCTCCTGCTCCTTCAGGATGCCGATAATTTGCTCCTCGCTGAACCTGCTGAGTTTCATAAGTCCGTCCTTCCGAAGGGCCGGACTCTACTTCAAACTGGAGGAAGATTCCCGTGGCAGGTCAAGGCGGACGCAAACGCGCCTTAGGCACGCGGGCACCGATGACGATCCCTCAGGGACCAAATCAGCGCTGGTCACTGGACTTTGTCGCCGACGCCTTCACCGACGGCCGCCGGTTTCGCATCCTGGCCGTGGTTGATGACTTTACCCGCGAGTGCCTGGCGCTGGTGGCCGACACCTCGCTGTCCGGCGTCCGCGTTGCCCGCGAATTGGATGGCTTGCTCGCCAGGCGCGGCAGGCCGCTGATGGTCGTCAGCGACAACGGGACCGAATTCACGAGCATGGCGATGCTGCGCTGGAGCCAGGACCGCCAAGTGGAATGGCATTACATCGCGCCGGGTAAGCCCATGCAGAACGGCTTCGTCGAGAGCTTCAACGGCAGGCTCCGCGACGAATGCCTCAACGAGACGCTGTTCGAGTCATTGCCCCATGCCCGTGCCGTCTTGGCCGACTGGCGGGACGACTACAACCATGCGCGGCCCCATTCCGGTCTCGGCGGCATCACCCCCGCCGAAGCCGCCGCCAAGGCCGCAAAGCAAGCAGGGCTGGGGCATGCCCCAGCCCTGCTTGCCATCACCGCCCGTTTCGGGCATCAAAACCGCACGAGGCTCTATCCATAGGCGGATGAAACTTCGGTCTCAGGTCAGTATCCCGCGCCCGCTATCCTTCTGTACAAGGCAAGTCCACCCCATCACCGCGGGCGAAACGCATGCCGTCCTTCGAGCATTCCGAACATTCGGCATCTCTACGCGGTTCGACCAGTTGCAGCTTTCCGCTCTGCCCATGGACATGCTGGTAATACAAGGTTCGGTCATCGCGTAAACCGAGATAGTCCATCAGGAAATCATTAACTCCGTGCGCTGCTGCAACCGCATTAAGGCTGATAACGCTCGGGTTGGGTTCTTCAACGCCATAGGCTTGCTCTTTCCGTTCCGCGTCTGTCTTGGCTTCTTTGGCCAACAAACTGGGATCGATCAACTGATTACACCACAGACAGCCAGCACCCGGTCGCAGTGGACGAATTGCGCTAAAGGTATCTAAGACCCGTCCTTTTTCATCGGCGCGGATCTTCGAGCCCAGCTGAACCGCAGGAATGAGGTGTTGATGGACCAATGCGTTTACCAGCAGCCGCGCCCGCATCGAGTCCGCAGCAAGAAAGATGTAGTCGCAACCTTTGAGCTGGGCGGCCACTGACGCTTTGGTCACGTCTGCATCGAGGCGCTCAATGTGGGCTAATGGATTGGCCTGTAGGATGAGGCGCTCTGCTACCTCACCCTTGGGGGTCTGATTTTCCGCATCGGAAAGCGAGGCGCCGACAATCCGAGACAGGTTAGACGCTTCGACCACATCATCATCAATAAGCGTGAAGTGGCCGACGCCCAATCGCGCGAGATATTCCACGACTAGGCTGCCGATCCCGCCCAACCCGATCACAGCGACGTGGGCCCGCGCTAGAGCCCTCTGTCCCGCAAGACCGAACATGCGTATCTGGCGGTCGTATTGATCATCGGTGGAGGCCAAATCTTTCACGGGCTGCGGCGTGAGGCGATCAATCTTCATTCCAATCACGGTCGCCTGATCAAGCTCACAACGGCTGCCATCTGGCATCCAGAGATCTGCCTGCATTGCCCGTCGCCCTAGCACCAGGGCGCCGACCGGCATGCCCTTGGCGATCTGCAAGAGGGCAGGATAGCCTCGCTCATGGGACCGAATGTCGATATTGCTGAACCCAACATCTCGGTCGCTGCCGTGATTATGTACAGCTAGAAAAACCAACCGCTCGTCCCGGGCGCGTGTAATCAGACGGTGAATGAATTGTGGGACCAGGGCGCGGTGACCGATCTTGCCTGCAACGTAATCGACGCCATCCTTGGCCAAATGCACCTCTCGCACTGTGAGGAGCGGAAGCTGGTTTAAATAGGAGAGGCCTGCAAGTAGAACGGCGCCATGCTCATCACCATCCTCCTGGTAGAGGTGATGGTAAAGCGACTCATAGTCCTCACGGGTGATGCGAAGCTTACACTTGGCCATTAAGGTAGCCTTTCCAAAAAGTCCAAAACCTTGAGAACCTTGGCACAAACTTTCTGCCTACCGTTCTGAGCCGCGCTGTTGCGACGGGAGACTTGCAGGGCTTGCCTTCCTTCGAACGTGTGTCCCATCGTTACAGGGGCCACAAAGCCAATGCCGTCAGCGCGGCGAATGTCTCCGCCGATGAACACAGGGTATATGTCGGCATACGGGTATTGCGCGGGGATGTGGAAGCCGACCCACGTCTGCGCAGGGAGGAAACGGCTGCCAAGGGCAATCGGCTCGATCACTATGTAGGCGCCCCCTTGCCCATCGTCCCGTGTTGTAATGTTGGCGGCCGGGAACTGTTTCCTAAGGTCTTCGATGCCGGCAGAGACTTCCACTTTCATGGCAGCCTCCGCCTAAGAGTTGTCGTCCGGCGCGATCGCCGTGAACCGCAAATGTTCCCGCAGATGGATGCGATCATGATCGCCGATAACGCGGCTGGTCCCGTTGGGCAACTCCTCCTGCAGGACGAAGTTAATCTGGATTGCCGCACCTTGGGCGATAGCGGCCGCCTTGATCTCCAAGCCGGTGGCAGAGTCGCCTTCGAGCTTCACCGCCTGTTCGTTGACAGTAACGACCATCACATGTTCTGGACGACGCGCAAGGAACACCATGTGATCATGGAGCTCGATGTGCTCATGATCTTGGATGCGGCGATGGATGCCATCGTGGGAGACCTCATCCAATAGATAGTCCGTGCCAATCTCGGCGCCCTGCTCGATCGCCGCAATCTTGATCTGCTCACCAGTTTCACGCGGCCCCAGGAGCTTCACCGGGCGCTCGTTCACCTCCACTGTTACCAAGCGGTTGTGCTTGAGTCCCTCGGTCTCAAGGATATCGATGTGCTCGCCAGCCATGTGCCTTTCTCCTTGCGATTCCGGCGCTAAATTGCTATAAAGCAATTAGCTACACGAACCGATATAGGAAGTCAATTGCTAAATGGCAATTTCTGATCGCGCAAAGACCGCCACCGAAAATAAGGGCTTCGATGGCGATGCCTTTTACCGAGCGCTGGAAGCGACGGTCGAGGCTCGACGCGTCACGTGGAAGCAGGTGGCAACGGCTACCGGCGTCAGCGCTTCGACCCTAACGCGGATGGCACAAGGCCGACGCCCAGACGCAGCCAGCCTAGCCGCGCTATCGGCCTGGGCGGGGCTCAATCCTTCGGATTTTGTCGATGCACCCTATCGGGTTGCGCAACCAGAGCCGATGGTTCAAATTTCCAGCCTGCTGCGGGCTGATCCGGCCCTGGATGCTGAGGCCGCTGAAGCCGTGGAAGCGATTGTGCGGGCAGCCTATGAGCGCTTAAAAAAGCCAACCGAATAAGTTCCCTCAGCACTTTAGCTGCCACTGGCGACTTTCCGCCGCTTCCAATCGCCGCTCTTCCACAACCTTAACGATGTCAGGAATTACCTGCTCGTCCATTTCCTTGAGGAAGTCCTGTAACAAACCGGCATCAACAGGCGCGAGCCCCTGAAGCACGTTGGGTCTTTCAACTGGCTTGTCGTCTTTGTTGTCCGACATGGTGAACTCCTTCACATCCCCGATAGGGCTCTCTGCCCCTCAATATGTTATTTAGTTTGAGTTGGCCGAAGGTTGCGATCCATCCGGGAGAAACCTCCGTGGTTGACTTGCGCAAGTTTCAAGCAACCCATACCTGCGACAGTTTGACCGACCTGCCTGCGATCGAAAATCAAGGCGTCAGTGCGGCTGTGGAATAGCCACAAAGGGATCCGTTCACGCAAGCTCGCAGTGGCATCGATCACAGCCCGGGCCTCGATCTTGCCGGCAGCCCACTGATCCTCGGTCGCAAATTCCACGACCCAAATGAACTGGGCATATGGCAGCTGCATGATGTACTGCAAGAGCTTCGGATCAAATTCCGACGCATGCTCACGGGCGAAATGGCGATAGGCCGATCCGGTCGTAATGAAGTAGCGGACGATCGTATCATCTTTTGGGGGCAGACCCAAAGCGCCACCAAGGGTGAACAGGGCCGGCGCCAACCGATCAACAGCATCCGCCGGATAGTACACCTTTTCAGGCAGAGCCACGATAAAAGCGTCAATCGCGTCAGCCGCGTATGGGTGCCCGCCCATCCGCGGAATAGACATGTATGGCAGGTGATTGTCGTCCACGACGGCCAGTGATTCGACTTCATCCCAAGCATACCGGAGGCCGGGCTGACCTTTCGCCGGCTGCCGCCATTCATAGCCTACGAGCGCAACTGCGTGACCCCGCGAATGCATCGCGACGAACAGCGGGAAGCCCGATTCCACGTACGCGATCAGTTGCCGATAGAACGGATGGTCGCCGGCTTTAGTCTGGCTATTGCGTGCGATGTGCACCGGGAATGTGCCCGCCTCCAAAAACACACGTTCTGCATGGGCGATCTGCAATCCCTTGGACGGCACTAAGCCGCCAGGATTGAACTCGTGCGCCATCATCGTGATTTCGTGGACCAAATATTCACGATGGATGCTGTAGCGCTCGCTGTAATGACGCAGGATCGACCAGCAGGCGGCATGCGCGCACACTGAAATATCGACGTGTTGGTCCATCGAGGGGAAGCCTCGTATCGAGAGCTTGTAGCCGAGCAGATGCACCTTGTGGTCGGCGGTTATGATGAACCGACCTGCGCCCTTGCGGATGTCCGGTGACAGAACCGTCCTGCCGATAGCTGCAATACCCGTTGGCCGCAACACCATGTAGCCGAAGTAATGATCGGTGAGTGCGGAATCTGGACAAATCAGCGCGAGGTTGGCGTCATCGAACTGCACGGTCTGGTCAAAAAAGTGCAGTCGCACACAATCGTCCCGATAACGCTGACCCTTTTTGGAATAAAAATTATAGTACGTGCTACGATAGTCTTTATCGATATAATTATACTCAATCAGGACCCCCTTCACTGCATCAGATATCCCTTGGCTCAGGATTCCGGCGACACGGACAGGGTCGTACTCAGAGGTTATTTGGTCGGGCAGTTGCGCGAGATCGGCGCTCGTCGCCAACGAAATCCACTTATACATCAGTTGGCTCCCCGCTTCGGCTCCCGATTAGCGGGATAGCATCCTAACTATCGGTTGTCCAGGGTCAAATCCAGCGCCGAATGATTCCGCGAGGCGCCAACTGAAGCGCCACAACAAAGCCTTATTCACTGGAGCAGGGTGTACTTCTGGGCACCCCGGGTCAAGACCTCATATTGTCACGTGTGCTGAAAAAAAAGCGCTCCGCGCGGCGGCGCCGATACTGACTGGAAACTGCATGGGATGTGCTTTGAAATGTCTGGTTTGGAGCACGACGTTGGTTAACCCGCCGACCGGGATGGGCACTAAGTCACCGTCCTAGTTCTGGCGCGGACAACGTCTCCGGGCGGGACTCTGGTCAGTTGGGATTCAAGTGGAGGCGCTGCCCGAGTGGACAGCAGGTGGAATTTTTCCCGCATCCGGTGTAGCATGAACTTCGTTTTCTGGACCGCAGGGCTGGTGGCCCTCGCCGCTCCGGGAAGCGCCACCCCGGTTCCCCCCTGGCACGGAGACGCTAGGCAATGGGCCGGAAGGTAATCGTGGTTCGCCGGACACCCCGGCGAGCCGTCCAGGGACTCCCCCTCGGATACCGGGTAACGCCGGCCGACAGGGGGGAGATGCAACAGGCCCCCCGGTCCAGCCGGCGGGGCCTGTCGCGTTTTTGGGCTCGGGACGGAGAAGACCACCATGAAGAAGATTTCGATCATCGCCGCGCTGACCATCGCCACCCTGTCGGCCTGCGCGCAGCAGCCGGAGGTAACGAGCCGGATCGACCGGGTGAAGCCGGGCGACAACGCGCTGACGTGTCCGCAAATCCAGGCGGAGATCGCGACGATGGACAAGACCATCGCCGACGCCAACGCGGCGGGCGACAAGGCCAAGACCGGCACCACCGCCGCCGAGGTGGCCACCGGCGCTCTCAGCATGATCCCCGTCGTCGGGATCATCCCGGCCCTGGCCGGCGGTCAGGTCGCGGGCGAGCAGGGCAACGCCCGGGCCCAAGCGCAGCAGGACGCCGCCGACGCCAAGCTGCGCAAGGAAAACCTCACCACCCTTGGCAACGCCAAGAACTGCTTTGGCGGGAGCGGTACGACGAAGGCCGCCGGAAACTGAGGGGGCAGCAGCAACGATGACGCCGAGAAATCAATGGGAAGAGATCGCGCTACGCTGTTTGCAGAGCGAGGCTGGCGAAACCTACCGCACCCTTCTGGGGGCTGGCGCACTGGAGGAGGTGATCGCGCGGGTTGCCGATGCCGCCCTGGATCGCTATGCGGCCATGGTGGACGACGGCACGAACGCCGACGCCGCCAGGGAAATCGCGCTCGCGGAAATGCGCGGGGAATTGACGGGGAGGCCGGCATAGCCATGGCTGACGACGACCACATTGAACTCCCGTGGTGGCTCGCCGGTCGCGAACCGCCGGCCGACTTCAAGCCGGGCGGGCCACTGGTGACGCCGGCAACCAATCGCCGGCCGGTTCCGCCTGTCGCGCCGGAAGGTTGGTTTAAGCCGGCGGCTGAGATGATGGCTTCCAGCGGGGTTATGGCGAAGCTGCGCTCGGCCAGGAAGCGGCGGAAGAAGATCGGGAGCGATAAGCCATGATCGACCTTTCCCGCGTTCTGTGGCTGGACGTGGAGGCCAGCGGCTTCGGTCCCGAGAGCTACCCCATCGAGGTCGGATGGAGCGACATCGCGGGGCGCACCGGTTCCGTGCTGGTTCGGCCGGAGCCGACATGGACCTATTGGGACCTGGACGCCGAGGGCGTGCATGGCATCTCCCTCGCCATGCTGGCGGCCGAGGGTGTGCCCGCGGCCGAAGTCGCCGCGCGGATCGTCGCCGCGACCGCCGACCGCATGGTGTTTTCGGACAACCCTCGGGTCGATGCGTGGTGGCTGGCACGCCTCTTCAAAGCCGCCGGCACGGATACGAGCATCCGTCTCTTTGACGGCCACAGCTTCGTTTACACCTTCATCAACAGCGGCGGGTTGACCGGCGAAGGGGAATACGCCATGGCGCAGGAGCAGGCCAAGGCGTTGGCCCCCATCACGCATCGGGCCGCCGACGACGCACGGTTTTGGGCGACGTTGACGCGGCTGGTGGCGGAGGGCGCATGACCATGGACGATGATCGATGCGCGTGACGGTCCATTCCCAGGCGATCATCGAAAGTGGCGCCGTCGTGGCCGACGCCCTTGTCAGTATCGTCGGAACCCATTCTCAACGGGCGGCCGTCCTCGCCGAGCGGTTCGGCGGCGTCTTGCGCTTGGAGTTCGATGATATTCCGTGGCCGGCGCCGTGGCGCGGCGGCCCCCACAACGAGCTTTACGTCGGCCCGGCCGAGGGTCAGGTGATGGAGGCGATCACCTTCAGCCGCCGATTCCCCGGACATCTGGCTATCCATTGCCTCCAAGGAAAAAGCCGCAGCGCCGGCATCGCGCTGGCCATCCTCGCCGCCTATCACCAGGACGCGGGCCGCGCGATCGCCGACCTTCTGGACGCTGCTCCCCGGTGCCATCCGAATCCCGGCATCGTACGCCATGCGGAAAAGTTGCTTGGCCTTGATCTCGAGGGGCCTTTGTCCGATGCCTCGGAAAATTATCGCTGGTGGCGTGGGCAGTGGCGAGCCGAAGGCTGGCGCTGACATGTTCCGTGCATTTCTGCCGTGTACTCGTTTTTGCTACGAGGATGATCTGCCCGGACTCGTGTATTTCCGTCGCAAAACCGTCGCAAAAGCGAGTACGCCGCAGCGGCCCAGTTACTTTCCCACCTTGAGCTTGATCTGACCCCGCACGTCCAACCCGCCGACATCCTTCTCGGCCAGCAGGAAAAGGCCCTTGCCGCCGCTAGCCCTTTCCCACAGCAAGCCGACGGCGCGTTTCTCGCGGGTGTCGTCGGTGCCGGCGGTGAGTTCGCCTTTGTACTCGACCACGAGTAGGCGGCCGTCTTCCAGCAGGGCGATAAAGTCGGGGTAGAACCTGTCGGTGGCCGTAGGCAGGTAGAACGAGTCTTTGTGCTGGGACACATTGCGGACCCAGTATTTGACTTCGGCGATGCTGTCGATGACCCCAGCGCAGATCTCCTCCTCGCCGCCGGCCTTGCCGTCGAAGGCTGGAACGTTTTCGGGGCCGAGGAAGTGCTTCCGGAACTTCAGGCGTCCATGGTAGCGGCGCACATCGGCGTACATGCCGCTTCGGAATTCGAAGGCGTGGTCGAAGGTGGCCCCGACCTTGGCTTCGGGCGCGAATAGGAATTGCTGGTATGCCCCCGCGCGGGCCGCCATTCGGAGGGCGTCGATCTTGTCCCGGACCTTACGGGCAAGGATGAATTTGCACCGCATCAACGCATTGAGGTGGAGTTTCCGAACCTTGGTCAGATTGGTGACTACGTCGCGGAGCCAGCGGACAAGCTCGGACTGAGAGATGTCGGGCTGGCGCACTTGGCGATCGAGCCAAAGGGTCAGCGCCTCCTCGGTCCACCCCTCCACATCGATGTCGAGGGGGAGCTGTTCGTCCTCGCTTGCGAACGAGTACACGACCTTCTTGCCGTCGAGGTCGATTTCGAAGCTGCGGGCGGTCTCGCGGACGTCGAACTCGGATGGCTCCAGCCGTGCCGGCATGTCCAGCACGGACCACGGGAACGCCTCCATGAAAAGGTCGACGTCGGCGAATTCCAACTCTCCCTGCACGTCCGCCATGAGGCGGGGGACTGAGAAACGCTCCCCGTGCTCGGCGGGGGACAGCCTATCCTTGGTTTCCAGCCGATACCGCTTCACCGCTTCCTTGAATTCGCCGCGCGCCGATTCCGGCATGGAGTAGGTGATGACCTCCTCGACCTCGGGGGCTAGGCGGCCTTCGATGACGACCTTCACTTCGCCGGCCGGCGTGGTCTCGACCTTGACGCTGGCATGGCCCTTCAATGTCTCGACGGCCTCGGAAGACGCCTTGAAGGAGTGGACGAAGATGGGCTTCTGCCTGTCCTTGGGGGCGAATAGCCCCTCCTCGAAGTCGTCAAACCGCCGCTGGGCGCTCTCGATGCTCTCCAGCGCCTCGTCCTCCTCGAAGCCCATGCTGACCAGCTTGTCGCACAGGGCCTGTGCCGCCTGCTGGAACGAGGTCTCAGAGACGTGGGCGTACGCCTTGTTTAACTCTGGCGCCTTGC
Organism: Pseudomonadota bacterium; assembly: GCA_021847015.1. GTDB lineage: Bacteria > Pseudomonadota > Alphaproteobacteria > Rhodospirillales > Magnetospirillaceae > JAJZVW01. The sequence continues at coordinate 168,086 of JAJZVW010000001.1, read as the reverse complement.
GGCGGCGGGCATAGGGCATACGCAGGACACGGCCGAGAAGCTGCTCCACGTCGGTGGCGCTGCGGATGTTCGACACCGAGCAGAAGACGTAGGCGAACGAGCAGTCCCAACCCTCTTTGAGGGCCTCGACGGTAATGACGTACTCGATCGGGCAGTTCTCGTCGAACAGGTTAAGGCCGTCCAGTTCCCGCTGGTCGCCGGTGGCCACGGCGATGCGGTTCTCGGGAATGTTCTCGACCTCGATCAGGTGCCTCTTCAGCACCTCGACCGTCACCTCCTGATTTTTCGGTTGGGCTTGAAACAGGACGATGGGCCGGATGTATTCCGTTTCGCCCCGCGCGGCCTCTTCCAGCGCAGCGCGGGTGGCGACGGCGCCGTTGACGGCGTTCTGCCACGAATCGTGCTCGGAGAGCATGATCGGCAGCTTGATCATTTCCGCGGCCTTCAGCTCCTGTGCGGTGACGCTGTGGAGCGTGTTGCTGGCCAGTCGCGGCGTCGCCGTGAACTCGACGATGGCGCAGGGGTTCACCCTCTGCTGCATCTCGCGGGTCAGCCCGGTGACGGCGTTGTGAGCCTCGTCGACCACCATCAGCGGGCGGTGGATGTATAGCAGGTTGGCGAAGGAGAACTTGGGCGAGCCATCGGGCAGGAGATCCAGCTCGGGCATGTTGCGGGGCACGGAGGAGAAGTGCGGCGCCATGTCCTCGTGGTGGGCGTAGACCTTGCGGCCTTCGGTGTTGCCGACGCGCAGGGTTTGGATGGTGCCGACCACCACGCAGAGGTTGGTCCCGATCTCGTGCGGGCGGACGGTGGCGAAGTCGGCGATGTCGAAGACCCGCACCCGCCCGTCGAAGGCCTCGTCGAGGACACGGCGATAGGGATGGCGGGCGTTCTTCAGGGCGTCGACGGTCTGGAGGCGGATGGTGTTGGACGGCACCAGCCACAGGACGACTGGGAAGTCTTTCTCGATCCAGGCCTTCTTGATCACCTCGACGCTGTGGGCGCCGAGGATGGTCTTGCCGCCGCCGGTGGGCAGGCGGAGGCAGACATAGGGCACGTTGGGTAGACCCTCCAGCGGACGGTATTCGTCGGCGTAGCGCCCCAACCGCTTGGCTTGCTCCGGCTCGCGGACAATCCGTTCGTAGGCCGCCTTCGGACCGGCGAGACGGGCCTCCTCGAAGAACGCCCGCAGGACCGCCATGGTCTTCTTCTGGTATTCCTTTAGTTCCATGGCGTCCCCCTATCGCCTTGCCTTCACGTCGTACGGCGTCTGCTTGAAGGCGATGTTCTCGCGGTCCAAGCTCGCCGCCGCCAGCGCCGACCGCTCGCCGTAGACGGTCAGCGAACCGTCGAAGGCCGGTGCCGCCGCGGCGATCTCGTCGCGGATCAGCCGCAGGATAGGACGGGTCAGCACGTTGCCGCCGTCCGGCCGCTTGTCGCCGAGGATGCCATTGTAGAGCAGGGCGTAGGCCCGCCCTTCGTGGATGCCCAGGAAGGGCGTGCCCGGTCGCCCATTCCACGGCGTGCCGGTCTCACTGAACCACACATGGGCGGCGAGGACGGGGAAGCGGATGTCGGAGCACAGACGGCCTTCCTCGTCGAAGACGGGGGAGCCGAGGCGGTAGAAGCGGAAACCGCCACCGCCCTTCCAGCCGACCTCTTCGGATATGCCACCCTGTTCGCCGTCGATGACCTTTCCAAGCCTGCGGACGCAGTGGCTTTCCGCATGGTCGCCCATTTCCACGCCGATCCAGCGGCGCCCCATCTTATGGGCCACGGCGGCGGTGGTGCCCGATCCGAGAAAGGAGTCAAGGACGAGGTCACCGGGGTTAGTAGCGATGTGCAGGATGCGATGGATAAGCCTTTCTGGCTTCGGCGTGCCGAAGCTTACGTCGGCACCGAAAAGGACGTTGCATTCCTTTTTGGACTCATCGGTGTGTCCCACCTCATCGTGCGGCCACCAAGTCCACGGCACGAGCCCTTCCACCTCGGAGAGGAAACGGATCACGCTCGGTTGGGCGTTTCCATCCTTGCCCCAATAGATCCTTCCTGCCGCCAGCTGCTTCTCGAATTCAGGCTCGATCATCGACCAGCACCGTCCCTCCGGGGGCACATGCACTTTTCCGTTCGGCGCGGTGATCTTGTACATCTGGTTGGGCCGGTAGCCCTGGGCCGTCATCGGGAGGCCGCGCCACCTCTTGGTCGGATCCTTTTCGTCCCGGTTGTCCGGGTTGCGGTAGATCTTGGCCTGCTGCTCGTCGAGAGGAACGCGGTTACGGGTTGCCTTGAAGCGCTCGGGACTACGAGCGTACACGAAGATGTACTCGTGGACGTCACCGATAGCCTCCCGATTCTCGCGTGAATAACGCTTCTGCCAGACATTGGAGGCAATGAAGCAGTTCCTGCCGAACACCTCGTCCATGATGACTTTGAGGTAGTGCGCCTCATTGTCGTCGATCGACACCCAGATGGAGCCGTCTTCGGAGAGTAGGTCGCGAAGGAGTTCTAGCCTCGGCCACATCATCGCAAGCCAGCGGCTGTGTTCGAGGTTGTCGTCGTAATGCTCGAAGGCAGACTTGGTGTTGTACGGGGGGTCGATGTAGATGCACTTCACCTGGCCCGCATAGAACGGCAGGAGCGCCTTGAGTGCCTGAAGGTTGTCGCCCTGGATGAGCATGTTGCCCGCGTTGCGGTCACCGTGACCGAGGTCCCCGACCTCTTCCAGCAAGCGGTAAGGCACCGACTGCGCCGCATTGACGTCCTGGTCTCTGGTGAGCCACTGAAGAATCGGCATCTATTCAATTTCCCTCTGCCGGCGGCGCCTGTGCCGGAATCCTGCTTTCGGCCGGCGAAGATACCAGATAACCGGTTGTCGGAAGCGGGAAAGGCTCTTGCGGCAAGGCACCAGTCGCATCGGGGCCTCAAGGGCGGTTGCGGCGGCTTGCGGTCGTCTGACGCCGTGGGAGGCAACAGAAACGAAACTTGATTACGTTTTTCAGACGAAAACCATACGCTTTTCAGACGAAAAGCATACGAGTCCGACGTCTGGCTCGTGCGGCTTTTTCGTGAAAAAAAATATGTGGTTCTGGGGTATCAGCCCAGTTTTGCGGCAAGATCTTCAGCCCGCAGGTGGGTGTAGCGCTTCAACATCTGGAGCGTCTTATGCCCCGTAACTGCCGCAGCCTCCATCGGGTTAAGGCCCTTTTCGAATAGGCGTGAGGTCGCTTCGTGGCGGAGGTCGTGGAAGTGGAAATCTCCAAGCTCCGCCGTCTTCACCGCCTTTCGCCACTGGACATTCAGCCGCCCGACGCTGACGGGGAATACCCGGCCATCAAGAATGCGGATACGCCTTTCCAGGCGGTGCCCCTCCGACTCGGCGTGGAATGGAAAGGCCCGCCGACTACCGGGCTTGATGGTTTTTCGCAACTTTATGTTTCGTTTACCGATGGCCACTGGGAAACCCGCTGTAAACCGCGCAACGCGCTTTAAGGTCTTTACGGCGGCCGACGATAGCGGCACGTCCCGCCGCTCACCGTTCTTGGTGTCCTCGAGGCGGGCGACCTTCCGCGTCAAGTCGATGGCGTCCCAGGAGAGCGCAAGCAGCTCGCTTTGACGCATGGCCGTGGCGAGGGCCACCTCCACTATCGGCGCCAGCCACGGATTTGCCGACGCCTTGCAAGCCGCCAGAAGGCGCACTGCCTCGGTTTTGCCCTTCTTATCCGGGCGAGCGCTCAAGCGCCGGTCACGGGCTTTTCCCTGGGGTGGCACGCGGATGTTTTCGACCGGATTCACAAGCCCCGTCATCCCCCATTCCTTGGCAGCCACGTTAAACAGGTGGGAAATGATGGCGAGATCACGCCGAACCGTTCCGCCCGATACCTCGGCGGCAAGGCGCTTGTCGCGCCACGAGGCGAGATCGCTTCCCCGCACTTTGGCTAACGGCTTCTTGGCCAGTTCATCGCGCTTCCAGGCGGCGATACGACGGCGATCCTGCACTTCGCCCTTCTTGCCGGGAACGATTTCCTTCAGGTAGCGGTCGAGGGCATCGAGCAAGCTCGTTTCCTCGGCTTCCTTGCTGTCGAGGTGTTCATTCCGTCGAATTTTACGCTCAAGTTCAGTAGCCCATTCCTCGGCGTCCGCCTTGGTGTCGAAGGTGCGGGATTCCCAGACGCCGCCCCGCTGAACGATAGCCTGCCAATTTCCCGACCTTTTCCGGTATGTCGCCATGCGCCCGCTCCAATGGTCAAACGGGAGCAGTGCCACCCGCTTTCGCCCTAAGAATGCCAATGGAATGCCAAACTGGCAATGGCATTCAGCGTGTTAATGGGGAAAAGCCAAGTAAACTCCGGATATTTGCGGTGCCTCCGCAAGAGAAAAATCGCATTCGTAATGCGCGGGTCGGGAGTTCGAGTCTTCTCGCCGGCACCATTCTTTTTCCGCAGAAATCCGCCACTTACAGCGCACGGAAGCGCACCGCGCTGCGCCGAAATGCACCCTGTTTGGCACTTGAGTGTGCCAAGAGCGTGCCAAACGTGCCAGGGCACGAAGCACGCGCCCGCGTCCGCGAGACGGCTTGGCACACTCTTGGCACGCGTCCCGGGACGAAGCGGCGGCCTCCCGCCCAGACCAGCATCGTGCGCCCCTACCCCTTCCGTGTTCGTATTATCCCTCCTATTGACAAGGGCACCCCCCCCACCGCTGGCGCGGCAGGGGGGGAAAGGCTCAGGCTCACTTGATGCCAAGCTCGTCGTCCAGTTTTTTGGCGGCGACAGCCAGCGTCGGCTGAGAAACCAGCGCTGGCAGGGAAGGCGGCTCTCGCTTCGCTCGCTCCGCCATGGGCTCCGCCGGTTTGATGGACTCCGCTACGGCAGCTTGCAGCCGCTCCGATACCCAGTCGCTCTTCTCGGCGGCCAAGGCGGTCCGGTGCGGGCGTCAGACACGAATCCAGGTAGGCGATTATATCCACGCGCCGGAACAGAATCTTCCGCCCTAGCCGGATAGCCGGGATCTTGCCGGCCGAGACAAGCGTGTCGAGTATCGGATCGGCAGCGGGTACTGGCGGGGCACATCGATCCGGGCGATGTAATCCCCCTGGCTGTGGGGAGATGGCGTGGTCGTCATGGATGGGGCTCCAACGTTGAGGCCCTATCCAGATACCACCATTTTTTGCCGAGATTGAAAAAAGCGATATTTCAGTCGCGCGGGGCTGCGCCCGGATGCTCACGCGGCAGTGCGGCGAGTTTTGGTCCGATCGCCCCGGCCCGCCAGGATGCCCTCAATGGAGATATCCTCGTCCAGAGTCTCCCAGTGCATGCCACGGCTGCTCAGTTCATAATCCGCGCGTTGCTCAGGCGAAGCATGGAGCAGGCGCGGAAACCACGCCAGGGGCACGCCGACGGTGCGGCCATCGGTGAGTTCCACCCACATGCTGTTTTCGTCGAAACGAAGCGCCTTAGGCGAAATAGTCATGCCATGCCCTTTCAAGTTCATCTCTGTGAAGCTCGACCAGTCTTTGAAGATGGTTCAGCGTCCGGGCGTCGAAGCCCTCATTGTAGGCCAAAGCGACATCCGGTTGTACCCAGAACTTGGCCTCGTCCTGCCCCTGTCTGACGTGGATATGCGGTGGCTCACGGGGGTCGCCCTCGTCGCTGTAGAAGAAGAACCGATAGCCGGCGAGTCGAAGGACTGTCGGCATCGTTACCCCAGCTTCGCGGCGAGGTCTAAGGCGATATTTCGGTCGCGCGGGGCTGCGCCCAAATGCTCACGCGGCCGTCCGCCGGTTTCTCGTCTGATCGCCACGTCCGGCCAGCAGGCCGGCGATGGAGATATCCTCGTCCAGATCAGGCCAATGGATACCTTCGCCTCGCCCGATCAGTTCCCAGTGTGAACGCAGATCGGGGGCACCATGAAACAGGCGGGGGAACCATGCCAAAGGCACCGACAATTCCCGGCCATCGTCGAGAACGACCCGAAAAGTGTCCTCGGAAAAAACCACATCCACGGCCAGCGGTTCGCTCTCAAGCGCCAAAGTGCGCATTCCACGCCTCCAGAAACTCTGCTCGATGGTCTTCGACAACGGCCATCAATCCGCTTATCTCATCCGGCCGAAGCCGCTTGCTGTTCACCAGCTCGACCGGCTCAAGCCAGAACTTCGCCACCTTCTCGCCCGAGGTGACATGAACGTGCGGTGGCTCGCGAGGATCGCCCTCGTCACTGTAAAAGAAAAACCGCCATCCCGCGAGTCGGAGGAGCGTGGGCATCGTTACCCCAACTTCGCGGCGAGGTCTTCCGCCCGGAGATGGGTGTAACGCTTAAGCATGGCAAGGGTTTTATGCCCGGTGACGCTCGCCGCTTCCATCGGGTTAAGGCCTTTTTCGAACAGCCGGCTTGTCGCTTCGTGCCGCAGGTCGTGAAAATGAAAATCCTTGAGGCCGGCGGCGGCTACGGCCTTCCTCCACTGGATGTTAAGGCGCCCGACGCTGACGGGGAGCACCCTGCCGTTCACCGAGCGGGGCAAAGCCCCCAGCACCGCCACGGCGACCGACGACAAAGGCACGTCGCGGCGCTCGCCGTTCTTGGTGTCGTCGAGGTGGGCCACCTTGCGCCGTAGGTCAATGTTTTCCCAACGGAGGGCGAGGAGTTCGCTCTGACGCATGGCTGTGGCAAGGGCCAGCTTGACCATGGGAGCCAGCCATGGATTCGCCGACGCCTCGCACGCCGCCAGAAGACGCACTTCCTCGGTCTTGCCGTCCTTGTCCGGGGACGTATTCAGCCGGCGGTCGCGGGCACGCCCGGGCGAGGGCTGGCGGATGTTCTCGACGGGATTGGCAAGTCCCGCCATGCCCCATTCCTTGCGGGCCAAGTTGAACAGGTGGGAGAGGATGACGAGGTCCCGGCGGACGGTGCCACCCGATACGCCGGCGGCAAGCCGCTTGTCGCGCCAGGTTGCGAGGTCGGTGCCCTTGATCTTCGCCAAGGGCTTCTTGGATAGGTCATCGCGCTTCCATGCGGCTATCCGGCGCCGATCCTGGGTTTCTCCCTTCTTGCCGGGGATCGCTTCGACAAGGTAGCGGTCGAGGGCTGCTCCCAGCGTCGTCTCCTCGGCCTCCTTGCTGTCCAGATGTTCGTTCCGCCGGATTTTGCGCTCAAGCTCGGCCGCCCACTCCTCGGCATCCGCCTTGGTGTCGAACGTGCGGGATTCGTAGACGCCACCGCGCCGAACGATCGCCTGCCATCCGCCCGAACATTTCCTGAAAGCCGCCATCCGAACACCCCTCCTGAGAGCTGGCCGGAATCTGTCCAAACGAATCCGGCCAGCTCTGTGTTGTGTTGCCGCGATTCGTGGCGCCAACGCGCTCCCGGCGGTGGGGCGCCTCGCTTTGCGGCGACCCCGCCGCAGGCCGGATCGCACGAGTCGTGGTCGAAATGCCTGATTATTGGGCGGTAACTGTGGCGCGGCTAAATCATGGACATTCGCCTAGGCGGAAAGATGAATGGCGGCCTGATCGGGACAAAATAGCTAGCCGCAATGTGGAGTTGACCCAAAAAGTCTTCGGAAATACCCTCCCGCTGTCAATAGAGCCCTGATGACCCCGCAGTAAGTGTGAAACAGTGTTGTCATTTCTTATGGGCGCGCTGCGCCCGTGACAGTGGCAATTCTATAGTTATATCTAGCCGGCGGCGGGATCGATGGGCCCATCCTGGGAGGGGCAGACCGATGGGCGAATCCCGTAAGAACAGCGGCAGGGGCGCGTCCCGCGCGAGCGAGGCCGAGGGTTCCCGCAATGGACCGAAGAAGAGCGCCGTGGTGGTCGGGATCGACAATTACCTCGGCACCGTCAACGACTTGCCGAGTTGCATCAACGATGCCCGGGCCGTGGCCGCACTTCTGCAGGACCGATATGGGTTCTCGATCCGCCTGCTGCTCGACGCGGAGGCCACCACGGCCAACGTCTCCGACGCTCTGACCGGAGCCCTGGCGGGCGTGTCGCCGCAGGATCGGGTCGTGTTCTATTTCTCGGGGCATGGCTCGACGGCGTTGCGGGGCGGCCGGTTCGAGGAATGCCTGATGCTGCACGACGGCGCCTTCTTCGACGAAGGCCTGGTGGCGTCGTCGCGACCGGTGCCGGCCGGGGTGTTGACGGTGGTGCTGGATGCCTGTTTCTCGGGTGGCGTGGGCAAGTTGCTCCTGGCCGGGCAGCGCAGCGGCGGGCTGGTGATCGACCGTGCGCGCGTCAAGGCATTCACCCGCATGACCCCCGGCGACTTCGCCAACCATGCCGACCAGCAGGAAAACGCTCTGGTGGTGAAGGCGTTCGGCCGTTCGTTTCGGCCGGCCTTGCCCAGCCTGTCCCTGCTGTCGGCGCTCGGCGGAACGGCCGGGGATGCGGTGGGCCAATCTGAATTGAACGGCATGCTTGTCCTCGCATGCCGGGATGCCGAGCTTGCCGCCACCTGCACGGCCCAGACCAAAGGCTGCTCGGCCTTCACCTTCGCCCTGCTCGAAACCTTGTCGCAGGCGGGGCCGCACGTGTCGGCTTCGGCGCTGATCGGGGCCGTGCAGGCAACTCTGGCGCGGATGGGCTTCGACCAATCCCCGGTGCTCGTTCCGCCGCCGGACGCCAGGGAAGACGCCGACAAGGCGTTCATCTCCCTCGCTCCGGTTTTGCCGTCCGTCCTGTTGCCGGACGGTTCCCTTCTCTCCCTCAATTCTTCTCAAGAGGAGCCTCTCATGTCCTTCGTCAACGCCATCGCCGCCGCCCTCGTCGACCAATTGCGCCAGCAGCGGGACGACCAGGGTGTCGCCGGGTCGCTGCTTGCCGCTCTGAGCCGCAATTCCCAGGGACAGCGGCAGGGCAACCTGAACGACGCCATCGTGGCCCAGGCGATGGTCAACGCACTGGCCAATGGCGCCAACCGCAACGGCCAGTACGGCAACCAGAACGATGCGATCCTGGCCCAAGCCGTGGCCAACGCGCTGGCCAACTCCGGCAGCCGCAACACCCTGCAGACCTGCCTGGCCGACGCGATCCTGGCCCAGGCGGTGGCCAATGCCGCCAACCGCAACCAGCAGAACGGCCAGAACGAGCTGTTGGCCCAGGTGCTCGCCAACGCCCTCAACCGCAACAATGCCCAGCAGGGCCAGGGCGACATCCTGGCCCAGGCGATGGGCAACGCGCTGGCCAACGCCGTCAGCCGTAACGCCCAGCAGGGTGCGCAGTCCGACGCCGCGCTGGCCGCCGTCGGCTGAGATCGGGTGACGACTCCCATGGCGGTTCCGCCGCCATGGGAGGATCCGAGACGGAATTCGGCCCGTGGGCTTGGTTCACAGGGCTTTATTCCTTGGACATGGGTGCCGCCGCCGATTATCCCTATTCGTCCACGCCGTCCGTTGCGGCCGGCTGGCAGCGGGATAAGGGGGACGATGCCGGATTTCACCTTCGAGCGATCCCTGGGCGGCATCGTCGCCGGAATCGACGAGGTGGGCCGGGGGCCCCTGGCCGGGCCGGTCGTGGCGGCCGCGGTCATCCTCGATCCCGACCGCCTGCCGCGGCGCCTTCTCGAACAGCTCGACGATTCGAAAAAGCTTCCACGCCGCCGCCGGGAGGAATTGGCCGCGCTGGTGCGCGATTGCGCCGACGTCGGCATCGGCGAGGCCAGCGTCGCCGAGATCGATTCCATGAACATCCTGCGGGCCACCTTTCGTGCCATGGCCCGCGCCTACCAGGCTTTGGGGCGGACGGCCGAGTGGGCGCTGGTGGACGGCAACCGGCCGCCGGACACGCTGCCGTGCCCGGTGCGCTGCGTGGTGGGCGGCGACGGGCTCAGTCTGTCCATCGCCGCCGCCTCGGTGGTCGCGAAGGTCCATCGCGACGCGCTCATGGCCGGTCTGGCGGCGGCCTGTCCGGGCTACGGCTGGGAAACCAACGCCGGCTACGGCACCAATGATCACCGCGAGGCGCTGCGCCGGCTGGGCCCGACTCCCCACCATCGCCGCTCGTTCGCGCCGGTGGCGCAGATGACGCTGCCGTCTTTGGCCCTTCGGGAGCCCGTGCGGGAGGCGGAGTAGCCTCCTGGCCTCCCGCCCGGCAGGGGCGTCAGGCGGCCGCGCGCGGCCGTTCGCGGTGGGACAGGGCATCCCACAGGGCGACCAGCCCGACGACGATTCCGATCACCACTTGGTTCCATGTGGTCGCTCCGCCGGGGGTGGCGGCAAAGCCGAGCACCCAGGGGGAGATCAGCAGCCAGACACCGATGACGACGTTCACCCATTCCTCCCAAAGGGCGAACTGCACCAGGGCGGCGATGGACAACACCGCGATGACGACACCGAAAATCCACGAATTCCAGGCCGGCGCGGGCGAGCCGGAATAGCCCAGCGCCCAGGGGGCGATGAACAGCCACACGCCCAGAACCAGATTTACCCAGTCCTGCCAGTAGCTGGTCAGGTTGGTCCTTGTCCCGATCGGCATGAAACCCTCCTCGTCTGTACGGCGGGCGATATTCCGCGTCTTCGGCAATTCTCCATGTGGTCGGGGTGGCTCCCCCCCGCAATACGCCAGGAGAATCATTGCCGCGCGGTGCGGTGGGGGGCGTCAAGTTGCTGGATTCAAAACGTTTGTTGACGCTTCATGCCGGTTCCGGGCATTTTGCCGTCCATGTCGTTGCCGCTGGATACCATCCTCGACGGGGATTGCGTCGCCCGTATGGAGGCTCTGCCCGCCCGTTCGGTGGATATGGTCTTTGCCGATCCCCCTTATAACCTTCAGCTGGGCGGGGAACTTTTCCGGCCCGACAACAGCCGGGTCGACGGGGTGGACGAGGAATGGGACCGCTTCGCCGATTTCGCCGCCTACGATTCCTTTACGCGGGCATGGTTGGCCGCGGCGCGGCGGGTGCTGAAGGACGACGGGACGTTGTGGGTGATCGGCAGCTACCACAACATCTTCCGTGTCGGCACCGCGGTGCAGGATGTGGGCTTCTGGGTGCTCAACGACATCGTTTGGTGCAAGTCCAACCCGATGCCCAATTTCCGCGGCACCCGCTTCACCAACGCCCATGAAACCCTGATCTGGTGCGCCAAGTCCGAGCGGTCGCGCTACACCTTCAATTATGCGGCCATGAAAGCCCTGAACGACGAGGTGCAGATGCGCAGCGACTGGCTGCTGCCGCTGTGCACGGGGCCGGAAAGGCTGAAATCGGGCGGGCGCAAGACCCATCCGACCCAGAAGCCGGAAGCCCTGCTGTATCGGGTTTTGATGGCGGCGACCAAGCCGGGCGACGTGGTGCTCGATCCCTTTTTCGGGACCGGGACCACCGGCGCGGTGGCCAGGAAGCTCGGCCGCCGATTCATCGGCATCGAGCGCGACCCGGAGTATAGGGCCGCCGCCGCGGCGCGGATCGGCGCCATTCTGCCGATTGCCGACTCCAATATCCTGGTGACGCCGTCGAAGCGGTCGGAGCCGAGGATACCGTTCGGCGCGGTGCTCGAACGCGGCCTGCTCGTGCCGGGGGAAACCCTGTGGGGAGGCCCCCGGCGCGCGTGGAGCGCGGTGGTGTCCGCCGATGGCTCGCTCGTGGCCGACGGCCAGCGCGGCTCCATCCACAAGATCGGGGCCCTCGTGCAGGGTGCGCCGGCCTGCAACGGCTGGACCTTCTGGCATTTCCGCCGCGGCGCCGACTACCTTCCGATCGATGTGCTGCGCGACGAGATCCGAGCCGATTACGCCCGCACCCCCGAGTTGGCGGACTGACCCCGCGCGTTCCACCGGTCTCGTTGGCGAGCCGGGTCGCGGCGCTTGGCAAATGCTATATACATCCTATGTTAGTTGTTTATGTAATGCATACACGCATAACGACATCTTGCGTAATTGACGCTAGGATGCCGTGGGGCTAGGGTGTGCCTGTAAACAACCAATAGGGGGTTATTCATGTCGAATATACTTACTCCCGGCCAGCAACTTCTTCCCGGCCAAGCGATCTCCTCGACCAACAATGGCTACGAACTGATTCTCCAGAACGACGGCAATCTGGTTCTTTACCGCACCATCGACATGAAGCCGCTGTGGGCGACCGGCACCGACGGCAAGGCCATCCAGCGGGCCATCATGCAGGGAGACGGCAATTTCGTGCTGTACTTCTACAATGGGTCGCCGGCCTGGGCGAGCGGCACCAACGGCAAGCCGGGGTCGTACCTGATCATGCAGGACGACGGCAATGCCGTGATCTATTGGCCGAACGATCCCCTCTGGGCCACCAATACCGTCCAGTAGGGCCAGGGGAAGAGTCTGCCATCCTTGCCCCAAGCCTCATCTCTGCCTGTTCGCCGACGGGCAGGGGTGAGTGCTGTCGTCGGGATCGCACAGGGTGACGGTGGCGGCGAAGGCGTCCCAGGCGGCCAGCGTGTCTTGCGGAACGAGAACGGCTTGGTTGGCGGCGACCGGCGGTCCGAACCAGATGCGCTTGGCGACGTAGAGGGCATGCTTGCCGGCGACGGCGATCACCATCATCAGGCCGCTGCGGCCGGTGTGGCGGCCCCTGGTGCAGGCAACCCGCAACGCCGCGGCCGGGTAATTGTTGATCGGGGTCTCGTCGACGGGGCTTACCTGGACGCCCTCGCAGTTCTTCCGCACTTCTTGAACCGCGCTGAGGGCGAAGTCCTTCGGCGGATTGCTGAAGCCGTCATAGCGCTCGACATTGATGGCCTCGTCGTAATGTTGCGGAGTGGCGCCGGGCGGCAGCATGCGGGCGACGGTGACGTTCTGCTGGGTCAGCATCGGCAACCGCTGCCAGTCGGCGGGCGGAAAAATCAGCATCTCTTCGCCGGCCAGCGCCGGATGGTCGCGCCCGGCGGCGGCCAGGGCGAGTGCGGCGAGGAAAAGGATCTTGCGCATGTGTCCGTCCTGTCAGTAGCCCTTGGCCAGGGCGTGTCTGACCACCTTGCGCATGAGCGTCGGCAGGGCCTGCCCCCCCAGATGGTCCAGCGAACACCAAATACCGCGCGGGAAGGCCCCGGGTCCAGCCCTTCCCACCGCGACGGCAAGCTCCAGATGGAAGTGCGAGAAGGTATGGCGGACCGATCCCGGCAATAGCCGCCAGTCCGCGCCCAGCGGTGCCTCGGCGCTGGCCTCGCCCAGGGTCCAGGGGGCGGATCGCCACGGCGTCGACGGGATTTCCATCATGCCTCCCAACAATCCTTGGGGGGGACGGCGGCGGAGCAGGACGGCATCGTCCCGGCGCACGGTCCAGAAGGCGATGCCGTGGCGGACGGGGCGTTCCGGTTTTTCCGCTTTGGCCGGAAGGTCCGCCGCGATCCCCAGCCGGCGGGCCTCGCAGAACTCCATCCACGGGCAGATGCCGCAGGCCGCATCTCCCCGGGGAGTGCAAATGGTGGCGCCCAGGTCCATCACCGCCTGGGCGTAGTCCCCCGGCCGTTCCCCGGGCGTCAGGCCGGCGGCCAGCCGCTTCAGGGCGGCTTTGGCGGCGGGCAGGGGCTCGGCATGGGCGAACAGCCGCGCCATCACCCGCTCGACGTTGCCGTCCACGACCACCGCGGGCCTGTCGAAGGCGATGGCGGCGATCGCGGCAGCCGTGTAATCGCCGATTCCCGGCAACTGGCGCAGTGCCGCTTCGTCGTCGGGAAAGCGGCCCTCCCGCCATTGGGACACCACCTGCGCGCATTTGTGGAGATTTCGCGCCCGTGCGTAATAGCCCAATCCCGCCCAGGCTTGCATGACGTCCTCGACGGGGGCTGCGGCCAGCGCGTGGATCGTCGGCCAGCGTTCCTGAAAGGTCAGGAAATAAGGCGCGGCCGCTTGGACCGTGGTCTGCTGCAGCATGATTTCGGACAGCCATACCCGGTAGGGGTCCGGGATCTGGCCGGGCGCGGCGCGCCAGGGCAGGCTGCGGCGGTTGCGGTCGTACCACGCGAGCAGTCGGCGGGCGAGACCGTCGGGGGAAGGGGCGGACATGGACGAAGGATAGTGGTAAGGTCTGGCCATGACCAGCGCCACAGACTCCGCCGAGCGCCGCACCAACGGCTTGGTCGCCATCGCCGTGCCGGCCGGGCGGGCGACGCGCGGAGTCTTCGGCGGCCACGGCTTCGTCGATGCCGCGCTGGTGGTCGATTGGCCCGCCATCGTCGGGCCGGCGGTGGCCGCCCATACGCTGCCGTCGCGCATCAAGTTCCCGCCCAAGGAACGGGCGGAGGGGACGCTGGTGGTCAAGGTGGCCTCCTCCGCCTTCGCCACCGACCTCCAGCACCTGGAGCCGCTGGTTCTCGAACGCATCAACGGCCATTTCGGCTATCGGGCGGTCGCGCGCCTTCAATTGCGGCACGGACCGCTTCCCCGTGCCCGGAGCGCGCCGGCGGCCCCACGGGCCGGGGCGAACCAGCCGCCGGGCGATCTGACGGCCGCGCTGGCCCGCGTCGACGATCCCGAATTGCGGGACGCGCTGGAGCGTCTGGGGCGGCGTCTGGGGGGCTGACGCGCGCGGCGGCTCCGGCCCACGTCGCCGTCGCTGGGCCGGCGCTTCCAGGGTGGGACCTGTCCGTGAGACGTCCAATTCGTCGCGCGGGTCCATGCCCCTCCCGTCACTCTCCTTGTGCCATTCGGTGCCGCCTCTTAATATCTGGGGGAGAATCCCGGCCAAGGAGGCAATGGTGAAGGCTGTTTTTCGGCTGCTCGCTCTGGTTGTGTCATTCGCTGCGGGTGTCGCCCATGGCGCCGATACCGCCTCCATCGATCAGATGTTGGGCAAACCCGACGCTCCGGTCACCATCATCGAATACGCGTCGCTGACATGCCCGCACTGCGCCCATTTCGCCGAGACCGTGATCCCCAAGATCAAGACCGACTGGGTCGATACCGGCAAGGCGAAATTCCTTTACCGCGATTTTCCCACCGCGCCCGCGGAACTGTCCGTGGGGGCGTCGATGATCGCCCAATGCGCGGGGCCGGAACGGTACTTCGGCGTGCTGGACCTGCTGTTCCAGACCCAGGAGAAATGGGCCACCGCCCAGAGCCCCCTCGACGAGATGAAGCACGTGCTTCGCATCGCGGGGATGACGCCGGACCAGGTGGATTCCTGCCTGACGCGGCAGGACTTGGCCGACGCCATCCAGGCTCGCGCCGAAGATGCCGCGAAGAAGTACGGCGTGGACGCCACGCCGTCGCTGGTGATCAACGGCAAGCTGTTCGCGGGCGCGCAAACCTATGACGAGGTCGACAAGGAGCTGATCAAGGCTTACGCCGCCGCCACCGCCAAGAAGAAGTAGGCCGCGTGGGGGGCGCAAGGGGGAGCGCCAGAGGGGGCGTGGGATGATCCACTTCAGCAAGCTCAGGCTGTCGGGGTTCAAGTCCTTCGTCGATCCCGCCGAGTTGCTGATCGAGCCCGGGATGACCGGCATCGTCGGCCCCAACGGTTGCGGCAAATCCAATCTGATCGAGGCGCTGCGCTGGGTCATGGGGGAGACCTCGGCCCGCCACATGCGCGGCGGCGAAATGGACGACGTCATCTTCGGCGGCACGTCGGGCCGTCCGTCCCGCAACATCGCCGAAGTCGCCGTCCATCTCGACAACCGGGGTGGTTTCGCTCCGCCTCCCTATCATGCTTTCGAAGAGCTGGAGGTCATCCGCCGCATCGAACGCGGACGCGGTTCCAGCTACCGGATCAACGGGGCCGAGACGCGGGCGCGCGACGTCCAGCTTCTGTTCGCCGATGCGGCCACCGGCGCCCGCTCCTCGGGCCTGGTCAGTCAGGGCCGGATCGGCGCCATCATCAATGCCAAGCCATCCGAGCGCCGGTCGCTGCTGGAGGAAGCCGCCGGCATCGCCGGACTCTATTCCCGCCGGCACGAGGCCGAGAACCGGCTGAAAGGGGCCGAAGCCAACCTCTCTCGTCTCGACGACGTGATGCTGACGCTCGGGCAGCAGCTCGACGGGCTGCGCAAACAGGCCCGCCAAGCGGCGCGCTACCGCGCTCTTTCGGAGAACATTGTCAAGGTCGAGGCGCAAATTCTCCACCTCGCCTGGCTGGAGGCCCTTGAGGCGGTCGAGGCCGCGCGCGTCTCGCTGCGCGATGCCGATCTGCGGGTGGCGGAAGCGTCCGAGCGGACGGCCGTCGCCGCCACCGGCAAGGCGGAAGCGGCGGCCTGCCTGCCCGAGCTGCGCAAGGCCGACGCCGAAACCGCGGGCATCCTGCAACGCCTGATGGTCGAGCGCGAGCAATTGGAGGCCGAGGAGGGCCGGCTGGCGGAAACGCGGCGCGACTTGGAACAACGGCTGGCCCAGGCGTCATCGGACCTCCAGCGCGAGCGCGCCCGGTCCGCGGATGCCGAACACGCCATCGCCCGCCTGGTGGCCGAGCGCGAGGACATTCTCGCCGCCGCCACCGGGGAGGACGGCGCCCGCGGGGATGCCGAGGACACCGTCGCGGCGACGGCTTCGGCCGTGGCCGTCATCGAACGCGATCTGGCGCAGGTGATGGAGGAGGTCGCCGCCGCCGACGCCGAACGCGCGGCGGCGCTGCGCCGGCATGCCGACGCGGAGGCGCGCCGCGACCGCCTGCGCGACCGCCTGGCGCAGGTGGAAACCCAGCGGGCTCAAGCCGATGCCGAGACGATTGGGCGCGAGGCCCTGACCGCGGTGGAGATGGATCTCGAATCGGCGCTGGAATACCTGGCGGAATCCCGGGAAGCGGCCGAAGAGGCCGATCGCCGGCGCCGGCAGGCCCAGGCCGCGCGGGATTCCGGCCGCGACGCCGTGCAGGCGGCGGTGGCTGCGCGCTCCCGCTTGTCCGCCGAAGCCGACGCCCTGACGGCGGTATTGGCGCAGCACGGCAGCTCCGGCCACGCTCCCGTTCTCGACGGCGTTTCCGCGCCGGCCGGATGGGAGCTGGCGCTGGTGGCGGCGTTGGGCGACGATCTTGGCGCCTCTCTCGATGCGGCCGCGCCTCTGCACTGGATCGAACTGGGGCCGCCGGACGGGGGGCCGGGCTTGCCGCCGGAGGCGGAGTGCCTGGCCCGTTTCGTCACCGCGCCCGCGGCCCTGACGCGGAGGCTGGCTCAGGTAGGTGTGGCGGCCGATGCCACGGCGGCGGAGCGGCTGCGGGAGCGGCTCGCCGTGGGCCAGCGTTTGGTGACCCGCGACGGCGATCTGTTCCGCTGGGACGGCTATACCATCCGCGCGGGGGCTCCCAGTCCCATGGCGCTCCGGTTGGCTCAGCGCAACCGCCTGCGGGAGCTGGAACTGCGTCTCGGCGACGCCGATGCCGGCGTCGAAGAGGCCGAGGCGCGGGCGGAAGCCGCGTCGCGGGTTGTCGAGGAAGCGGCGGAGAACGAGCGCCGGGCCAAGGACGCCGTGCGCCGCGCCGAAGCGGAAACCGCCGCCGCCCGCGAAACCCACTCCCGTCTGGCCCAGCGCTTCGCCGCCGCCGAATCGCGCCTTGCGGCTTTGGCCGAGCAGGCCGAGGCCGCCACCGCCGACTTGGAGGAGGCGGAACAGGAGGTGATGGCGGCGCGCGACATGGTGGCCGGCTTTCCCCAATCCGAAGGCGGGCGCGACCGTGTCGCCGCCCTGCGGGCGGACCTGGCGGAACGGCGCTCGGCCCTGGTGGAGGCGCGTTCGGCCCTCGACCGGCTGGTGCGCGAGGCCGGAGAGCGCAAACGGCGTCTCGATGCCATCGCCCAGGATGCGGATTCCTGGCGCCGCCGCGCCGATGCGGCCCGCGGGCACGTGCAAGACCTGGAATCGCGGCGCGAGGCGGTGGCGGCGGAGATCGAGCGCTTGGCCACGCTGCCCGACGTCATCGCGCGCCGCCGCGCCGAGCTGCTCGACCGTATCGGCGAGGCGGAGGCGGCCCGCCGCGACGCGGCGGAACGGCTGATCGCGGCGGAACAGCGCTTGGTGGAAGCCGACCGCCAGGCCCGCGCCGCCGAGGTGGCGCTTCAGGCCGAGCGTGAGCAGCGCATCCGCAGCGAAGCGGCCTTGGGGGCTGCCGAACAGCAATGCCGTTCGGTCGCCGGCCGTATCGCCGAGCGGCTGGACGTCACTCCCGAGCAATTGGGAGCGGTCGCGGGAATTGATCCCGCCGACCCGCCCGACCGGGACGACCTGCACCGCCGCCTCGACCGGCTGTCGCGCGAGCGCGACGCGATGGGCCCCGTCAACCTAAGGGCCGAGCAGGAGGTTGGCGAATTGGAGGAACGTCTGGCCGGCATGCGCGTGGAGAAGGACGATCTCGTCCAGGCCATCGCGCGGCTGCGTCAGGCCATCGCCGAATTGAATCGCGAGGGACGCGAACGGTTGCTGGCCTCGTTCCAGGACGTTGATCGCCACTTCCGGGATTTGTTCGTCCGGCTTTTCGGCGGCGGCCGCGCTCACCTCGCCTTGACCGAGTCCGACGACCCGCTGGCGGCCGGCCTCGAAATCATGGCGTCGCCGCCGGGAAAGCGCCTCCAGGTGCTGTCGCTGCTGTCCGGCGGCGAACAGGCGCTCACCGCGCTTGCCCTCCTCTTCGCGGTGTTCATGACCAATCCGGCCCCCATCTGCGTGCTGGACGAGGTGGACGCCCCCCTCGACGATGCCAACGTTGACCGCTTCTGTTCGCTGGTGGAGACCATCGCCAATTCCACCGGCACCCGCTTCCTGGTGGTCACCCACCACCGCATGAGCATGGCGCGGATGGATCGCCTTTACGGCGTGACCATGGCGGAAAGAGGGGTGTCGCAACTCGTATCGGTAGACCTGGCTCAAGCGGAAGCCTTCCGGGACGCGTTGTCAGGCTGATCAAGGTCATCCCCTAACATTTTGAAACGATTACAGACTTTTATCTGTCCCCACCTTTTCGGGTTGAGTGCTGACGTGAAAAATCGCCGCAATCGAACCGTGCGCCATCGCGCAGATGGCGAATAGTCTTGAAGTTTCAAGGTGTTGGCTCTTCCTGTTTCCGTCCTTGACACGGGTGGGCTCTACTCTTATGGTGCCCGCGCTTTTGGCACCGGTGTGGCCAGAAGGGGGCAGGATCATGGGCTCATGACCAATGGCTGAGCGGGACAATCCCCCTTCCCTCGAGGAACTCGATGCCCGCTTGCGTGCCGCGCGGGAGCGGGAGCGGGCCGGGCGTGGCCGGGAAGAGCGCGTGGCGTCCGCCGGACTTGGGCTCGCGATGCGGCTGGCGGTCGAGTTCGTGGTGGGCATCGCGGTCGGGGTCGCCATTGGATGGGGTTTGGACCGCTGGCTCGGCACCCGTCCGTGGCTGATGGTGCTGTTTCTGCTTTTGGGTGGAGCCGCGGGCGTGATGAACGCCTATCGCGCCGCCCGGGGACTCGATGATACGGTTGGGATCGGGGCCGCTCAACGGCGCCGGACCCGGTCGGAAAAGGATAACTAAGAGGGACGTGCGGTGGCCAACCCGATCGAACAGTTCCAGATCAAGCCGATTGTCGACCTTCAGGTAGCGGGGGTGAACGTCTCGTTCACGAACTCGGCGGTGATGATGGTCGTGACGGTGGTTCTGATCACGGCCTTCCTGACCGTATCGGTCCGCTCGCGGGCATTGGTGCCCGGGCGGTGGCAGTCGATGGCGGAGGTCTTCTACGAATTCATCGCCAACATGTTGCGCGACAACGTGGGAAGCGAGGGCCGCAAGTACTTTCCGTTCGTCTTCTCCCTGTTCATGTTCGTGCTGTTCGGCAATCTGCTGGGCCTGCTGCCCGGCGCCTTCACATTCACCAGCCAGATCGTCGTGACGTTCGTGATGGCCGCCGTGGTCTTCGTCGGCGTGACGGTCATCGGATTCGTCCGGCACGGCCTGCACTTCCTGCGTTTCTTCTTTCCGCACGGCGCCCCCCTGGCGACGGCGGTGATCCTGGTTCCGATCGAGTTGATTTCCTATCTGTCCCGTCCGATCAGCCTCTCGGTCCGTCTGTTCGCCAACATGACCGCCGGTCATATCATTCTGACGATCCTGGGCGGGTTCGTGGTTTCTCTGGGCGCGTTCTACCTCGTTCCCGGGGTTATTCCGTTCGCTTTCCTCAGCGCGGTCGCGTTGCTCGAATTCGGTATCGCCCTGCTGCAAGCCTACGTGTTCACGGCTTTGACCTGCATCTACTTGCACGACGCCATTCATATGCATTGAGGCGGCGCGGGTCGGGGTCTGGTTTCTATCGCGAAGGAGTTGACTGAAATGGATTACGAATCTGCAAAGTTGATCGGTGCCGGCCTTGCCGCCATCGGTGTGATCGGCGCCGGCGTCGGCGTGGGCTCCGTGTGGTCCTCGCTGATCGCCACCGTCGGCCGCAACCCCGCCGCCAAGGCGAACGTCGAGCTGTACGGCTGGATCGGCTTCGCCGTTACCGAGGCGATCGCCCTGTACGCCCTGGTCGTGTCGCTGATGATCCTTTTCAAGTAGGGTCCATCCCCCCTTCGGGACGGCCGGCTTCCTGGATATGGCATCTTGCCCTGTCCGGCGGCCCGGCCGAACTGGAGGAGGAGGTCAGGACGCGATACCGATCAGGAGTGCTCGGATGCCTCAATTCGATCCGTCGACCTTTGCGCCGCAGGTCTTCTGGCTTGTCGTCACTTTTATCGTCCTCTACGTGCTGATGGCGAAGGTCGCGCTGCCCAAGATCGGCGCCGTCCTCGACGAACGGCAGCGCAAGATCGACGACAATCTCGACAAGGCCGCGCAAATCAAGGCGGAAGCCGAAACGGCCCTGGCCGCCTACGAGAAGGCACTGGCCGAAGCCCGCGCCCATGCCGTCGCCGTGGTCAGGGAGACCACCGACCGGCTTGGGCAGGAGGGCGAGCGGCGCAGCCGCGAATTGGCCGACCGCCTCGCCGAGCAGATCAAGGCAGGGGAAGCGCGCATCGCCGCCGCCAAGGAGACGGCGCTTGCGGGCGTGCGCGACGTCGCTGCCGACATCGCCGGAGCGGTGGTGGGCCGCCTGATCGGCGGCACCCCCGATCGGGCGCGCTTGGAGGCCGCCATCGGAGCCGCCCTTGAGGAGCAGGGCCAATGATCTTTTCGACCGCTTTCGCCGTCACCGCGGAGCATGCCGAAGAGGTGGGCGCCTTCTATACCGACGCCCATTTCTGGGTCAACGTCGCGTTCCTGCTGGTGTTCGCGCTCGCCTACCGGCCGGTGATGCGGGCCATCTCCGCGGCACTGGATGCACGTGCGGCCAAGATCCGGGCACGACTCGACGAGGCCCATACGCTGCGCGAGGACGCTCAGGAAATGCTGGCGGCCTATCAGCGCAAGCAGAATGAGGCGGCCAAGGAGGCCGAGGCGATCATCGCCCACGCCCGTGCCGAGGCCCAGCGGCTCGCCGAGCAGGCCGCCATGGACCTGGAGGAGAGCCTGAAGCGCCGCGAGCAGATGGCCTTGGAGCGGATCGCCCAGGCCGAAGCCGCCGCCGTCCGCGAGGTTCAGGATCATGCCGTGGACGTGGCCGTCGCCGCCGCCCGGCAGGTGCTGTCGCAAAGCATCACCGCGGACCAGGCCGTCAAGCTGGTGGACTCGGCCATTCACGATCTGCCGCGCCTGCTGCACTGACACGCGGCAGGGCAGGGATGAAAACCCCTCGGCCTTCCAGCCGAGGGGTTTTGCATGGGCGCTCCCCGAATCCCGAGGGCTACAGATTGCCCTTCTTTTTCCATCCTTGGCCCGACGGGACATAGATGTCCCCGCCCGAGGCGTAGGACGCGTCGCCGTGGAAATGATTGATCAGGCCACGGCGGTCGATGCCCACGACCACTCCGTCCCGGTACTGCAAGGTTTGGCGCGTCTGCGTGGAATTCTGGTTGGTCACCGTGATCATGTAGCCTTTCACAGCCAATTCATAATTGGCGAAGGCCCGAACCGTGCCGGCATGGAACCGGATCACATTGTCGCGGATCGCGCGGGTGATCGCCAAGATGAAACTTTCGGACAGAAGCGTTGACGTGAAAGGAAAGCTTCCATTGTTCGAGCGAGCCATGAACAGGTCCTCGGCGCGCTCCGGGGTTACCGTGCCGTCGCAGACATGGCACTGATTGAAATGGTCCGTCACCAAGTGAGACCAGTTGTTGCTGTTGGTCCATCCCTCCCAGTGAGGGTACAGGTATTTGGTGTAGGCGGAGTAATCGCTGTCGCCAAACTCCTGATAATACTCAAGCAGTTGCTCTCGTGTCGTGGTCACGATTCGTCTCCTCCGTGTGCCGACAATGGCACGGGAAGGACGGTCTGGACCCGACGGTTGTGAAGGCGGTATGGCGGCGGGATAAAATCAAATCTCCACCTGGCTCCCCAACTCGACCACGCGGTTGGGGGGCAGATGGAAGAACTCCATGGCGCTGGCGGCGCTGCGGGCCATCCACGCGAACAATTGCTCCCGCCAGGGAGTCATGCCCGGCCGCGAGCTGGGCACCAGGGTCTCACGCGAGATGAAATAGGATATGGACATCGGCTCGTAGAAGAATCCGAGCTCGTCGGTGCGGGCGTGGGCCAACGCCTTGGGGATGTTCGGATCTTCCATGAAGCCGAAGCGCAGCACCAGCCGATGGAAATTGGGCGCGAGAAGGAAGGATTCCAGCCGCTGTTCGGGAGCGGCGTAGGGCACCTCCTCGGTGGTCACGGTGCAGATGACCACGCGCTCGTGGATGACCTTGTTGTGCTTCAGATTGTGGAGCAGGGCCATGGGGACGCCCTCGCGCGTGCTGGTCAGGAACACCGCCGTGCCCGGAACCCGCGCCACCCGGTCGGACAGCGAGGCGAGGAAGGCGTCCACCGGCATGGCCTCGTCCCGGTAGCGCTGCATCAGCAAGGCACGGCCCGCCTTCCAGGTCATCAGCAGAGTGAAGATGCCAAGGCCCACCAACAGAGGGAACCAGCCTCCCATGGGGATCTTGGTGGTGTTGGCGAGGAAGAAGGCGCAATCGACCACCAGGAAGAGGGCGACCAGGAGGGTGGTGCGGCGCCCGCGCCAGCCCCACAGCAGCGTCATCACCAGCGCCAACAGGATCGTGCTGATCAGCATGGTGCCGGTCACCGCGATGCCGTAGGCCGAGGCGAGGTTGCTGGACGTCTGGAAGCCGATGACCAGCCCCCCCACCGCCAGCATCAGTACCCAGTTGATGAAGGGGATGTAGATCTGGCCGATCTCCCGCTCCGACGTATGGATGATGGTCATGCGGGGCAGGAAACCCAATTGCACGGCCTGACGGGTCATGGAAAAAGCGCCGGAAATGACGGCCTGGCTGGCGATCACCGTCGCCACCGCGGCCAGCACCAGCAAGGGCATTCCCGCCCAGGCCGGGGCCAAGCGGAAGAAGGGGTTCTCGATGGAATCGGGGTGCGCCAGCAGCAGCGCCCCCTGGCCCAGGTAGTTGAGCACCAGCGCCGGAAGAACCAGCAGGTACCAGGCCAGACGGATGGGCAGCCGGCCAAAATGGCCGATATCGGCATACAGGGCCTCGCAGCCGGTCACCGCCAGCACCACCGAGCCCAGCGCAAGGAACCCTCCCCAGCCGCCGTGCAACAGGAAGGCCAAGGCGTGATGGGGCGAAACGGCCCACAGCACCTCGGGCGCCAGGGCGATGCTGCGAATTCCAAGGATGGCCAGGATCGCGAACCATCCCACCATGACCGGGCCGAAGATGAACCCCACCGCCGCGGTTCCCTGCCTTTGGATGAGGAACAGCACGATGAGAATGGCGATGGTCGCCGGAATGACGTAGCTCTCGAGCTGCGGCGCCACCACTTGGAGCCCCTCGACCGCCGACAGCACCGAGATCGCCGGGGTGATCATGCTGTCCCCGTAGAACAGGGCGGCGGCGAAAATGCCGAGCGCGGTGACCGCCACGGCCAATTGCTTGCGGCCGGCGGCGGCGGTTCCGACAAGCGCCTGCAAGGCCAGGCTGCCGCCTTCCCCGCGGTTGTCCGCCCGCATCATCACGATGACGTATTTCAAGGTGACGACGATGATGAGGGACCAGAAGACCAGCGACAGCGCGCCCAGCACATGGGGCCGGTCGATGGGCAGCGGATGGGGGCCGGCGAAGGTCTCCTTGATCGCGTACAGCGGACTGGTGCCGATATCGCCGAAAACCACGCCGAATGCCGCCAGCAGGAGGGCGCCGACGTTGTGCGGGCGGCTTTCGTAGGGCCCCCTGTTTTCTGCCGGCGGGTCGGGTTGCGGATTGGCTGCGGTCATGGCTAGAGCTGCACCTGGGTGCCGAGTTCCACCACTCGGCCGGCGGGAATGCGGAAGAAGTCGGTGGCCGACATGGCGTTCCAACTCATGACCATGAACAATTGTTCGCGCCAGAATGGCATTTCGGGTTGCACCGATGGGATGAGAGTCTCCCGGCCCAGGAAAAACGACGTTTGCATCATGTCGAATTCCAGGCCGAAAGCCTTGCACAGGCGCAGGGCTTTGGGGATGTCGGGCTCCTGGAAGAAACCGTAACGGACGGTGATCCGGTAAAATCCCTCGGCCAGGCCCTCGACGATCAACCGGTCCTTTGCCGGGACGCGCGGGAAGGGCTCCGTCACCACGGTCAGAAAGACCACGCGTTCGTGAATGATCGTGTTGTGCTTGATGTTGAGCAGAAGCGCGAGGGGGACGTCGTCAAGGCTGCCCGTAAGGAACACCGCGGTCCCGGAGACGCGGCGCGCAGGATTCTCCTTCTGCCGCGCCAGGAAAACGTCGAGAGGCAGGGATTCCTCGGACAGGCGGCGCGCCAGGATATCCCGGCCGTGTTTCCAGGTGGTCATCAACAGGAACATGGCGCAGCCCACCGCCAGCGGGAACCATCCGCCGCTCGGAATCTTAAGTAGGTTGGCCCCCAGGAAGGCGCAGTCCACGATTAGGAAGAAGGCGCCGACCACCAGACAATGCCACAGTTTCCAGCCCCACGATTTGTGAGCCACCACCAAAGCCAGGACAGTGGTCGTCGCCATGGTTCCCGTCACGGCGATGCCATAGGCGGCGGCGAGGTTGCTGGACGAGTGGAACCCCACCACCAGCACGATGATTCCGGCCAAAAGGTTCCAATTGGCTCGGGGAATGTAGATTTGGCCTTCCTCCTCCTCGGAGGTGTGGCGGATTTCCAGCCGGGGCGAGAAACCGAGCTGAACGGCTTGGCGTGCCAGCGAGAACACGCCGGAAATCACCGCCTGACTGGCGATGACGGTGGCGGCGGTGGACAGCAGGACCATGGGGACCAGACCCCAGGAGGGCACCATCAGGTAGAACGGGTTGCGCGCAGCCCCGGCATCGGACAAGAGCAGCGCCGCCTGACCGAAATAATTCAGCACCAGCGCCGGCAGGACCAGGGTGAACCACGCCAACTGGATCGGTCTTTTGCCGAAATGCCCCATGTCCGCGTAGAGCGCCTCGCCACCGGTCACCGCCAGCACCACCGAGCCCAGCAAGGGGAACGCCTGCCAGCCGTGATCCCTGAGAAAGGCGAAGGCGTGCAAGGGGTTGATGGCGGCGAAGATGCGCGGCGCGGCGCCGATCTGGTGGATGCCGAGGATGGCCAGGGTGACGAACCATACGGCCATGACGGGGGCGAACACCGCGCCGATCCGGGCGGTGCCGCTGCTCTGGACCCAGAACAGGGCGATCAGCACCACCAGCGTCACCGGCACGATCACGTCGTGCAGCGCCGGCGTGGCGACCTCGATCCCCTCGACCGCCGAAAGCACCGATATGGCGGGCGTGATCATGCCGTCGCCGAAGAACAGGGCCGCGCCGAACAGGCCCAGCACCAGGATCATTCCCGACTTGGCGCGGCCGCCGCCATCCTGGTCCGCCAGCGCCAGCAGGGCGAGGATGCCGCCTTCGCCGCGGTTGTCGGCGCGCATGACGAACAGGACGTATTTCAGCGTGACGACGACGATGATCGACCACAATACCAGGGATGCGATCCCCAGCACGTTGGCGGGCGTCGCCGGCAAGCCGTGGCCGAAGCATTCCTGAATGGTGTACAGGGGACTGGTGCCGATGTCGCCGTAGACCACGCCGATGGCACCTGCGGCTAAAGAAACCAGACGCCGCACATCCCCGTTCGCCGGCTTGCCGAGAGTGGCTTCCATACCTAAATCCGAGTACCCAGGACGCGATATGCCTACCCACTTTGGCGGTTGAGTCAAGCCCGCTGGGGAGTGCGGCCTTCAGGGCGCGTCGTTTCCCCTTTCGATCGGCACGCCGTCGGGGTGCTCCACCCGGTGCTTGCGCACCTCCCGGGAAGCCGCTATCCCCCTTGCCATGACGGTCCGCGGGAAAGGGGATGCCGTGGTCAAGGTTCTTTTCGTTTGCACGGGCAACATCTGCCGCTCACCCACCGCCGAGGGGGTTTTCCGCGCGCTGGCCGCGCGGGAGGGGCTGGCGGACAGGATTTCCACCGATTCGGCCGGCACCGACAGCTACCACGTGGGCGAAGCCCCCGATGGCCGCGCCAGCGCCGCCGCCAAGGCGCGGGGGATTTCTCTCGACGATCTGCGGGCGCATCAGGTGCGTGCCGGCGATTTCGAGACGTTCGATCTCGTGGTGGCGATGGATCGAGGACACCACTCCCGTCTTTCCAGGCTGTGCCCGCGCGGCCGGGAGCAGCGGCTTCACCTGTTCATGCGCTATGCGCCCCAATTCGGGGTGCCGGATGTGCCCGATCCCTATTACGGGGGAGCCGATGGATTCGAACAGGTCCTGGACATGATCGAGGCCGGGTGCGACGGATTGCTGGGGCATATCCGGAACACGATGCTGTGAGGTGCCGATGGCTCACCGGCCGCTGCTTGAACGCATAAGCCGCATCACCGGCCGCGCGGCGACGAACGCACGGCCGCTCAGCGGCGGCTGCGTCGGCGAGGTCCTGTCGGTGACGCTCTCGGATGGCGGCCGGGTGGTGGCCAAGGTCGGTGCGGGACTGGAGCCGGAAGGGTGGATGCTGGCCTATCTGGCGGAAAAATCCCGTCTGCCGGTGCCCGCGGTGCTTCATGCGGACGACGGGCTGTTGCTGATGGAATACGTGGAGGCGGGCGATCCGCTCGATCAGACCGCCGAGGCCCACGCCGCCGAGCTGCTGGCGGAATTGCATGGCATCGGCTGGCAAGCGTTCGGCCTGGAGCGCGACACCGTCATCGGCGGGGTGCCGCAACCCAACCCGCCGACGGAGCGGTGGCTCGACTTCTTCCGCGACCACCGGCTGCTGTTCATGGCCGACCAGGCCCGGCGGGCCGGACGGCTGCCGGCGGCGGTCATGGCGCGGGTCGAGCGGCTGGCCGTCCGCCTGGACCGCTGGATCGAGGAACCCTCCCATCCGTCGCTGATCCACGGCGATGCCTGGGGTGGCAACGTGCTTTGCCACCGGGGGCGGGTGGCCGCCGTCATCGACCCGGCCATCTATTACGCCGACGCGGAGATCGAACTGGCGTTCGGCACCCTGTTCTCGACCTTCGGCAAGGCGTTCTTCCGCCGCTACGAGGACATCCGGCCGATCCGTCCGGGTTTCTGGGAAGCCCGGCGGGACCTCTACAACCTCTATCCCCTGCTGGTGCATGTCCGGCTTTTCGGCGGCGGCTATGTCGGCAGCGTGGAACGGATCCTCGACCGTTTCCTGGGGTAGGCTTATTTCAGGGCGTTGTTGACGAGGTGGCGGGCCACGTCCACGGGCTTGACCTTGAAGTTCTTGGGCGGCTCGCGGTTTTCCAACGCCAGGGCCACCAGCATGGCGTTCTCGACCGCCGTCAGATTGGCCCGGACGATGCCGGTGGCGCCCCGCAGGCGAGGGTAGTAGTTGGGATCGACCAGCTTTTCCTTCCGGGCCAGCCGATCGAGCAGGACCGTTTCCGGACCCTCCGCCTCGGCGGTCAGGAGCACCTTCCAATCGGTCGCGCCGGCCGGGCCGGCGGCGAGCGCGTCCTCGGGTGTGCCCGATTCGGCGAAGCCGACCCTGTACAGGTTCTTGCCGAGCCCGACGTCCGAACCCCATTCCTGAACGGTCTTGCTGGTGGCGATGTAGAGAATGCCCATCCGCAGCTCCCTGGAAAAAGCGAAGAGGGCCGCCGGCGGCCGGCGACCCTCCTCGAACCCGAACGTCCGTGCGAGCGCCTCAGCGCTTCGAGAACTGGGTCGACCGGCGCGCCTTGTGCTTGCCGTACTTCTTGCGCTCGACCACGCGGGGATCGCGGGTGAGGAAGCCGCCCGCCTTCAGCGCCGGGCGCATGGCCGGATCGAAGAAGGTGAGCGCGCGGCTGATGCCGTGGCGCAGCGCCCCGGCCTGGCCCGAAAGGCCGCCGCCGGTGACGGTGCAGACGATGTCGAACTGACCTTCGCTGCGGGTCGCCTGGAACGGCTGGTTGATCAGCATCCGCAGCACGGGCCGGGCGAAGTAGACCTCCACGGCACGGCTGTTGACGGTGATCTTGCCCGAGCCGGGTTTCACCCAGACGCGGGCGACGGCGTTCTTGCGCTTGCCGGTGGCATAGGCACGGCCCTTGGCGTCGACCTTGCGCTCGTGCGTGGGCTGAACCTGGGCCGGAGCGGCGGCCTTCAGATCGGCCAAGCTGGTGAGATCGGCCATGGCTTACCTCTTGTTCTTCGGATTCATCGATGCGACGTCCAGCACCTCGGGCTGCTGCGCCTCGTGCGGATGGGTCGGGCCGCCATAGACGCGCAAATTCTTCATCTGCTGGCGCCCCAGCGGGCCGCGGGTGATCATCCGCTCGACGGCCTTCTCGATCACGCGCTCGGGGAAACGGCCGCCCAGCAACTGGCCCATGGTGCGCCCCTTGATGCCGCCCGGATGGTTGGTGTGCCAGTAGAAGGTCTTGTCGCTCATCTTGTTGCCGGTGAGCTTCACCTTCGCGGCGTTAACGACGATCACGTTGTCGCCCATGTCGACATGGGGCGTGTAAGTGGTCAGATGCTTGCCGCGCAGGCGCATCGAAACGATGCTGGCCAGGCGGCCGAGCACGACGCCGTCCGCGTCGATCACGACCCACTTCTTCTGCACTTCGGACGGTTTGGCGTTATAGGTCTTCATGGCACCCACGGCAAAACCAGTGAATCCGGGCGCGAGAGGCGCCATCGGAGAGGCGCGGAGTATGCCACGGCCGTGCTGTGAGTCAATGAGGAATAAGGTGAGTAAAAACAGGGCGTTGCGATAACGGTACAATGATACCGCCGACAAAAGCCTTAATCGGCGCGGCGTTCGACGCGTAGGCCCCTTGCAGGCGCGCCGCCGTTCCCCGGCACATTTTCGGCCGGCGTAATCGGTACGGCGCCGCGCATCGGCATCGTGCGGTGTTGTTTCGGTCGCGGCTGCCCACATCGCTTTCGGTACGTCGCAATTCATTGCGCCGGAAGCGGCGGATTCGTCCCCGCGCCGGCAAGGGAGGGAATCATGCAAGTGGCACAAGTCATGTCCCGCCAACCCCGCGTCATCAGCCCGGACCTGACCATCAGGGAAGCGGCGGTGCTGATGCGGGAGATCGATTCGGGCTTCCTTCCGGTGGGCGAGAACGACCGCCTGATCGGGACGGTGACCGACCGCGACATCGCCCTGCGGGCGGTGGCCGAAGGCAAGGACCCCAATTCCTGCTCCATCCGCGAGATTTTGTCCGAACACGTGGCCTACTGCTTCGAGGACCAGGACGTGGAAGAGGCGGCGGAGATCATGAGCAGCAAGCAGATCCGCCGACTGCCGGTGCTCAACCGCGGCAAGCGGCTGGTCGGCGTCGTCACCCTTGGCGACCTGGCCGAACGGGGGCAGGCCGCCCCGGTCGCCGGCCATGCGCTGGAGGAGGTTTGCCGGCATACCGGGCAGGCGCGAGCCATGTGACGTTCCGCCCCCCAGTCAAGCGGGACGCTCCCCCGCTTGACGCCCGGGCAAGGTTGCGCCAGCCTTGCGCAAGGTGTCCGGGAGCAGACCGATGAAAACCGTCGCCGCCATCTCTTTCCTCGACAACCACAGCCTGAGCATGGATATCGAAGGGGTGACCAGCATCGACCTCGGCCCGCCGATGCCGCTCGAGGACGGATCGTGGACGCGCGAGGTTCTCATCCGCAGCGCCAACGGTACCGTCGCCCTGCAATTGCTGGCGGATTCGCCCGAGCGTCTGCGGGTGGCGGAAGAGCGGCCCGGGGACTCGGATTACGCCGAGAGGGCGGAACCTTAGCCCGCGCGTTGGCGTCAGCCGGTCAACCCATCCGGCGCGGGCGCCAGATAGCCGCGCCGGACGGCCTCCGTTACCAACGCGCGGGCATAGGCGCCCAGCGCCGGAGCGCCGCGGTCGATGCGGCCGGCGAGCCGCAGCACCTTGTCGGCGGTGACGCCGTGGCGTTTCCAGGTTTCCCCTTCGGTGGCGACGTTGTGGAGGATCGGCTGCAAACGGTCGAGGGCGTCGGCGAACCGGGCCTCCGGGCTTTCCTTGGCCTCGAACTCCTCCCACAAAGCGCGCAGGCCGGCGGCCTGGTCGGCCGGCAGAAGGCCATACAGGCGGTCGGCGGCCGCCGTTTCGCGGGCCTCCTTGTCGGCGGCGCCGGCCTCGTCGTGGATGAACGTGTCGCCCGCGTCGATCTCGACCACGTCGTGCAGAAGCAGCATCTGCGCCACCCGGCCGATGTCGATCCCTGGCGGGGCATGCTCCGCCAGCACCATCGCCATGACGGCGACATGCCAGGAATGTTCGGCGTCGTTCTCGAAACGCGAGGAATCGAGCAGCAGGGTCTGGCGCAGCACCGTCTTAAGCTTGTCCAGTTCGAGGACGAAGGCGATCTGGCGGGACAGGCGCTCGGACGAGGGGATCATACCCGCATGATAGCCGGGCCGGCCGCCGCGGGAAAGCGGTTGAAGAACCTCCCGATTCGGTGTAGACGACGGACCTTCGGCGCGACACCCCTGGAGGTCGCGCCTTTCCGTGTTTAGTGGAGACAGACATGAGCGACATCAGCGCCATCGCCGCGACCCCGCGCGACCGGGCCGGAAAGGGGGCCGCCCGGGCCACTCGCCGCGCCGGACTGGTTCCCGGCGTCATCTACGGTGGCAAGCAGACCCCCCTGTGCATCGCCCTCGATCCCCGCGTCGTGTGGGCCGAGCTGAAGAAGCCGGGCTTCACCACCCGCCTGCTCGACATCGATCTCGGCGCCAGCGGCAAGCACCGCTGCCTGGCCCGCGACGTCCAGTTCCACCCCGTGACCGACCAGCCGATCCATGTGGATTTCATGCGCGTGTCGTCGGACATGGTCGTCCACGTCAAGGTGCCGGTCCACTGCATCAACCAGGACAAGTCGCCGGGCATCAAGCGCGGCGGCGTGCTCAATATCGAGC
The DNA here is from genome assembly GCA_021847015.1 of Pseudomonadota bacterium. Lineage (GTDB taxonomy): Bacteria > Pseudomonadota > Alphaproteobacteria > Rhodospirillales > Magnetospirillaceae > JAJZVW01. The sequence continues at coordinate 136,767 of JAJZVW010000001.1, read as the reverse complement.
ATCATGAAATCGAAGTGGCTTGCGCCCCCGACGCCATTCCGGGCGAGTTCGTCGTCGATCTCACCGGCCTGGACATCGGCAACGCGGTCCACCTCTCCCATTTGGCCTTGCCGGCCGGGGTGAAGCCGTACCATCTGGCGGAAGAGGCCACCGTCGTCTCCATCGCGCCGCCCACCGTGGCCCGCGCCGAAGGCGAGGCCGCCGCGGGCTGATCCCATGCTGCTGGTGGTTGGACTGGGTAATCCGGGTCTGGACTACGCCAGGAACCGCCACAACATCGGCTTCATGGCGGCGGACCAGCTCGTCCGCCGCCATTCCTTTTCGCCATGGAAGGCCAAGTTCCAGGGCGAGGTCGCCGAAGGCGTCATTGGCGGCGAGAAGGTGATGGTGCTCAAGCCCCACACCTATATGAACCTCTCCGGCCAGTCGGCGGGCGCGGCGGCGCGTTTTCTCAAGGTGCCGGTCGAGGACCTGGTCGTCCTCCACGACGAACTCGACCTGCCGGCGGGCCGGCTGCGGGTCAAGCGCGGTGGCGGCGCGGGCGGGCACAACGGGCTGAAAAGTCTCGACTCCCACCTGGGGCGGGATTACCGGCGCGTGCGCCTCGGCATCGGTCATCCCGGCGACAAGGACCGGGTGGCAGGCTATGTCCTGCACGATTTCGCCAAGGCCGATCAGGCGTGGCTGGAGCCGCTGCTGGACGCCGTGGCCGATGCCTTTCCGCTGCTGGTGGCGGGCGACGACAGCGGTTTCATGAACCGGGTCGCCACGCTCACCCAGCCGCCCAAACCGAAAAAGGAAAAGCCGCCGATCGCCGCCGATTCGGCGCTGGCCGAAGCGACGAAGGCGGCTGCGGAGCGAGGGAAGGAATAGCATGGGCTTCAATTGCGGCATCGTCGGCCTGCCCAACGTGGGCAAGAGCACCCTGTTCAACGCGCTGACTCAGACGGCGGCGGCGCAGGCGGCCAATTACCCGTTCTGCACCATCGAACCCAACGTCGGCCGGGTGGCCGTGCCCGATCCCCGGCTGGAGAAGCTGGCCGCCGCCGCGAAATCGGCCAAGATCATCCCCACCCAGTTGGAATTCGTGGACATCGCCGGCCTGGTGCGCGGAGCCTCCCGCGGTGAAGGGCTGGGCAACCAGTTCCTCGCCAACATCCGCGAGGTGGACGCCATCGTTCACGTCCTGCGCTGTTTCGAAGATGCCGACATCACCCATGTGGAGGGGGCGGTCGATCCCGTGCGCGACGCCGACATCATCGAGACCGAGCTGATGCTGGCCGACCTCGATTCCCTCGAACGCCGCATCGTGCCCCTGGAAAAGAAAGCCAAGGGCGGCGACAAGGACGCCAAGGCCCAGGTCGAGGTGATGGCCCCCATCCTCGCCGCGCTTCGGGACGGCAAGCCGGCCCGTACCGTATCCTTCGACGGCGACGAGGAACGGCGGCTGGTGCGCCAGCTCGGTCTGCTGACCGCGAAACCCGTTCTGTATGCCTGCAACGTCGAGGAAGCCTCCGCCGGCGCCGGCAACGCCCATTCCAAGCGGGTCGAAGCGATGGCCGCCAGCCAGGATGCCCGGGTGGTGATCATCTCGGCCGCCATCGAGGCCGAGGTGGCGCAATTGGCCAGCGACGAGGAGAGGGCCGAGTTCCTGGAGACGCTGGGACTGGAGGAAACCGGGCTGGCCCGGGTCATCCGCGCCGGCTACGATCTCCTGCACCTGATCACCTTCTTTACCGTCGGCCCCAAGGAGACCCACGCCTGGACGCTGCAAAAGGGCGCCAGGGCGCCCCAGGCGGCCGGCGTCATCCATACGGATTTCGAGCGCGGCTTCATCCGTGCCGAGACTATTTCCTACGCCGATTTCATCGCGTGCGGCGGCGAGGCCGGCGCCAAGGACGCCGGCAAGATGCGCCTGGAAGGCAAGGATTACGTGGTCCAGGACGGCGATATCTTCCACTTCCTGTTCAACGTCTGATACTGTCACCCCGCCCTGCCGTCCGCCGGCTGCACTCGGGACGACGGGCGGGCGACCGGGCTGGAGGACGGCGATGGCCAAATGGCACGACACGATCACGGCCGACCTGGCCGAGTTCATCCAGGCTCAGCCGATGTTCTTCGTCGCCACCGCCCCGGACGAAGGCCGCATCAACCTCAGCCCCAAGGGATTGAACGGCAGTTTCCGCATTCTGGGCGAGTGCCGGGTGGCGTTCCTCAATCTCACCGGCAGCGGCAACGAGACGGCGGCGCACCTGCGCCAGAACGGCCGCATCACCCTGATGTTCTGTTCCTTCGGGCACACCCCCCTGATCCTGCGCCTGTACGGCACCGGCCGTGCCGTCCATCCCCGCGACGGCGACTGGGCGGAGATGGACGCGGCGTTTCCCGCCTATCCGGGAAAGCGGCAGATCGTGGCGGTCGAGGTGACCAGCGTCGTCACCTCCTGCGGGTTCGGCGTTCCCAGGATGGAATTGGCCGGCCAGCGGGAGACCCTGGTGGATTGGGCCGAGCGCAAGGGGGCCGAGGGCGTCGAGGCCTATTGGCGCGAGAAGAACGCGCTCAGCTTCGATGGGCTGCCCACCGGCCTGTTCGACGGGGATTGACCGCCTGCGGTCAGCGCCGTCCGTTGGCCCGCGCGAAATTGGCGGTCACCATATCCATGCTGTCGCGGTGTCCGATCAGCCAATCGGCGAGATCGTGGGCCATGGCCCGGCTATCCATGGCGGTGCCGGTCTCCAGCGTCTTCGCGGTGGCGCGCAAATCCTCCAGCACGCGGTCGTGTTCGCCCTTGTGGGGGCCATAGGCGAAGAAGCCGACCTCCCGCATCATCGTCTCCTCGCGGGCGAAATGGGCCTCGGTGTGGGCCAGGAAACGGCGGAAGGTTTCGGGCAGTTGGTCGGGGCCGGCCTCGGCGACGGCGTTGATCAGCGCCGCGGTTTCGGCATGGTCGTGATCCATGAAGCCGATGCCGACATTTCGTCCCTCGTGCCATTCCAGCGCTGCCATCGCGTCCTGCCTATGCTGTTGAAGTGTCTATCGTACTCTGGGTCATGCGTGGCGGCTTTGAGGATGGTCAAGGGGCGCCGGTTTCGGTGCAGGCGATGGCGACCACGACGCTTTTCAGCACGGCGCCGACATCGGACGCCGCCAAGGGGGGCGGTGCGGTCGGGCTTTGCCGGAAAGGGATGGCATGCGCGCCGAGGAACGTCTTGACGACGGATTCCTTGATCGCGAAGTTCACATTCTGGGGCAAAATGCCCTTTTTCAAGGCGTGCGCGCCATCCAGTTCCGCCGTCACCACGCCGACGACATGCGCGGAGGAATCGGCGAGCGGGCCGCCGCTGTTGCCGGGCTGGATGGGGGTGCTCATCTGCACGAACCGGCTGTCGTCGCCCAAGCCGGCCAAGGCGCTGATGGTGCCGGTGGTGAGCACGCCATCTTGGGCCAGACCGCCGGGCAGGGGAAAGCCATAGGCGATGGCGGTGTCGCCCTGGCGGTAGGCGCCGTCGGACAGGACGGCCGTTTCGGCCGGCGTCTCGTCGACGCGCACGATGGCGAGGTCGTTGGCGCCATCGGCATAGATCGCCTTCGCGGGAACGGTTCGCCCGTCGGGCAGCCGGGCGGTGATGTCCGAACAATTGCGCACGACATGCCGGTTGGTCAGCACGTCGCCGCGGTCGTTGATGAAGAAGCCCGTGCCGCCGAAGACCCGCTTCCCCCCGTCCGCGGCGCTGTTGCCATTCGTCCCCAAGGGGGCCGGCTTCTTCAGATAGACGCTGGCCTCATCTTCGGGCAGGCCGTAGACGGCGCTGACGATTTCGCCCTTGTCGGTGAATCCCTCGCCGAAGCCCTGGCCGGGCGCGGTCGAGCGGAAGTGGACGACGGCGAACCGGCCGTCGTCGCAACGCAGGTCGGCCGAGCCCGAGCGCATGGAATCGGCCGAATATTCCCCGATGCATTGGGCCCCCTTCGCGCTGGCCACGGCGATGGTGCCCGTGGGGTTTATCCCGTTCCGATGGATGGTGCCTTTGAACGGGGTCTGGCCGATCTTGCCCACCACGGGAATGTCCCCGCAGCCCGCGAGCGCCAGCGCGCCCAGTATGACGGCTGCCGTTTTCAGCATGTTCCATCCCCCTTCGCGTCGCCCCCGCCGGCGCAGCATCGCCACCGGCGCGAGCGCCGTCAAGTCTCCGCCCGCCAAAGCTGATGCGATCCGGCCTCAGCCGACGGCGCGGGGTGGGCGGATCATCATGCGGTCTTGGCCGCAGACCACGAAGACGGGGTCGAAGGTGCCCAGCAACGCCTCCAGCAAATCCGATCCCGGCGATTCGGCCAGCGCGTCGGGGCGCTCGGGATCGATGTGGACGACGACGCTGTCGTGGTTCTCGTTGAACGAGACCACGATCCCGCACCGGTCGGGGCGCAGATCCTCGGGGAAGGTTTCGTCCATCAGCCAGAAGCACGCGAAGTTCCGGCAGGATTGCGGCCGCGTTTCATGCACCCCGCAGCCGGAGGCCGAGCAATGGACGCACCACTCCCCGGTCGGCTTGCCGGTCTCCGGCACCGCGAAGAACTGGCAGCAGATGGTGCAGGGGCCGCAGACGCGTGTGGTCAAGGCTTGTCCTCCCATGGTAGGGCCACGCCCGCCGGCCAGGCCAGCAGGTGGCTGGGGCAGACCCGGCAGTCGCTGCTGCCGAAACCGGGCAACGGTACCGGCAGGCGGGCGAGTTGGGCGACCAGATCGCATTCGGACTGGTCGGGGAACACCCAGGCGCCGAGAACCCATCCCGCCTCGGTCAGCCTGTCCACATGCCACCGCACGGCCTTGCCCTTGCGCATGTGTCGCCCCAGCCGCGCCCGCAGGCCCCCCGGTCCCCGCGCGCTTCCGCAATACAGGTAGCGCCCGGCCGGCAATCCCGCCATCGGCGCGTCCAGGATTATGGCCAGTACATACGCGCCCGGGAGGGCGGGGATGGCGTCGGCGGCGGCATGGAAATCGGGCATGGGGGCCGTCCGTTGACGTGACGCAGGCATGCCGGACACCGGCGAGTGGCCGGCGGCGCGACCCGTGTCCGGGCGGACAGCGATAGCAATTATGGGCCCGATCCGAAAGGTGTTTGTCCGCCATCCGCCGCGGTCCCCGCGGCGTTGTCCCGGGAACGCATCCGTACCGTCCCTTGGCGCCGCCATGACGGTGGACATAACGAAGTTTCCGGCGCCCATCGGATTCATGCCGTGGAGGGGGAGCAAGTGACTTGCGCACAGGACTACACGTAATTTAATATAATCAGTGCATAAACGGCGCCAATTAAAGGCATATATCTTTAGATACACAAATTTATGATGTAATTCATTGCTGATGAATGAACCCTAAGCCGATTCCGGGTGGATGGCTCGAGACAGTTGGAGTTCGCCGTGCACGATAAGACCGAAGCCAATACGGACCTCGACGGTTTGACCGCAAGCTACGAAGAGATGGTGCGCAAGCATACGGCTAAAGCGCAAAAGAACAGCCATCATCAATCGGTGCTGAATGAGATATTGAAGATCTCTCTTGAGAACATATCCCTGGAGGCGCAGCTGGAGAAGGCGCTCGATGTGCTGCTCGGCGTGCCATGGATAAAGCTGAAAAATATGGGGGGCATATTTCTCACCGGTGCCGACAACAAGAGTATTGATCTGAAAATTCAGAAAAATTTTGCCGCACCATTGTTGGAATTGTGTGCAAACGTCCCTTTTGGCCGGTGTTTGTGCGGACGGGCCGCCGCGAGCAAGCAAATGGTTTATGCCGCTTGTGTCGATGAACGGCATGACAATACATTCGATGGGATGAAGCCTCATGGCCATTACGCCATGCCCATTCTCGCGGATAGCGGAAGTGGCGGCGAGGTCCTTGGCGTTCTTTTACTCTATATCGACGAGCATCACGATTGTAACGACGATGAGGTCGTTTTTCTCGATTCCGTGACAAGTACCCTTGCCGGCTTGATTCGTCGCAAAAAAGCAGAGGATGAACTTGGGAGAATATCCCATCGCAACGCCCTCCTCCTTAACACGGTGGCGGAGGGCATCTGCGGCGTCAGCCGGGAAGGCAAAGTCATTTTCATCAATCCGGCGGCATGCGACATGCTGGGCTTTTCGGAGCAAGAGCTGGTCGGACAGTCTCTGCATCCCTTGACCCATCACACCAAGGCAGACGGCTCCCCCTATCCCGCCAGCGAATGCCCGATCGGCAGGGCGATGCGCGAGGGGATGGCATTCCGGTTGGACGACGAGGTGTTCTGGCGCAAGGGCGGTCAGTCCTTTGCCATTGAAGGCGTAGCCACCCCCATGGTCGAAACGAACGGGGAAATCGTCGGCGCCGTCCTTTCATTCCGGGACATAACCTTGCGCAAGCAGGCGGAGCAGGCCTTGCGGGAGGTCAAGAGGGCGGCCGAGGAGGCCAGCCAGGCGAAAAGCATGTTTCTGGCCAACATGAGCCACGAATTGCGGACCCCGTTGAACGCGATCATCGGCTATAGCGAAATCCTTGAGGAAGAGGCCACCGAGCTCGGTCGGGACGATTTCGTTCCAGACTTGCAGAAGATCGCTGCCGCCGGGAAACACCTGCTTGCACTGATCAATGGCGTCCTGGATATATCGAAAATTGAAGCGGGAAAAATGGAGCTTCATTTGGAAACGTTCACCGTTTCCCATATGCTTCACGATGTCGTGTCCACGATTAAGCCGCTTGTCGAAAAGAACTCCAACTCGTTAAGTGTCGATGAAATCGACGATGTCGGCGATATGCATGCAGATCTTACCAAACTGCGGCAGATTCTTTTCAACCTTCTAAGTAATGCAAGCAAATTTACGGAAAATGGTACGGTCAGCCTTACCGTGAGCCGTATCCAGGAATGGGTGCAGTTTGAGGTGCGTGACACCGGCATCGGCATGACGCCCGAGCAGATGGACAAGCTGTTCAAGGAATTCACCCAGGCGGATGCGTCAACGACGCGAAAATATGGCGGCACGGGACTGGGCTTGGCGATCAGCCGCCGCTTCTGCGAGATGATGGGTGGGGATGTCGCCGTCTCCAGCGAGGTGGGCGTCGGTTCCGTTTTCACGGTGCGCCTGCCATCCAATGTGGCGGGCCAGGGCGCCGCGAAGCCCGTGGCGCCCGCCGCCCCGAAGAAGGTGGCGTCCGCGCGGGCAAAAACCATCCTGGTCATCGATGACGATCCCGTGGCCGGTGATCTCCTTCAGCGGTTGCTGTCCGGTGATGGCTACGACGTCCACTTGGCCCGTGGGGGCGAGGCGGGGTTGCGGATGGCGGCGGAACTTCGGCCGGATGCGATCACGCTCGACGTGATGATGCCGGGAATGGATGGCTGGACGGTGCTCACGCGGTTGAAAAGCGACGCCGAACTGGCCGTCATTCCCGTGGTCATGGTCACAATGGTGGACCAGAAAGAGATGGGGTACACGCTCGGCGTGTCGGACTATCTGACCAAGCCGGTCGATCGCGACAAGCTGAGAACCATCATCAAGAGGTACCTGCCCGACCAGGACGCGGGGCTCGCCCTGATCATCGAAGATGACATGGCGCTGCGCGAGATGACGCGCCGCACTTTGGAAAAGGAAGGGTGGGCCGTGGTGGAAGCCGAGAACGGCAAGGTCGCTCTCCAAAAACTCGAAACACTGAATCCGCAGTTCATGCTGCTTGATTTGTCAATGCCGGAAATGGATGGCTTCACCTTTGTCAACAGTGTCAAGAAAATAGATCGGCTAAGGCATGTACCCATCATCGTCGTGACTGCTCTAGACCTGAGTGATGACGAGAGAAGGCGATTGAATAGCCACGTCGAGAAGATATTGGTGAAGGGTGCGTACCGCCTGGCCGATCTTGTCGAAGAGATAAAGGCGCGCGTCGAGGCGCAGGCGCCGCTGGATGCCGTTGCCGCCGGTTGATGTTCGCGCAGGGTAGGAACGATGCCTAAGATTCTTTTGGTCGAAGACAATGAAATGAATCGCGACATGCTTGTCCGACGGCTGGAGCGCAAGGGCTTCACGGTGGCCGTGGCGCAGGACGGCCGGGAAGGCGTGGAAAAAGCCGAGTCGGAAGCCCCCGACCTGATCCTCATGGACATGCATATGCCCGTTCTGGATGGTTGGGAGGCGACCAAGCGCATCAAGGCCGATCCCGCCATACGGGCCATTCCGGTCATAGCCTTGACGGCCCATGCCATGGCGGGAGATCGCGAAAAAGCGATAGAAGCGGGCTGCGACGATTACGACACAAAACCCGTCGATTTTTCGCGCCTGATGGAAAAGATGCAAAATCTCCTGAAGAAATCAGGGGAGATCTCCCTATGAGTCGGGTCAATGACGCGACTTCATTTTTTTTCCAGGCCTTCTAAAATTTCTGTGGAAAACTTCAGTTTGGTGTTGCCGCTGTGAACGACAAGGTGTTCTCAATTCTTGTTGTCGACGACACGGAGATGAACCGTGATTTGCTGGAGCGGCGATTGCGGCGCCAGGGGTATGCCGTATTCATGGCCGAAAATGGCAAGGAAGCCATCGAAAAAGTAAAAAACTATGACTTCGACCTGATACTCCTCGATATCATGATGCCGGTAATGGACGGATATAATACTCTTGAAATGTTAAAATCCAGTGACAAATACAATCATATCCCCGTTATCATGATTACGGCAATTAATGAAATGGATAGCGTTGTGCGCTGTCTTGAACTCGGTGCTGAGGATTATCTTCCGAAGCCGTTCAATCCAATATTATTGAAGGCGCGCATAACAGCAAGCCTGGAAAAGAAGGTCGCACACGATCTGCGCGCCGAATACCAAAGGAACATCGAAGAGCACAACAACGTTTTGGAAAGGCGGGTGCGGGAACAAGTCAAGGAGATCGGATCGGCCCATTTGGCCGCTATCTTCGCAATGTCGAAGCTAGCCGAATCTCGTGACACGGATACGGGGAGTCACCTTGAGCGTATACGCGAATATTGTAGAGTTCTGTCAGAAGAATTGTCTCTTGTCGCTTCGTTGGGAAGCGAGGTGAACGATAGATTTATTGAGAATATTTATTCCGCGAGCCCGCTGCACGATATCGGCAAGGTGGGAGTCCCCGACCATGTACTTCAGAAGCCGGGGAAATTGACCGACGATGAATGGAACGCGATGAAGACGCATGCGGTCATCGGCGCGGAGACACTCCGCGCGGTGGATGCGCAGCACCCGGGAAATGCCTTTATCCGGATGGGAATCGAGATCGCCGAAGGCCATCACGAAAAATGGGACGGAAGCGGCTATCCGCACGGCCTTGCGGGAGAGGCCATACGCCTTTCGGCCCGCATCGTCGCTCTCGGGGATGTATACGACGCGCTGACCTCGAAGCGGTGCTACAAGAGCGCCTTTTCCCATGAGAAGGCGACGGACATAATCCTGTCGAGCAGCGGATCGCATTTCGATCCCGATATCGTCAGGGTCTTCCTCAGGCGCGAAGCCGAATTCCGCAAGATACGCCTGACCTATCAGGAAGGCGGCGGCTGAGAGCGTGTGAATGAAGGCCGGGGCGCGGTTCACCCGGCCTTCATTCACACGCTCTCAGCCGCCGAACACCGCCGCGTAGCGTTCCGGCTTGAATCCAAGTTCCAGGATGCCGGGGCCTTCCAGCACCGGTCGCTTGATCATCGACGGCTGCGCCAGCATCAGGGCGATAGCCTTGGCGGAATCCAGGTTGGCGCGCGCGTCCTCGGGCAGGTTGCGGAAGGTGGTGCCGGCGCGGTTCAGCACCTTTTCCCAGCCCAGCGCGGCGCACCACCGCTCCAGGTCGGCGCGCGCGGCGCCGTCCCTCTTGTAGTCATGGAAGCGATACGCGATTCCGTGGGCGTCCAGCCAGGCGAACGCCTTCTTCATGGTGTCGCAGGCCTTGATGCCATGGATGGCGACAATCATGGCACGTCCTCAGCCCTTATACGTCAGCGTCACCTTGGCCGCCGCCTCGCGGGCCGCCGCACGCGCGGTGTCGGTGTCGCCGCCCTTGGCCAGCGCCAGGGCGACCCCCATGCGGCGGTAGGGGCGCGTGGTGGGCTTGTTGAAGATGCGCACGTCAACCTCCACGCCGGGACGCGAGGGCCGCAACGCGGCCTCCAGGCCGGTCACCCGGAAATCGTCGGACTCGCGGTCAGCCAGGATCACCGCACTGGCGCTGGGGCCGTGCTGGGTGATGGACGGGATGGGCAGGCCCAGGATGGCCCGCGCGTGCAGGTCGAACTCGGTCAGGTTCTGCGAGATCAGGGTGACCATGCCGGTGTCGTGCGGGCGCGGCGACAGCTCGGAAAAGATCACCTGTTCGCCCATCACGAAGAATTCCACGCCGAACAGGCCATAGCCGCCCAGATTGTCCACCACCGCCCGGGCCTGGCGCCGCGCCTCGGCCACGGCGGCCTCGGACATTGCGGCGGGCTGCCAGCTTTCCTGATAATCGCCCCGTTCCTGGCGGTGGCCGATGGGGTCGCAGAACACCACGCCGTCGCGGGTGCGGATGGTCAGCAGGGTGATCTCGTAATCGAAGGGGATGAAGGCTTCGACGATCACCCGCTTGCGGTCGCCGCGCATGCCCTCGACCGCATAGGTCCAGGCTGCGTCCACTGCGCCGTCCTCGCGCACCACGCTCTGGCCCTTGCCGGACGACGACATGACCGGCTTGACCACGCAGGGCAGGCCGATCCGCGCCACCGCCGCCCGCATCTCCTCCAGCGTCTCGGCATAGAGGTATTTCGAGGTGGGCAGGCCCAGCTCGGCGGCCGCCACCTCGCGGATGCGGTCGCGGTTCATGGTCATCAGCGTCGCCCGCGCCGAGGGAACCACGGTGAGGCCCCGGTCCTCGTAATCCTTCAGGACCTCGGTGCGGATGGCCTCCACCTCGGGGACGATCAGGTCGGGCTTGTGCCTGTCGATGGCCGCCGCCAGCGCCGCTCCGTCCAGCATGGAAAACACGTCCGCCTCGTCCGCCACCTGCATGGCCGGCGCCCCGGCATAGGCATCGCACGCCACCACGTGCGCCCCCAGACGCTTGGCGGAAATCACGAATTCCCGGCCCAGCTCGCCCGAACCCAGCAGCAGAATCTTGGCAATGGCGGCCATGTCGAAGCCCCCCCACGTCCTCGGTTGTCGCGCCCGTGTTATAGCGGCAGCCGGGGTGCGGGGTCGAACGCAAAGTGCCTGGCCCGCACAGCAAGAAGGCGCCTTGCGGCGCCTTCCCAATGTTACGACCTCACTCCCACTCCATTGTCTCGTTCCACGATACAGCATTGAAGCTGCACGGATCTTCGGCTTGGCAAATCGATCTTACCGTCAGATTTACCGTCAGCCGCCATGCCTCACGATGCCTTCGAGCGGTCGTTCGCGTCGAGACGGTCCAGGATGGACAGGGCCTTTTCGCGATCGGCGCCGGCCGCCATGGCGTGGAAGCGGGTTTCTGCGTCGTGCGCGGCGATGGCGGCTGTGCCCAGTTCTTCCATCAGCTTGTTGAGGCTGATGCCGCGGGAGGCCGCAAGCTGCTTGAGGCGTTGGCAGGTATCGTCGGGAAGGCGAAGGGTCACCGTGCTCATCGGAACTTCTCCAGACATTCGGATGGGGTCAACACCAGCAGGTCGGGCCAGCGCAACTCGGCGTGGCGCAGGTCACGGATGTTGTGGGTCACCACCGCGCGAGCGGACCCGGCAACGGCAAGTTCGATCAGGTGATCATCGCCTGCATCGCGCAGGTTGGGGCGCCAACCGTAGTAGATTTTGACCCACCGACCTGCCGCGGCAAGGGCTGCCAGCACCTGAACGCGTTCCTCAGGCGTGGTTTCCTCCGTCCATACTGGGCGCGCCAGAAGATCCTCGTATTCCAGCCAAAGGGCGTTGGAAAACAGCGGACGATAGGCTCCCTCCAGCGCCCGCCGCAACACCTGACGGGACGCCCCTCCACCGGAGCGGAGCGCGGCGACGAAGACGTTGGTGTCGATCACCACGGGAATCATGATGACAGCATATATGCAATCATGGCTGGAATCAATTGGGCATCACACAGGCATCGTATCTGGCCGCCCCCCTTGCTTGTGCGGCCCCGGGGCAGGCGGTACCTTTGCCCCTTTCCACTTGCCGCCGGTGATTCCGTGACAGCACTGCCTTCTATTCTCCGTTCGTTGACGCCACAGCATCGTGCCATCCTGCATCTGAAGGCGCTGATTGGCGCCGCGACGGGCAAGACGGTGTTCATGGAATGCCTCAACCGCTTGCGCCTGACCACGCCGGCCTGGACCAACAAGACGCTGACGCCGGAGCTTGAAGATCTGCGACGTAAGGGGCTGTTGACCGACGAACTCGCCTGCATGCCCGAGATCGCTCATCCGCTGGCGGTCGAGGCACTGGCCTCGCCCGACGGTGCGGCGCAGGTCGACGCCATTCGTGTCACCCTGCCGCAGGACGACAGGCGTGGCTGGGATTGGCGGGTGATGGAGGTCAATACGTTGCGCTGGCAGCGCCTTGCCGTGCTGCTCAACGACGAGGACGCGTATCGGCAGGCGACGGAACTTCACAGGAAGCGGACCTACCGCGCCGCACCTCCGGTCTTCGACCAACATTTCGTCGGCGTCGTGGTGGGGGCGGAGTGGCTGGCCTCGCGCACCCGCACGTTTCAATACGCCATCCTGCGGGCCAAGGCCGATTGGTGGATCGCCACCGGAACCGCCAGCTCGGATTACGCCGAACTGATGGATCTGTGCCGCGGTGATGCCGGCCTGCGCGGCGTCGCCTTCCCCATGGTCGTCGATTTTGACGTCCTGAGCGGAAAACTGTCGCGCTTGGCCGAGACCGTCGCCACCGCTCCCGGCGACATCCAGGCCGACATGCCGGTAGCCTTCGCCGCTGCTCATGCGCTGCTGTCAGGCGACGTCGCCCCATCGGTCCAGTTGTTCTCCGACGCGCTGAAACTGCACCGCAAGGCCACCCGCAAGCGGAAAGGCGGGCTGCCCGGCTATATGGGCCTGCTGCATCTCTGTGCCCTGCTGGCCGCCGACGATGCCGCACTGCATCCCGAAATCGAAGCCTTGTCGGAAACCAAGGAAGCGCATCTCGGCCTGTTCGCCATTCGCGCCCTGTTGGAAATGGCCCGCAACAAGCAGGCGGCGGCACGCGAGATCGTGCAGTCGGGCGTGGCGACGCTGGGGATGATGCCCCATCTTCCACCGTTCAGCACCGGCCTGCTGGCGGTGGCCGCCGTGCTGGTCGATCCGGACATCGCCCGGAGGCTTGCCGCCAAGACCTTCATCCCCCTGTTCCGCAAGATCGAACCGACGATGCCGCTGGCGGCCGGCATGCTGGCCGAGGCGCTGGAGCGCGTCGCCCCCGATCCGGCCCCCTATCGCGCCTGGCTCGCCCGCCCCGAGCGGGAGGTGCTCTTCCGCTTCACCGCTATGATCGCCGTCAAGGCAGCGTGGGAGCGGGCGCTGGAGAGCATCGAGGCCATGCTCCATCCCGCCAGACCGGCCCAGCCCGAACCGGCGGCCAAGACCAAGCGACTGGTCTGGCAGGTGGAACAGGCATCCGGATATATCCAGCCGCTAGAGCAATCGCTTCAGGCACGCGGCTGGAGCGCCGGCCGCGCCGTGTCCCTGAAGCGCCTGCAGCAAGGCGACCCCAAGCTCGACTACCTGGACGACTTCGACCGCCGCGCCGCCCGTACCATCCATCGGTCCGTCGATGGCTGGCATGGCTATGGCCAGGAGCATTTCGAATGTCTGGCGGATCGGACCCTGCCGGCGCTGATCGGCCATCCACGGGTGTTCGACGCGATGACCCCGACCCAGTCGGTGGAACTGGTGGAGGGGCGGCCGGAACTGGTGCTGTCCGCGAGTGGAAGCGGCTTCCGCCTGACACTGTCCCATGCCGCCGAGCGCCCCGGCGCCTTCATCGAGGTCGAAGCTCCCGGGCGCTGGCGTGTTGTGGTGGTCGACGAAAAAGCGGTCGAGGCCGCAGCCATTCTGTCGGAACAGGGCATCGTCGTGCCGAAATCCGCCCGCAACCGTTTGGTCGCCCTGACCCGCGCCCAGGCGCCCGCCCTGCCGCTACGCATCGACACCGCCGACATCGAGGACGTCGCCGCATCGGAGGGAGACCCCGCCCCGGTGGTGCGGCTGCTGCCGCTGGGCGATGGATTGAAGGTATCGCTGATGGTTCGCCCGGCGGGGGCGCAAGGCCCCCACTTCCTGCCCGGCATAGGCGGGCGATTGGTGGCGGTGGGAACGCAACGCGTGCGCCGCGATCTCGACGCCGAGAAACGCCAAGCTCGCGCCCTGGCCGAATCCTGTCCCAGCCTGGGTGGAGACGGCCCAGAATGGATGCTCGACGACCTGCTGTCCTGCCTGGATTTCCTGGCCGAGCTTCAGTCCCTGCCCACCCATCCGTCCCTGGAATGGCCGGAGGGAAAGAAATTCACCCTGCGCGGCGAAGCCTCGGCCAAGCGGTTCAAGGCCAGCGTAAAAGGGGCGGAGAACTGGTTCGCCCTGGGCGGTTCGGTGGCTATCGACGAGGATCTGGTCCTTGATCTCAAGGACCTGCTGTCGCGCCTGGATCGGATGCAGGGGCGCTTCATGCCGCTGGACGACGGCGGGTTCATCGCGCTGGACCGCCATTTCCGGCAGCAGTTGGAGCGCCTGCGCCGCCTGGGCGACGGCATGAAGATCCCCACCGTGGCAGGGATGGCTGTGCGCGACGTGCTGGAGGGGGCCGCCTCGCTGAAGGCCGATGCCAGGTGGAAAGACTTCACCCGCCGCCTGGACGAGGCCGAAAACTGGCAGCCCCGCCTTCCCGCTGGATTCGCTGCCGATTTGCGCGAATACCAGATGGAGGGCTTTGCCTGGATGTGCCGGCTGGGTCGCTGGGGTGCCGGCGCCCTGCTGGCCGACGACATGGGCCTGGGCAAGACGGTGCAGGCCATCGCGGTGATGATGACCAAGGCGGCCGAGGGGCCGGTTCTGGTGGTGGCCCCCACGTCGGTATGCGGCAACTGGGAAACCGAACTGTCGCGCTTCGCCCCATCCTTGAAGGCACTCCGTTTGGCCGAAACCGGTGATCGCGGCGAGACGCTGAAATCGCTCGGACCCGGCGACGTGCTGATCGCCTCCTACGGCTTGCTGGCGCGGGAAGAGGATAGGCTGGCCACCATTTCCTGGGCGATGGCCGTGCTCGACGAGGCCCAGGCGATCAAGAACCCCGACACCCAGCGCGCCAAGGCCAGTCAACGCCTGAAGGCGGCTTTGCGGCTGGCGCTGACAGGCACTCCGGTCGAGAACGATCTCGACGAATTGTGGAGCATATTTCGCTTCGTCAATCCTGTCCTGCTGGGCAGCCGCGAGGCCTTCGGCAAACGCTTCTCCACCCCCATCGAACGCGATGGCGACCCCCATGCCAAGGCCGCGCTGAAGGCGCTGGTCCGCCCGTTCCTGTTGCGCCGTACCAAGGCCGCCGTCCTGGCCGAACTTCCGCCT
Source organism: Pseudomonadota bacterium (assembly GCA_021847015.1). Taxonomy (GTDB): domain Bacteria; phylum Pseudomonadota; class Alphaproteobacteria; order Rhodospirillales; family Magnetospirillaceae; genus JAJZVW01. Next base: position 121,233 of record JAJZVW010000001.1, on the reverse strand, counting down.
CGTACCGAACAGACGATACTGATCGAGCGGGACGAGGAGGAGCGCGCCTTCTACGAGGCGCTGCGCCGCCGTGCCCTCGAACGGCTTGAGGACGCAGGCGGCGAGCGCACACGCATCCACATCCTGGCGGAAATCACCAAACTGCGCCAGGCATGCTGCCATCCCGCCCTGGCCGCCCCCGAGACCGGCGTGCCGGCGGCCAAGCTGGACGCGCTGATGGAACTGGTGGCAGAACTGCGCGAGGGGCGCCACCGTGCCCTGGTGTTCAGCCAGTTCGTCGGCCATCTGGACAAGGTCCGCGCCGCCCTCGACGCGGCCGGAATCTCCTACCAGTACCTGGATGGCTCGACTCCGGCACGCGAGCGCGAGAAGCGGGTGGCGGCGTTCCAGGCCGGCGAGGGCGAACTGTTCCTGATCAGCCTGAAGGCCGGGGGCTTCGGTCTGAACCTCACCGCCGCCGACTACGTCATCCACCTGGATCCGTGGTGGAATCCGGCGGTCGAGGACCAGGCCTCCGATCGCGCCCACCGCATCGGCCAGCAGCGCCCGGTCACCATCTATCGGCTGATCGTCAAGGACAGCATCGAGGAAGGCATCGTCGCCCTGCACCGCCACAAACGCGATCTCGCCGACGCCTTGCTGGAAGGCGCCGAAGCGTCCGGACGACTGTCGGAAGAGGAACTTCTCGATTTGATCCGGGGCACCGCGTGATCACCGCGCGGGCAGAGTCGATGACAGCAAGTTTGACGAGGTGGTGCGGCTGCGCGGTCTTATCACCTGTGGCCATTCGACTTGTTGGCAACCGCTTCATCGCGGATAGCGGGCAATCCCGCGAGCAAGTCCGGCAGAGCGGATTGCGTCGTTTCCCACACAACGTCGAGATTGATTTCGAAGTAGCCGTGTGCGATTCAATTCCGCATTCCCTTCATGTTTTTCCATGGAACGTCAGGGTGTGCGTCAAGAAAGTCGATGTGGTCTTTCAACAATTTGGTCGGCGCTTCGCCGATGATCAGGAGATTCATGATCACCGCCTGCTGGGTACGTTTGCCGGCGAAAAATTCCTCTTTGCTCATGCCTTCGATGTACGAACAAGCCAAGTGAGTGGCTTCGAGCATATGGTCGAGGCAATCGGCGAGGCGGTTCGCGGTCATATCGGCACGGCTTCGGCAAGCACCCGGGCGCGGAATTTCAATGGCAGGTCACCCGGTGTCCGGACATCGATAGGGACGCCGAGGAGCTCTTCCAACTCGACTTGCAGGCCGCCGAGATCGAACAAGGTCGCCCCCGGAAGGGGATCGACCAACAGGTCGAGGTCGCTGCCGTCACAATCATTGCCATGGACCACGGAACCAAATACGCGCCCATTGCAGGCGCGGTGCGATTCGACCGCGCGGCGGATTGTATCCCGGTGAGCGTGTAAGGCATCAGACGGTTTCATGGGCGGGGTCCGGATTGTCGAATTGCCTTCGTCGACGGGGAGCAAAGCCATGGTCGCCAATCTAGCACGACATTCGTGCTGTGGGCAGAATGGACCAGCGGTTCTCATTATGCATTTTTCGCCGTCATCCCGAGCCGACGGCGAGGGATCTTTCCGGCACTTTCGCGTGAAAGATCCCTCAGTCGCTCCGCTCCCTCGGGATGACAACATGCCCTGATGCCGCATAATGAGAACCGCTGCAGAATGGACAGCGCAGATAGCGGTTTCAAGACCTGCCCATTCTGGGTGCCCTCCACGATCCCACTGCCGGAGGGTGGTCGGCGCCGTGTCAATGTTCGGTCGCTCGTGTTTGGTTCCGGCGAGGCGAAGGCTGCGGGCCTCGCCCCCACGGCCCGTCACAACAATACCGTCTGATCAAAGCATTCTCCCCGCCCACCTCATTGGGCCGCCGGGGCTTATCCTCTCATATTGTTAAAGTTTTCGGCCGCCCAGGTCCAATTGACCATACACCACGCATCATTACCGTATCATGGGCTCGGCCACTGAGAGTTCACACAAATTCCCTCCACGGCTCTCTTTCCCCTCACTCCCACTCGATCGTCCCCGGCGGCTTGCTGGTGACGTCGTAGGTCACCCGGTTGATGCCCTTGACCTCGTTGATGATGCGGTTCGCCACCCGGCCCAGGAAGGCCATGTCGAAGGGATAGAAGTCGGCGGTCATGCCGTCGGTCGAGGTGACGGCGCGCAGCGCGCAGGCGTGGTCGTAGGAGCGCGAATCGCCCATCACGCCGACGGTGCGCACCGGCAGCAGCACGGCGAAGGCCTGCCAGATGGCGTCATAGAGGCCGGCGTTGCGGATTTCCTCAAGGTAGATGGAATCCGCCCGGCGCAGGATGTCCAGCTTCTCGCGGGTGAGTTCCTGGCCGGGGATGCGGATGGCCAGCCCGGGGCCGGGGAAGGGGTGGCGGCCGACCATGTCCTCGGGCAGGCCCAACTCGCGCCCCAGCGCGCGGACCTCGTCCTTGAACAGCTCGCGCAGGGGCTCGACCAGCGTCATGTTCATGCGTTCGGGCAGGCCGCCGACGTTGTGGTGGCTCTTGATGGTCACCGAGGGCCCGCCGATGAACGACACCGATTCGATCACGTCGGGGTAAAGGGTGCCTTGGGCCAGGAACTCGGCGCCGCCGACCTTGCGCGCCTCTTCCTCGAACACGTCGATGAAGGTGGCGCCGATGATCTTGCGCTTGCGCTCGGGCTCGGTGACGCCCTCCAGCTTGGACAGGAACAGGTCCGAGGCGTCCCGGTGGACCAGGTGGATGTTGAAGCGGTCGCGGAAGACGCTGACCACCTGATCGGCCTCGCCCATGCGCATCATGCCGGTATCGACGAACACGCAGGTGAGCTGGTCGCCGATGGCCTCGTGGATCAGCGCGGCCACCACCGATGAATCGACGCCGCCCGACAGCCCGCAGATCACCCGGCCCTTGCCCACCTGGGTGCGGATCTTGGCGATTTCCTGCTGGCGGAAGGCGGCCATGGTCCAATCGCCGGTGCAGCCCGCCACCCCGTGGGTGAAGTTCTTCAACAGCGCGGCGCCGTGGGGGGTGTGGACCACCTCGGGGTGGAACTGGACGCCATAGAAATGGCGCTTGTCGTCGGCGATGGCGGCAAAGGGCGCGCCCTCGGAGGTGCCGACCACGCGGAAGCCGGGGGGAAGCTGGGTGACGCGGTCGCCGTGGCTCATCCACACCTGTTCGCGGCCGCCCTTGGCCCACACCCCGTGGAACAGGGCGCAATCGTCGGCGACGTCCACATAGGCGCGGCCGAATTCGCGGTGGTCCCCGGTCTCGACCAGCCCGCCCAATTGCGCGCACATGGTCTGCTGGCCATAGCAGATGCCCAGCACCGGCACGCCCAGGGTGAACACCGCGTCGGCCGCGCGCGGCGTGCCGATGTCGGTGACCGAGGCGGGGCCGCCGGACAGGATCACCGCCTTGGGCGCGAAGTCCTTGAGGGAGGCGTCCGTCACCCGGTTGAAGGGGTGGATCTCGCAATAGACGCCGCTTTCGCGCACCCGGCGCGCGATGAGCTGGGTCACTTGCGATCCGAAATCGACGATGAGCACCCGGTCGGTCATCAATCCCTCGGCGTTTCCATGGGCTGCGCGGGGACTTTAACGGCCGGGGAACCGGCCGGCAAGCTGCGGATGTGCAATTCGCTCTGGGGGAAGGGGATCTGAATGCCGACGGCGCGGAAGCGGTCCCAGATGCCCAGCAGCACGGCGCTCTTGGCCGCGCTGACGCCGTTTTCCGGGTCGTCGATCCAGCAGCGCAATTCCAGATTGAGCGCGCTATCGCCGAAGCCGAGGAACAGGCATTCCGGCGCCGGGTCCCTCAGGATGCGCGGCGCCGCCCGCGCGGCTTCGACGCACAGCCTCATCGCCAGGCGCAGGTCGGTATCATAGGCGACGCCGACGGGGATCTTCAGGCGCACGCGGTCGTGGGTGTGCGACCAGTTTTCCACGCGCTGGGTGATCAGCTCCTCGTTGGGGATCAGGTGTTCGGTGCCGTCGCGGGTGACCACCGAGACGTAGCGGGCGCCCAGCGAACTGATCCAGCCGTAGGTCTGGCCGACCGAAATGACGTCGCCCGGCTTGATGGACTTGTCGAGCAGCAGGATCAGGCCGCTGACCAGATTGGAGACCACCTTCTGCAAACCGAAACCGACGCCGAGGCCCAACGCTCCGGACAGTACCGTAAAGGCGGACAGGTCGATGCCCACGCTTTTCAGCGCCACCACCACGCCAAGCGTGACCAGGGTCACCTTGCTGACTTTGGCGAACAGCACCTGGGCGGAGGGCGTCAGGTTGGGCAATGCCGAAATGCGCTTTTCCAGCGTCCGCGACAGCGCTCCCGACAGCCACAGCAGCAGGGAGAGCGAGATGAACGCCTTGATCGCCAGCAACAGCGACAGCCGCGTGTCGCCCAGGTTGAAGCCGACGCGGTCCAAAAGGCGGATGGTGGAATCCAGCAGCCCCATGATGTCGAGTGCCGCCACCGCCCAAACGGTGATGGCGATCACCCGCGACCACATGTGCTCGGCGATCAGCGCGGTGGACAGACGGATCACCAGCCAGGCCGTCAGCAGGGACGCCACCGTCTCGCTCAGGCGGTTGGGCATATCGGCTTCGGCCAGCGCCACCGTCCCGATCCATTGGCCGACCAGCCACAGGGCGGGCCGGGCCAATTGGTGCAGGGTGAGCCACACGGTCTTGGTCCGCCCGCCCATCAGCCAGGGCCAGTGATGGCCGGCGTCCAGCAGCAGCCGGTGAATCCGCCGGGTGAGAAAATAGGCGGCCACCAGGGCCAGGGCCGTGGTTCCCAACTGCCACGCCACCGACCAGTCGAACACCGATTTCGTCAGCCAGTGCATGAGATGGGAGCGTTGCGCGGCCAGCCAACTGTCCGAGGCGGCGTTGCCCAGCATCTCCATAAGGTCCCCCCTGATCGGCCCCACGTTTTCAGCACTATGTCGGGGATGCCCCCCGAACGAAAGAGACAGTTGTCCGAGCACCGGTTGCGCGCAAGGACAAGCCCATGGCGCGGCCCCTCACTCCGCGCCGTAGCCGCCCCCGCCCGGGGTCTCGATGACGATGGTGTCGCCGGGAGCCATCTCCACCTTCGCCGTGCCGGGCAGTTCCTCGACCGTTCCATCGGCCCGCTCGACGGCGTTGCGGCCGGGTTTGGCATCGCCGCCGCCGGCCAGGCCGAACGGGGCGATCCGGCGTCGGTTGGACAGGATGGCGGCGGTCATCGGCTCGCGGAAGCGGATGCGCCGGATCACGCCGTCGCCGCCCCGGTGGCGGCCTTCGCCACCCGAGCCCCGGCGGATGGTGAAACCGTCCACCAGGACAGGGTATCGCCATTCCAGCACTTCGGGATCGGTAAGGCGCGAATTGGTCATGTGGGTGTGGACCGCGCTGGCCCCGTCGAAATCGGGGCCGGCTCCCGCGCCGCCGCAAATGGTCTCGTAATACTGGCGTTCCGTGTTGCCGAAGGTGAGGTTGTTCATGGTGCCCTGGCTGGCGGCCATGATGCCCAGCGCCGCCATCAGGCAATCGACGATGGCTTGGCTGGTCTCCACGTTGCCGGCCACCACCGCCGCCGGCGCCCGGGGGGCCAGCATCGAGCCTTCGGGGATGACGATGTCCAAGGGCTCCAGGCAGCCTTCGTTCAACGGGATGGCATCCTCGACGATCGTGCGGAAGGTGTAGAGCACGGCGGCGCGGGTGATGGCGGAAGGCGCGTTGACGTTGCCGGGCCTCTGGGCGCTGGTGCCGGCAAAATCGATGCGGGCCCGGCGGGCGGCACGGTCGATGGCGATCGCGACGCGGATCACGGCGCCGTCGTCCATGGCCAGGGAGAACGCCCCGTCCCGCAGCCGATCCAGCACGCGGCGCACGCTTTCCGCCGCATTGGCCTGGACGTGGCCCATATAGGCGCGCACCGTTTCGAGACCGAACCGGTCGATCATCGCCGTCAGTTCCGCGACGCCCTTGGCGTTGGCGGCCAACTGCGCTTGCAGATCGGCGATGTTCTGGCGCGGATTGCGGGCCGGCCATGGGCCCGACGTCAGCGCGTCAAGGATCTCCGCTTCGTGAAAACGGCCCTCGGCCACCAGTTGCAGGTCGGCGATGAGGACGCCTTCCTCGCCGATGGTGGTGGAATCGGGCGGCATGGAGCCGGGGGTGACGCCGCCGATATCGGCGTGATGGCCCCGGCTTGCGACGCAGAACAGCAACTCGCGCCCGCCATGGTCGAAGACCGGCGTGACCACGGTCACGTCGGGCAGGTGGGTGCCCCCGTTGTAGGGGGAGTTGAGGACGAAGGAATCCCCCGGCCGCATGGTGCTCCGCCGCGCGGCGAGGATGGCGCGGACGCTGTCGCTCATGGACCCCAGATGGACGGGAATGTGGGGGGCGTTGGCCACCAGGCTGCCTTGCGTGTCGAAGACCGCGCACGAGAAGTCGAGGCGCTCCTTGATATTGACGGAATGGGCGGTGTTGGCGAGCACCGCGCCCATTTGTTCCGCAACCGACATGAAGAGGTTGTTGAAGACCTCCAGCAGCACCGGGTCGACGCGGGTGCCGACGGCGAAGCGTTGCGGCCGGGCTTGGACGCGGCGCAGAACAAGGTGGCGGCGCGTGGTCATTTCCGCCTGCCAGCCGGGCTCGACGACGGTGGTGGCCGTCGGTTCGACGACGATGGCCGGACCGTCGATCCGGTCTCCGGGAACGAGATCGCCACGGTCATGCAGGGGCGCGTCGCGCCAGGCCCCGCCGGTGAAGATGCCGACCGCCGCCCTGGGCCGGAGCGGAACCGTGCGGCCCGCCGCGCTTTCCGGCTCGGCGATCGGCCCGCCGCCGCCGGCGGCTTCGACGCCGACGGCCTCGATCACCATCGGCCGTTCCATGACGAAGCCGTAACGGGCGCGGTGGGCGTTCTCGAACGCGGAGGCCAGCGCGGCGCGGTCGCCGGCCTCGATTTCCAGGGCGGTGTCCGACCCCAGGTATTTGACGTAGGCCCGCCAGGAGGAGGTCATGTCGGCGCGCTCGACGCCTTGGCGTTCCAGGTCGCTGCGGGCCTCGATGTCGAGATCGGCGAACGTCCGGTTGACGGCGGGCATGGCGTCGTCGTCCAGCACCAGTTCCAGCGACCGCTCCTTGAGCACCCGCAAATCGGCCAGACCCATGCCGTAGGCCGACAGGACGCCGGCCAGCGGGTGGAGGACAATGCTGTCCATTCCCAGCGCGTCGGCCACCAGGCAGGCATGCTGCCCGCCGGCGCCGCCGAAACAGACCAGGGTGTAGCGCGTGACGTCGTAGCCGCGGCTGACGCTGACCTGCTTGATGGCGTTGGCCATGTTGAGCACGGCGACGGACAGGAAGCCTTCGGCCACCTGTTCGGGCGCGCGGCCGTCGCCGATCTCGGCGGCCATGGCCGCGAACCGGGAGCGCACGGAATCGGCGTCCAATGGCTCGTCGCCGCCGGGTCCGAACACCTGGGGGAACCAGTGGGGGCGCAGCTTGCCGACCATGACGTTGCAGTCCGTCACCGTCAACGGCCCGCCCCGCCGGTAGCAGGCCGGACCGGGATTGGCCCCGGCCGACTCGGGACCGACACGGAACCGGGCGCCGTCGAAATGGAGGATCGAGCCGCCGCCCGCCGCGACGGTGTTGATGCGCATCATCGGCGCCCGCACGCGCACGCCCGCCACCACGCTGTCGAAGGTGCGCTCGAACCGGCCGTCGTAATGGCAGACATCGGTGGAGGTTCCGCCCATGTCGAAGCCGATGATGCGCTCGAAGCCGGCCATGGCGGCGGTGCGGATGGCCCCGACCACGCCGCCCGCCGGCCCCGACAGGATCGCGTCCTTGCCCTGGAAGCGGCGCGCATCGGTCAGCCCGCCCGAGGATTGCATGAACATCAGGCGCGCCATGTCCAGTTCGGCGGCGACGCGGTCCACGTATCGGCGCAAGCCCGGCGACAGGTAGGCGTCCACCACCGCCGTGTCGCCGCGTCCCACGGCCTTCATCAGCGGGCTGGCCTGATGGGACAGCGACACCTGGGTGAAGCCGATCTCCGCCGCGAGCCGGCCGACCGCGATTTCGTGGTCGGGAAAACGGTAGCTGTGCAGGAAGACGACGGCCGCGGCGCGGATGCCGGAATCGTAGGCATCCCTCAATCCCCTGGCGGCGGCGTCGAGATCAACGGGAACCAGCGCCTCGCCGGTGGCGGACAGCCGTTCGGGCACCTCGATCACCGTTTCGTAAAGCATGTCCGGCAGATGGATGGCGCGGGCGAACAGGTCGGGACGATTCTGGGTGCCGATCCGCAGCAAGTCCGCGAATCCCTTGGTGATCACCAGGGCGGTACGGTCGCCGGTGCGCTCCAACAGCGCGTTGGTCGCCACGGTGGTGCCCATCTTGACGCTGGCCACACCGTCCGCAGGGATCGCCTCGCCGCGCTCCACGCCCAGGAGGGCGCGGATTCCCGCCAGGGCCGCATCCTCGTATCGCTCCGGGTTCTCCGACAGCAGCTTGATGGTCGAGAGCCGGCCGCTGGGGTGCCGTCCGACGATATCGGTGAAGGTGCCGCCGCGATCGATCCAGAACTGCCAGCCGGCCATGGGGGCCTCCCGCGATGCCATCCGACCGTTCTAGCTCAACCGGAGCCCGCGCCCAAGCATCGCCGCATCAGGAATGTTGTCATCCCGAGGGAGCGGAGCGACAGAGGGCTCCTTCACGCGAAAGTGCCGGAAAGATCCCTCGCCTGCGGCTCGGGATGACGGCGGAAAATGCATAATGAAGAACTGCTGGTCGCGGATGCGGGGCGCCTGTGTCTGTGGGGGTGGGGCGGCGTGCCCTCATCCCGGGGACAAGGGGATGAGGGCACGAACCGCCCCGGAGGCAAGGGTGCGTCGGCGGCGTGTGCCGACGGGGATCGTCGTCGCGGTTCTTCTTCTTTCATCTTCGTATTATTGGGCCGCGTTCACGATGGGGCTATCAAGGCACCCACTTGCCTCCAAACAGGCCGTCAGGCCGAATGTCGCCGTTTGCCCGGCATGCCGCCGTGGTGACAATGCATGGTCCGGGCTGGCTCAAGAAATAGCAAAGCATATCAAGCATATTTCCGTATAATCGGAATTATAGAAAAATTGTATGCACATATAAGTTTCATATACGTGCGTTGGGCATGCCGCCAGCCTGCGTAATATCCAGAGCGGCAATCAACGACACCTATGATCGCTGAAAACAATCGAGCGTCAATAACGCCGGATGGCTGTGTTTTGCTGCCGTGATTTAGGCGCTAAGGCATAGGTGATCTTCGGCACTTTTTGCCTGGCGGCAAGAATTTCCCCTCGTCCGGACGGCCGTGCCGCCGCCGGGCGGGCGGATGCGGCCGGCATCTGACAGGCATGGGCTTTGCAGAGGTGCTCGTCGCGGGCCGCCCCTTCCGGGAGTTTGCCATGAAAAAACGAGCGCCAAATTTCCTGCTCGCGCTGGCCGCCTTATCGGTGCCGCCGGAGACGTTTCCCCGTCCCGCCGAGGCGTCGCAGCCCCAGGCCGCTCCAAACGAGGGCAGCCTGCCGCCGCGCGCCATATCCGCGCCCGGAGGCTGCGGCGTCCTGCTCGGCGGAGGCGTCCACACCGACGCTTGACCGCGTGGGCGGCCGTTCGCCGGCAGGCTTTCCTTGAACCGGCGCGGGCCTCGGTGTAGGTGAAGCGTCATGGCTCCTCCTCCGCTCCTGGCGCTCCGCGACGTCCGTTTGACCTTCGGCGGCAGCCCGCTTTTCGAAGGCGTCACCACCTGGATCGGCCGTGGCGACAAGACCTGCCTGGTCGGCCGCAACGGCTCGGGAAAATCTACTCTGCTTGCGGTGCTTGCCGGGGATGTCCTGCCGGATTCGGGCGAGCGCTTCGTTCAGCCCGGCACGCGCATCACCGTTCTCGCCCAGGACCCGGCTCTGGCCGGCGCGACCGTTGCCGATTTCGTCGGCGGGGGCCTGCCGCCCGACGAGCGCGGACAGCTCTATCGGGTCGAGGCCGTGCTGGCGGCGGTCAAGCTGGCGGGCGGACGCGACCCGGCGACGTTGTCGGGCGGCGAGGGGCGGCGGGCGGCCTTGGCCCGAGCCCTGGTCGGCGAACCGGACGTCCTCCTGCTCGACGAGCCGACCAACCATCTCGACCTTCCCACCATAATGTGGCTGGAGGAGTGGCTGGCTGCTTTCCAAGGGGCGACCGTGGTCATCAGCCACGACCGCCGGTTCCTGGAGACCGTATCGCGCCAGACCTTGTGGCTGGAACGGGGCGTGGTGCGCCGCTCGGAGCAGGGCTTTGCCCATTTCCCCACCTGGCAGGACGAGGTCTATGCCGCGGAAGAGGCGGAACTGGCGCGCATGAACACGCGGCTGCGCCAGGAGCTGCACTGGCTGGCGCGCGGCGTCACCGCGCGGCGCAAGCGGAACATGGGGCGGTTGCGGGCGCTCAACGGCCTGCGCGCCGAGCGTGCCCAGCGCGTGCAGGCCAAGAACGATTCGTCCCGCCAAGCCAAACTCGCCGCGGACGCGGGGGAATTGTCCGGCCGCCTGGTGATCGAGGCGGACCGGATCGCCAAGGGGTTCGGCGAGACGGTGGTGGTAAAGGATTTCTCCACCCGCATCCTGCGCGGTGACCGCGTCGGCCTGATCGGCCCCAACGGTGCGGGCAAGACCACGCTGTTGCGCCTGCTCACCGGAGATATCGCCCCGGATGCGGGGGTCGTGCGGCTGGGCACCAATCTGGAGCCGGCCTATTTCGACCAGCGGCGCGACCGCCTCGATCCCGAGAAAAGCGTGTGGGACACGCTCACCGACGGGCGCGGGGACAACGTCTGGGTACGCGGGCGACCCCAGCATGTGGTCGGCTACATGAAGGATTTCCTCTTTTCCGAGGCTCAGGCGCGCACTCCGGTCAAGGCCTTGTCCGGCGGCGAGCGCAACCGGCTGCTGCTGGCCAAGCTGCTCGCCAAGCCGTCGAACCTGCTGATCCTGGACGAGCCCACCAACGACCTCGACATGGATACCCTCGACCTGCTCGAGGAGATGCTGGCCGATTACGACGGCACCTTGCTGGTGGTCAGCCATGATCGCGATTTCCTCGACCGCCTGGTGACCAGCGTGATCGCGGTCGAGGGCCAGGGCGACGTCGCCGAATATGCCGGCGGCTACTCGGATTACGTGAGGCAACGGCGCCGGCAGGGCGCCCCGCAGCCGGGCGCCAAGCCGCTTGCCGCGGCACGCGGCGAGGCCGCCCGGCCCAAGACGGCCACCCGCCTGTCCTATAAGGATGCGCGCGAGCTGGAGGAACTGCCCGGCCGCATGGATGCCCTGCACGCGGAGATCGCCAAATTGGAGGCCGCGCTGGCCGATCCCGGCCTTTACGCGCGCGATCGCGCGGGTTTCGACCGGGCGGCCGATCGAATGCATGCCGCCCGTGCGGAATTGGCATCGGCCGAGGATCGCTGGCTGGTTCTGGAAGCCATGCGCGAGGAATTGGCGCGGTAGCGGCGATTCGTCCGGGTGGTGTCCGGTCCGGACGCCACCATCTACAGACGGCCGGTGCCGCTCGCCGGTCGGCCGCCTAAGAACGGGAATGCGCAAGATGATGACCCCGATTCACAGGCCCTCCCCGAATTCCGGGCCGCGCAAGGGCGACATCGTCGACATGCTGGTGATCCACTATACCGGCATGCCGACGGCTGAAGCCGCCCTGGCGCGACTGTGCGATCCGGCCGCGGAAGTCTCGGCCCATTACCTCATCGACGAGGACGGCAGCGTGTATTCCCTGGTGCCCGAGGACCAGCGGGCCTGGCATGCGGGGGCGTCGGTATGGCGGGGACACGCCGACATCAATTCGCGTTCGGTCGGCATCGAACTGGTCAATCCCGGTCATGAATTCGGCTACCGGCCGTTCCCGGACGCGCAGATCTCGGTGCTGATGGTGCTGGCCACCAGCGTCGTGTTCCGTCACGGCATTCCGGCCCGCAATGTGGTCGGCCACTCCGACGTGGCGCCCACCCGCAAGCAGGACCCGGGCGAATACTTTCCTTGGGAACGGCTGAAATCGGCCGGGATCGGCCTGTGGCCGTTCGAGGACGACGAGACGGGGCCGGTGCCTCCCCTGGAGGACAGTCTGAGGATGCTGGCCGAATACGGGTACGATGTGGCCGATCCCAAGGCGGCGATCGCCGCCTTTCAGCGGCACTTCCGCCCCAGCCGGGTTGACGGCGCGATGGACGGGGAGACCGCGGGGCGGCTGGCGCGCCTGCTGGCCGCCGTGGGCGGCGGTTGACCCGGGGGCCCGCACCCGAGCCCCCGGGGAAAGGTCATGCCGTGCGGCGGATGTCGAAGACGTAGCTGCCGCCCTCGTCCTTCCAGCCGAGGAGTTCGTTGCCGGTCTGCTTGCAGAAGGCTTCCATGTCCTTGACCGAGCCGGGATCGGTGGCGATCACCTGCAACGTGGCGCCTGCGGGGACATCCTTGATCGCCTTCTTGGTGCGCAGGATGGGCAGCGGGCAGTTGAGACCTTTGACGTCGAGAACGTGGGTGGACATTTCGCATACTCCCTTGCTGTGGTTGTCTTGGCGTCCGGGATCAGAGGTTGCCGAACCGGTCCCAGTGGACGATGTCCTCGAACGGCCGCCGCTGCTGGCGTGGCAACTCGCCGCCCTTGGCCGGGCCGATGGCGATCAGCATCGCCACCATGTAGTCGCCGGTGACGTTGAAGAATTTGCGGACGCCCGAGGGATCGAAGCCGATGATGGGAAGGGTCCCGAGCCCCATGGCCTGGGCGGTCAGCATCAGGGTCATGGCCGCCAGGCAGGCGCCTCCGACGGCGTGTTCGATGCGGCGCGCGTCGTCGTGATAGACCACATCGACCGCGCCCCGGTAAGCCTGGAGCGTGGCGTCGTCGATATAGCCGTTCTCCAGGAATTGCGCGAAAATCTCCTCGTCGCGGCGATGGGGGTTCTTGTCCCCGATCACGGCGATGACGGCGGCGGAATCGACGATCTGGCTCTGGTTCCAGCACAAGGGCCGCAATTCCCGGCGCCGATCGTCATCCTCGACGACGACGAAATCCCAGGGCTGAAAATTCCAGGATGACGGGCTGAGCGCGCTCAGTTCGAAGAGCTTGCGCCACTGTGCCTTGGAAATCCGTTGGCCCGGCTCGAAACGGTGTACCGAGCGACGCTCGCGGACGACATTCTCGAAAGGGGCGGTAAGCGGGGGGTCGATTTGCATCATCCTACTCCTTGCGCGGGTGATGGTCCGCAAGCGCATGCGCGCAGTGCCACCGTATCCTCCCGTTCGTTATATGTGAACGTTCATTTATAAAATCATGTTTCGCGGCGGCGATCAAGCCTGCCGGAGTATGAGAAATGCGGGCTCGGATGACGTATAACCAAGGTTCACGTTTGGCCGTGCGCTCAAGGCCGTGGGAGGGCTTCGATATGGCGAGAACGCGACTGAAGGGGGCCGAGCGCAAGGCGTCGATCATAGCGGTCGCCAAAAGGCTGTTCGCCCGCGCGGGCTATCACGGCGTTTCGGTCGATGAGATCGCCCGCGAGGTCGGGGTCAGCCCGGCGATCCTCTACCAGCACTACCGCTCCAAGGAGACACTCTATCAGGATGTCCTGAGCGAGATGTCCTGCCGGCGGGACAGCTACCGGGACGCCATTTTCGCGGGCCCCACCGACTTCGCCAGCCTGCTGACGCGGATGACGGTCCGGTTCGTCCGCAGCATGTTGGACGATCCGGACTATATCCGCATCGAGCTGTTGAGCGCCCTGGACGGGACGGCGGCGGCGCAGCACGTCTTCGGCAACCGGTGGCGGCATTTCACCGACTACATCCGCTACGAGATCGAGGAGGCTGCGCAACGGGGAGAGCGGCCGGTGGCGGATGTCGACGCGGTCTGCCTGTTGTTCCGCGGCATGGTGCGCGAGCTCGTCTACGCCAGGGCGGTATTGGGCGAGGAGCCCTATTGCCGCGGGGATGTGGACGCCCAGGTCGGCACGCTGGTGTCCATGTTCATGCGTGCGCTCGGTTTGGCGCAGGCCGTTTCCCAATAAAAAGCGGACCCACGGCCGCCGCCGGGGTCCGCCTTGATCGGGCCACCCGTGAGTCCCGGAACACCCGCAGGGTCCCGAGAGACGCGGTTCACGCCTTGCGCTTGATGCTGAAGGTGTACGTGCCGCCTTCATCCTTCCACTCGACCAGCTCGTTGCCGGTCTGCTTGCAGAAGGCTTCCATGTCCTTGACCGAGCCCGGGTCGGTGGCGACCACCTGGAGCATCGAATCCATGGCGATGTCCTTGATCGCCTTCTTGGTGCGCAGAATCGGCAACGGGCAGTTCAAGCCCTTCACATCGAGAACGGTAACCGACATCTCTCGTACTCCCTAAGGTTCGTTCCTCCCCGACGTTACCGCTAAACGCCGAGATTAATGTATTTCAAGCAGACAACCCGCAGACACGAGGCCAGATTCTTGTCGTTGTTGACCAGACAATGGTCGTGGATGCGGGTCACGAGGGCACTTGCGGTGATGCCCTCCTCCGCGGCCATTTCATCCAACACGGTCCAGAAGGCGCGTTCAAGCCGGATGGTCGTGCTGTGGCCATGGATACGGATCGAGCGTTTCTCAGGAAGGTATTCCCGAACCTGCTCGGCATTGCAAAGCGAGAAGAGCCGATAGAGCGGCCCTTCCGCGCTGTCGTCGTTATCGCTCTTCGCCGCCAGCATTAGATGAACAGGTTGATTTCGCTGTTGGTCGCGGTCTCGATGTAGGTCGCAGCACCCGCGTACTCGATACCGTCGATCATGTCGCAACGATCGTACTCGAACAAGTCCATTGTCATCTGGCAGGCGATCATGCGGACTTCGCACTCCTTCGCCATCTCGCGCAGCTCCTCGATCGAGGCGACGCCCTTCTTTTTGATCAGGTCCTTCATCATCGCCGTGGCCATGCCGTCCATGCCGGGCAGGGCGCCGACCAGATTGGGCATCGCCATATGCATGCCCATCATCGGCATCTCCATCGCGGCATTGCCCAGCGTGGTGACCTTGAGATCAAGTTTCTTCTTCAACAGTGCGAGCCCGTAGAAAGTGAAAAACAGCGTCACGTCCAGTCCCATGCTGGCCGCCGTGGTGGCGAGGATGAGAGGCGGGTAGCCCCAATCGAGGGAACCCTTGGTGACGATGATCGACATCTTTTTGGCGGCCATGGCAAGCTCCTTGGTCAGGCACAATTCGGAATTTCAAGTATCTCATCCATGATGGCTTAATGACTTTTCATGGTAGTAGCATTTGCCTACGTAAAAATTTATTTCGCAGCCCCTAATTTAGAGGATTGCAATATACCGACCACCCGCAGCCGCGCCAAGGGGGGACTGGGCCGTCAGGGCGCCAAGCGGAGCGCCTCGCCATCCGCCTCCGCCGCGCGTTCGGCCTGTCCCAGGCGGCGGAACAGCCTCGCGGCATGGAGGAAACATTCCCGGGCCCGCGCGGCCTCCTCGGCCGCAAGCAGGCGCCCAAGGTCGGCGAGAACCTCCGCCTCGCCTTGGAGGTGGCCGGCTGCGCCGTAGAGCGAACTGGCCCTCTCCAGCGCGCCGATGGCGTCATCGGCGTTGCCGATCGCCGTCAGCAGGTGTCCCAGCCCTTGCTGGGCGCCCGCCTCTCCGAGCGCATCGCCGGCTTCCCGGTACAGGTCCAGTGCGCTCTCGTAATCGTTGTGCGCCTCGTCGTTGTGCCCCAGTTGCCGATGCAGCAGGGCAAGGGTCTTGAGCGTATTGGCCTGCCCAAGCGTGTCGTTGCCGCGGCGGTAGAGCGCCAGCGCCTCGGTGCAGAAATCGAGGGCGCGATCCTGGCGGCCGAGATCGCGTTCCATGGCCCCTTGGCGCCGGGCGACATGGCCGAGCCCGGAATAGTCCGAGGCGCTCCGGTAAAGCTCGCGTGCGGATTGGTAGCACTGCCGCGCCTCGTCCTCCTTGCCTTCGCGATGGGCGATCTGCCCCAACCGCACGAGAATTCCGGCCTGGTCCCGCTGGTCCGCGTCCCGGGCGAACAGGTTGCGGGCGGCGATATAGGCTTCGCGCGCGGCAAAGGTGTGGCCGCTCTCGGCTTCCAGGTCGCCCAGTGCGGTGAGGGCACCGGCTTCGCCGCCGGGATCACCGCTTTCATGGTAGAGAAGCCGCGCGCGGCGATACGCCTCGCGTGCCTGCTGGAGGTCGCCGGCCAGCCACATCCTCTCGGCGTCTTCGAGGGTGGTGTCGGCCTGTGTCTTGCCCATGGGTCCACCTTCTCGCTGGTTCTGGAGCAAAGGTAAGCCCGCTTCGGCGTTCGGTAAACTGCCCGATGACGCGAATACGCGGATCCGCCGAATATGGCCCGCGGCGGCGTCACGGCGGGGTATGCCCGAGCGCCGGCGCCTATCGCGCCGTCGTCCTCGATCCGATCCAGTACAGCGGATACCGCCGTTGCGGCGCCAGGTTGTTCCAAATCACCGCGATGGCGACGATGGCCAAGGAGCCGGCCAGGGCCGGGGTTAAGACGAATCCCCACGGCGCCGCGCTCAGCATGACTACCAGCGGATTCGCCCCCGCCGGCGGATGCACCGTTCGGGTCGCCTGCATCAGCGCGACGGCGGTCGCCACCGCCAGGGCGAGGGACCACCATTCGGTTCCGAAAAGGTGCAGGAACGACAGCCCCACTATCGTGGTGAGCACGTGGCCGCCAACTACGTTGCGGGGCTGGGCGAGAGGAGAGTCGGGCAGGCCGAAGACCAGGACAGCGCTGGCTCCGAAAGGGGCCGTCAGCCACGGCTTCCCGCTGGCGGTGGACAAAAAGGCCACGAAGCCGATGGCGAGGGCGGCTCCGGCCCAGGACCACAGGATGTGGCGAAGCTGCGGACGCGGGGGCAGCGGCGTGCCACCGGCAAGTTTTGAAAATTTGATCATAAGCGTGCTCCTTTCGATGTTCCGCACCAACAATACTGACCGGTCAGTATTGCCGCAAGTGTCTTGCCGGATGGGGCGGGGCGCCTTACGTTCGCTCGGTTGCAAGGAGGGGAATCGAATGGCAGCCCCATCGCGGCGGGAACCTCTGGTCGAGGCGGCATTGCGCCTGTTCATGCGCGATGGCATACACGCCACCGGCATCGCCGCGGTGCTGGACGAGGCCGGCGTGTCGAAGATGACGCTCTATGGCCATTTCGCCTCGAAGGAGGCGCTGGTGTTGGCCGCTCTGGAATTGCGCGATCGGCAGTTTCGCGAGTGGCTGTTGGCGCGGATGGCGGAGCTTGGGGGCGAACCCCGAGGGCAGTTGCTGGCCCTATTCGATGCTTTGGCGGAATGGTTTCGCGGCGAGGCTCCGATCGGGCCGTTCCTGGGCTGTGCCTTCGTCAACGCGGCCGCCGAATATGGCTCGCCTGCCGATCCCGTGCATCGCTTGGCGGCCCGCCACAAGGGCTTGGTCTTGGATCATATCGAAACCCTTGCCGCCTCTGCTGGTTTCACCCAGGCATCCGCCTTGGCGCGCCAACTAATTCTCCTCAAGGAAGGCGCCATCGCGGAGGCCCATGTGCGCGGCAATCTCGACGCCGCCGGCGATGCGCGCGCGGTGGCGGCTTTCCTTGTCGAGCGGGCGCGATAAGCTCACCAGGCCATCCAGCCGCCCAGCCGCAGCCAGCCCATCGCCAGCGCCATCGAGGCCAGGGCCATCGGCATTCCCGCGCGGGCGAAATCGCCGAAGGCGAGGCGGATGCCCACCCCGGCGGCGCGTTCGGCGACGATGATGTTGGCGAGGCTGCCCACCAGCAGGAAATTCCCCGCCAGGGTCGCGAGCACCGCCAGTCCGTAGAGCCCACTGGCCGGGGGGCTGGGCCAGACCGACAGGATCAGCATGGTGGCCGGGACGTTGCCGATCGTGTTGGACGCGGCAAGCATCAAGGGCGCCATGACCGTCAGGCGGTCGGGCAGCAGCCCCGCATCGGCCAGCCGCCGGATTCCCTCCGTGGCCAGCCCGGTATTGGCAAAGGCGCTGGTGACGATGAACAGGCAGGCGAACAGCAGCAGAAGGTGCCAATCGACCGCGCCGATCATGGTCCGGCTGGCGAGGCGCCGCGACATCAGCAGGATGCCGGCGATCACCAGCGCGCCGATCTCGCGCGGCAGGGGCGTGGCGAACAGCGCAAGCAAGCCGATCACGGCGGCGATTCCCTTGGCGGTCTGCCAGCGCTTGAATCCTGGCAACGGGGCCGCCGTCGGCGGGCCCGGAGGCATGCTCAGCGGCCCGCGCCAGAGCCACCGTATGGCGACGAAGACGAGGCCCAGGGAGAGGGCTCCCGGCACGCCGCAAACCACAAGAAAGCGCCAGAAATCCAGCCCGCCCACCTGGCCGATCAGGATGTTCTGCGGGTTGCCGATGATGGTCATGGCGCTGCCCGCGTTGGCTCCGCCGGCAAGCCCCAGGAGGAACGGCCGAGGGTCCATCCCGCGGGCGCGGATTCCCGTGGCGACGATGGGGGTCATGGCGAACACGACGATGTCGTTGGCGAGCACGGCCGACAGCCCGCCGGCCACCAGGATGGTCAGCAGCAGCAAACGGTCGGCCGATCCCCGGGCGGCCGCCACGCGGGCAGCCAGCGCGTCGTAGACGCCGGCCGCCTGAAATTGCGCCGAGACAATCATCAGGGCGAACAGCAGGAGCAGGGTCGGCATGTCGATCGCCGCACCCGCCTCGGCCTCGCTGATCCGCTCCGAGGCGAGCAGGACGACCACCGCCAGAAGGGCGATGCCGCTGCGGTCGAGCCTGAGGCCCGGCACGCCGCCCGCGGCCATGCCCAGATAGGTGGCCAGGAAGACGACAGGGACGAGCCAGGCCGCCATCTAGAGCAACGCCAGGAGGCGCGCGGCTGCGGCGATGTCGCGTTCGAGGGCGGCCCAGCGTTGCCGGGCCTCTTCATCCTCTCCCCATTGCTCGATCTGGTAGGTTTCGTCCAGCTGGGAGAGCGCGAACACCTCGGCGGAACCGAGGCGGCCTTCGGCCAGAGCGAGCGCCAGGACCAGCGATCCGGCTGCGGCGCAAGCGCATTGAACGGCGGTCAGCCGCCACGGGTCATAGGATTCGAGCCGTGCGGCCAGCGCCGCCAGGGCTTCGGGAGGCTGGGGAACGGCGACCACTCCGGCGGTAACCGCCAAGTGGGCGCCGAGGGCGGATTTCGCCCAGTCCAGCACCGGCTGCCAATCCCGCCGCTGCCGCGCCACCAGGTCGGCTGGGCAATCGGCGCGGTAGCAGAGCAGATCGGTTTCGCCGAACTTGATCAACTGATCGAGGATGGCGGCACGCTCGGGCTCGACCCGGTCCAATGCGGTGGCGGCAAGCTGGGTGACGGGCATGGTCTCCGGCCGCACGGTGTCGCCTTGCGCCGCCCATTCGGCCGCCATTTCCGCGGCGAGCCGGGTGGTCGGCACCGCCAACGGCCGGCCGGCCGGGGTCTTGATGGGCTTGCCGTCCAGTTCGACGGTGAATTGTCCGCCGAGCGCAGCCGCACCGGCCTTTCGGTAAAACCGCTTGAGCGTCTTGAAAGCCATGACCTCTTCCGCTGTCGCACCCTGTCCCGGCCCGTACACCCCCTGCCGGCCGGTACGTTAACGCTGCCGGGGAGCCTCGATCGCCCGCGCCCTCGATTTGTGCGCCTTGGCCGGCTTGCGGGGCGGCGCCTTGCCAAGGGCTACCTGGCACGGGTGAGCGGTGCTGGGCGTCCCGTCATAGATCGCTTCGCCGAGAGGAGGAAGCCCTCCGGTGGTGACCGCGGCGCCGAAGGCGGCCGCCGTGCGGGCGGCGCCCATTCCGTCGAAGCCGATCCGGGGATCGGCCAGGGTTCCGCGAATCCGCGTCACTCCCGCGATGGCCCCGCCGAAACCGAGGCTGCCGCCATCGCGGGCGACAGGGCTGATCCCCAGGTCGAGGGCCTCGTTGCGCAAATCGACGGTCCCTGCGCCGACCACGTTGACCCGGTCGGTTTCGACGGCGATGCCTTTGTCGGCTGTGGCCACGCCATCGTGGACGACGAAGCGGACAACCGCGCATTGCATGGCCGTGGTGTCGTCGGGTTTGGATGTGGGGTCGACGCTGGCCAGGAACTGAAGGAGCATATCGGCGCCCGCCCAGTCCACGGCGTCGTTGCGGATGCTCCCGGTGCCGACGGTGGTCACGGCCTCGCCACCCAGCCCGGCCATGAGCGCTCGCACCGACGGACCCTGGCTGTGAAGATCGAGATGCACCCGGGTCGGGCCGCCGTTCAGCACGTCCGTCCCGCCGGTATCGCGCAGGATTTTCCCGAGGTCGAGGTTTTCCCCATCGAGATGGATGGCCAGCACGGCGGTCTTGCCCGACGACGCGTCGAGGCCGAGTGCGCCGGTGAGCGTGCCGCCGGCGAGGCGCGCGGTGACCGGATCGAAGGAAAGCCGGCCGCCGTCGAGCCGCACATGGCCGGCAAGATCGCTTAGGGCTACCCTTCCGGCCTTGACGTTCTGGGCCTTCAGCGACAGGTCGCCATCCATCGCCGTCAGCGCGCCGAACGGCAGCGGCGAGGCGGAAAACAGCCGGCCGTCGCCGCCGGGCGCGACCGTGCGGGGGGATGCCTGGCGCTCTCCCGGCTTGGCCGCGGGGGTCACGAAATCCGCCAACGTCAGGGAGGTGGAAATCAGGGTGCCGCGCAACACGGGGCGGGGGAGTTGCGTCAGCGTGAGATCGCCGGAAAAGTCGCTGTCCGCCAGCGTGCCCCGGATATCCGCGAGATGCCAACCCGTCCGGGTGTCGGTGAGCCTGGCGCCCACCTCCAGAGGTCCGATCGGCGGTATGGCAGAGCCGGTCAGGCGCGATAGGCCGGCCATGTTGTCGCTCGCGATCGAGACCGCGAGATCGACGTCGCGCATCGCCTTCACGTCGCCGATCGCGCCCCGTGCCGAGAGCATCGCGGTGTCGCGATTGCCGGCCGCCAGATCCAACCCGTCCAGCCGCAGCCGCCCGCCGGGCGCGGTGAGGTGGGTGGACAGCCGGAATGGGCCGACCGCCGGCCATGTGCCGTCATGGGCGGTTCCGAAGGGCACTCCGGCCAGGGTGGCGGCCTGGGCCAGTTCGTCGCCCTGGGCCTTGACGGTGAGGTCCAGGGCGGTTCCGCTGGATGGCGGCGCGGCGATGCCGTCCACCGTCACCAGCGTGCCCGCCATGCTCGCCTTGAGGTTCACGTCCCACGGCTTGCCGCCCTTTAGGGCGCCCAACGGCCCGACCACCCCGCTTGCCGTGAACGCCTTGCCCTCAAAATCTCCCGTCATCTGGACACCGAGCTTGCCGCCGGGACCGCTCGGCTGGAGCGCCATCCTTGAAATTACGAAACTCGCCGTTCCGCGCCCGCGTCCATCGTGCCACGACACCCGAGCGTCCCTGATCGAAACGGCGTTGATGGCGAACTGGGTGGGTGGCGCCCCGTTGGCGGGGACCCTCTCCACCGGTTTGGCCGTGTTCAGCAGCCAATTGCCCCGGCCGTGGGCATCGGTTTCGATCAGCAGGTCCGGCGCCACCAAGGTTAGACTTTCGATCACCACGTCGCGCGACAGCAACGGCAGCAGCGCCAGTTGCGCCTCGACCCGTTGGATCGTCAGCATGTTTCTGCGCGAGCCCCAGGGGGCGTTGGCCAACGTCACGCCACTCGCAACCACTTTGGGCGAAAGGCCGAGTTCGAGGCGAAGCGGCCCGGTGATGGCCATGTCGCGGCCGGTGACGCTCCGCACTTTTGCCGTAAGGAAGCCCTTGTAGCGTTCGACGTCGATGGACTTCACGACGGCGATCAGCGCAACGGCCATCGCCAGCGCGGCGATGGCGGCCGTCTTCAGCAGCGAACTCAGACGCATTTGCTGCCTCTCCCCAGGGTGGCGAGGATTCCGTCGAGATCGTCGAAGCTGTCGATGACCGCGCGGGCCCCGGCTTTGCGAAGCTCGTCGAGGGAGTGGTACCCCCACGATACGCCGAGGGCGGCGACGTTCGCCGCATTGGCCATCAGCATGTCATACGAGGTGTCGCCGACCATCACCATGTCGCCCGCATCGGCCCCAACCTCCCGGGCGGCTCTCAACAGCATGCCCGGATGCGGTTTCCCGGGATTGTCGTCGGCGGTCTGGATGGTGACGAAACGGTCTTCCAGCCCGTGCGCCTCCAGGGTGGGGACAAGGGCCCGCCGCGATTTCCCGGTGGCGATTCCGAGCAGCCAGCCCCCCGCTTCCAACGTGTCGAGCGCATTCACAACGCCGGAAAACAGCGGCTCGGTGGAGTCGGGCAGCAGCCGGAGCGCGCGGAACGCGTCCTTGTAAGCCTCGGCCACGGCACGGTGGGTCGAGGGGGATGCCCAGGGCAGCATCGCCGCGCACGCCTCGGTCAGCGACAGGCCGATGATGCGGCGAACCTGTTCGGGACGGGGCACCCCGATCCCCAACGCCGCCCAAGCTTCGGTCATGGCGGTGATGATGTTGTGCTGGGAATCGATCAATGTCCCGTCGACGTCGAAGACGGCGAGGCGAAGATGGCTCATGGCTGGCGTGGCATTCGTTTGTCCCTCCCCACAGTACCGCATGGGTGCGGCGGGAACCAACCGCTCAACCAAGGCAAACCGGTGACGGATGGTATCCCTTCGGCCTGCGGCTTCGTCAAGAGTCTTGGTGGGTGCTATCCGCTTCGGCTATGGTTGCGGGCGTTTCGGCAGGGAGGAGCAAACCCTATGCGTGCAGGTGCCATGGCCGTTCTGGCCGCTCTCGCCGCTGCGATCCCGGCCGCCGCCCAGACGCCCGGCAACGGGGCGGTCGCGCCGTCGCCGGAAATGGCTCGGTTCCAGCAATATGTGACGTCTCCCGACTACCTCAAGAGTGTCGAGACCGTTGTGCTGGGCGGGGAGCATGACATCACGCCCGAATGCAAGGGCGCGAAGGCGCTCGGGCGGGTGGGGCTCGTCCTCTTCGCGATGCCCAAGTTCAAGGATGGCGTCGCCGCTCCCGTGGCCGGGGCCTGGAAGGACCGGATTCGGGTGGATCGGTGCGGAAGCCAGGTGACCCACAACGTGCTGATCGACGTCGAGCCGGACGGTCCCCATGTGGGCCTGCTCCTGCCCGGTGACACCGACCTGCCCGTTCCCATGCAGTTCCGGGCGCTGCAAGCGGGGGCCGAGGAGGCCATGAAGGCCGGCAAATGCCGGGACCCCAACCGCGTGATCGTCTCCAACACCCGCCAGGACAAGGTGCTGGAGCCGGTGAAGGCCGATCCCAAGGGGATTCTGGTGGCCGGGAAGTGGAGGGAGGTGTGGACCTTCCGCGCCTGCGGGAAGGATCAGAAGGTGGGGATGGTGTTCAGCGCCGACGGCAAGGGCAGCGCCACGTTCCAGGCATCGCCCGCCAAGTGACGGGCACGCTGAGCTTGCATTATGGCAGAATATGCGCTTTTTTGTTGCCATCCCATGCGCAGGCGAGGGAGCCCTCCGGCACCGTGGCCGAGAGAGCCCATGCGCGTTCGCGCCCGGCCGGGACGATTTGACGGGAAAGGGAGTGCGACGCGATGAAGAAACTCTCCACTGCCGTGGCGCTGGCGGCGCTTTTCGCCGGAGCGCCCGCTTGGGCCGGGGCGTTCACCCTGTCCAGCCACGATATCGCCGAAGGCCGGCCCATCGCCGAAAAGTACGTATTCTCGGGGTTTGGCTGTACGGGGCAGAACGTCTCTCCCGACCTGGAATGGAGCGGCGCTCCGGCCGGCACCAAAAGTTTCGCGCTGACGGTCTACGATCCGGATGCCCCGACGGGAAGCGGGTGGTGGCATTGGCTCGTGGTCAACATCCCGCCCGCCACGACTCGTCTGGACGAAGGGGCAGGCGACCCGGCCAAGGGCCTGATGCCGGCCGGCGCCGTGCAAAGCCGCACCGATTTCGGCACTGTGGGCTACGGGGGGCCGTGCCCGCCGAAGGGGAACGCGCCCCACCATTACATCTTCACCATCCACGCCCTGGATGTGGCCTCCCTTCCGCTGGACAGCCAGACGTCGGCGGCGATGGTGGGGTTCATGCTGCACGCCCACGATATCGGCAAGGCCAGCCTGACCGCCACCTACGGGCGGTGAGCCGGCGGCGCCCCCGCCGTCACTCGGACTCGAAGGCCGCGAAGGCTTCGCCCGCCTGGGCTTCCTCGAAGCCGAAAAAGGCGAAGCTGGCGGCGATGTGCGGGGGCAAGGGCGCGGTCACCTCGATGGTCCCGTTGCGGGGATGGGGCATGCGGATGGCGCGGGCATGAAGGTGGAGCTTGCGGCTCACCCCCTGGCCCTCGATGAACGCCGCTTTGCCGCCGTACTTGCCGTCGCCCAGGATCGGCGTTCCCAGCAAGGCGCAATGGGCGCGAAGCTGGTGGGTGCGCCCGGTGCGGGGCTCCATTTCCAGCCAGGCGGCCCGTTTGCCGGCGTATTCCACCACCCGGTACCAGGTCACGGCCCGCTTGCCTTCGTCTTCGTCGACCGCGACCTTGTCGCCCATGGGGCCGGGCAGCTTGGCCAGGGGGGCGTCGATGCGCCCCTGGCGGATTTTCGGCACGCCCACCACCAGGGCCCAATAGCATTTGTGGGCGGCGCGGCTCTTGAAGGCGGCGGCCAGCTTGGCCGCCGCGCCGGCGCTGCGTCCGAGCACCAGGACGCCCGAGGTGTCCTTGTCGAGCCGATGGACCAGCCGGGGACGCTCGGCGGCGCCGAAGCGCAAGACGTCGAGCATGGCGTCGAGGTGATGCTCCGCCATGCCCGTCCCCCCCTGCACCGCCAATCCCGGCGGCTTGTCGATGACGATGACGTCGTCGTCGAGGTAAAGGACGGAATCCTCCAGCATGCGGGCGATCTTCGCGTCCACGGCCGGCCGTGGCGCGGCCTCGGGGCGGGGACCCTCGGGAAGCGGCGGGACGCGGATTTGCTGGCTGGCCTCCAGCCGCTGGTTCGATTTCGCCCGCTTGCCATCGATGCGAACCTGGCCGGTCCGCAGCCACTTTTCCAACAGTCCATGGCCGACGGCGGGGAAATGGCGTTTGAACCAGCGGTCGAGGCGAAGATCGGCCTCGTCGCTGGCGACTGTGAGGATCTGGACGGACATGGCGGGCAAGCTACCCTGCGGCCGTTCCTCTGCCAAGGGCGATGACGCAGGCGCTCACGCCGCGAAACGCGCCAACTCAACCGGAATCCGGCCGAGGACGCTTTCCCAATCGCCCGGACCGGGCTGGCGGAATAGCCGAGCCGTCGGATACCAGGGGGAATCCTCCCTGTCCTCAAGCCACCGCCAGCAGGCGTCGAAGCGGGACAGAATCCATACCGGAACGCCCAGCGCGCCCGCGAGATGGGCGGTCGACGTGTCCACCGAAATGACCAGATCGAGATTGGCCACCAGGGCGGCCGTGCCGGCGAAATCGTCGATCCCGTCCATGAAATCCACCAGGGCGAGGCCGGGCGGCGGCGTCTTGGCCTGTTCGGCGGGGGGACCTTTTTGCAGGCTGAAAAGAGTCACCCCCGGGATCCCCGCCAGCCCGGCGAAATGGTCCAGCCGCAGGCTGCGGCGCCGATCCGTCAGGTGCGCCTGGCGGTCATGGGGACGGGGTGCCCCGGCCCAGACCAATCCCACCTTGGCGCCCTCGTAGTCCGCCAGCCGCCGCGTCCAAGCTTCCGCCTCCACGGAATCGGGGCGGAGATAGGGGATGTCGGCGGGGATGCCGTCAAGGCCGGTGCCCAGCGCATAGGGCGCGCTCATCAGCGGCAGATGGAAATCGGTTGGTGGTGGCGACTGGCCGAAGCCGACGATTTCGGCGGCGCCCGGCACCGTGCGGAGAAGACGGACCAAGGGCGGCTGAACCCAGAGCACCACCCGCGCGCCCCGGGCGGCGAAGGGAGTGGCGAAGCGCGCGAATTGCAGCACGTCGCCAAGCCCCTGCTCGCCGTGGAGCAGGATGCTCTTGCCCTCCAACGCCTGGCCCGTCCATTCCGGCTGGGCAAACGCGGCCGTGGCCGCCAGGTATTTCCGGGTCTCGCGGCGCCACTCGAATTCGGTCCAACCTTCGCGCAGCCGCCCCCTCCGCAGCAGCGCCATGGCGTAATTGAGGTGGACGTCGGCGTAATCCGGCTTGCGGGCCAGGGCCGATTCGAAGGCGGCGAGAGCCTCGTCCGCGCGTCCCCGCCGCGCCAGGACGTTGCCGAAATTGTTGAGGACGCTCGGGTTGTCGGGGGCCAAGGCGACGGCGTGCCGGCAGCGGGCTTCCGCACCTTCCGGGTTTCCCCCTTCCAGTTCCGCTTCGGCAAGGTTGGCCTCGGCCTCGGCGGAAGCCGGCTGGAGGGCGAGAGCCTGCCGGTAGGATTGCAGCGCTTCGTCCATGCGTCCCAGCGCCTGCAATGTCGCGCCCATGTTGTTGTGGGCCTCGGCGTGGTCCGGCTTCAGGGCGACGGCCCGGCGCAAGCTGTCGAGGGCGTCATCGTAGCGGCCCATCGCCTGAAGGAGGGCGCCGAGATTGGAGAGCGCCTCGGCGTAATCGGGTTTCAGGGCGAGGGTCTTGCCGTAGGCCCCAAGGGCCTCGTCGTGGCGGTCCAGGGAAGCGAAGGCGTTGCCGAGATTGAGCCAGCCTTCGGCGTGGTTTGGCCGGAGCGAGACGGCGCCGAGGAATGCCTGGACGGCATCGTCGAACCGTCCCAACCGCTTGAGGGCATTGCCGAGGTTGAAATGCGCCTCGGGCAGGTTGGGCTGGACGGCCAGCGCGCGCCGGCAGCATTCCGCCGCCTCCTCGCCTTGGCCGACGGCGAGAAGGGCGATGGCGAGATTGACCAGAACGGTGGGATTTCCGGGCTGGCCGGCCAGGGATCGGCGATAGCTGGCCACGGCTTCGGAAAGCCGGCCGGACGTTTTGAGGGCGTTGCCCAGATTGTTGTGGGCGGCGGACATGTCCGGCCGCAGGGCGACGGCCCGGCGCAGGATGGCGACAGCCTCGTCCAGCCGTCCGAGGCCTTGCAGGACGATGCCGAGATTGTTGCAGGCCTCGGGGATGTGAGGGGCGAGGGCGATCGCCTGCCGGTAGGCGAGTGCGGCCGCGGCCAGGTCACCCCGCGCCTGACAGGTTCCCGCCAACGTCATCAGCCGGTCGATTTCTCCGGCAAGGGAAGGGGACGGGGAATCTCCGGCCCCGGCCGTCGCCGCCATCTTGGCCGCCGCACGTCTCTCCTTCCGGTTCATCGGCTTCCCGGCAGTCACGCTTGCCCCTTGTTGCGTTCCCTCAGCTTGTCCCAGTACTCCAGGCGCTTGCGGATCTCGCGTTCGAACCCCCGTTCGGGCGGGTCGTAGAACCGCCGCCGTTCCATGCCGTCGGGAAAGTAGTTCTGCCCCGAAAATCCCTCGGCGGTGTCGTGATCGTACCGGTAACCCTTGGAGTAGCCGAGATCCTTCATCAGCCGGGTCGGCGCGTTGAGGGTATGCTTGGGCGGCATCAGGCTGCCGGTATCCTTGGCGGCGCGCATGGCCGCCTTGAAGGCCATGTAGGCGGCATTCGATTTCGGCGCGGTCCCCAGGTAGACCACCAACTGCGCCAAGGCCAACTCTCCCTCGGGCGAGCCCAGCCGTTCGTAGACGTCCCAGGCGGCGAGAGCCTGGGTCACGGCGCCGGGATCGGCGAGGCCGATATCCTCGACGGCGAAGCGGGTGAGCCGGCGCGCGATGTAGAGCGGGTCTTCGCCGCCGTCCAGCATCCGCGCCATCCAGTACAGCGCCGCATCCGTATCCGAGCCGCGCAGGGATTTGTGAAGGGCGCTGATCAGGTTGTAATGGCCCTCGCGGTCCTTGTCGTAGGCGGGGGCGCGCTTCTGTACGACTGCCGCGAGGCCCCCGGCGTCCAAAACAGGAGCCGCCGGCAACGGTGCCAGCGCCTCGACCAGATTGAGGAGGTAGCGGCCGTCCCCGTCGGCCAGGGCCTTGAGCGCCGCGCGGGCGTCCGCATCCAGCGGCAGGGGGTGGCCGATGGCCGCTTCGGCGCGCTCCAGCAGGGTCTCCAGCGCCGGCTCGTCCAGGCGGTGGAGCACAAGCACCTGGCAGCGCGACAACAGCGCGCCGTTCAACTCGAACGAAGGGTTTTCGGTGGTGGCACCCACCAGCACCACCGTGCCATCCTCCACATACGGCAGGAAGCCGTCCTGCTGGGCACGGTTGAACCGGTGAATTTCATCGACGAACAGCAAGGTGCCCGTACCCTGTTCGCGCCGCTTGCGCGCCGCATCGAAGACCTTGCGAAGGTCGGCGACGCCGGAAAATACGGCGCTCAAAGGCTCGAACGCCAGCCGGGTATGGTCGGCGAGCAGACGGGCGATGGTGGTCTTGCCGCAGCCGGGAGGACCCCACAGGATGATCGAGGCCAGCTTGGCGCTGGCCAGCATCCGCCCCAGCGGGGCGGAAGGGGCCAGCAGGTGGTCTTGACCGACCACCTCGTCAAGGGACCTGGGCCGCAGACGGTCGGCCAGCGGCCGGTCCTCGTCCCGTTCGAACAGCGTTTTCACCCGTTGATCATCAGTGTCATGGTTTGACCCTGGCGGCTCAGCATCACCCGCCAGGACCCCGCCCCGCGGTCAATGGCGAGCTTGGCGTCGGCGACGCTGGCCACGGGACGGTCGTTGATTCGCAAGATGATATCCCCGGGACGGAATTGCAGCCGTTGCGCAATGGAGGCGCGTCCGACGCGCAGAACCACCACCCCACCGGTCTCGGCGTTCATGCCGACCTCGTCGGCCAAAGCCGGGTTGAGGTTGGCGAGCGTTGCGCCGGACAAGGGATTGTCGCCCTTGATGTCGGTGGTGTCGCGGGGAGGAATCTCGGGAGGCGGGACGGGATGGACGTCGATGGTGCGCTCGGCGCCGTCGCGGATCACCGTGAGATGGGCGTCGCCCCCCATCGGCAGGGTGGCGATGCGGAACCGCAAGCTCTCGGGGTCCTCCACCTCGCGGCCGTTGACGGCGACGATGACGTCGCCCGCCGTCAGGCCGGCCTTCGCCGCCGGCCCGTCCTTGCTCACCTGACTGAGCAGAACGCCCACCGGGCGGGGCAATTTCAGCTGCTGGGCGATGTCCGGCGTTACCGGTTGGCCGCTGGCCCCCATCCACGGGTGCACGACCTTGCCGCCGTGGGCGAGGTCCGACAGCACCGCCTTGACCAGGGAGGAGGGGATGGCGAAGCCGATGCCGATCGAACCGCCGCCGTTGCGGGAATAGATGGCGGTGTTGATGCCGACCAGCCGGCCGTCCATGTCCACCAGCGCTCCCCCGGAATTGCCGGGGTTGATGGCGGCATCGGTCTGGATGAAGGAACGGTAGTCGGACAGTCCGACATTCGTGCGCGCCAGCGCCGAGACGATGCCGCTGGTAACGGTCTGCCCGACGCCGAACGGATCGCCGATGGCGATGACCAGGTCGCCGACCTCAAGCGCGTCGGAATCCCCCAGGGGAAGGGTCGGAAGCGCCTCGCCCTTGGGATCGATCTTCAACACGGCAAGATCGGCACGGTCGTCGCTACCCACTACGCGCGCCCCGTACTCCCGATGGTCGGCCAGGACCACCGTGATGGCGTCGGCATCGCGGATGACATGGTGGTTGGTGACCACCGTGCCGTCGGCGCTGACGATGACCCCGGAGCCCAGCGAGCGCTGCACCCGGTCCTGCATTATCCCGGGTGGCATCATGTCGCCGAAGAACTGGCGGAAGAACGGGTCGGCCAACAGGGGCGACGCGGCCGCCTTCACCACGCGGCGGGTATAGATGTTGACCACCGCCGGCGCCGTCTGGCGGACGATCGGAGCGAAGGACAGTTTGATCTGTTCCCGCGATCCGGGAACGGCCGATTCCGCCCCTGCGGGGAGAGGCGTGACCGCGGTCAGGGCGAGGATGGCGAGGGCTGCGAGGATGCGAAGACGGAGCATGGGAAGGTCCGGGTAGCCGGCGGAGACCGCCTTTATACCATCGCCGCGAAAAGGAGGCACCACGGTTGGGGCCGTAGACCATGCGGCGGAGGAGACCCTCCGCCGCCGCCCTCATTCCTCGACCGGAGAGCCGTCGAGATCCCCCGGACCGCCGGACAGGGCTTCCGAAATCTGGCCGGCGCTGCCGCGGATGGCATTCCCGATCTCGGCGGCCATGTCGGGATGTTCGCGCAGGTAGGTCTTGGCATTCTCCCGGCCCTGGCCGATGCGGGTCGAATTGTAGGAGAACCAGGCGCCCGACTTTTCGATGATGCCGGCCTTGAGGCCGAGGTCGATAAGCTCGCCGGTCTTGGACACGCCCTCGCCGTACATGATGTCGAAATCGACCACCTTGAATGGCGGCGCCAGCTTGTTCTTGACCACCTTGACGCGGGTCTGGTTGCCGACTACCTCGTCGCGGTCCTTGATGGCGCCGATCCGGCGGATTTCCATGCGGACCGAGGCGTAGAACTTCAGCGCGTTGCCGCCGGTGGTGGTCTCCGGGTTGCCGAACATCACGCCGATCTTCATGCGGATCTGGTTGATGAAGATGACGATGCACTTGGACTTGGAGACCGAGCCGGTCAGCTTGCGCAAGGCCTGGCTCATCAGCCGGGCATGCAGGCCGACATGGCTGTCGCCCATCTCGCCTTCCAGTTCGGCGCGTGGCACCAGGGCGGCGACGGAATCCACCACCAGCACGTCGACCGCGCCCGAGCGCACCAGGGTATCGGCGATTTCCAGCGCCTGCTCGCCGGCATCCGGCTGGCTGATCAAAAGGTCGTCGAGGTTCACGCCCAGCTTGCGGGCGTAGATGGGGTCCAGCGCGTGTTCGGCGTCGATGAACGCGCAGGTGCCGCCCTTCTTCTGGGCCTCGGCGAGGACGTGCAGGGCCAGCGTGGTCTTGCCCGAACTTTCCGGCCCGTAGATTTCGACGATGCGTCCGCGCGGCAGGCCGCCGATGCCCAGCGCGACGTCGAGCCCGAGCGAGCCGGTGGACACCACTTCGGTCTCCACATGCTCCTTCTGGCCCAGGCGCATGATCGAGCCTTTGCCGAAGGCCCGCTCGATCTGGGTGACCGCGGCTTCGAGTGCCTTCTGTCTATCCATGGTGTCCTTGTCCACGAGACGCAACATAGCCTGCGACATGGCCGTTCCCCCTACTTAAGGCGATCCGGGCAACCGATGCAACGCGGAATAATGTACACGATCCGTTCCGGTTGGCAAGCGGAAAGTCCACTTTTGTTCTCAGGGCCTTCGGGGCAGGCCCGGAGTTTGTAAGTCAATCGAGCGTATGAACGAACGCCCATTGAAAATATTGGCGTTTTTCCGTCAGAATCGAGCGGGATGAGCAACGTTCATAAACCCTCAGTCGTCGCCGATCACCTGTTTGACGGCGCCGGCCAGTTGCTTGAGGGTGAACGGCTTGGGCAGGAAATGGATGCCCTCGGCCGGGTCGATGCCGTTGCGGGCGACGTCCTCGGAATAGCCCGAGATCAGGATCACCCGGATGGTGGGACGCTCCAGCCGGACCAGGCGGGCCAGGGTCACCCCGTCCATGCCGGGCATCACCACGTCGGTGATGAGGACCTCCACCGTTTCGTCGCCGCGCAGCATGTCCAGCGCCTGTTCGCCCGATCGGGCTTCCAGCACGCGATATCCCTTGTTGCGCAACGCGCGGGCGCCGAACAGGCGGACGGCGTCCTCGTCCTCCACCAACAGAACGGTGGCGTTGCCGGTCAGGTCGTTGCCGTGCGGCTCGGCGGGCACGGAAAGGGGCTTGGACTCGGCGGCGGGCTCGGCCTCCACCCTGGGCAGGTGGATCGAGAAGGTGGCGCCCTGGCCAAGCTCGCTTTCGACGAAAATGAAGCCATCGGTCTGGCGGACGATGCCGTAGACGGTGGACAGGCCCAGGCCGGTCCCGGCCCCCACCTCCTTGGTGGAGAAAAAGGGCTCGAAGATCCGGCCCAAATTCTCGCGCGGGATGCCCGTTCCGGTGTCGGACACCTCGATCAGCACGTAATCGCCGGCCGGCATGACTTCCGGCCCGCGCGGCACGGGCTTGGCCACCGAGACCGCGTTGGTGCGGATGCTCAGCGCGCCGCCGCCGGGCATGGCGTCGCGGGCGTTGACCGCCAGATTGATGATGACCTGATCGAACTGGCCGGGGTCCACGCGCACCAGCCCCAACTGGCGGCCATGGATGATCTTGAGTTCGATGGTCTCGCCCAGCAGGCGGCGCAGCAGATTGGACAGCTCCGCCAGGGCGTCGGTGATGTTGAGCAGGCGCGGTTGCAGGGCTTGCCGGCGGGAGAAGGCGAGAAGCTGCCGTACCAGGCTGGCGGCGCGGTTGGCGTTCTGCTTGATCTGCATGATGTCGGCGAAACTGGGATCGCCCGGGCCATGACGCTGCAACAGCAGGTCGCAGAACCCGATCATGGCGGTCAGCAGATTGTTGAAATCGTGGGCGACGCCGCCGGCAAGCTGGCCCATCGCCTGCATCTTCTGCGACTGGGCGAACTGGATTTCCAGGTTGCGCTGCTCGGTGGCGTCGATGAAGTGGACGATCAGGCCCGAAATTTCGCCGTCCTCATGGGTGGGGCTGACGAAAAGCTGGGCGATCAAGTCCCGACGGCCCTTCAGCTTGACCTCGAGATGGGTTCCCGGCACCGAGCCGGAGATCACCTTGGCGAGCTGGTCGGAGGCCGCCACGCGGTTCTCCTCGGCGATGAGGTTCGCCACCGGGCGGCCGGCCATGTCCTCGTGGGCGATTCCCATCATGGACTGCAATGCAAGGTTGCAGGCACCGACGGTTCCATCCAGCTCGATCAGCGCGATGCCCACGGGCGCGTCGTCGAACAGCCAGCGGAAACGGCGTTCCGCCGAGCGAAGCGCGCGTTCCCACTGGTGTTCCGGCATCAGGTCGCGGATCACCACCGAGCGGGTGAAAATCTCGCCGCCCTCGTCGAACACGGTGTGCGCCACCATCGCCTGGAATACCTCGCCGCCACGCCCGGTGAGGCGCATTTCGGTCCGCCCCTGCTCGGGGTCGGGGACGGCGCCGAGAACGTCCGCGAGGTTTTGGCCGACCAGTTCCCCGGGCTGGTGCCCCAGCCATTCGGCCAGGCGATGATTGACCCAGCGGATGACGCCGGCAGCGTCGGCCGAGTAGCAACCCACCGGAAGCAGATCGACGAAGTCGGCCAGGGTCTCGGCTTCCCGCCGTGCCGTCTCTTCGATGGCCCGCCGGGCGGTAATGTCCTCGACGGTCCAGCACATCGCCCCGGGTCCGGAGGGCCGCACCTCGATGGCGAACCATTCGCGTCCGCCGCCTGCCAAGGGCAAGGTGATTTCCGCGCGGCGCGGAGCGGCGGCGGCCGCCGCCGCGGCGAGGCGTTGGATCTCCTCCTGGGCGCGTTCGTCGCCTTGGGCGCGCTTGGCGAACGCCGCCAGCGGAGACTGGGCCGGGCCGAGCAGACGCCGCCCAGCCTGGTTGCGCAAGATTTCGCGGCCATTGCCGTCGGTGATCAGGCAGGCGCGGGACTCGGATTCGAGGGCGCCGGCCAGCAATGCATTCTGGCTGGCTGCATGGCGCGCGTGCTCCCAGCGACGGGCGAGGATGCCGCCGCTGGCCAGCGCCACCGCCCCGGCGATGGTGGCCGGAATGGCGATGGCGCCGCCATTGGCGGCCGCCAGACCCGTTACCGCGACCACCGCCGCCCCCAAGGCCCAGGGCAACGGCTCCTGCCACCGCTTAGCGCGCAAGCTTCCCTTTCAGACGCATGACGTAGCCGATCACTTCGGCCACCGGCCGGTAGTGTTCAGGCGGTATTTCCTGGTCCAATTCGACCGTGGCGTACAGGGTACGCGCAAGCGGCGGATTTTCAACGATGGGGACGTCGCTTTCGGTGGCCAGGTCACGGATGCGCTTGGCCACCAGATCGGCCCCCTTGGCCACCAGCACGGGGGCCGGCATGGTGTCGATGTCGTATTTCAAGGCCACCGCGTAATGGGTGGGATTGGTCACCACGACGTCGGCCTTGGGCACCGCCTGCATCATACGCTGGCGTGCGCGCTTGGCTCGGATGCTGCGCAGCTTGCCCTTGACCATCGGGTCGCCTTCCTGCTGCTTGTTCTCGTCGCGCACTTCCTGCTTGGTCATCTTCAGATCTTCAAGGTAACGGCGATACTGATAAAAATAGTCGGCACCGACCAAAACGGTCGAAACGAGCAAGACCGTAAGGGAAATGGTGAACACACGGTCGTAGGTGTACGAAAACACCCCCAGAATATCGAGCCGGCCGATATTCTGGTATTCATGCAGGTGGGGCCAGATCGCCAACAAAATGACACTGCCTATGGCAATCGTCTTGACAAGTTGTTTGGCCAGTTCCACGAGCTGGTTGAGCGAGAATATTCGCTTGATGCCGGCGAGCGGGCTGAGGCGGCTGAAATCCGGCAGCAGCTTTTCGGGCACCCACAGCAGCCCTTTCGACTGGACGAGCATGGCCGTGATCGTCACCGCGATCATCACCGCGAAGGGCCACATCACCGCCTTGAGAACGCCGATCGCCAGTTCGACCAGGAGGGCGCGGAGATTGTCGACGGTCATGTGCATGGTATGGGGCTGCGCGATCAGCGGCAGGATCACGGCCTCGACCCCGCGCGCCATGCGTCCGGACAGCAGCGAGATGATGATGAACACCGACAGGAGCGAGGCCCACACGCGCACTTCGGGGGATTGCGCCACCTGTCCGTGGTCGCGCGCCTCGTTCAGCCGTTTGCCGGTTGCTTGCTCTGTCCTGCCGTCGTCTTCGGCCGCCATCCGTCACCTCGGCGTGAGGTAGGGCAGCAATCCCGCCTCGAACCCGTGCAGGAACAACAAGATCATCACGGGCAGCGAGACCATCATCAGCCACAGGCCGCTCAGCACCTGCACCGGCATGATGACGAAGAAGACCTGCATCTGCGGCACCATGCGCGACAGCAGGCCAAGCCCGGTATAGAAGACCAGGCCGAACACCAGCAGCGGCGCGGCGATCCGCATCCCCAGGCTGAAGGACTGGGACACCATCTTGGCGATCACCTGCGAGAAATCCCCGAGCGGCAGGGGCGCGCCCGGTTGGAAAAGGTCGTACGAATCGACCACGGCCTGCAACATCAGGTGGTGCATGTCGGTGGCGAAGATCACCGCCAGGGCGACGTTGGAGAGGAAGCCGGTGAGAAGCTGGCCCTGCTGCTGGGCGATGGCGTCGTAGGAGAACGCGTTGGTCAGGCCGACCTGGAAGCTGATGAAGGTGCCGGCGATCTGGATCGCGCTCAACAGCATCTGCGCAATCATGCCGAGGAAGGCGCCGATGGTTACCTCGGCCAGCACGAGGACGGCCAATTGCGACGGGTGGTCCGGCAACGGCGGGATCTTCGCGCTCAGAACCGGCAGCAGCAGGAACGCCATGGACACGCCCAACAACAGGCGTATGCGGGCCTGCACGAGGGCGCTGCCCAAGCCGGGCAGCAGCATCATCGCCGCGCCCAAACGCGCGAAGAGGATGAAGAAGCGATAGATGTCGGTGGAAAGGAT
Organism: Pseudomonadota bacterium; assembly: GCA_021847015.1. Taxonomy (GTDB): domain Bacteria; phylum Pseudomonadota; class Alphaproteobacteria; order Rhodospirillales; family Magnetospirillaceae; genus JAJZVW01. Next base: position 85,581 of record JAJZVW010000001.1, on the reverse strand, counting down.
TTGGCTCAGCATGGCCGCGCGCGTCTCGGCGGCCTATCCACCGCCGGCGACCATGCGGTCGAGCACCGATCGCCAGAAATCGCCGAGGGTGCTGATCATAAACGGCAAGAACAGCATCAGCGCCCCGAATACGGCCAGCACCTTGGGCACGAATGTCAGCGTCTGCTCCTGCAACTGGACCACGGCTTGCAGGATGGAAATGAGCAGGCCAACCACCAGGGCGGTCATCAGCACCGGTGTCGTCACCTTGATCATGGTCCAGATGCCTTCGCGCGCGACATCCATGAGCTCCGCCTCGGTCATGGAGGCGGCCTAGATCGGCATGCGGAGGATTTCGTTGTAGGCGTTCACCACCTTGTCGCGGACGTTGACGACCGTTTCCAGCGTCAGTTCGGCGCTGGTGACGGCGGCGACCACGTCACGGATGTCGGCCTTGCCGGCGATGCCGGCGGCGGTGGCCGTTTCGCCTTCCTTCAGCGTGTTCACGGCGCCTTTGGCCGTGTCCTTCAGGACGCTGGCGAAGTCCGCGCCCGGGGCGGCCGGTTGCTGGTCCTGGGTGTCGCCGGTCTCCGTGCCGTCGCTGCCGACGGCCTTGGCCAGGGCAGAGTAGGCGTTGATCGCTGACGAGATGGTGTTCATGGCGGAGCCTTGCCTTCCCTATTCGTGGCGGCGCACGCCGGTCAGCGCAGGAGCTGCACGGTCTGCGACAGCAGGGCGCGGGACGTGTTGACGACGTTGAGGTTTGCCTCGTAACTGCGCTGGGCCTCCCGCATGTCCATGATCTCGATCATGGGGTTGATGTTGGGGGTCAGCACATATCCCTCGCGGTCGGCGGCGGGGTTCTTGGGATCGTAACGGCGCTGGGGGTCCGATTGGTCCTGCTGGACCCTGTTCACTTCCACCTGATTGATCCCGTTCACCCGGTCGAAGACGTTCTTGAAGGTGATGACCTTGCGGCGGTAGGGCTGGCCATCCGGCGTCTGCGCCGTGGAATCGGCGTTGGCCAGGTTTTCGGAGATGACGCGCAGACGTTCGGCCTGGGCTTTCAGCCCCGAAATGGCGACGTTCGTGCTCTTTTCCAGATCGTCCATTTTCCCGAACCTTTACGGCCGTCAGTGTTCGATGGTGACCAGCTTCAGCAAACTGACCTGCTTCTGGAAAAGGGTCGACGCGACCTCGTAGGCGGCGCGGTCCTCGCCGACCTTGGACATCTGCTCCTCAAGCACCACCGCGTTGCCGTCGGGGGAGGACTCGTAGGCCTTCTTTTCGGTCTGGACCACGTTGGGGTCGGTCATCTGCGGCACGATGTGCCTGGGGTTCGTGGCCACCGGCAGCACGGCGGGCTGGCCCGTCTCCTGCAGGACGCTCTTGAAATCGAGCGGCTTGAGGTCGCGCGGCGTGTATTTCGGGGTGTCCGAGTTGGCGATGTTCTCGGCCAGAACCTCCTGGCGTTCGGCCAGCCAGTCCATCTTCTTCGTGGCCATCGCCAGCACGTCGATCTTGTCGAACATCTCCGCACCGTTCCTTGCAGCAAGGGAATACACGACCCCTAAACCCTAACAGGATGCGGCCGCGCCACTTAAAAATTGGTGAAGGCGGCCGCGAAAAAGGCTTAAGCGTTTTTTAAGCGGCGCGCTACCACCATCAGCCTATCGCGATCGCCTAAGCCAACTCAACCGGGATTGCTGCTGCCGATGACGAGGGGCCGGGACCTCCTGGATGAGCGCGCCGAAGCCGAGCGTGGCGGGGCATCGCCGCCGCGCGAGCCGGTGGCTGTGGCGCTGTCCTTCGATCCCGCCATCGCCAATGCGCCGCGGGTGGTCGCCTCGGGAAAGGGCTTCATCGCCGAGAAGATCCTGGAATTCGCCTTCGCCCACGGGGTCAAGGTCAGAACCGATCCCGACCTGGCGCAGGTGCTGGCGGCCGTGGACGTCGACAGCGTCATTCCCGCCGAGGCCTTTTTGGCCGTGGCCGAAATCCTTGCCTACGTGTACCGCGCCAATGGCGGCCTGCCGGCATGGGCGGATGGCGGGCCGGAATGAACGCCGCCGATCGGGTTCGCGAGGACTTGGAGAAAGCCTCCTCGCTGGTGACCACGGCGCGGCGGCTTCTGGCGACCGGCACGATGGTCGATCTGTCCGCCCTGGAAGGCAAGGTCCGGCAGGTCTGTTCCACCGTGTCCGGAATGGAACGCGACCAGGGACGGCCGCTGGCGCAGGCGATGGAAGCGCTGATCGCCGATCTCGACCGCCTGGCCGACGCCATCCGCGAACGCAGCGAGCCCCTGGCCGAGCGCCTCGGGCCTCTCCAATCATCCTGACCGGGAAGCCGATGGATTCCACCCTTTATCTTCGTGCCGCCGCCTCCCTCGTGCTGGTCCTCGGCCTGATCCTCGCGGGCCTATGGGCCGTGCGCCGTTTCGGTTTGGGAGGCCTGCGGGTGATCCCGGCCCGCCGCCGCCGGCTGGCGCTGGTCGAGGGGCTGTCGCTCGACGCCAAAAACCGCCTCGTTCTCGTCCGCCGCGACGAGCGCGAACATCTCCTCCTCATCGGCGGCGCCGGTGCGGTGGTGGTCGAAAGCGGCATCGCCCCGCCGGTCCCGACGGAGAACACGCCATGAGGAAACTGGGGGCCGCTCTGGTCGTCGCAGGGGTGCTGACGGCGCTGCCCGCGGCGGCGCAGCAGTTCAACATCGATCTGGGGAGCGGCACCACCAGTTCGACCACGCGGATCATTCAGCTTATCGCCTTGACGACCGTACTGTCGGTGGCGCCGTCCATTCTGGTGATGGTGACCTCCTTCACCCGGATCGTGGTGGTGCTGAGCTTCCTGCGCCAAGCGCTGGGCACGCAGCAGAGCCCTCCCAACATGGTGATGGTGAGCCTGGCGCTCTTTCTCACCGGTTTCGTCATGGCGCCCACCCTTCAGCAATCCTGGTCGCAAGGGGTGCAGCCCTACATCGACGGCCAGATCGAGGAAGCCGACGCCTTCGACCGCACCATGCAGCCGCTGCGTGTCTTCATGCTGAAGCATGCGCGCGAGCGCGACATCCGGTTGTTTCTCGACCTCTCCCACGCGCCGGAGACGACTAAGGCGGAGGACACGCCGTTGCAGGCGTTGATTCCGGCCTTCATGATCAGCGAACTGCGCCGGGCCTTCGAGATGGGCTTCCTCATCTTCCTGCCCTTCGTCATCATCGACATGGTGGTCGCGTCGGTGCTGATGAGCATGGGCATGATGATGATCCCGCCGGCGATGATCTCGCTTCCGTTCAAGCTGATCTTCTTCGTCCTCGTCGACGGGTGGTACATGGTCGTGGGTTCGCTGGTCCAGAGTTTCGGCTGACGATCCGAGGGCGTGCCACCGGGAATGCCGCCATCGAATGGCTGGCATCGTTTCGATGCGCGTCCTCGGCCGCGCCGCTGGTGTTAGAATTACGACGATGGCGAAGACGGCCATCGGCGTGATTGCAACCCAGGAGGCAGCCATGGCAGCCAACATCCAGAAGCATTCGCCCGAGACCTCCGTCGCGCCGGCCGGCGGGATACCCCACCCGGTGGCGAGCTTGCGCGACGAAGTCGATCGTCTGTTCGACACGTTCTTCGCGGCCCCGTTCGGGCGCGGAGGCTGGGAGCTTGATCCGTTCCGGCGTTTGGGCGGCATCGTGCGCACCGCCGGCGAACTGGCTCCCAACGTCGATGTCAAGGAAATGGACGACAAATTCGAAATCACCGCGGAATTGCCGGGAATGGACGAGCATGACGTCGCGGTGACGTTGCGCCAAGGAGTCCTGTCGATTTCCGGCGAAAAGAAGATGGAGAGGAAGGAGGAGAGGACGGATTTCTATCTGAACGAGCGCTCCTACGGCAGGTTCGTTCGCACCTTCCGCCTGCCGGAAACGGCCGATGAGGACAAGGTTTCCGCCGACTTCAGCAAGGGCGTGCTTTCCATTACGGTGCCGAAACGCCAGGAAGCCAAGGCTCAGCAGAAAAAGATCGACGTCAAGGCCCACTGAAACGGTCCCTGGCTCGCCCTTTGAACGGCTCCCTCCTCCATGGGGAGGAGGGAGCCTTCGACGTCCACTTGCTCGTTGAAATTTACCCGAGCGAGCCGCATCCTTTGGGCAGAAGCTGGGCTCCGAGAGAAAGCACGGCCAAGCGACCAAGGGGAGGAATGGCGGCCATGTCCGTCGAGGATATTCTCAAGACCAAAGGGCGTAACGTTTACACCGTCCGGCCCGAGCACTCGATCGCCCTGGCGGCCGCGCTGATGACCGGCAAGCGGGTGGGCGTGGCCGTGGTGTGCGATGCGAAGGGCCACATCGTCGGCGTGGTCTCGGAACGCGACATCGTCGCGGGCATGACCGAATACGGCAAGGGCGTCGTCGACATGCCGGTGCGCAACGTCATGACCGCGCCGGTCGTGACGTGCCAGCCGGGGGATTCGGCGAAGAAGGTCCTCGAGATCATGACCGAGCGCCGTGTCCGCCATCTGCCGGTGGTCGATCATGGCGAACTGGTCGGCCTGGTGTCCATCGGCGACGCCGTCAGCTTCCGGCTCAAGGAGGCGCAACTCGAAGTCGGCGTGCTGCGCGATTTCGCCGCCACCCGGTGAACGCAGTCCCGGCCGGCCTGTCCCGGCCGGCCGGGGAACGGCTCAATTCAAGCGGAACATGCGCTTCAGCGTGTCGTGGCCGGCAAGTTGATGGATGACGGCGACCGACGGGTGGGCGACCAGGTAGATCCACATCAAGGTTCCCGCGGTTTCGTGCGATTCCTTGATGGCATGGAGCAGCCCAGCCATCTCTCCCTGCGGCCCCATGCCCACCAGCATGACCGTCCCGGTCGCGCCCAGGAATGTGGCGACCAGGAGCCCCAGCCCTTGAAACGCGGCAGGCAGCGGCCTTGGCGCTTCGGTTGGCGGCAAATGGCCGCGCAGCAGCGTTCCGGCGGTGATCGCCGCGTCATCGCCCAGGGCCTTCAGACCGCGGGGCGAGAACCAGGGGAACAAGGGTAGGGGGCCGCCGGACGCCAAGGTCAGGCGAATCGACCACAGCCAATGGGCCGCCAGCACGATCAGCAAGACCACGCCCAAGGTTTCGTGAAGCTCGAACCAAGCGTTTTCGGGCCGGCCCGGTCTTGGGGTTACCATGACCAGGCTGACCAGCATCTGCGCGGTAATGCCTGCCGCGATCAGCAGATGCAGCAGCCGGGTTACGCGGTCGTATGTCATGGCGGCGTTCTCCCCGTTAACCCGGATTTCTCACATGGGCGCCGGCAGCCGTTCCGCCGAAACGCGATCAGATCGGCGCCCATGTGAGAAATCCAGGTTAAGCGCTTTTGGGTCGTCGGTCAGAACATGCCCGTGCCGAAGCCCACGGCTACCCAGGCGGCGGCAACGGCGACGACGACGAGGTCGATGGCACGCAACATGGTGATGGTCCTCCGTATCCGTCAGGTGATGGGAGTATGGAAGGACCGACCTGAACCGTGGTTGACCCGCGCGTTCAGCATCCGTTCATTCGCCGTCAGGTGCCACGCGCCGCCAACATCAGGAAAAGTTCCTCCTCCTGGGCGAAATGCAGCCTTAGGATCGCTCCGAGGCCATAGAGTATCCGGCGAATGTCGCGGAGATCGTCCCGGTCGGGCCCCGCTTCGGTGAATTCGGCGACCATCCGGTTGTAGAGGCGGGCGAGGTGAAGAATTTCGCGATGCGTCCGGCTCATCGCCGCCATCGGGTCCTCTCCGCCCAGGATTTCGGCCAGTTCCGGGTAAAGGCGGGAATCGTCCCGGCGCTCGTGCGGCACAAGGCTTTCCCGCAGAAGACGGTCGATCGCCGCAAGTTCGCGGCCGGCCTCGCCCGGCTCCATCGCGTCGATGCGGTCGGCGGCATTCTGCAACCGGTCGAGAAGATGGACGAGGCCCTTGTGCTCCTCGGTCAGTTCGCGGGCCGTTTCCGGCGGCAAGGTCCGGGGCTGGGCCCAGGGGTGGGCGGGAGCAAGGGCGCGAAGGGCATTGAGGATCACCGCCACGTCGATGGCTTCCTGCAACACCGCGCCGGCGACCGGGACGATCAGCCCGGCGGCGGCGGCTCCCATGGCGACGGCCGACAGCCCCATGCCGACCAGGACGCTTTGCAGGGCGATGGCGCGGGTTCGGCGCGCCAGGGCCATCGCCTCGGCGAGGCGGTCGAGGCGGTCGACCAGCAGTACCACGTCGGCGGCCTCGGACGATGCGGCGGCGCCGCGCGCCCCGAGGGCGACGCCAATGTCGGCGGCCGCCAGCGCGGGCGCGTCGTTGATGCCGTCGCCCACCATGAGCGTGGTCGCGTGCGCCCGCTCGCCCATCACGGCCGTGACTTTCTCCGCCGGACTGCGTTCGGCCAGAACCGTATCGATCCCCAGGGCCGCGGCGATAGTGTCCGCGACTTCCGCGCGGTCGCCGCTGACCATGACGATTCTCGCGATGCCTTCCTTTCTCAGGGCGCGCAAGGATGCGCCCGTTTCCGGCCGTATCTCGTCGGCCAGCAGCAAGGCGCCGCCCAGGGCGCCGTCAATGGCCACGAACACCCCGGCCAGGCCCTCCCGGGACATCCGGCGCAGAATGCGATGGCCGGGTTCGGGCATGCCGACCTGCTGCCGGACCCAGTCGAACCCGCCCACCAGCACGCGGCGCCCGTCCACGGTACCGGCGATGCCGGCGCCGGGGTGTTCGACCACTTCCGTGGGCAAGCCCAGCGGCAGGCGGTGATCCCGGGCGGCGGCCACCAGCGCCGCCGCCATGATGTGGTGGGACGTCTGGTCCACGGACGCTGCCAGCCGTAGCATATCCTCGGGCGCGACGTCGCCGGCGGCCTCGATGCCCACCAGGCGGGCCATGCCCGAGGTCAAGGTTCCGGTCTTGTCCAGCAGCAGGGTGCGGGAGCGCGCCAGCGTCTCCAGGGCGCCGCCGGTCTTGATCAGGATGCCCCGGCGGGCGGCTCGCGAAATCCCCGAGACGATGGCAACCGGCGCCGCCAGGATCAGCGGGCACGGGGTGGCCACCACCAGAACGGCGAGCGCCCGCAGCGGGTCGCCGGAGACGGCGAAGGCCACGCCGGCCACGGCCAGGGTGAAGGGGACGAACAGCAGGGCATAGCGGTCGGCCATGCGGATGAACGGCGCCTTGGCGCGCTGCGCCGTTTCCACCAGCCGCACCATGGCCGCGTACGTGCTCTCCGCCGCGGTGGCGAGCACCACCATCTCGAACGGCCCTCCGGCGTTGACCGCGCCGCTGCGAACCTGGTCGCCGGGCTTGCGGCGCACGGGCAGGGCTTCGCCGGTCAGCGCCGATTCGTCGAGGGTGGCGGGGATGTCCGCGGCGATCCCGTCGGCGGGCACAACCTCGCCCGCTTTGACCAGCAGGCGGTCCCCGCGAAGGACCGATTCGACCGCGACGTCCACCAGACCGTTTTCTTCGCGGCGGTGGGCGAGGCGTGGCGCGTGGGCCAGCAACGTCGCCAATTCCCGCCGGGAACGCGCCTGGGCGTACTCTTCAAGGGCGCCGCCGCCGGTGAACATGAGGGCGATGACCGCGCCGGCCAGAGGCTGGTCCAGCGCCAGGGCGCCGGCCAGTGCCAGCGCCGCCACCACATCGACGCCGCTGCGGCCGCGGCTGAGGTCGATGGCGATCTGCGCCAGCACCGACGCCAGAACCAGGCCGGCCGAGGCGGCCCACCCAATCCTGGCGAAATGCCCGAACCCCGCGTACCAGGCGGCAAGGCCCCCGATCAGGGCGATTGCCGCAAAGGCGAGAAGGACGGTATGCCGGAAACGGATCATCGCAGCCTCGCCGCGCAATGGCGGATGACCCGTATTTTACGCCCGCTTGGGTCAGTCGTCTTCGTCCTCGTACACGCCGGCCTCGGCGCCTTGGTGGCATGCGGCGCAGTTGGATTTCGATACGATGCCGGGCTTCGTCCAGACCGAGTCGGCAAAGCGGTGTTTGCGCAGGAAAGCCGGCGTCTCGGTGATCCGCAACGGCGCGGCATCCGCGGCCAGCCGGCGCAGGAAGGATGGCCGGGCGCCGCCGCCCGCGTTGGCGACGAGGTAGTCGCGGATGGACTTGGCTTTTTCCGGCCGGAGGCTGGCGTCCTCGCCGAAATGATCGCCCAGCCCGTCCATGATCGCGTTCCAGGACCGTGCCGGCAGGAAGGCCGGCTGGAACGCCATGTGGCACTGGCCGCACTCGCTGCGGGTAAGCTCGTGGGTTACCGGCGGCACGCGGTCGTCCTCGGCCCGCGCCGCCGATGCCAGGCCTTCCGTGCCGATCAGGGCGGCCAGCGTCAACGCCGTTATTATTTTGCGAATACGCATGGTTCTCTCCGTCAGCGCGAGGCCATGAAGGCGATGTAATCGCCCTTTTCGGCCGGGGTGCATTCGCGCCCCAGGACCTTGGTGCAATCCCGGCGGAAACGCTGTTCGACCTTGTCCCGGTCGATGAAGCGCTTCGGCGACTGGGACACCGCCACCGGTGCGATGGGACGGCCGGTCTTGACGTGCCGTCCCTGACCCGCGGGATCGCCGGTGTGACAGGCGGTGCAGGACGCCATGTCCGCGGTGTTGGTGTGGCGCGCGCGGAAGAAGGCGGCACCGCGCTCCGGTGAGAAGCCGGTGAAGCCCGGGTCCGCCGCGCGCGCCTGGCGCAGGTAGTCCTCCAGAATGGCGTCGCGGGCGGGATCGGCCAGGGCGGCGGTGACGGTGGCCAAGACCAGCGCGGTCGCCAGTATGGGTAGGGCACGCATGGGACGTCCTTTTTCTTGGCGATGTCAGGTTGCGGATGTTCGGGTCGGCCACACACGGGCGCGAAGGCGATGCCCATGGACCAGCAGCAGCACGATGGCCGCGTGGGCGAGGACCAGCCACAGCGACAGCTCGGAGACGGCTTCGTGGGGGTCTTCCAGCCAGACGATGCCGTCGGCGGCCACACCCGACAGGGCTGCGGCTCCGATTACCGCCAGCAGGATGGCGGCCATCCAGGCGTAGAGGGGGCTGCGCCCCCGAGGACGCCGCAGCCAGGCCAGAAGAATGCCCGGCCGGGGGCGCGGCAATCGCAGCGGGCTGCCCTGGGGCGCCACGGCGGCGGCCAACAGGCGCACGGTCAGCGCCGCGAGCGTCAGATAGCCGGCGAACAGGTGCATGGCGTAGGTGTCTTCGTCGGCCGTCGCGTAGGCGACGATGAAGCCGCCGAACATCACCGCGTGCCAGAAGCGCATCGCGGCGAACTCCAGCCTGTGTGGCCTGCGGGCGGCCGCGGCGCGTTCCCTATCCATTTTCGGAGGCCACCGGGGCCGCCTGGACGTTGCCCGTCAGCCCGCCCTGGGCGTAGAGAACCGCCATGCCGGCGATGATCAGGGTGGCGAGGGCGCCGTGAAGCAGAACTCTGCGGATCATGGATTTCCGCCTTTGTCCGGGGATGGGATTGCGCCAGGATGAGGGGGGACGGCTGAACCGGGGCTGACCGGATGGTTCATCCGCCGTTCATGGTGGTCCGTTAGGGTGGAAGGTCATGAAGACCGCGCCCCTCGTTGCGTTTGCCCTGCTTTTCGCCTCGCCCGGCCCGCTGTGCGCCGAGGAGGATCACGACCGCGCGCTGCGTGCGATGGAAGCCGGGGAGATTCTGCCGCTTCAAACCATTCTCGACCGGGTCCAGGCCGATGCTCCCGGCGAGATCGTCGGCACCGAACTGGAGGAGGAAGGCGGGCGTCCAGTCTACGAGATCCGCGTCATCGCCCCCGATGGCCGGGTGCTCAAGCTGCTTTACGATGCCCGCGACGGCACGTTGTTGCGGATGCGCGGAGGGCCCCGGCGATGAGGGTGTTGGTGGTTGAGGATGAGCCCGCGCTGGCCCTCAATCTTCAGCGGACGCTGGAGGCTGCCGGCTTCGCCGTGGACGTCGCTTACGACGGCGAGGAAGGGTGGTTTCTCGGCGACACCGAATCCTACGACGCGGTGGTGCTCGATCTGGGGCTCCCCAAGGTCGATGGCGTCACCGTGTTGCAGCGCTGGCGGGCGGGCGGCCGCACCATGCCGGTGCTGATCTTGACGGCACGCGGCCGCTGGTCGGAAAAAATGGCGGGGTTCAACGCCGGTGCCGACGACTACCTGACCAAACCGTTCGAGATGGACGAAGTGGTCTACCGGCTGAAAGCCCTCATCCGCCGCGCGGCGGGCCATGCCCAGCCCGAGATTCTCTGCGGGCTGGTGCGCCTGGATACCCATTCGGGGCGGGTGACGGTGTCAGGGCAGCCGGTCGTCCTGACGGCCCAGGAGCTGCGCATCCTGAGCTACCTGATGCACCATCGGGGGCGGGTGGTCAGCCGCACCGATCTTGTCGAGCACGTTTACGACCGCAACGCCGAGGTCGATTCCAACGTTCTCGACGTCCTGGTCGGGCGCATCCGCAAGAAGCTCGGGGCCGACATCATCCATACCTTGCGCGGCCAGGGCTGGCGCGTCGATGCGGAGAATTAGGTCTCTCACCGCCCGTTTGGTGGTTTCCGCCCTCGTCTGGCTGGCGGTGGCGCTGGGCGTGGGCGGGACGGTGCTTGCCTTCGCCTTCCGCGATACGGTGGAACGGTCCTTCGACCGCCGCCTCGACGCCCTGGTGCAGGCGCTGGTCGCGGCCGTCGAGGTCCGGCCCGACGGCACGCTGACCTTGTCGCGCCCCCTGGGCGACCCTCGTTTCGAACAGGTGTTCTCCGGCTGGTATTGGCAGGTTTCCGGCGACGGCGGACCGGCGTTGCGCTCGCGCTCGCTGTGGGATCAGGTGTTGCCGCCGGACGGCGCCCGGCATGGCGGTGCGCCGCAGCGGCGCGAGATGATGGGGCCGCGCCGCCAGCCGCTGGTGGTGATCGAGCGCGACCTGACCTTTCCCGACCGTGAGGGCACCATCCATGTGCTGATCGCCGCCGACCGGACCGAGGTCGACGACGAGGTCCGGCATTTCGATCTGCTTCTGCTGCTGGCGCTGGGGTCGTTGGGCGGGGTTCTGCTTGCCGCCGTGATCAGCCAAGTCCGTTTCGGGTTGCGGCCGTTGCGGGCATTGGCGGGCGAATTGGCTGCGCTGCGCAAGGCGCCGGGACGCCGGCTGGGGTTGGAGTATCCGGTCGAGGTCGCGCCGCTGGTGCGGGCCATGAACGCCGTCCTCGATCACGACGCCGACCTGATCGAGCGGGCGCGCACCCATGTGGGCAACCTGGCCCATGCGTTGAAAACACCGTTGTCGGTGCTGAAGGTCGAGAGCCGCAATCCTCATCCGGACGGGGTGGTCATCACCGAGCAGGTCACGGCCATGACCCGGCTGGTCGAATACCACCTCAACCGGGCCCGGTCTTCGGCATCCTCCGCCGTCGCCCTGGGCTTGCGGGTGCCGGTGGCCGAGGTGGTGGAGGGGCTGCGCCCGGTCCTGGCGAAGGTTTACGGCGAGCGGAATCTGTCCTGGAGGATCGACGTCGCCGAAGACGCGGAATTCGTCGGCGAGCGGGGCGATTTGGAGGAAATCGTCGGCAACCTTCTCGACAATGCCTGCAAATGGGCGGCGACGACGGTCGCGGTGTCCGCGCGGGGGACGGGCGGCGCCCTGATCATAGCGGTGGAGGACGACGGTCCCGGCCTCGATCCCGAACAGGCCGCCCTGGCCGCCAACCGCGGTGTGCGCCTGGACGAGCGCGCGCCCGGATGGGGTTTGGGGCTCGCCGTGGTCTCGGACCTCGTCGCCCTGCTTGGCGCCAGCCTGCGCCTCGACCGCTCACCCCTCGGCGGGCTGCGGGCCACCGTGGCATTTCAGGGGCGGGCGAATAAATTAGAATAATTATAATTGCGGACACTAAAGGTCGGTGTCATACTCCGTTTTGATTTAATCCGGGAGGAGATGCACGCATGCGCAAACTGGCCTTCACAACCGCAGCCGCCGCCATTGCGGCGAGCATCGGTTCGGCGAACGCTTCGGCGGACGATCTCATGAAGAAGGCCCAGGAGGCCTTTCAGCCGATCCCCACGGCGACGCCGCAAATCGAGGACAATCCCGTCACCGCCGCGAAGGTCGATCTCGGCAAGGTGCTGTTCTTCGATCCGCGCCTGTCGGTGAGCGGCCTAGTGTCCTGCAACACCTGCCACAATCTGGGCATGGGCGGTGTCGATGGCGAGGAGACCTCGATCGGCCACGGCTGGCAGAAGGGCCCCCGCAACGCGCCGACGGTGCTGAACGCGGTGTTCAACGTCGCCCAATTCTGGGATGGCCGCGCCAAGGACCTGAAGGCTCAGGCCAAGGGGCCGGTTCAGGCGCCCGTCGAGATGAACGCGACTCCCGCCCATGTCGAGTCCACCCTGGCGTCGATGCCGGCCTACGTGGAGTCCTTCAAGAAGGCTTTCCCCGGCGAGGCTTCCCCGGTGACGTTCGACAACATGGCGAAGGCGATCGAGGCTTTCGAGGCGACGCTCACCACCCCCGCCTCGCGCTTCGATTCGTATCTCCAGGGCAAGGCATCGGCACTGAACGCGCAGGAAAAGGAAGGGCTGGCGCTGTTCATGGACAAGGGCTGCTCCGGCTGCCACAACGGCGTCAATGTCGGCGGGCAGGCCTATTTCCCGTTCGGCGTCGTGGCCAAACCCTCGGCGGACATCCTGCCGCCCGGCGACAAGGGGCGCTTTAACGTGACCAAGAGCGCCGACGACGAATACGTCTTCCGCGTGGCTCCCTTGCGGAACGTGGCCCTGACCGCGCCCTATTTCCATTCCGGCAAGGTGTGGAACCTGAAGGAGGCGGTTGGAATCATGGCCGCCAGCCAGTTGGGCCAAACCTTGAGCGACAGGGAGGAGGACGCGATCGTCGCCTTCCTCGGTACGCTCACCGGCAAGCAGCCCAAGGTCGAATACCCGATTCTCCCCATCCGGAGCGCGGACACGCCGCTTCCCAAGCCTGTCGAGTGATCGGCGGCCTCCCCCACTTGGCGTGGGGGAGGCTTTTGCTGCGCTGCAAAAACACACTTGCGTTCTGTCGCCGAAGGGCTAATATTCCATCGTGTTGCGCCGCACAAATTCTTCTGGGCGGCGGTTCCTGGAGGTTAGACGAGGACGGACATGAAGATCGACGGCTACGACAAGTTCATGACGTTGGGGCGGGACAACGCGGACGCCCTTATCAGGAGCGGCGCTGCCGCGCTGAAGGGCTTTGAGGAAATGAGCAAGGCCAGCCAGACGCTGGCCGCCAAAACGGCCGAGCAGGTGGATGCGGCCGTCCGCGCGCTGTTCGCCTGCCGCACTCCCACCGATGTGGCCGACTTGCAGAACAAGTTGGCGCGCGAATCCATCGAGACGGCCATCGCCCAAGGCCGCATGCTCGTCGAACTCGCGACCACCACTTATACCGCCGCGCTCGAACCCCTGAACGCCCGGTTCGCCGCGTTCCAGACGACCGCGAAGACCGCCGCCTGAGCGGCCGTCGACGGGCGCGAGTGTTGGGCTTCGGCACCTCCCGGCCGAAGCCTTGGTAGGGGGCTCCGGCATTCCTCCCGCCGGAGCCCCCCTTCGTTTTCCTCATCCGAAGGTCAGGACGACCTTGCCGGTGGCCGTCCGGTTCCTCAGGCGGTCGAGGGCCTCTTCCGCGCGGTCCGGCGGCAATACCGCCGAGACCAGCGGCCTCAGCCGCCCGGCAGCCCACCACGCCACCGCCTCCGCCATCGAGCGCCGCAGGGCTCCGGGATCGAGGGTGCGATAAGCGTTCCAGTTGATGCCCAGGACGCCGATGTTCTTGACCAGCAGGATGTTGGCGGGGATTTGGGGAATCCGGCCGGAGGCGAAGCCCACGACAAGGATGCGGCCGCCGGGGACCACGGCGCGCAAGGACGCGTCGAACAGGGCTCCGCCGACCGGATCGAACACCACGTCCGCCCCGCGCCCGCCGGTCAGCGCCTTGACGCGCGCGCGCACGTCCTCGTGGCGGCTGTCGATCCCATGCCGAGCCCCGTGCGCCAGGGCGATGGCCAGTTTGTCGGCACTGCCGGCGGTGGCGATGACCGTCGCGCCCAGGGCGGCGCCGATCTCCACCGCCGTCAAGCCGACGCTCCCGGCGGCGCCGTGGACCAGCAGGACCTCGCCGGCGCGCAATTGCGCCTTCCAGGTCAGCGCCAGATGCGATGTGCCGTAAGCCACCGGGAAGCCCGCCGCCGCCACCGGGGCCACGCCGTCGGGAAGCCGGAAGACGTCGGAGGCGGCGGCGACGGCCTGTTCGGCGAAGGCGCCGCCGGTGACCACCGCCATCACCATGTCGCCCGGCCGGCAGGTATCGACCCCATCGCCCACCTCGATCACCCTGCCGGCCAGTTCGAGACCGGGCACGAACGGCGGTTCGAGGCGCTCCTGGTACTCCCCGCGGAGCATCAGCGTGTCGGCGAAATTCACGCCGGCGGCGCTGACGGCTATGCGCACCTGTCCCATTCCCATGTCGGGTGGGGGCACGTCGGCGACCGTCAGCTTTTCTCCGAAGGCTGGGCAGAGGACGGCACGCATGGGGCCTCCCCTTAAGGATGTCAGATGGGGGCGTCAGATGGTGGGGCGGCCCGGGGCTTTTCGCTGCGCTTGCCAAGCCAGCTTGAGAGTGGTGAACAGCACGATCTCCGTCAATTGATCGTGCGACATCGTTCCCGCCATTTCCCGCTCGGCATGGCGGCGCAGTTCGGGCGGGGCCGATGGCGACGCCATGAGGCTGGTCATCAGTTCCCTGCGGACCAGCGGCGGATAGTTCAGGATTTCCCGCAGCAGCGACAGCTTGACCCCCATGGGGATGCGCGCGCTGGTGAACATGCGGTCGACGCACATGGCGTAGATGCCGAAATCCAACTTCCCCGCCACCGCGCGGGTGAAGTCCAGGAATTCCTCCAGGAACGACCGTTCGGAAATCCGTTTTTCCGCAAGCTGGCGGATGATGTCGAGGAAGGCGCGGTAGCGCTGGCGCGCCGGCTGGATCGTGCCGCCCAGTTCCTCGGCCAGTTCGCGGATCTGCGCTTCGCGGAAACGGCTGTGGATCAGGACCTCGGCCGATTCGCGCGCGCCGGTGTCGAAGGCGCTGTCCTCGATCAGGGCGAACAGCTTTTCGTACTTTGCCCGGTTGCGGTCGCCGACCCGGCTGGCGGCCATGCCCAGGGGCAGGATCGCCGCCCGGGCGACCATGCTGTCGCGGGCCACGACGGCCGCCATGCTGATGGCGGCAAGATCGTCGACGGTGCCGTCAAGGAGATCGTCGGTAATGACCAACCGTCCGCCCGGGCCCAGAGTCAAATTGGTGTCGAGCGAACCGCAATCCATGAAATGGGCGGCGAGATCGCGCGGCAGCCCGTAGGTGGGGCCGGATGAATCCGACGAGGTAATCATCGGATCATTAGAACCGAAGCCGCGGAGGCGGGCAAGCGGGCATCGGTGCGCCGGTTTTTCACCCGACGGAGGGCAGTGGGACCGGTTCGATATTTCCGGAAAAGGCCGCGGAAGCGAGATCCATGCGTTCCACCTCTGCGGCAGCGATCCGCCAGGATACGAACACCTTGGACACCTGGGCGAAGCGATCCGGGGAATCCGTCGCGAGGTAGCGCAAGGGGGCGGGGGCGTCCCGGCGGGGAGCGGCGAGGGCGAGAGCGTCGAGAAGGCTTTCCACCGCACGGGCGGTGGTGGTGGCCGAATCGACGATCGCGACCTCCGGTCCCAGCAGGCGGCGCAGCAGGGGGGCGAAGACCGGGAAGTGGGTGCATCCCAACAGCAGGCAGTCGCCCCGTTCGGCCGGCGGCCGATCGGCAAACAGCGGCGCCAGATAGTGACGCGCCACCTGTTCGGCGATGGGGCCGTCCACCATACCTTCCTCGGCCAGCGCCACGAACAGGGGGCAGGCCTGCTGGATTACCGTCGCATCCGGCCGGGTCGCGCGGATGGCGGGGGGGTAGGTCTCGGCCTGGACCGTGCTTTCCGTGGCGATGACGACGATGCGGCCGGTGGCGCTGGCATGCGCCGCGGCGGCGGCTCCGGGTTCGACCACCCCGACGACCGGCAGTCCGGGGAAGACGTTCCGCAGGCTGTCCAGCGCATGGGCGGACGAGGTGTTGTCGGCCACCACCAGCGCCTTGATGCCGGCATCCACAAGCGCACGCGCCGCCTCCAACGCGTAGGCGTTTACCGCCCGGGCGCTCTTGGTGCCGTAGGGCAGCCTGGCCGTGTCGCCCAGATACAGCAAGGCTTCGGAGGGCATGCGATCACGCAGGGCCTTCAGGACCGTCAGCCCGCCGACACCGGAATCGAACACCCCGATGGGACGGTTCGCGGTCATGGCGCCTCCTTTGAAGGATGAACGGCGGCATCATCCGGGGATGCGCGCGAAAAGCAAGCCTGGAGGAACCATATGGGGGGCCGGCTGTTGTGACATCGCGACGCGGAGCGGCCGCGCCCGGCGTGGCGTGCCCGCGGACACCGAGGGAGGTCGGCATGATCGTGCGGATTGTTGTTTCCTTGCCCGTGCTGGCGCTGTTCGCCGGAACCGCCTACGCCCAGGTCGCCGGCGACGCCGCGGCCGGTGAGAAGGTCTTCAAGCAATGCCAGGTTTGCCATACCGCCGAACCGGGAAAGAACAAGATCGGCCCGAGCCTGTACGGAGTGGTCGGCCGTAAGAGCGGCAGCGCCGAAGGCTTCAATTATTCTCCGGCCATGAAGACCGCCAACATCGTTTGGACGCCGGAAAATCTCGACAAATATCTCACCGATCCAAAAGCCATGGTTCCCGGAAACAAAATGGCCTTCCCGGGATTGAAGAATCCCCAGGATCGCCAGAACGTCATCGCCTATCTGGCCCAACTCCCCAAGGAAAAGAAATAGCCGATTCCATCCCCAAGGGAGCCGCCCTGGCGATGAGGCACTGGCGGGAGGCGCCCATGCCGCCCGTCAAAATCTCGTCACAAGCCAGTGCGGGCGGCCTCAAAGGGGATGCGGCCCTATCCTGATGAATTGGGGGGTATCCCCAGTGGTTGTCCCCGCATCCATGCGGAGAGGGGGCGTTCAGCCGCGTCCGGACTCGCCCCACCTCATCCGTATCCCGAAAGCGTCTCGATCGCGGCGTTGGGCACCGACCCGGGGCGGGGGAAGGCCGCGCCAGGTTCGCCGTTTTTGAGGGGAACATGCGGGTGGGCCATCGGTGTTGGCCTGTTGCCGGACCAATCCTGCCGGATCAGTCCGGGGAGGGCTGATGAGTGAGCGGCGGAGGAGGATCGAGACATGGCGGAACCAATCGCGCGGGCGTCGGGGGAGGGCTTCGATCCTTCTTCGTCCGCAGCGGAGGCAAGCTCTCCCGGCGAAACCATCCCTGAAGGGACCGGGCAGACGATCACCGAGGCCAAGTCCCTGGTGCGCGATGTCGCCGACACCCAGCGCCGCAAGGTGGCCGACGCTTTGGGCGGGATGGCCCAGGCTCTGCATCGGACGGCCCAGGACATCGATTCGGAGAGCAAGAGCATGGCCCGCTACACTGATATGGCTGCCGAGCGGTTGGAGCAGGTTTCCCGCTACCTGCGACAAGCGCATTGGAACGACATCGTCGATGAAACCGTGGATTTCGCCCGCCGTCAGCCCTGGTGGTTCATCGGCGGGGCGGCCGCGGCCGGCTTCATCCTGGCGCGTGCGGTCAAGGGCTCGCTGCCAAAGGGCGGGGGTGAACCCGCCGTAGCCGGCACGGCCGAACTCGGTGGATCCGCCGCCGCGCCTCATCCGGCCGGCTCCACCGTCACGGCACCGGCAGGGGAGGGGTCATGAACGAGATGTCCTCTCCGGACCGTACCCTCGCCACGCTCTTTGCCGAGCTGACGCGGGAAACCGGCATGCTGTTCCGCCAGGAACTCGAATTGGCCAAGGCGGAAGTGGCGGAAAAGATCGGTCAGGCCAGATTCGGCCTGGTCGCCGTCATCGCCGGGGGCGCCCTGCTGTTCGGAGCCTTCCAGGCTCTGGTGGCGGCGGCCGTCCTCGGTCTGGCGACGGTATTGGGTGGCTGGCTCGCCGCCCTGGTGGTCGGCGCCCTGCTGGCGCTGATCGGCGCCGTTGCCATGGCCAGGGGGCTGGCCATCTTCAAACGGGACAACCTTACCCCCAGACGGACGCTCGACACATTGAAGGCGAATACCCGCTGGGCGCGGGAGCAGATGCCATGACGACGGATGAAATCCAGCAGCAAATCGAGCGGACGCGGGGGGAGATGGCCGGCACGCTCCAGGCTATTGAACGCAAGCTCTCTCCCCTGCAACTCCTGGATCAGGCGGTGGACATCATGCGCGGATTGACCAGCGACGGCTCACAGGTGCGGTCGATGATGCGTGAGCATCCTCTTCCCCTCGCTCTCATCGGCCTGGGGATAGGCTGGCTCGCCGTCGAAGGGACGCTGAGGGCTCGCCGGGCCAACGGCGAGGCCTATGGGAAGGGCGAAGGCCGGCCGGCGCCGTCCGAACCCGGGTATCCCACCGCTGCCGGCGCCGGTTCGTCCGGCTACGGTGCCGAGGGGGAGGAGGGTATGGCGTCGATGGCGGGGGAAACGGCTGCGTCCCGCATCGCTCAGGCGGCGGGGCGGGCTCGCCTCGGTATCCGGCACGCGAGGGAATATACCCGCCAGCGCGTAACGGAATGGGGGCGGGCGGCGGGCGATACGGCCAGCGGCGCGGCCAATCGCACACGCGACACCTACCAGGAGCATCCTCTGGTCATCGGCGTTGCCGCGGCGGCGCTGGGAGCCGTCTTGGGCGCCGTACTGCCGCGCACGCGGCTGGAAGGCCGTTTGTTGGCCGGGACGATGGGGGACGTCATGCGTCAGGCGCGCGAACGAGGCGGCGAACTGGTGGAACGCGCCGGCCGGGTGGCGAAAAACGCCATGCGCGTTGCCAAACCCTCGGGCCAGGCGCGTTCCGGCGAGCAACCGTCGGCGACCATGCATTGACGAAGCCGGCCGATCTCTTCCGAAGGGCTGCCTCGTTTGCCGATCTTGTTCACGCGGATGCGTCCTCATGGGGCCGCCGAGAAAGCGCGATGATTGCGCGATCAGTGGATGCGGGAGGCCGCCATGGCGAAGATCATCCTGGCCCTGGGGGTGTTGCTGACCTGGTCCGGGGCGGCTCGGGCGGCAAGCTGGTCGGTGACGGAGAGCTGCGTGGTCGCAGGCTATCCCGCCGGCACCGCCGCCTTCCGGTCCTGTATCGCGCAGTTGAGCCGGTCCGACCGGCTTCTGGATGGTGGGGATGGCGGCGCCGCGGATGCGCCATCCGCGGATGGCGCGCTTCCGCCGGACGACCTGGCCGCCACCGAGGCCGCCCAGAGGGCCGGCGGTTCCGCCGGGGGACCGGCTTCGCCCCAGGAGGGAGTCGATCTTTGGCTGGCGCTGTCGGCTATCGACTCGAAGCTCCCGACGGTGTCGTCGCTGACTCCCGTCCGACCCGCCTCGCCCACGGACATCTACGGCTTCCATTGACTCGCACGTTTTTCTGGCCCAACCGGGGTGTCCGAAGTACGGTCGTCTTCGGACGGTCATGGCAGAGGATTGGGCATTGTGTTCGATACGGACATTCCACCGGAACTGCGTGCGACGCCGTTGTTTTCCGGGCTGGCCGATAAGGATTTGCGTGAATTGCTCGATGGGGCGGTGATCATCGCCTGCCCTCGCGATCACGGATTGTACGCGGCGGGTGATCCGGTGGAGACGTTCTATGTCGTTCTCGACGGCCACGTGGAATTGTCCACCGAAAGAGAGGGGCGGCGCAGCGTCGTCGAAGTGGCGCGCAAGGGCACGGTGTTGGGCGACGCGGCGCTCTTTGGCGGCCGGCGCTTCCTGATGTCGGCGCGGGTGATCGCGGGGGCGAGGCTGTTGTCCATTCCCGCCGCCCCGTTCCTCGACAAGCTGGAAACGCGTTTCGACATCATCCTTCACATGCTGTCGGCGATGTCGGTGCGCCTGCGGATGCAGGTGCGCCAGATCGCCGAACTCAAGCTGAAGACCACGGCGCAGCGCCTGGGAAGCTTCATCCTGTCGCTGACCCAGGCGTCCTCGGGCGCGGCCGTGATACGGTTCCCCTACGACAAGAAGCTGGTTGCCGAGGAACTGGGGATGAAGCCGGAAAGCCTGTCGCGGGCGCTGGCCCGCTTGGCCGCCGTGGAGGTCCGATCCTTGCCGGACAACGCGGTGAGCATCGCCGATGTGGGGCGGCTGCGCCGGTTCTGCATCGAAGAGGAAACGCCTTAGGGGGGAGGCCGACTTGGCCGGATTGTCCAAAGCCGATCTCGACCTGGTGGGCCAAGCCCCGCTGTTCGCCGGTATCGCCCGCGCCGACCTCGAGGCTCTCATGCAGGGCGCGCAGGCCGTCGCCTATGCCGAGACCGAACTCCTTTTCAATGAAGGGGACACGGCGGACCGCTTCTTCGTGATCGTGGCGGGGAGCGTCAATCTGTTCGCGCTGACCGAGGCGGGCGACCAAACCATCATCGAGGTGTTCGATGCGGTCAATTCCTTCGCCGAGGCTGCGATCTTCTCATCGGGCCGCTTCCCGCTGAATTGCGAGGTGACCGCCGGTTCCCGCCTCGTCCATGTGCCGGCGTCCCCGTTTCTCAAGCGTCTGTCCGAGAACCGGCGCGTGGCGATGCAGTTGCTGGGCGGTCTCGCCCTCTGGCAGGCGCGGCTGATCCGCGAAATCGCGGCGCTGAAAGGCAATTCTCCGGTGCAGCGGCTGGCATCGTTCCTGATCGCGCTGGCTCCGGCGGCGGAAGGCAGCGCCCATCTCCAGCTTCCGCTGTCGAAATCGGCGCTCGCCAGCCGCATCGGCATCGCCCCCGAATCCCTGTCGCGGGCGCTTGCACGGCTGAAGGCGGCCGGCGTCGAAAGCCGCGGCCGCAAGGTCGTGATCACGGATATCGAAGCCTTGCGGCGGCTCATGCGGGAGGCGGACGCTTAACCCGCGGGGGGATGGGGAAATCCAGGTTAACGGCCCAGCCCCGGGGCGCGACGTTGCCGTGGCGGCCATTGGCGCGACCACCGCACGGCGCCCCGTTGCACTTGGGACTGCTGAGAGTTTGTAAATCAATCGAACTTGTGAAAGAACGCCCATTAAAAACGTTGGCGCTTTTCCGTCGGAATCGCGCGGAATGGGCATTCCTTCACAAACTCTCAGTCTTCGACGACGCTCTCGGCCGGCAGCACGGTGACGCCGGTCCCGTCCTCGTCTTCGAGGATGGCGATGTCGCCGAGGATGCGCTCGTCCTCGGGAGCGAGGTGATTGAAATATTGCCAGAGGAAGGCAACCGCGATCGTCTGGTCGATCTGCTCGTCCTCGTCCATGTCAGCGTCATCCAGCGCCGACACTTCCTGGAGGATATCGAGAGATTCCTCGAACATTTCGCTGATGTCGGGTTTTCCCTCCATCAGGTTCTTGATGATTTCCTCGTGCTCGCTTTCCTCAAGCTCGTACTTCCATTGAGCCTTGCTGGACTTGTAGTAAACGGTGATCATCGCAAGGGGCTCCTCGGGGGTGAGCGGTCGTCGCCGGTAACGGGGCGTCTCCAACGGCGTGGACCGGGGCCGGCGGGCCGGCCCCGGTCCACGCGGCGCGACCATCGGCCATCCGCGGAAAAAAGGCAAGGGAGCGTTTGCCGCCTTGGCGCACGCCCCGGTCTCGGCTATCAAGGTCCGAACTGGAGCCGGACCCATGGCCGACAGGCAGACTTTCGTCCTCACGATCACATGCCCCGACACCGTCGGCATCGTTGCCGCGGTCTCAGGGTTCCTGACCCAGCACGATTGTTTCATCACCGAGGCGGCGCAGTACGGTGATCCCATTTCGCGCCGGTTCTTCTGCCGCATCGTCTTTTGCTATGGAGCCCTCACCCCGCCGGTGCCCGAACTGGAAAAGCTGTTCAGCCTGGTGGCGGAGCGGTTCCAGATGATCTGGAAACTGCACGACCTTGGCCGCAAGGCGCGGGTGGTGATTCTGGTCTCGAAATTCGGCCATTGCCTGGTCGACCTGCTGCACCGCTACCATACCGGACAATTGCCCATCGAAATCCCCGCGGTGATCTCCAATCACCCGGACATGCGGGCCATCGTCGAATGGCACGGCATCCCGTACCATTATTTCGCCGTCGACAAGCACGACAAGTTCGCGCAGGAAAAGCGGGTCGCCGAGGTGATCGACCACAGCCACGCGGACCTCGTGGTATTGGCGCGCTACATGCAAATCCTTTCCCGCGAGATGTGCGTGCGGCTGTCGGGCAAGGCCATCAACATCCACCATTCCTTCCTGCCCAGTTTCAAGGGCGCCAAGCCCTATCACCAAGCCCACGCCCGCGGCGTCAAGATCATCGGGGCCACCGCCCATTACGTCACGCCGGATCTGGACGAGGGGCCCATTATCGAACAGGGCGTCGAGCGCGTGGATCACACCGCCACTCCGGACGATCTGGTCGCCATCGGCCGCGATATCGAAAACGTCGTGCTGGCGCGGGCGGTGCGCTGGCATGTCGAGCATCGCGTGCTGCCCAACGGCAGCAAGACCGTGGTGTTCAAATAGCATGCGGCGCACACGGCCGTGGGTGGTCGTCGCCGCCGTCAACGGGCTGATGGCCATCGCGTTCGGGGCCTATGCCGCCCATGGGCTGGCCGGTGATCCGTACGCCCGGCAATTGGCCGATCGCGCCTCGCAGTACCAGCTTGTGCATGCGCTGGCGCTTCTGGCCGCCGAGCGCCTGACCGGTGACGGCAACCGCGCCGCAAGCGCGTCCGCCGCTCTGTTCACCCTTGGCATGATCCTGTTTTCGGGATCGCTCTACCTCAAGGCGTTGACCGGGCCTTTGGCATTTCCCCTCTTCACTCCGAGCGGCGGAGTGGCGCTCATGCTGGGATGGTTGGCGCTCGGCATCGCCGGCGCCGTCAGGGGCAAGTAAAATATGGAGACATTAAAGGGATTCGCGTTTTTGGACGTACCTGCGCGCATTTCTTTGAACAGGCCGACGATACGGCCAAAAGATGTATGGCCACGGGACTTCTGACGTCATCCGGTCGCCCGCCCAGTCCATTCCAGTTTGACTTGCCTGTCGGGATTGCTGATGATGGCCGACGCACCGTGCCAACCGTCCGGCTTTACGTCTCATGCCGAAGACTATTCTCATCGTTGAAGACAACGACCTGAACATGAAATTGTTTCGGGACCTCTTGCTGGCCAACGGCTACAACACGCTGCACACCAAGAACGGACGCGAGGCGATCGACATCGCCCGCCAGCACCGTCCCGATCTCATCCTGATGGATATCCAACTCCCCGAGCTCTCCGGCCTTGAGGTCACGAGGGTGCTGAAGGGCGACGAGGGGTTGAAGCGCATCCCCGTGATCGCGGTGACCGCTTTCGCCATGAAGGGCGACGAGGAGAAAATCCGCGAGGGCGGGTGCGATGGCTATATGGCCAAACCCATCGCTATTAGCGCGTTCCTCCAGACCGTGAGCAGGTTCCTCGCCTGAGAGTTCGTGAAGGAATGCCCATTCCGCTCGATTTCCACGAAAAACGCCAATATTTTCAATGGGCGTTCTTCCACAAGTTCGATTGATTTACAAACTCTGAGGCCGGCGCCGTCCCGTTTTCCATGGACGAAAACGTCAACGCCCGCCATAAGGCGGGCGCCGGAGGTCGTCGCGTTCTGGCGAGATTACTTGATCTTCGCTTCCTTGAACGGCACATGCTTGCGCACGACGGGATCGTACTTGCGGAATTCCAGCTTTTCGGTGGTCTTCCGCGGGTTCTTCTTGGCCGTGTAGAAATAGCCTGTACCGGCGGTGCTGAGAAGCTTGATCAGGATGGTGGCAGGCTTGGCCATGGCGAAAATCCCGGTTCTGATGACGTGCGGAGCGAAACCCAGGCGGCGGAAGATACCCATCCCGCCGGGGGAGTCAAGCGCTTTCCGGCCAGCGGTTCTCATTATGCGGCATCAGGGCATGTTGTCATCCCGAGGGAGCGGAGCGACTGAGGGATCTTTCACGCGAAAGTGCCGAAAAGATCCCTCGCCGCCGGCTCGGGATGACAGCGAAAAATGCATAATGAGAACCGCTGCTTTCCGGCAACGGCGCACTTTGCGCCGCGGGGCGGGTCGCCATATTAGAAAAGCTCGATGCTCCCTTCTTCATGGTTTTCGACCAGGGCTCCGCACCCGATCAGGGATTCGTAGGAGCAAATCCGGTTGCGGCCGTTGTTCTTCGCGAAATAAAGCGCTTCGTCGGCTTGGCCGAGGACGTTGGCCGAGAAGCCGCTTCCCTCCACGCGCACGTAGCCGATGCTGGCCGTGATCCGTCCGATCCGGGGAAAGGGGAAGGCTTCCACGGCCGCGCGGAAGCGTTCCAAAACACGCGCCGCCAATTCGGGCGTGGTCGGTTCCAGCATCACCACGAATTCCTCGCCGCCAAAGCGGAACAGAAGGTCGCCGGCCCGGAACGTCTGCTTCATGAGGGACCCGAACAGCAGCAGCACCTCGTCACCGAAGACGTGGCCATAGGTGTCGTTGATGCGCTTGAAGTGGTCGATATCGCAAATGCCCAGCCAATGAAACGTCTCCGGCCTCGGCCGGGTTCCGGCCGACATGAGGCGTGCCTCGCCGATGATCCGGTTGATGCTGTCGTCGAGGGTCTTCCGGCTTCTCAGGCCGGTAAGCGGGTCGTGTTCGGCGTAATGGAGGACCGCAAGGCAATTGCGGTAAAGGGCGGCGAGCCCCCGGATCAAGGGCAGATGGCGGAGCCGTTCGGCCGCCTCGTCGATGACCAGCAGCGACAGGGTCTCGCCGTGATTGCCGAGGACGGGGATCGCCCGGCGATGAGTGCCGTCCCCGGCACGTCCGACCTCCTCCTTCCCGGATCTGAGCGCCGTGTCGATCAGGAGGCAATCGCCCTGGTGGTTGCAGCGGTCCGTGGTCGGCGGGCGCTGGGCGATTGCCGTGCAGTGCAGTGCGCCGTCCGTTTCATGGCCGTAAGGGCGCAGGACGAAGGCGCGCTGTATGCCGGCGATCTCGATCAGCGTCTCCACAAGGCGGTGACCAAGTGCCTCCGGATCACGTTGATCCGTGATGCGCACAACTGATTGTAAGAGGGATTCGGCGGAAAGGAACGGCTCACATCCGGAGGTCTGACCGGATGGTTCGTGAGGTAGCGTGACCTGCATCAACAACCATCAAATCCGAGCCGGGAAAATTTCCCCGCATCGGGCATGCCCTCGTCTCGAATCTCTTGTATAGACCATTTCCATCGGCTTAGGTACCCTCCTATACCTTTGGCATGGAGGCGCTTTGGCAAGGACGGCGGCAGGCATGACCGGATGCGTCCGGGCTGCGTTGGCAGGCCTGCTGGCGCTTCTGCTCGCCCTCGGCCAGGCCGGTTGGCCGGCGGCGTCCGTCTCCGCTTTGCCGGGGATGTTCGGTCCCGATGACATCTGCTCGGCGCATCAGGCCGATGGGGCGCCGGCGGCGGCCAAGCACCAGGCCCCGTGCTGCTGGGGACATTGCTGCCATGTGCCGACGATGTTCACCGATGCCGGGCACACCTTCACCGGACCGGTTGCGGCCGACGCCGTGCCGCTTGCCGTGCCATCCGCTTCGCCCGTCGTCTCGGCGGGCGTCGAGGCTCACCCCGCCCGCGGTCCGCCGGCACGTACCTAGACGTTGAAACAACGGGTGCCCGCCGTTTTCGGCGTGCGCTGTTGATGAACGCCTTTGGGGGTCGGCGGTGAGAGCTACTGGGGTCGTGCGGCCTAGGCGCCTGCGCGGCGAACCTGACGGAAGCGGCCGTGTGCGCGGCCGGTGGCGGACCCACCGGTGGGCACGCCTGCTCGCCTGCGCTCTGGCGCTGGCGCTGCTGATCGGCGGGAGCGAGGATCGATTCCCGCCGCCGGCGATTTCGGGCATCCCGCTAGTCTTCGCCGACGCGGATATTTGCTCCGCCGCCCACGGCGATCCCGACGCTCCGGCACGATGCGACCATTCCTGCTGCTGGCACAACCTGCATGCATCTCCGGTGCTGCCAGTTCCCAGTCCCCCCGTTCCGGCGAGGACGGGGCCGCTGCTCACGGCACCGCTGGTGCCGGCCTCTTCCTTGTGGGTCCGGCGGCCGGTCGCCGTTCTGGCGCAACCGCGCGCCCCACCTCCGTCCTTCCGTTCGCGCTGCTGAAAAACACCGAAACGGAAAGGATTTGTCATGACGACAATGCTCCCTGCGACGCGGGCTGGGACCCGCGCGTCCTGGCTCGCGCTTGCGGCCAGTCTTTGCGCCGCCGCACCGGCATCCGCCGAGGATGCGCCGGCCGGTGCCAATTCCATGGGGACGCTGGACGAGGTGGTGGTCACCGCGCCGGCTCCGAATGGAGCGTTAGGCGCCACCACTCTCGATGGCGAGGCGATCGCCGCCCGCCGTGCCGCCACCAGCGACACCGCGTCCCTGCTGAGCGGGATTCCGGGCGTCGGCCTCGCGACGGGCGGCGGGGTCTCCAGTCTTCCCGTGATCGACGGCCTGGGCGACGACCGCCTGAAGGTGCTGGTGGACGGGATGGCGCTGACCTCGGCTTGCCCCAACCACATGAACCCGGTCCTCTCCTATATCGACCCTGCGCGGGTCGCCGAGATTCAGGTGATGGCCGGCATAACCCCGGTCAGTTCGGGCGGCGACAGCATCGGCGGCACCATTTCCGTCGACTCCGCGCCCCCCGTTTTCGCGGCACCCGGCGAAGGGGTCCACACCGAGGGCAGTCTGTCCACGTTCTATCGCAGCATCGACCGCAGTATCGGCGGTTCGGTGTCCGCATCGGTGGCCGGCGACAACGTCAGCCTGGGCTACACGGGCTCCTGGGATCGCGCGCGGGACTATCACGACGGCAACGGCGACCGGATCGCGTCGAGCCTCTATGAGACCGAAAACCACGCGATGACGGTGGCCGCGCGCAAGGACGGCAATCTGCTCGTGCTCCAGGGCGGGCAGCAATTCATTCCCTACGAGGGCTTTCCCAATCAATTGATGGACCTGACCGGAAACCACGGCCGGTTCCTCAACGGCCATTACCAGGGGGAATTCGCCTGGGGCGTTCTCGATGCCAGGGTCTATTGGCAGAACGTCACGCACGAGATGGATTTCCTGTCGGAAAAATTCCTGGGCAACAGCATGCCGATGAACACCGACGGCACCGACGACGGGTATTCGCTCAAGGCGGAAATCCCCTTGTCGGCGCGGGACACGATGCGGGTTGGAAACGAGTTGCACCGGTTCCGGCTCGACGATTGGTGGCCGCCGACGTCCTCGACCCCCAACGGGATGATGAGTCCCAACACCTTCATCAACATCAACGACGGCCAGCGCAACGTCCTAGGCACCTTCGCCGAATGGGAGGCGCGGTGGAGTCCGGTCTGGACCACGCTGCTCGGCGCGCGCAACGACACCGTGTGGATGAACACGGGGAACGTGCAGGGCTATTCGGGAAACATGATGGCCCATTACGCCGCCGACTCCGCCCGCTTCAACGCCCAGGACCACGCGCGCACCGATGTGAACTACGACGTGACGGCGCTGGCGCGTTACGAACCGGGGGCCATGAGCACCGATGAGATCGGCTATTCCCGCAAGACCCGCTCGCCCAACCTCTACGAGCGCTATGCCTGGTCGACCGGCACCATGGCCAGTTCCATGGTCAACTGGTTCGGCGACGGCAACGGCTACGTCGGCAACCTGAACCTCAAGCCCGAAATCGCCAACCGGTTCAGCGTCGCGCTGGGCTGGCACGACCAGCGGCGCGAGGACTGGGAAATCAAGTTCATTCCCTATTACACGTACATCCAGGACTACATCTACGTGGACAAGCTGGGCACGTTCACCAAGGGTGGCGGGACCTTCGATCAGCTGATGTTCGCCAACCACGACGCGCAGCTTTACGGCATCGACGTTGCCGGGAAGGTCGGGTTGTGGAACAGCAACGCCTATGGACGTGGCCAGTTGAGCGGCACATTGGGCTGGATGCGCGGACAGGTTCTCAATACCGGCAACAGCCTCTACCACATGATGCCGCTCAACGGCTTGGCCACACTCGAACACAGGCTGGGCGGCTGGATCAACGCCATCGACGTCCAACTCGTCGACGGCACATCCGAAGCCGATCCCCTGCGCGAACAGCCGACCACGCCGGGCTATGCCCTGGTCAATGTGCGTACCGGCTACCAGTGGGACAACGTGCGGCTCGACCTTGGCATCGAGAATCTGTTCAACCGGCAGTACTACCTGCCCTTGGGTGGCCTCGATCTCGGCGACTGGACGCAGGGAGGCCGGCTCGGCCAACCGGGCGCCCTGCCGGGGCCGGGCCGGTCCTACGTGGCCGGCATGACCGTAAAATTCTAGGCTGATGCGATTGGCCTGGAGCGTTCGGGGAGCGGGGCGATCCCGCTCCCCCGTTCGCCATCAGTGCAGGACTTGCTGCGTGGAGGCAGGGTCCGAGGCCGCTCCGATCATGGCCGGAGCGTTCGGCGGGGCCGACATCGCCAGGGCATGGGCATACGCGCCCGGTTCCGCCAGCAGCTTTTCAGCCAATACGGTATCGGCCTTGGCATCGGCATGCTTGGCCGATGGGCAGGTCGAGCGCAGCCGTCCGCGCAAGTCGGTATCGTCGAGGCGGGCCGACCGCCACTCGGCCAGCTCGGCGGTGACCGGCGCCGGATTGGACGCATGGACCACCCGATTCAGCAGCATGTCCGGCGTTTCCGCGGTATTGGCGGTGCAGATGGTGGGCAGTACGCCGAGGCCATGCAGCGCGTAGCCGGACGGCGGGTAGTACCGCGACCATGTCAAGGTCATCTCGCCGTCGTTGGGCAGGCGCAGGACGGTCTGCACGGTCCCTTTCCCATAGGAATTGGTGCCCACGACGACGGCGCGGCCGGAGTCTTCCAGGGCGCCGGCAAGAATCTCGGCCGCCGATGCGGACCTTCCGTCCACAAGCACCACCACCGGCAGATCCTCGCCGATGTCACCCGCATGCGCTTCGTAGAACTGGTTGGCGAGAGGATGGCGCCCGCGGGTCGTGACGATCGGACCCTTGGCCATGAAGAGGTCGGCCACCGTCACCGCCTGGTCCAGCAATCCGCCCGGATTGCCGCGCAAGTCGAGGACGACGCCCTTCATGGACGGTCCCAATCGCGCGCGCGCGGCCTTCAGCGCGGCGGTGAGATCGACGGCGGTGCGCTGGTTGAAGCTGCTGATCTTGAATTCGGCGAATCCGTCGTGGACCGAGGACGTCACCGTCTGGGGTACGATCAGCGCGCGCGTCAGCGACAAATCCATCGGGGCCGAATTGCCGTGCCTGACGGCAAGGACGACATCGCTGCCGACCGGACCGCGCAGGCGCTGGAAGACCGCGTCGTGATCCAGATTTCCCACGGGGCTTCCATCGATGCTGGCGATCACGTCCCCGGCCGCCAGGCCCGCATGGGAGGCGGGGGTATCGGCCATCACCGCTTCGATCCGGGCCTGCCCTTGAGCGAGTTCGAACGTCAGCCCAAGCCCGCCGAAGCCGTTGCGGGCGGCGCGATGACTCGCCGCCTCCTTGGCGCTGGCATAGCGCGAGAACCGATCCAGTTTGGCCAGACTGGCATCGAAGACCACCTGGTAGACCTTCTCGATATCGGCGTTCCGCACGGGGGCGGAGACGTTGCGGGCGTCGAGGGCCGCCGCCAGGGTCAGCTTTGCCCAGCCATCGGCATCCTCATCCTTCGCCGCGGGATATTCGGCTATGTCGCGGTCGCCGTAGGACAGCACGACCCGGTTGCCCATGCGGGCGACGCCGAGCCGGGGGTCCAGGGTAGCCAGCCCCCGCATTCCGTCGAGGGCGGCGGATGCCGCGGTGACTTGATGCAAGTGTCGTTCGACGATTGAGCTGTACCCGAAGGCGAGGGTTTTTTCCGCGTTGCCGAGATCGTAGGGAGCGTTGGGGGTTGCCAAAACGCCCTTGCTCACGGGAGCACAGGAACCAGCGGCAAAAAGGCAGGCGGCAAGTACCCAGCGCGTTACCGCATATCGTTTCAAATTCGTCACCCGATGTAGGTACGTCCTAAGCAGTACGAAGACGATTATGCTGGGCCATACTGCCTTGGTACAGAATTTTCACTTACCTCTTTGGTGGTGGTTTACTTGCGGTCGAGTATCGGTGGTCGGAGGTCCGACTAAGAGGCGCGATCTGACGATTAGCAGGGGAATAAGTGCTTGGGAGGGCGACTTTCGGCATGCCCACCCGCCCGTGGTCACCGGCGGCGGGTGCCGCGCTCGGGGCGGGCACGCCGTCGCAAAGGCCGCTCGCCCGCATCCTCAAGATGGAAGACCATGCTGCCCGTAAGGGTATCGGCCTCGTGCAGAACCACGGTCAGGGTCTGGCCAAGCTGGAAGGTCCGGCGCGTCCGCTTGCCCACCAGGGCATGGCGGGCCTCGTCGTGGATGTAATAGTCCTCGGGCAGGGTGCTGACGGGGACGATCCCGTCGGCGCCGGTGTCCAGCAGGGTGACGAACAGGCCGAACCGGGTCACGCCCGATACCTTGGCGCCGAAGGTGGCTCCGACCCGGTCGGACAGGAAGGCGGTGACATAGCGGTCCACCGCCTCGCGTTCGGCGGTGGCGGCGCGCCGTTCGGTCAGGGAAATGTGTTCGCCGGCGTCCACGAAGCCGGCCAGGGCATCGGCGGGCAGCCCGCCGGGACCGAGCTTGAGGCCGGTGACCAGCGCGCGATGGACCAGGAGATCGGCATAGCGCCGGATCGGCGAGGTGAAATGCGCATAGCGCGCCAGCGCCAGCCCGAAATGGCCGATATTCTCGGGCGAATAGACCGCCTGCGCCTGGCTGCGCAGCACCACTTCGTTGACCAGGGTCTCGTTCGGGGTGTCTTTGACCTTGGCCAGGATCTGGTTGAAGTCCTTGGGCCGCAACACTTGGCCTTTGGCCAGGGACAGGTCCATGGATCCCAGGAATTCGCGGAGCGCTTCCAGCTTTTCGGCCGAGGGCGTGTCGTGGACACGGTACATGCAGGGCTGGCGCAGCCGTTCCAGTTCCTCCGCCGCGCAGACGTTGGCCTGGATCATGAAATCCTCGATCAGCCGGTGGCTGTCGAAACGGGCGCGGGGCTCGATCCCAAGCACCCGGCCATCCTCGGTCAGTTGGACCTTGCGTTCGGGGATGTCCAGTTCCAGCACGCCGCGGGCTTCGCGGGCCGCGAACAGAGCCTTCCAGGCGCCGTAGAGGGGAGCGAGGACCGCCTCCAGCAACGGGCCGGTGACGTCGTCCGGGCGGCCGTCCCGCGCATTCTGCACCTGGGTGTAGGTGAGACGGGCCGCCGAGCGCATCATCGCCCGGACGAATTTATGGCGCGTCTTGTTGCCGTCCTTGTCGAGCCAAAAGTGAACGGCCAGGCAGGAACGGTCCTCGTTCGGTTTCAGCGAGCACCAGCCGTTGGACAATTCCGCCGGCAGCATCGGCACCACGCGGTCGGGGAAGTAGACCGAGTTGCCGCGCAGATAGGCGCTGCGGTCCAGCGGGGCCGCCGGCCGCACGTACCACGAGACGTCGGCGATGGCGACGATGCAATGCCAGCCGCCGCCGTTGGCGGGATCGCCGTCGGGCGCGGCCCAGACCGCATCGTCGAAGTCGCGGGCATCCTCGCCGTCGATGGTCACCAGCGGCACGTCCCGAAGGTCGATCCGGTGTTCCATCGGCGCCGGGCCGGCCGCCTTGGCGTCCTTCAGCGCGTCCTCGGGGAATTCGAACGGGATGTCGTTGGCGTGTATGGCGACCAGGCTTACGGATTTGGGGGCGCCCATGCGTCCCAGGCGTTCCTTCACCGCCGCCTGGTGCAGGCCGTAAAATCGCCCCGGCAACAGGTCGGCGAACACCAGGTCCCCGGTCTCGGCGCCGCCGCTCTCTCCCTTGGGCACGACGTAATCCGCCTTTTCCCGGCGGCTGGTCGGGTGGATGCGGCCCGAACCGTCGGGCATGGCCTCGTACACCCCCAGCACGCGGGCCTTGGCCTCGCCGATCACCCTTATGGCGCGGCCTTCGTAAGCGTCGCCGCGCACGCGGCGCAGTTTGGCCAGCACCCGGTCGCCGACGCCGACCACCACATCGCCGCGCCGGGCTGACGCCATGTAGATACGGGGCGGCCGACCCTCCTCCTCCCAGGCGATGGGGCGTGCCAGCAATTCGCCGTCGGTGTCGACCCCCGTGATCTCGACGACGCCGACGTCGGGCAACGACCCCGGGCGGGCGAAGCGTTTCTTGCGGCCGCGCTCGATGCTGCCCTCGGTCTCCAGTTCCTTCAGCAGCGCCTTCAGCGCGATCTTGTCCGCGCCTCTGAGATTGAAGGCGCGGGCCAGTTCGCGCTTGCCCACATGGCCGGTTGAGGATCGGATGAAGTCCAGGACCTCCTGCTTGGACGGCAAAGGGACCTGCTTGGGGCGGATTCGTGTCATGGCCGAAGGTTATGCCCGCAGCCCCGCCGCCACAAGGGGGGGGCACTCATCCCGCCACCGCGCCGGATGCCCGCAAGCCGGCGATGTCTTCGGCGGAAAGTCCGAGAATCTCGCTCAGCACCTCGTCGGTGTGCTGTCCCAGCAGCGGCGGCGCGCGGCGAATCGCCGGCGGGGTATCCGACAGCACCAGCGGAGACCCAACCAGCGGCACCGGCCGCTCGCTGAGGGGATGCCCGACCATGGCCACCATTCCCCGCGCCCGGACCTGGGGGTCGTCCAGGGCTTCCGTGAGGGTATTGACGGGGGCGGCCGAGATGCCGATCGCCTCCAGACCCTCCAGCCAGTGACGGCGCGGACGGGCGGCGATGATGGCGCCGACGATCGGTGTAAGGTCGGCGCGGTTGCGCACCCGTGCCGCGTTGGACGCGAAGCGCGGATCGTCCGCCAGTTCGGGGCGCCCCGCGAAAACGCAGAAGGCGACGAACTGGCGGTCGTTGCCCACGGCGAGGATCAGGGGGGCGTCGGCAGCGGCAAACACTTGGTAAGGGACGATGGAGGGGTGCCCGTTGCCCAGCCGGCGCGGAGGGACGCCGGAAACCAGGGTGGCCTGGGCGGCATAGCTCATCCATGCCACCTGGCAATCCAGCAAGGCCACGTCGATGCGCTGGCCCCGCCCGGTGCGGTCGCGGTGGCGCAGCGCCGCCAGCACGGCGGTCGCGGCGTACATGCCGGTGGCGAGGTCGGCGCCGGCCACCGGGACCTTCATCGGTTCGCCATCCGGCTCGCCGGTCAGGCTCATCATGCCGCCCATGCCCTGGGCAAGGTAGTCGTAGCCGCTGCGGTGGCGGTAGGGACCGGTCTGGCCAAAACCGGTGATGGAGCAATAAACCAGCCTGGGGAAATCCTCGGCCACCTGTTCCCACGCCAACCCGTAGCGGGCAAGGTCGCCGACCTTGAAATTCTCCACCAGCGCGTCGCATCGGCCGAGCAGGCGTCTCACCAGCGCCTGGCCGTCCGGCGTGGCGATGTCGATGGCGACCGAACGCTTGTTGCGGTTGGCCGACAGGTAATAGGTGCTCTCGCCGGTTTCGGCACCCCCGCGATCCCGCAGGAAGGGCGGCCCCCATCGGCGGGTGTCGTCGCCGGCTCCCGGCTTTTCGATCTTGATGACGTCGGCGCCGAGGTCGGCCAGCAACTGGGTGCACCACGGTCCGGCCAGAATCCGCGACAAATCGAGGATGCGGAGGCCGGAAAGGGCTCCTTTGGGCGGCGTTGCGGGGGGAACGGCGGGGCTGGATGCCATGCCGCGATGATAAGATGGGACCGGCGGTTCCGCGGATAGAACCTTCGCCAAGCGATACCATCATACTACCAGCGCGCTTTCCGCCTCTGGCAATCTCGGTCGGCGGCCGCCTTGGACTGGCCGGAAAAAAGGAGGGAGGAAACACGCCCATGAAACGCAAGATCCTGATCCTGGCGCTGGTGTTGGCCGGCGCCGCCAAAGCCCATGCCGACGATGCCGCCATGAAGCCCTTTATCCTGGCCTGGAAGGATAATGCCGACGTCGCCGCGACGGCGGCCAGCGTCACCGACAAGCTGAAAGGCGCCGGTTTCGAGGTGGTGGGGTCCTATTCGCCCTATCCCGGTGCGATGGTCGTCGCCGCTACCGACGACGACATGAAGAATGTGGCGGCCAAGAGCCAGTTCGGCGCCTATGGCGCGGTCGAACGGGTCGCCATCACCCGCGTCGGCGACGAGACCCAGGTCAGCTACAGCAACCCGCGCTACTACGCCGCCGCCTACCGGATGGCGTCGGACCTCGGCTCGGATGCCGACAAACTGAAGCAGGCGCTGGGCGGCGTGGCCGAATTCGGGCCGAAGGACGGGCTTACCGCCGACGACCTGCACAGCTACCGCTACATGTTCGGCATGGAGGAGTTCGACGACCCCATCACCCTGGCCGAGTACCCCGACTATCAGAAGGCCGTCGCCGGGGTCGAGAAGGGTCTGGCCGCCCATACAATGGGCGTGTCCAAGGTCTATCGGATCGACATTCCGGGCAAGGAAGAGACCGTCTTCGGTGTCGCCATCGACAATAAGGGCGACAACGAGCAGGCCAACGACCAGTACATCATGAAGGAAATCGATTTCAAGCCGCTGCGCTCGACCGCGCATCTGCCCTACGAGATGGTGGTGTCCGGCCGCAAGGTCTACACCCTGTCGGCGCGCTTCCGCATCGCCGTCGATTTCCCCGACTTGTCGATGATGGGGTCCAACAGCTTCATGAACATCATGAGCAGTCCCGACGCCATCCGCACCGTTCTTTCGCACGCCGCCGGCGGCGATTGGAGCGTGGTCAAGGGCAACTGACACCTCTGTCTCGGACGCCGCCGGGGAGCGATCCCCGGCGGGGCCTTGCCGTTGCGCGAAAAACCGCCTTCTCCTGAATGAAGGGCGGCCATCCACACATGATGCCGCACAATGGGAACCGCCGGGCGGCCGATCGGCAGCTTGACCGATTGTGCCCGATGACGCATGTTCGCGTTATGGACGAAGGAACCCATATCCTTTCCGCCGCCGAACGTCTCGACTGGCTGCGGCTCATCCGCAGCGAAAACGTCGGACCGCGCACGTTCTTCCGGCTGCTCGAACGTTTCGGCACCGCTGCGGCGGCGATCGAAGCGCTGCCGCTGCTGGCCAAGCAGGGCGGCCGGGCGCGTCCCATCGCCGTATGCTCGAAAGCGGCGGCGGAGGCCGAGGCGGCAGCCGCGGCCAAGGCCGGCTGTAGCCTGCTTGCCGCTATCGAACCCGGTTACCCCCGTTCCCTGGCCGCCATCGACGACGCGCCCCCGATCCTTTCCGTCCGCGGCAATCCCTCGCTGCTGGGGCGGCCGATGGTGGCGGTGGTGGGCGCGCGCAACGCGTCCCTCAACGGCCGCAACTTCGCGCGCCGCCTGGCGGCCGATCTTGGCCGCAACGGTCTCGTCGTGGTGTCCGGACTGGCGCGCGGGATCGACGCCGCCGCCCACGAGGGCGCGCTGGCCACGGGGACCGTGGCGGTCATGGCCGGCGGGGTGGACGTCGTCTATCCGCCCGAAAACGACAGGCTGTACGGCGACGTGGTCGCCACCGGGGCCGCGTTGTCGGAGATGCCGGTCGGCACCCAGCCCCAGGCCAGCCATTTCCCCCGTCGCAACCGCATCGTCTCGGGGTTGGCGTTGGGCGTGGTGGTGGTCGAGGCCTCGGTGAAGTCGGGCTCGCTCATTACCGCCCGTTTCGCCGCCGACCAGGGCCGCGAGGTGTTTGCCGTGCCGGGCTCGCCGCTCGATCCCCGCGCCCAGGGTCCCAACGACCTCTTGCGGCAGGGGGCGACGCTCACCGAAGGTGTCGATGATGTCCTCAGGGTTCTGGAAAACCTGCTCCGCCGGCCGTTGGCCGAGGGACGCAAGGAAGGATTCCGCGACCCCTCCCCCCCGCCGTTGGACGAGGACGAACTCGCCAAAGCACGGACGCTGGTGCTTGAATCCCTGGGGCCGGCCCCGGTGGTAGTTGACGAAATCATCCGCCAATGCCAATTGTCACCCTCCGTGGTGTCCATGGTTCTGCTCGAACTCGAGCTGGCCGGCCGCCTGGAGCGTTTGCCGGGCAACCAGGTGGCGCTGCTGGCGGGTTGATGGAACGCACCGCATAGTCGGAGGCCGGGGCGAAAGCCTCTTCCCAAATGGATCCGGATGAAGGTCGTCGTCGTCGAGTCGCCCGCCAAGGCAAAAACCATCAACAAGTATCTGGGAAGCGATTTCCAGGTGCTGGCCTCCTATGGCCATATCCGCGACCTGCCGGCCAAGGATGGCAGCGTCCGCCCGGACGAGGGCTTCGCCATGGACTGGGAGACCGATCCCAAGTCCGAACGGCACGTTAAGGACATCGCCCAGGCGCTCAAGGGGGCCGAAAAGCTTTTCCTCGCCACCGACCCGGATCGCGAGGGCGAGGCCATTTCCTGGCACGTCAAGCGCGTCCTGGAGGAGCGCAAGGCGCTCAAGGGCGTGGACGTCAAACGCGTGGTGTTCAACGAGATCACCAAGACCGCTGTCCTCGACGCCATGCGCAATCCCCGCGACATCCACCAGGAACTGGTGGATGCCTATCTGGCGCGCCGGGCCCTGGACTATCTGGTGGGATTCACGCTGTCGCCAGTGCTGTGGCGCAAGCTTCCCGGGTCGCGGTCGGCCGGCCGCGTGCAATCGGTGGCCCTGCGGCTGATCTGCGAGCGCGAATCCGAGATAGAGAGTTTCGTCGCGCGGGAATACTGGACGATCGCCGCGGACTTTCTGACGGGCAAGGGAGCGCTGATCACCGGCGGCCTTACCCATCTGGACGGCCGCAAGCTCGACAAGTTCGATCTGCCGGACGAGGCGGCGGCCCAGGCGGCGCGGCGCTCCATCGAGAGGGCCAGCTTCGCCGTCGATAAGGTCGAACGCAAGAAGGCCAAGCGGCATCCGTTCCCGCCCTTCACCACTTCGACCCTCCAGCAGGAGGCGAGCCGCAAACTGCATCTGTCGGCGAGCCGCACCATGCAATTGGCGCAGCGTCTGTACGAGGGCGTCGATATCGGCGGTGAGACGGTCGGTCTCATCACCTACATGCGTACCGACGGTGTGCAGATGGCGGCCGAGGCGATCGCCGCCTGCCGCGATCTGGTGGGCCGGGATTTCGGCGGCGGTTACCTGCCCGAGGCGCCGCGCCTGTACAAGACCAAGGCGAAGAACGCCCAGGAAGCGCACGAATGCATCCGTCCGACCGACCTGTTCCGCCGGCCGGATCAGGTCGTGCCCTATCTGGACCGGGACCAGCTTCGCCTTTACGAGCTGATCTGGAAGCGGACGGTCGCCAGCCAGATGGCGTCCGCGGAACTGGATCAGGTGGCCGTCGACATCGCCAGCGAGGACAAGGCCATCGTTTTCCGCGCCACGGGCAGCGTGGTGGTGTTCGACGGCTTCATGAAGGTCTACCGCGAAGATCGGGACGAACCGGACGAGGACGATGCCGACCGGCTTCTGCCCGATGTTGCGGAAGGCGAGAGCGTCGAGCGCCGGGATCTGCGCACCGACCAGCACTTCACCCAGCCTCCGCCGCGCTATTCCGAGGCGAGCCTGGTGAAGAAGCTGGAGGAATTGGGCATCGGGCGGCCGTCCACCTACGCTTCGATCCTGTCCGTGCTGCAAGACCGCAATTACGTGCGCCTGGACCAGCGCCGCTTCATCCCCGAGGACCGGGGGCGGCTGGTGACCGCGTTCCTTGAGCAGTACTTCAAGCGCTATGTCGAATACAATTTCACCGCCGATCTGGAAAACCAGCTCGACGACATCTCCGGCGGGCGCGTGGACTGGCGCAAGGTGCTTGAGGAGTTTTGGGGCAATTTCTCCTCCGCCGTGGGGGAGACCAAGGATCTCCGTGTTTCCGAGGTCATCGAGACCCTGGATCGCGAACTGGGTCCCCATTTCTTTCCCGAGGATTCCTCGGGCCGGGACCCCCGCCTTTGTCCGGGTTGCAACAGCGGGCGTCTTTCGCTCAAGCTCGGCAAGTTCGGCGCCTTCATCGGCTGCTCCAACTATCCCGAATGCCGCTTCACCCGTCCCCTGGCGGTCGCGCACGCCGAGGGCGGCGACGGCGCCGCCGAAGGGAACGAGGGGCCGAAGGAACTGGGGATCGACCCGGCGACGCAGGCCCTCGTCTCCCTGCGCAAAGGACCGTACGGGTGGTACGTGCAGCTGGGCGAGGATGCCGGCAAGGGGGCGCCGAAACCCAAGCGGGTGTCGCTCTACAAGGGGCTTGAGCCCGTGGCCGTGACGCTCGAACTGGCGCAGGCCCTGCTGTCCCTGCCCCGCGACGTCGGCATCCATCCCGAAACCCGCAAGCCCATTTCCGCGGGCATCGGACGCTTTGGCCCCTATCTCCTCCACGACGGCGTCTACAAATCCTTGCCCAAGGGCGACGACGTGCTGACCGTCGGCCTCAACCGCGCCGTCGCTCTGTTGGCCGAAGGCAAGGGCAGGAAATCCGCCGCCGCGTTGAAGACCCTGGGGGAACACGGCGGCAAACCGGTCACCCTGCACGAGGGTCGCTGGGGGCCGTACGTGTCGTGCAACGGCGTGCATGTGACCCTGCCCAAGGACCGGGACCTGGAATCGCTGACCCTGCAAGAGGCGGTGGCGCTGATCGGCGCGAAGGCCGCGAAGACGCCCCGCAAGGCCGCCAAGAAGACGGACAAAGCGGAGGGCGACGCCGCCGCCAAGAAGGCGCCGGCCAAGAAGCCGGGGAAGGCGCGCGGCAAGGCCAAGCCGGCCAAGGAAGAAGCTGCCGAATAATCCCGATGGCGGTCCCGGGGCTGGGCGCTACGGCGCGGCGTGCCTTCGGGCATCCTTCGTCTTGTCCAGCGACGTGGCGAGCCGCTTGGGCAGGTCGGCCAGCTTTTGCAGATCCGAAAAGCCGATTTGGGCCGGATCGGCCTCCAGCCGGCGCGCAAGGTCCAGCAGCTCGGTGGCCGCGGACAGGTCGGTTTCAGCCGGCGCGTTCCGCGTGCGGCGGATCACGTCCTCGGCGGCGGCGACCAGATGGCCGGCGTAGTCCGGGAGCGATGCATCCTGCGAGCCGTCGCGGATGATCGCGCCGACGTGATTGGCCAGCCAATTCATCTGAACAATGTCGCGCTCGATCTTCATCCGGTTGACGGTCATGGCGCCATCGCGGACGTGAACACCCTGCCGGGTTCCGTCCATGCCGGCCTGCATGCGCGCTTTCAGGAGATTGGGGGCCGGCAGGCTCGGCGCGGAATTTTCGAATTGCCGGGTTTTCGTGCGGCGGTCCGGCCCGATATAGTCGTGCGTGACCACGAAAGGCTTGCGGGCCTTGGCGAGTTTCTCGATGCGGCCGAAGACCTGTTCCGGCGACACGGGCATCAGCAGCAGGTCGTCCGTGCCCGAATCGATGGCTTTGCGTACGCTGTCGGGATCGGCGTCGGCCAGCAGCATGATGACGATGATGAAGGGGTTGGGGCCAAGCCGCTGATGGCGCATTTCCTGGATCAGAAAGCCGGTGTCGTTGTCCTCCAGGACGCTGGCGGTGATGACCAGGTCTGCGGCGTCCTGTTCGAGCATGTCGTGAAGTCTCGTGAAGCTTCCAGTATCGGAAATCGCGCGGAAGCCGAGTGAAAAGAGCGCCCCTTTCAACCCGGAACGAATCATCGGGTTGGGATCGCAGATCAGCAGTCGGACGCTTTCGAAGGATTGGCTCACTGGGCGCGGCGAAATTGCTTGGGGGAGGCGGCTGAAGTCTTCCGAAGACCCGTAAGCATATATCCCTGGCCGCACGCGGTCACCCCCTTACGGTGGGGCGCCCCCTGCCGCTTGAACGGGCACCTTGCGACAGGTCGGTGGTAACCCTATAGTTCGATCGCCATGATAGACCCGCACTTTCCGCACAGGCACCTTCTCGGCATCCAGGGCCTCGGCCCGCAGGAAATCACGATGCTGCTCGACATGGCCGACGGCTATGTCGAGCAGAACCGTTCTCTCGACAAGCGCAAGAACCTGTTGCGCGGCCGGACGGTTGTGAATCTTTTCTTCGAGAATTCGACCCGCACCCGGACCTCGTTCGAGTTGGCGGGCAAGCGGCTGGGTGCG
Organism: Pseudomonadota bacterium; assembly: GCA_021847015.1. Lineage (GTDB taxonomy): Bacteria > Pseudomonadota > Alphaproteobacteria > Rhodospirillales > Magnetospirillaceae > JAJZVW01. The sequence goes on along the minus strand of JAJZVW010000001.1, from coordinate 45,364 downwards.
GACGTCATCAACATGCAGGTCTCGGCGTCCAGCGTGCAGAAGGGCGAAACGCTGATCGACACGGCGATGACGCTGAACGCCATGCATCTGGACGTGCTGGTGGTGCGTCACCCCGATTCCGGCGCGGTGAAGCTTCTGTCGGAAAAGGTCAATTGCGCCGTGATCAATGGCGGCGACGGCAGCCACGAGCACCCCACCCAGGCTCTGCTGGACGCGCTGACCATCCGCCGGCGCAAGGGGCGTCTGTCCGGGCTGACGGTTGCCATCTGCGGAGACGTGCTGCACAGCCGGGTCGCCCGATCCAATATTCATCTTCTCAACGTCATGGGGGCCCGTGTGCGCCTGGTTGGCCCGCGCACCCTGTTGCCGTCCCAGGTGGAGCGCATGGGGGTCGAGGTGTTCCACGACATGCGTGCCGGTCTGGAAGATGTCGATGTCGTGATGATGCTGCGAATTCAGAACGAGCGGATGCGAGGCAACTTCATTCCGTCGATCCGGGAATATTTCCATTTCTTTGGGCTGGATTACGACAAGCTGGCCTTGGCCAAGCCCGATGCGGTGATCATGCATCCGGGTCCGATGAACCGCGGCGTGGAGATCGATTCCGACGTCGCCGACGACGTCGAACGCTCGTTGATCCGCGAGCAGGTGGAGATGGGCGTGGCGGTGCGCATGGCCTGCCTGCACGCGCTGGCCGGTCCCCTTCCCAATGCCGACGGAGGCGCGTGATGCCGGTTCGCTCCGCCTCCGGTCTCGTCGCCTACGTCAACGCCCGCCTGATCGATCCGGCCAGCGGTCTGGACGCCAAGGGGGCGCTGCTCACCAATGGCGAAATCATCGCCGATTGCGGCCCCGGGCTGTTTCAGGGCGGCGTGCCTTCCGATATCGATGTCGTCGATTGCGGGGGTCTGTGCCTCGCTCCCGGTCTGGTGGATATGCGGGTCCAGGTCCGTGAGCCCGGAGAGGAGCACAAGGAAACCCTCAAATCGGCCGGTGAGGCGGCGGTGGCTGGCGGGGTCACGTCGATGGTGTGCCTGCCCAACACCGAGCCGGTCATCGACGACGTCGCCACGGTCGAGTTCGTGGCCCGGCGGGCGCGCAAGATCGGCCTCGCCAAGATCTATCCCTATGCCGCCGCCACCAAGAATCTGGACGGCAAGGAGCTTTCGGAAATGGGCATGCTGGCGGAAGCCGGCGCGCTCGCGTTCACCGACGGCACCAAGGCGATCCGCGACGCGCTGGTGATGCGCCGGGCGCTGTCCTACGCGGCCACCTTCGGCGCGATGATCGTCCAGCATGCCGAGGACCCGTCGCTGGCCGAGGACGGCGCCATGAACGAAGGGGAGATCGCCACCCGCATGGGCCTCGCCGGCATTCCCGCCGCGGCCGAGGTCATCATGCTGGAGCGTGACATCCGGTTGGTGGAACTCACCGGCGGCCGTTATCACGCCGCCCATGTCTCGACGGCCGAAGGGGTCGACGTCATCCGCAGGGCCAAGGCCAATGGGCTCGACGTCACCTGCGACACCGCGCCGCCCTATTTCGCGCTGAACGAACTGGCGGTGGGCGATTACCGCACCTTCGCCAAACTGTCGCCGCCGTTGCGCTCCGAAGCCGACCGGCAGGCCATCGTCGCCGCCCTCAAAGACGGCACCATCGACGCGGTCGCCTCGGACCATGCGCCCCAGGACCAGGATTCCAAGCGTCTTCCGTTCGCCTTGGCGGAAGCCGGCGGCGTCGGCCTGGAGACCCTTCTGGCGGTGACGCTGGAGCTTTTCCACAACAACCATCTGAGCCTGATCGACGCTTTGGGCCTGGTGAGCCATGGCCCGGCCGAAATCCTCGGCCTGCCGGCGGGCAGCCTGAAAGTGGGCCAGGCGGCGGATCTCGTCCTGTTCGACCCCGACCGTCCCTGGATGGTGGACCCCGACCGGTTCCGCTCCAAATCGAAAAACTCCCCCTTCGACGGCCGTCCCGTCCAGGGCATGGTGAGGCGCACCGTCATTGACGGCCGCACCGTCTTCGACCGCGATGGCTGAGATGGGCTGGCTCGCGCCGGCCGTGATCGGCGGATATCTGCTGGGGTCCATTCCCTTCGGCCTGGTGCTGACCCGGCTGGCCGGCTTGGGCGACATCCGCGCCATCGGATCGGGCAATATCGGTGCCACCAACGTGTTGCGCACCGGCCACAAGGGCTTGGCCTTGGCGACCCTGCTGCTGGATGGGGGCAAGGGGGCGATCGCCGCCCTGCTGGCGTTGGCGCTGGCGGGACGCGACGCGGCGCTGGCCGCCGGTTTCGCCGCCGTCCTAGGCCACAATTTCCCCGTCTGGCTGCGGTTCAAGGGCGGCAAGGGGGTGGCGACGACGCTGGGCACGCTGATCGCCGCCGCGTGGCCCGTGGGCCTCGCGGCTTGCGCGACATGGCTGGCGGTGGCGGCTCTGTTCCGGATATCGTCGCTGGCGGCGCTGGTGGCCTTGGTGCTGTCCCCGGCCTATGCGTGGGTGCTGGCGGGGCGCGAAACCGCGCTGATGGCGGCGGGGCTGGCCGTGCTCGGCGTCATCCGCCACCAGGCCAACATCCGCCGCCTGCTCAAGGGGCAGGAACCCCGGATCGGCAAGAAGAAGGGGTGAGGCCGCCGCGCCCGTTCAGGCGCTGACGGCGGCCAAGCTCCGTTCGGGCGCCGGCCGCTCGGCCAGGGCCGGCGTGGCGATCGCGGGGGCATACTCCCAGGCGTCCCGGTCGGCGAACAGGGCGCGCAGCAGCGTGTTGGTCAGCGCGTGGCCCGATCGGACGCCATGGAAATGGCCGATCATCGGCGCGCCGGCCAGATAAAGATCGCCCACCGCATCCAGCACCTTATGGCGCACGAATTCGTCCTGATAGCGCAGGCCGTCGTCGTTCAGCACGCGGGTGCCGGTGGAATCGATCACCACCGCGTTGTCCAGCGATCCGCCCCGCGCCAAGCCGGCGGCGCGCAGCATGGCCACCTCCTGTTCGAAGCCGAACGTGCGGGCGCGGGCGATTTCGCTCTTGTAGGCGCCCCGGCTGAAACCGACCAGCATTTCCTGGCGGGAGATCGCCTGGCTCTTGAAGTCGATTTCGAAGCGCAGGCTGAAGGCGGCCGAGGGGGTCAGCGAGGCCGCGCGGTTGCCATCCTGGACCGAGACGCGCTTCAGCACGCGGATGGCCCGGCGGGGAGCATCCTGCTCGACCACGCCGGCGCACTCGATCAGGAACAGGAAGGGCGCGGCGGAGCCGTCCATCACCGGCACTTCGGCGCCGTTGATCTCGATGAGGCAATTGTCGATGGCCATCCCCGCCAGAGCACTCATCAGGTGCTCCACGGTGCCGACCACGATGCCGTCTTCGCTGGTCAGGCACGTGTTCATCCGCGTGTCGCCGACATGCGACCACAAGGCAGGGATGACGGTTCCCTGGCCGGCGACGTCCACCCGGCGGAACCGGATGCCCGTGTCGGGTTCGGCGGGATGCAGTGTCATCGTGACTTTGGTGCCGGAATGCAGGCCGACGCCGGTACAGCCGATGCTGGTTTTCAGTGTCCGCTGACGAAGGGCGAGGGCGCCAAGGAGTTCGGGAGAAGAACGGAGGGTGGCGAATACGTCGGCGGTCATATGCTTCACGAGGGCATCCCTGTTCCGAGCCTTGCGCCGTTCATGCAACTTTTTCGCTCCGGCACCGGCCCTTTTTGACGGTCAAGGTCTACCAGCAGAGCGTCAAGTCCTCAAATCAATCATTGTTTCGAATTGTTACGGCCTTACGTGGATCTTACGGTTCGCTGTTTTGGATGGGGGAAAGAACGGGCCCGGCGGAATGCCGGGCCCGTGAGTTGAGAGAGCTCGGAGGCTTTTCTTTCCTTGTCCTCAGTTCGCTTGGCGGCGCAGGAAGGCCGGGATGTCCAGTTCGTCCCCTTGACGCGCCCCGGACGCTTCGCGGCGAGCCTCGACGCCTCCCAGACGGGGCTGCGGCTGAGGCTGCGGCACGGGAGCTTCCTCACTGCGGGCGGCGGGGCGCCGCGACGGCACCAGACGTTCGAGCAGCGATGCGGAGCGGCGATAGTCGCTCTGGGCCCGAGCAGCCGTCGGTGCGGCCTCGGTGATTTCGCTGACCGCGCGGCTCATCGCCTCCATGCTGGCTTCCGCCGGGGCCGCCTGCCGCTGAAGCGGGCGGTTGAAGCTGGGTTCCACCCGCTGGGCCACGTCCGGGCGGACGGTCGGTTCGTGGTGCAGGGGGGGCTCCTGGCGTGCCTCGGGCCCGGGGGCGATCGGCAGTTCCGGCTCGCGGACCATGGCGTAGGCCGCCGCGGCCGGATGATGGGCGGCCGCCGGGGCCGGCGCCGCGGGGCGGTAGGCGGGCTGGGCCGCCGCGGGCGTGGCCGGGATGCCCGGGGCGGACGCCGGCCGGGGAACCGCCACCAGGTTGGGCTGGCCGGAAACGGCCGCCGGCTGCTGCCTGTCGGCGACGGCCGAGGCCAGGGACACGACGGTGGTGGGACGGGCCTGGACGGCGGCTTCCGACTGGATGCCGGTGGCGACCACCGACACGCGCATGCTGCCGTTCAGCTTTTCGTCGAAGGTCGAGCCGAAGATGATGTTGGCGTCGGGATCGACTTCGTCGCGGATGCGGTTGGCGGCCTCGTCGACCTCGAAGAGGGTCATGTCCGTGCCGCCGGTGATGTTGATGAGGACGCCTTTGGCCCCCTTCATCGACGTGTCGTCGAGCAGCGGGTTGGAAATGGCGGCTTCGGCGGCCTCGACGGCGCGCTTGTCGCCCTCGGCCTCGCCGGTCCCCATCATCGCCTTGCCCATTTCGCTCATCACCGTGCGGATGTCGGCGAAGTCGAGGTTGATCAGGCCGGGCATGACCATCAGGTCGGTTACGCCGCGCACACCCGAATAGAGCACGTCGTCGGCCATCTTGAAGGCATCGGCGAAGGTGGTGCGCTCGGTGGCGATGCGGAACAGGTTCTGGTTGGGGATGATGATCAGGGTATCGACGTACTGGGACAGTTCCTCGATGCCGTGCTCGGCGGTGCGCATCCGATGCGCGCCTTCGAAGTGGAACGGCTTGGTGACCACGCCCACCGTCAGGATGCCCATCTCGCGGGCGGTGCGGGCGATGACGGGCGCGGCGCCGGTGCCGGTGCCGCCGCCCATGCCGGCGGTAATGAACACCATGTTGCTTCCAGACAGCATGCCGGCCACTTCCTCGAGGCTTTCCTCGGCGGCGATGCGGCCGATGTCGGGGCGCGAGCCGGCCCCCAGGCCCTGGGTGGCCAGGGTGCCCAACTGGATGCGCCGTTCCGTGCGCGCCTGGGCGATCGCCTGGGCGTCCGTGTTGGCGACGATGAATTCGACGCCTTCGAGACGGGACGCGATCATGTTGTTGACGGCATTGCCGCCGGCGCCGCCGACGCCGATGACAGTGATCCTGGGCTTCAGCTCCTCAGGAGCTCCGGGAAGGAAATTCAGACCCATGATGCTACACCTCCGCGCTGCTCGGCCGCTTTTCCGGCCTGATGGATCGACGTTTAGAAATTCTTCTTGAGCCACTGAGTAATCCGCCCCCAGCCCCGTGCGTCCTCCTCGTCGCCGCGCGCCGGCCGCCGCCCGCGGGAGACCGCGGGCTGGTGGGCCATGGCGTAGCGGATGAGCCCGGCACAGGTCGAGAAGGCGGGCCCGCCGGTGGCTTCGGGCAGGCCGTGAAAACCGATGGGGCGGCCAAGCCGCACCTGCTTGTCGAGCACCAGGCCGGCGAGGTCGCGCACGCCCTGCATCTGGCTGGCGCCGCCGGTCAGGACGACGCGGCGACCGGCCATCTTGTCGAAGCCGGCCTGCTCGAGATGGGATCGCACCAGTTCGAACGTCTCTTCCAGACGCGGCTGGATGATCTGGTTGAGCAGCGAACGCGCCACCTGGTTCGCGGCGCCGTCCTCGGTCTCGCCCACCAGCGGGACCTTCAGCATTTCGCGGTCGTCGGCGGGCGAGGGGATGGCCGAGCCGTAGAGGGTCTTGAGACGCTCCGCGTAGGCGACCGGCGTGGACAGCCCCCGGGCGATGTCGCTGGTGACGTGGTGGCCGCCGACCGGGATGACGTCGGTGAACACCAGCTGGCCGTTCAGGAAGACGGCGATCGACGTCGTGCCCCCGCCCATGTCGATGCAGGTGACGCCCAGGTCCTTCTCGTCGTCCACCAGGCAGGCCAGGCCCGAGGCATAAGGCGACACCACCCGCGCCTCGATGTCCAGGTGGCAGCGGTTGACGACGGTGGTGAGGTTGCGGACGGGGCCGATTCCGGCGGCGACCATGTGAATGGCCACGCCCAGCCGGTCGCCGTACATCCCGCACGGGTCGCGGATGCCTTCGTTGCCGTCGATGGTGTAATCGACCGGTATGGCGTGCAGCAAGTCGCGGTCGGGGCTCTCGTGGTGGGCGCGGCCGTGCTCCAGCATGCGGCGCAGATCCGCCTCGTTGACCGCGTGGCCGTTCATCGCCACTTCGACCTTGACGTTGCCCGAGGCCGGCTGGCCGCCGGAAACGTTGACCACCACCGCTTTGATGCGGCCGCCGGCCATTTCCTCGGCGGCTTCGACGGCGGCGCGGATCGAGTGCTCGGCGCCCTCCATGTCCACCACCGTGCCGGCGCGCACGCCGCGCGCGAGCTGGTGGCCGATGCCGGCGATGCGGACCGTGCCGTCGTCCTGGACGGACGCGATGAAGCAGCACACCTTGGTGCTGCCGACGTCCAGCGCTGCGATGAGTCCGCTTCGGGTCACGCCGTCAGGCTCCGTTGTCCTTGCGGCGCTCGGCTGCCGCCTGCTGATGCGCGGTCTTGAGCACCAAGCGGTCGCCGAGGCGCAGATCGATCATGGTGACGTGGCGGCGCGTCAGGCCGTGGTCTCCTTCCAGGGCGGCCAGGCGACGCCACGCCGCTTCGGGGTTATCCTCGGGCAGACGCGCCTCCATGCCGGCGATGGCGTCATCCAGCTTGAGGTTCCAGCGGCGGTTGCCGACACGGACCGCCGCCTTCACGCGGCTCGCCAGGGTCGGCTCGGTCGCCAGCATGTCCATCAGGGCCGCCGCCGCCGCCGGGGCGCCGTCGCCCACGACCAGGGGCAGGTCCTCGAAACCCTCGATGGCGCCGGGTATCTCGTGCCCGTCGCGGTCGATCAGCACGAAGACGCCGTCGTGCTGCCACAACGCCATCGGCTGGCGTTCCGCGATGACGATGTGCAGGCTGCCCGGCAGGCGCCGCTCGATCGAGGCGGCGCGCACGGCGGGAATGGATTCCAGCCGGTCGCGCGCTTCGGCCAGATCCACGCCCAGGATCGGCGTGCCCTTGCGGACGCCCAGGGCGGCGATGATCTGCTCGTTGGCGGTGCGGCCGCGACCGCTGACGGTGATGTCGGAAACGCGTAGGCCGGCGTCGGCGCTGGCGGCCAGCATGGCGTCGCGGCTGGCGCGGACGGCGCGCAACGGGATGCCGGAATGCCAGACGATGGCCCCACCGACCACGACCGCCACCGCTCCGACACCGGCGGCGACCGCTTTCTGAAGCGGGGTCAGCAGCGGCTCAAGCCGGCGCATCGGGCGCCTCGCCGGCTTCGCCTTGGGTTGGCCGCCGCGCGGGGCCTTGGGTCTGCCGGCGCGTCCGCCGCCGGGATTCCGATCCGGCGTGGCGCGGCCGGCCGCCGGCCGGTCACCCGGAGAGATGACGATGTCGCTGTCGCTCAGCCGTCGCATGTCGCGTTCTCCACCATCCATCGCACCAGGTCGGGGAAGGGGATGCCGGCATGGGCGGCGATCTCGGGAACCAGCGAGGTCGCGGTCATGCCGGGCTGGGTGTTGACTTCGAGGACATAGAGCCTGGCTCCCGCACCCGGCCGGGTGTCGTCGTAGCGCAAGTCGGTTCTGGTCACGCCGCGGCAGCCCAGGACCCGATGGGCGGCGAGCGCGAGCCGGCAGGCTTCGTCGTAATCGGCCTTGGCGAGCGGCGCCGGCATCAGGTGGCGCGACCCGCCCGGGGCGTACTTGGCCTCGTAATCGTAAAAGCCGCGGTCGGAGGTGATCTCCAGCGCGCCCAGGGCGCGGTCCCCCAGCACGGCCACGGTGATCTCGCGGCCGGGGATGAAGGATTCGACCAGCACCTCGTCGGCTTCGAACGGCCACGCATCGAGCGGCGAGCTGTTGGCGCCGTCGCGGACGATGTGGACACCCACGGACGAGCCCTCATTGATGGGCTTGACCACATACGGGCGGGGCAGCGGGTCGCCCGCGACCTCCTGGCGCCGGACCACGCGGCCTTCCGCCACCGGAATGCCGGCACTGGCGAACATCCGCCGGGCAAAGGCCTTGTCCATGGCCGCCGCCGACGCCAGCAGGCCGGAATGGGTATAGGGGATTCCCATCAGGTTCAGCAGTCCCTGGACGCAGCCGTCCTCGCCGAAGCGTCCGTGCAAGGCGTTGAAGACCACGTCCGGGGCGGTTTCGGCGATTTGGCCGGCGAGAACGGCGGGATCGCGGCCGACGTCGAGCAACACCACCCGGAAGCCGGCCTCTTCGAGCGCCTGCGCGGCCGCACGGCCCGAGTTCAGCGACACCTCCCGCTCGGCCGACGCTCCACCCATCAGGACGGTCACACGCTTGCTCACACCCTCTCTCCCCAGCGAAACGCCATTACCCGCTCTAGTCCCGCACGCCGATGCGGCGGATTTCCCAATGCAGCGACACTCCCGAGGTTTCCAGCACGCGCCGGCGCACCTCCTCGCCCAAATCCTCGATGTCGGCGGCGGTGGCGGTGCCGGTGTTGATCAGGAAGTTGCAGTGCTTCTCGCTCACCATGGCGCCCCCCCGTCTCAGGCCCCGGCATCCCGCCTTGTCGATCAATTCCCACGCCTTTCCCCCCGGTGGATTGGCGAAGGTCGATCCCCCCGTGCGTGCGCGTGTCGGCTGCGCCGTCTCGCGCTCGGTGCGAATCTCGGCCATGCGCGCGGCAATCGCATCTCCGGGACCGGTCTCCCCCTCCAGCGTGGCCGAAAGAAATATCCAGCTCTCGGGGATACCGCAATGGCGATATCCAAAATCTAGTGTTTCAACCGCAAGAACGTGGTGCCGGCCCTGGCGGTCCAGGGCCGTGGCCTGGCGCGTCACGTCCTTCATCTCGCCGCCGAAGGCGCCCGCGTTCATCCGCAGCGCGCCGCCGATGGTGCCGGGGATGCCCGACAGGAATTCCAGCCCGGCCACCCCGCGTTCCAACGCCGTCATCGCCACCGTGAGGTCGAGGGCGGCGGCGCCGGCCGTGACCGTCGCACCGTCGACCGACACATCCGCGAACGGCCCGGCCAGGCGGATGACCACGCCCGGCACGCCGCCGTCGCGGACGAGGAGGTTCGATCCTACGCCGATGACCGTGACCGGCACCTCCTCGGGCAGCGCGGCAAGGAAACCCGCCAGATCCTCGGTATCGGCCGGGCGGAACAGCACGTCCGCCGGTCCGCCCACGCGGAACCACGTCAGCCCGCCCAGCGGCGCATGATGGACGATGCGCCCGCGCACCGGCGGCAGCCGGTCGGCCCATTGCGGGGACGGACGCATGGCCACGCTCATTCGCCGGCCTCCTTTCGGGGCGGCAGGGCCTCCAGTTCGAGCGGCAAGGCATGGGCCCAGGCGGTGATATTGCCGGCGCCCAGGCACACGACCAGATCGCCGGGGCGCGTGATGTCGTTGACCATCGGCGCCAGCGCCTTGGGGTCGGGCAGGGCCATCACGTTGCGGTGGCCGTGCTCCTGGAGCCCGCGCACCAGGGCGTCCTTGTCCACGCCCTCGATCGCAGCCTCGCCGGCCGGGTAGACGTCGGCGACGACCACGGTATCGGCGTCGTTGAAGCAGGTGCAGAACTGATCGAACAGGTTGGAGAGGCGCGAGTAGCGGTGCGGCTGCACCACCGCCACCACGTTGCCCGAGCCGGCGGTGCGCGCCGCCCGCAGAACCGCCGCGATCTCCACCGGATGGTGGCCGTAATCGTCGATCACCGCCACGCCCCGGCATTCGCCGGTTTTGGTGAAGCGCCGCTTCACGCCGGCGAAATTGGCCAGCGCGGCGCGCAGGACGTCGTCGGGCAGCCCCAGTTCGCCGGCCACCGCCACCGCCGCCAGCGAGTTCTGAACGTTATGCTCGCCGAACATGGGCAGGCGCATGTCCTGGATGGTGCGCTGCTCGCCGGTGATGCGGTCGGTGACGACCACGTCGAAACCGGCGCCGTCCGGCCCCGTCCGCAGGTTGACGGCGCGGACCAGGGCCTGGGGGCTGAAGCCGTAGGTGACGATCTTGCGGTCGAGCACCTTGGGGATCAGGGCCTGCACCTCGGGGTGGTCGATGCACAGGCAGGCGAAGCCGTAGAACGGGATGTTCTCGACGAAGGTGCGGAAGGCGTCCCGCAGCCGGTCGAAGGTCCCGTAGTAATCCATGTGCTCGGGGTCGATGTTGGTCACCACCACCACGCTCGACGGCAGCTTCGTGAAGCTCCCGTCCGATTCGTCGGCCTCGACCACCATCCAGTCGCTGGCGCCCAGGCGGGCGTTGGTGCCGTAGGCGTTGATGATGCCGCCGTTGATGACCGTCGGGTCCAGGGCCGCCGCTTCCAGCAGGGTGGCGATCATCGAGGTGGTGGTGGTCTTGCCGTGGGTGCCGCCGATGGCGATGGCGTATTTCAGACGCATCAGCTCGGCCAGCATTTCGGCCCGGCGCACCACGGGAACCAGGCGCGCGCGGGCGGCCACCAGTTCGGGATTGTCGGCACGCACGGCCGAGGACACCACCACCACCCGGGCATCGCCCAGGTTCTCGGCGGCATGGCCGACGTGTATGGCGATCCCTTTTTTGCGCAGGCGTTCGACGTTGTAATTGTCGGCGATGTCCGATCCCTGCACGGAATAGCCGAGATTATGGAGGATCTCGGCGATGCCCGACATGCCGATGCCGCCGATGCCGACAAAATGGATGGTGCCGATGCTGAGCGGCATCGTCCTCATGACGCGAACTCCCGGGATGAACGTGGCAGGGTGGCGACCAGATCGGCGAGACGCTCGGCGGCGTCCGGGCTTCCGGCGGCACGGGCGCACTCCGCCGCGCGCGCCAGCGTGCCGGGCTGGGTGAAAAGGGCGTGCAGCCGCTCGGCCAGAGCGTCCGCGGTGAACTCGGTCTGCGGCATCAGCCACGCCGCACCGGCCGAGTCGACGGCGCGGGCGTTGGCGGTCTGATGGTCGTCGATGGCATGGGGGTAGGGCACAAGGATGGCGGGCCGGCCCAAGGTGGTGAGTTCCGCCACCGTCGAGGCGCCGGAGCGGGCGATCACCAGGTGGGCGGCGGCCATGCGCTCGGGCGCGTCGTGGAAGAACCGGTCCAGCGTGGCGTCGATACCGTTCTCCGCGTAGGCGCGGCGCGCCATGTCGATATCCTCGGCCCGGCATTGCTGGCTCACCGACAGCCGGCTGCGCAGGGCCTCGGGCAGCTTGGCCAGGGCCGGCGGCACGATCTCCGACAGCACCCGCGCGCCCTGGCTGCCGCCGAGAACCAGGATGCGGATCGGCCCGGCCGGATCGAGAATGGGGGCGGGAGCGTCGCGCAAGGCGGCGACGGCCGTCCGCACCGGCATGCCGGTGCGGACGACCTTGGTCGCCAGCAGCGGGTCCACGTGCTCGACCTGGGCAAAGGAGGTGGCGACCCGCCGAACCCTGCCGGCCAGCAGGCGGTTGGCCCGGCCGAGGACGGCGTTCTGCTCGTGGAGGAGCGTGGGAATGCCCAGCCATGTCGCGGCCGCCATGGCCGGCACCGATGCGTAGCCGCCGAAACCGACCACCGCCGCGGGCCTCAGGCGGGCAAGCAGCCGGCGTGCCTGGATCGCGCCCAGGGCCAGTTCGCCGACGGCCCGCAGTTTGGCCAGCGGGCCGCGTCCGGCAAGCCCGCCCGCGGCGATACGATGGGTGTCGAGGCTGCCCAGGGTGCCGCCGTAGGCTTTGCCGCGGGCGTCGGTGACTAGGGCCAGCCGGTGCCCGCGCGCCAGCAGGGCGCTGGCCAGCGCTTCGGCGGGGAAGACGTGGCCGCCGGTGCCGCCGGCGGTGAGGACGACCAAGGGGGCGCCGCTCATCGCTCCGCCTCCTCGCCGCCGTAGCGGGTGCGGGTCAGCGACAGGGCCATGCCCATGCCGAGCGCCAGCGCCAGCATCGACGAACCGCCGTAGGAAATGAACGGCAGGGTCATGCCTTTGGTCGGCATCAGGCGCAGCGTCGAGGCCATGTTGATCAGCGCTTGCAGCCCGAACTGCACGAACAGGCCGCCGCCGGCCAGGACGATGAAAAGGTTGTCGTCGCGCATCAGGCGCGACAGGCCGCGCAGGACGACGAAGGCGAACAGGGCGACCACCGCCAGACACAGGATCACACCGAATTCCTCGCCGGCCACCGCCAGGATGAAGTCGGTATGGGCGTCGGGAAGCACCAGCTTGACCCGCCCTTCGCCCGGGCCGGTCCCGAACAGTCCGCCGTGGCGGAAGGCGTTCAGCGCGGTCATCACCTGGTAGGCGTCTCCCGCCTGGGGGTCGAGGAAGCGGGCGACCCGGCTTTGCACGTGAGGAAAGACGAAATAGGCTGCGACGCCGCCACCCATTCCCAGCAGCACCAATCCGCCCACCAGGATCATCGGCAGGCCGGCGATGAAGAACTCGGCCGCCCAGATGGACGACACCACCAGGGTCTGGCCGACGTCCGGCTCCGCCAGCAGCAGCGCCGCCACCACCACATACATGCCGGTGGCGATGATCTTGCCGGGGAAGCCCGGGTTGAGCCGGCATTCGGCGAACATCCAGGCCGCCGAGACGGCGAAGGTCGGCTTGACGAACTCGGACGGCTGAATGGTCAGGCCGCCGAACGTCAGCCAACGGGTGGCGCCCTTGACCTCGGCGCCCAGTCCCAGCACCGCCGCCATCAGCACCACCGCCATCAGGAAGCCGAGAACCGCCAGGCGCCGTACCTGGCGCGGCGGCAGGACCGACACGCCCAGCATCAGCACCACCGACGGCAGCAGGAAGGCGAATTGCCGGCGGACGAAGTGGAAGGGTTCGGCGCCGATGCGTTCGGCCACGGCCGGGCTCGCCGCCATGGTCAAGAGGACGCCGACACCGATCAGGATCAGCAGGGCGGCGATGGACCAGCGGTCCACCGTCCACCACCAGCGTCCCAGGGTCGAGGTGTCGGTCCGCCCGAAGCTCATGCCGCCCTCCGCTCGCCGGGGAGCGCGGCGACAAGCTGCCGGAACGTCTCGCCGCGATGCTCGAAGCTCTTGAACTGGTCCCACGACGCGCAGGCCGGCGACAGCAGCACCACCGCGCCTTCCGCCCGGTCGGCGGTCGCCATCGCGTGCGCCTTCGCCACGGCGACGTCGAGGGTGCCGCAGGTGGTGTGGGGGACTTGGCGGCCGAGCGCGGCCGCGAACGGCTTGCCGGCTTCGCCGATAAGGAAGGCGTGGGCGATGCGGGGGAAGAGGGGGGCCAGGGAAGCTATCCCGCCTTCCTTCATCTGGCCGCCGATGATCCAGTAGATGCGGTCGTAGCAGACCAGCGCCTTTTCGGCGGCGTCGGCGTTGGTCGCCTTCGAATCGTTGACGTAGGCGACCCCGTCGATCACCGCCACCAGTTCCTGGCGGTGGGCGAGGCCGGGGTAGGTCGACAGCGCGGCCGCGATCGCCTCGGGCGATGCGCCGTCGGCGCGCGCCATGGCGTAGGCGGCGCAGGCGTTCTGCCAGTTGTGCCGGCCGGGCAGGCGCGCGATGGACTTGAGGTTGCAAACGGGAATGCCGTTGTCCAGCAGCACGCCGTCGGGGGCGCTGACGCCCGAGCCCAGGCGGCGTGCGGCCGACAGGCGCACCACCCGGAGGCCACGGCATTCCAGCTCGTCGGCCATGGCGGCGCACGGCTCGTCATCGACGCCGATGACCGCCGTGCCGTCCTTGGCCAGCCGGTCGAACAGGATGCGCTTGGCGGCGATGTAGCCGTCCATGCCGCCGTGGCGGCCCAGATGGTCGGGCGTGATGTTGAGCAGCACCCCGGCCGCCAGCCGCAGCGAGGGCACCAGTTCGAGCTGGTAGGAGCTGAGTTCCAGCACATACCGGCCCTCGGCCCCGAGATCGGGCATGGCGAGGGCGGCGGTGCCCAGGTTGCCGCCGGCCGCGACCCCGCGCCCGGCGCCGGCGAGGACATGGGCCAGCAGGGTGGTGGTGGTCGATTTGCCGTTGGTGCCCGTCACCGCCAGGAACCGGGCGTCGGGTTTGGCCCGCGCCAGCAGGTCTACGTCGCACACCAGCGGGATGCCGGCGGCGCGAGCCTTGTCGGCGATGGGATGGGGTCGGGGATGGGTGTGGGCGATGCCGGGGCTCCACACCAGCAGCGCCAGGGCCGCCATGTCGGCGGCGTGCAGATCGACGATGGGCACTCCCGCCGCGATGGCCGTCTCGCGTGCCGCGGCGTTGTCGTCCCACGCCCACACCGTCGCGCCGCTGGCGCGCAGCGCCGCCGCCGTGGCGGTCCCGGATTTGCCGAGACCCATCACCGCCACGATCTTGCCTGCGAGGAACGGGGTTGGGATCATGGCCGGCTCACCGCAACTTGAGGGTGGAGAGGCCGACCAGCCCGAGCACGCTGGCGATGATCCAGAAGCGGATGACCACGGTGGGCTCCGCCCAGCCCTTCTTTTCGAAGTGGTGATGCAGCGGGGCCATGCGGAAAACCCGCTTGCCGGTCATCTTGAACGAGGCGACCTGCACGATCACCGAGACGGTTTCCAGGACGAACAGGCCGCCGACGATGGCCAGGACCAGCTCGTGCTTGGTCACCACCGAGATGGCGCCCAGCGCGCCGCCCATGCTGAGACTGCCGGTATCGCCCATGAACACCATGGCCGGGGGCGCGTTGAACCACAGGAAGCCCAGGCCCGCACCGACCAGCGCCCCGCAGAACACCGCCAGTTCGCCCGAGCCGGGCACGTAGTGGATTTGCAGGTAGTTGGCGAACACCGCGTGGCCGACCAGATAGGCGATGGCGCTGAAAACACCGGCGGCGATCATCACCGGGACGATGGCGAGCCCGTCGAGCCCGTCGGTGAGGTTGACCGCGTTCGACGCGCCGACGACGACGAAGATCGCGAAGGGGACGAAGAACCAGCCGAGCTGGATCAGGACATGCTTGAGGAACGGCACCGCCAGGGCGCCGGCGAGCGGCTCCGGCTGGATGGCGTAGACCCAGGCCGAGGCGATGGCGGCGATGCCCACCTGCGCGGCCAGTTTGAGCTTGCCGGGAAGGCCCTTGGGATTCTTCTTCGACACCTTGAGGAAGTCGTCGAGAAAGCCGATGGCGCCGTAACCCAGGGTCACCAAAAGGACGATCCAGACGTAATGGTCGCGAAGATCGGCCCACAGCAGCGTGGCGACCGCCAGGGCGATCAGGATGAGGAAGCCACCCATGGTGGGCGTGCCCTTCTTGGTGAGCAGGTGGCTTTCCGGTCCGTCGGTGCGGATGGGCTGTCCCTGCTTCTGCCATTTTCTCAGCCAGCGGATGAGGCCGGGCCCGATGACGAAGGAGACGATCAGGGCCGTCAGCACCGCCCCTCCCGTGCGGAAGGTCAGGTACTTGAAGAGATTGAAGATGCCAATCTCGCCCGTCAGCGGATAAAGCAGGTTATAGAGCATCGACCGCCGTCATCCTTCGCCCAAAGCTTCGATCACCCGGCCCATGCGGCTGCCCGCCGAGCCCTTCACCATCACCACGTCGCCCGCACGCACCGCCGCCTTCACCAGCGGCGCGAGCGCGCTCGAATTCTCGGCATGGTCTCCCCGCCGCGACGGCGGCAGGCGACCGTGCAGATTCGCCATCAGGGGGCCGGCGGTGAATACCCGGTCGATACCCCAGGCATCCAATGTCTCCGCCAATGCCGCGTGCAACTCGGCCGAGCGTTCCCCCAGTTCCAGCATGTCGCCCAGCACGGCAATCCGCCGCGCTCCCCTTGCCGGCTTGGCCGCGGCAAGGGTGGCGATGGCCGCGCGCATGGAGACGGGGCTGGCGTTGTAGCTTTCGTCGATCACTTCGGCGGTTCCGCCGGCGACCGCGATCAGGCGCCGCGCGCCCCGTCCCTTGGGCGGGGCCATGCTCCGCAGCGATTGGGCGGCGGCTTCGGCATCGGCCCCCAACGCGGTGGCCGCCAGCAGCACCGCCAGCGAGTTCATCGCCCAATGCAGCCCGACCACGCCGATGCGGTAGGCGATCGGGTGGTCGCGCAGCAGGGCGAAGACGGCGGTGGAATCGGAGTCGAGGCCGCAATCCAGAAGGCGGGCGTCGGATTCGATGTGGCTGCCGAAGCTCAGCGCGGTGGTCACCCCGGCTTTGCCGGCGGCGGCGAGCAGGCGGCGGAAATGGCGGTTGTCGCGGGGTATGATCGCGACGCCGTCGGGGCCGAGACCCTGGAAGATTTCCGCCTTGGCGTCGGCGATCTCCTCGGTGCCCTTGAAAAATGCGGTATGGACCGCCTCGACGGCGGTGATGATGGCGACATGGGGCGCGACCATGCGGGTCAGCGGCGCGATCTCGCCAGGGTGGTTCATTCCCAGCTCGAAGACGGCGAAGCGCGCGTTCCGTGGCATCCGGCTCAACGACAGGGGCACACCCCAGTGGTTGTTGAGGTTGCCGGCGGTGGCGTGGGTCTCGCCTTGGCAGGACAGGACCAGGCGCAGCATTTCCTTGGTGCCGGTCTTGCCCACCGACCCCGTGACCGCGACGATCCGCGCGGGGGACCGGGCGCGGGCGGCGCGGCCCAAGGCATTCAATCCGGCCATGGTCTCGTCCACCACCAGCAGGGGCGCATCGGCCGGCAGCCCTGCGGGGATGCGGTGGACCAGGGCGGCGGCGGCACCGGCCGCCAGTGCCGCCGCGACATGGTCGTGGCCGTCGTGGTTCGGGCCGGCGAGGGCGACGAACAGGTCGCCCGGGGCAAGGGAACGGCTGTCGATGGACACGCCGCCCGCATTCCAGGTGCGGCCCTGGAGGCGGCCGCCTGTGGCGGCCCGGGCTTCCTCGGCAGTCCACAAGGCGGGCGTCATGGCCGGTCCCCGTCGATTTCGGCCACGGCGAGGCGGGCCTGTTCGGCGTCATCGAAGGGCGTCACCCTACCGGCGGCGATCTGGCCCTGCTCGTGTCCTTTTCCGGCAACGACGAGGACGTCGCCGCCCCGCAGACGCGACACCGCTTCGCGGATCGCGCCGGCCCGGTCGCCGATCTCGGCGGCATCGGGGCAAGCGGCAAGAATGGCGCGACGGATGATCGCGGGGTCTTCGCCGCGCGGGTTGTCGTCGGTGACGATCGCCTCGTCGGCGAGATTCCGGGCGATGGCGCCCATTTGCGGCCGTTTGCCGGGATCGCGGTCGCCGCCGCAGCCGAACACCACCAGCAGGCGCCCCTGGGCGTGGGGACGCAGGGCGCGCAGCACCGTTTCCAGGGCGTCGGGGGTATGGGCGTAGTCCACGTAGACGGTGGCGCCGGAGGCGGTCTCGGCCACCTTCTGCAAGCGGCCCGGAACGCCCTCCAACGTCTCCAGGGCTACCGCCGCCCTTTGCGGGTCGGCGCCGCAGGCGATGGCGAGGCCGAGCGCGGCCAGGGCGTTGGCGGCCTGGAACGTCCCGGCCAGCGGCAGTCGCACTCGGGTGCTGCGGCCCATGACGTCGATGGACAGCGTCTGGCCGTGGGATTGCGGAGCGGCATCGACAAGGCGCAAGTCCGAGCCCGCGCGCCCGAACGTCAAAACCCGCTGGCCCCGCCCCGAGGCGACCGCGACGGCTTGGGGCCCGAAATCGGCATCGGCGTTGATGACGGCGGTGCCGCCGGCCGGGAGCACTTCGGCGAAGAGCCGCAGCTTGGCGCGGCCGTAATCGGCCATGTCCGGGTGATAGTCCAGGTGGTCGCGGGTGAGGTTGGTGAAGGCGGCCGCCTTGAGTCTCACGCCATCAAGGCGCCGCTGGGACAGGCCGTGGCTGGATGCCTCCATGCAGGCGTGGGTGATGCCGCGCCGGGCCAGTTCGGCAAGAGCGGCATGAAGGGATTCCGGGTCGGGGGAGGTCAATCCCCCCGCGTTGTCCCAGCCCGGGGCGAGGATGCCCAGCGTGCCGATGGAGGCCGCCTTGTGACCCAAGCGGCCCCAAATCTGACGCACGAAATCGGCGGTCGAGGTCTTGCCGTTGGTACCGGTCACGGCGGCCATGGTGGCGGGTTGGAGGCCATGGAATTCGGCCGCCATCAGGGCGAAGCGCCGCCGCGGATCGGGGTCGGCGATGATCCGCGCGCCCGGAGCGTCGATCCGGGCGCCCTCGGGAGCGAGGATGGCCACGGCGCCGCGCGCCAGGGCGTCGGCGATGAAGGTGCGGCCGTCCGCCCGGCTGCCGGGAAGGGCGGCGAACAGGAATCCCGGCGCCACCTTGCGCGAATCCGCCGTGAGGCCGGCGATGGTCAGGCCGGCTGGCAGGGCCGTCATCCCATTGGTCTCACTCGACTGCGGCAACTTCTCGGCTCCCGGTTCCTTTCACGATGCCTTTGGCGGCTGGCGCAGGAAGCTCCTTTTGGGGCTGCAAGCCAACCAGCGGGGCGATCTGCGCGATGATGCGCGCGACCGCCGGTGCCGCCACCCATCCACCGGTGATGAACCCGTGACTCTCCTTGGTGCCCTGAGGTTCGTCGACCATGACCAGGACGCAGTAACGGGGATCGTTGACGGGGAAGGCGGCGATGAAGGAGGACAGTACGGCTTTCTTTCTGTAGGAACCGTTGACGGATTTCTCGGCGGTTCCGGTCTTGCCGCCGACCAGATAGCCCGGAACGTCGGCTTTCGCGCCGGTTCCCGAGGTCACCACCATGCGCATCAGCTGGCGCATGTCGTCGGACGTCTTCTTCTTCTCTATGCGCTCACCCGGAATCGCTTCGCCCGGCAACCGCGCCAGCAGCGTCGGGGGGCGATACTCGCCGCCGTTGACCAGCGCGGACACCCCGGTGACGAGGTGCAGCGGCGTCACGCTGATGCCGTGGCCATAGGCGATGGTCGCCGTATTGATTTCGCGCCAGGGGTTGGGGATTTGGGGCACGCCCACTTCGGGCAGCTCGATCGGGATGGGGGCGAGGAGCCCGACCTTCGTCAGGAAGGCGCGCTGCGTGGGGGTGCCCATTTCCAGCGCCATCTTGGCGGCGCCGATGTTCGAGGAATGGATGAGGATTTCCGGAACCGTCAGCCAGCGGTTCTCGGGATGGTAATCGTGGATGACCGCGTCGTGAAAGTGGAAGGCTCCGCGGGCGTCATAGCTGGAATTGATCGTGGCGGAACCGAAGTCCAGGGCGGCGGCGGTGTTGAAGAGCTTGAAGGTGGAGCCCATTTCGTAGAGCCCCTTGGTCGCCCGGTTGAACATGCGCGTGTCGCTGGACGGCGGCGGATCGTTCGGGTCGAAATCGGGGAGGCTGACCATGGCGAGCACTTCGGCGGTGTTCACATCCATCACGATGCCGACTCCGCCGATCGCCGAGAATTCGGCGACCGCCTGTTCAACCTCGTTGCGCACCACAGTTTGCAGACGCACGTCGAGCGACATGCGCAACGGCTGGCGGCTGGTGCGCAGCGCCGAGTCGAAGCGCTTCTCGATGCCTGCGATACCTTTGTTGTCGACGTCGGTCATGCCGACGATATGGGCAACGAGGTTGCCGTGGGGATAGACCCGACGTTCGCCTTTCTCGAAGTAGAGCCCGGGGATTCCCAGGGCATTGACGTCGTATTGCTGCCGGGGCGTCAGGTTGCGCCGCAAATAGACGAATTGCCTGTCCGACGACAATCGGCTGACGACTTCGGCCTTGTCCATTTCCGGAAGCACGGAGACCAGCTTCGCCGCGGCCTCCTGCGGATCGGCGATCTCATGGATCTTGGCGTAAAGCGAAACGGTAGGGAGGCTGGTCGCCAGGATCACGCCGTTGCGGTCGAGGATGTCGGCGCGCTCGATGTCGATCTGGTCGCTGCGAGCCTGCGGGGCCGACTTGGTCTTGCCACCGGCGTGGTCGAGCACCGCCACATCGACCATGCGGACGCCGACCACCGCGAAGGCGAGGAAGAACGTGGCTGCCGTCGCGACCAGGCGGGTACGGCCGGTCTCCAGGGCGTGCGAGCGGACGCCGTGAAGGCGCACGGCGGCTACGCTGGCCTGGAGGTCCTCACCCGCGTGGATGCGGGGGGCCGGACGTTTGGTCGCGAAGAATTTCAACGGGCCTCCTCGCGTCCGCTGACGAATTCGGTGGCCGTCAGAGTGGGCACGGCCGCGAGCGCTACCTTCCGGCCGCGGGAGGGCGGCACCACGACGGCCACCCGCGCGGAAGCGGACCTGGCCTTTTCCGCGTGACGATGAGCCGGAACGTCGGCGGCGGCGCCTCCGCGCGCTTCCGCCGAGGCGAACGCCGAAACGGCGCTGTCGCCCGGCAGGGTGTCGAGGGTGGCGATCTGGGTCGGCGCGATCGGTCGCATGCCCAGATGCTTTTCGGCCAGTTCGCGCAGCCGGGCCGGGTCGTTGAGGTAGCTCCATTCGGCTTGGAGCACGTGGACCTCTTCCTCGTTGGATTGGATGTCGTGCGTGACCCCGGCGAGCCGTGTTTCCAGGTCGCTGACCTCGTGCTTGACGAAGAAGAGGCCGACACCGACCACGCCGGCCAGGCAAACCCAAAGGATGGTGCCAGTCATGCCTCGGATCATTGCGCATCTCCTTGGCGGGAAGTGGGCCAGGCGGGGGCTCCGGTGCGGAGCGCCGCCCGCAGCTTGGCCGAGCGGGCGCGCGGATTGCGCGCCACCTCGTTGGCGCCGGGGCGGACCGCCTTGCGGGACAGCAAGGTGAAGGTGGGTTCGGGCTCCGAGGGGCCGAGCGGCTGATGACGCGAGGGGCGTGTCCCCGTGCCGCTGCGGGCCTTGAGGAAGTCCTTGACCACCCGGTCTTCGAGGGAATGGAAGGTAACCACGGCGAGGCGCCCGCCCGGCGCCAGGACGCGCTCGGCCGCCCTCAATCCCCGTTCCAGTTCCCCCAACTCGTCGTTCACGGCGACGCGCAGCCCCTGGAAGGTGCGTGTGGCGGGGTCGATGCCGTCGGCCGATTTGGGGACCGCGCGGCGAACCACGTCCGCCAATTCCAGGGTGCGGGTGAAGGGCTTGGCCTTGCGGGCGGCGACGATGGCGCGGGCGACCTTGCGGGCGTGGCGCTCCTCGCCGAAGCGGAACACGATGTCGGCCAGTTCACCTTCGGAGGCGGTGTTGACGAGATCGGCGGCGGAGGGGCCGGTCCGCTCCATCCGCATGTCGAGCGGGCCGTCCTTGGCGAAGGAAAATCCGCGCTCGGCCTGATCGATCTGCATGGAGGACACGCCGATGTCGAAGGCCACCCCGTCGACGCGTTCGATGCCGCGGGTGGCAACCAGCCGGTCCATGTCTCCGAAGCGGCCTTCCACCATGTCGAGACGGCCGTCCCAGGCGGCGGCGAGGTCGTGGCCACGGGCGACGGCGGTTGGGTCGCGGTCGATGGCGATCACGCGGCAGGGCGCGGCGCGCAGAAGGGCGAGGGTGTACCCGCCCGCGCCAAAGGTGCCGTCGACGACGACATCTCCCTCGCGCGGCGCAAGGGCGGCGAGGACCTCGGCGAGCAGGACCGGAAGGTGGGGCGAGGAGGGGGGCGGGGTCATTGCGCCTCTCCGGCGGGGGGGCGGGGCTTCAGCGGCAAAGTCGGACGCGCCTTCAGGGCGCGGGCCCGGATGTCCGACTCGATCGCACGGTAGGCCTGGGGCTCCCAAATCTGAAACGTCTGGCCCTTGCCGACGAAGGCGGCGGCGTCGGCGATGCCGGCATGGGCCATCAGATCCTCGGGGAGGAGGATGCGGCCCTCGGGGTCCCACGCCAGTTGCCGGGCGTCGGCGAAGATCAGGGCGGTTAGGTCTTCCTGCTCGGCGCTGTAGGCGTCGAAATGCTGGGCGCTCTCCGACAGGCGCTGCATGAAATCCATGCCGCAGCCCTCGATGCACGCGCCGGTGAAGCTGCGGTAGGCCACGATCCCGGTGAAGGGCTGGTCGGCGAGCGACGCGCGGAAGGTCGCAGGCACGGAAACCCGCCCCTTCTTGTCGACCTTGTTCACGAATGTGGAGAGGAAAAGACGCATCCCCCGTCCGCCTTCACCGCGATTCCGTTGCCACCTATGCGTCCAACCCCAACCCTCATGACGCATGATGGGTGATCATGGGATAACATGGGAATGAATGGGCGTCAATGGTAAGCGATAGTAAAATGCTGGGAATTAGCGGGCTTGAGGCAATTTGTTGAAGTTTTTATCAAAGTACTGGAGGATATCGTCGCAAATAGCTGATTTTATGAGATGTCATGCGGGCGCCTCAGCCATAGTTCATTGTTTGTTCCAATACCCGGGTATTTCGCTTCCGCAGCGCCGCCGGGGGCGCCTCGCGGGATGGCGTGGGATGGGGGAATTGCGCCAGACGGCCTGTAAGCCGGGTTCTGTCCCCGCCCGCAGGCGGGTGACGGCCATTCATCTGGGACGCCCGTTACCGGGCGCCTCGCGCGACCGACCCGGGCGGCGACGCGGAAGCGCGTTTCGCCCTCCGCCGGAACGGAGGAGCAGCCGCCCCTATTTGGTCTTGCTCCCGGTGGGGTTTACCGTGCCGCCCCCGTCACCGGGAGCGCGGTGCGCTCTTGCCGCACCCTTTCACCCTTACCCGCGGGGCCGCTTGGGGCCGCGTGGGCGGTTTGCTTTCTGTGGCACTTTCCCTGGGGTCGCCCCCGCCGGACGTTATCCGGCACCGTGCTTCCGTGGAGCCCGGACTTTCCTCCCCCGGACACAAGGTCCAAGGGCGGCCGCCCGGCCGTCTGGCGTGCGCAATCTGGGCGGAAACACGGTTGGCGTCAAGGGCGCATCGACGGCGAAATAAATCGCGGGGCGCGACGTCTTTTTACTTTGGCGCTTCTTCGAGTCGGACCCGACGCCGGGGAGGGGCCGCGGGGCCGCCCCGGCGCCGCAAGCCGACGTCACTTGGGAAGGCGGAGGTAACTCATGGCGTCGCTGGACATTTTCGCGACCAGTTCGCCAAGCTTTCGCGCCTCGTCCATGTAATCGTCCACCGCCAGGCGGGCGACCTTCATCTGGACATCCATGATGTCCCTGGGCGACTGGCACTGCCGAAGTTCCTCGGCGGCCGTCTGGGTATGGCGCCAGGACGTCTGGGCAAGAGAGATGAGGCGGCTGTTCACCTGGGCCAAGCCATCCATCATCTGCGCCGTCATCACCATGAGATCCCGGTCCGGCGTTTTCGTGGAGGCCATGTCTTCCCCCGCCGCGACCGCTTTCAGCTCGCTTCTCCTCTCACTCATAGACTCTCTCCTTCCCTGGCGTGGCAAACGGAGCCAGCACCCGAAGGGTACAGAAAAAGAGTTGGCGTTCCGCCTGGGCATGCGGCTTAGGCCGTGCGGAAAGGGCTGGGCCGCCACCGCCTCGGTGTCTACTTTCGGTATCGGCTTCCGGCCAGTGCGAATGGCTGGAGAGACTTCTGCGCTTATGCCGGAGACTAGCCGAACAGCTTATCGATCTCGTCCTGGGAGATACCCTGGTTGCCCAGTTGTGGGCCGTTGAGGAGTTTTTCTTCCTCGTCCCGGTGCTCGTCGTGAACCTTGGGGATGATTTCGGCGATGTTGTCCGGTCCCCAGATTTCGATCATCGCCGCGACCCGCGCCTCGATGAATTGGAGGGTGCGGACCACCTTGGTGATCCGTTGTCCGGTAATGTCCTGGAAATTGCAGGATTCGAAAATCCTGACAACCGTATCCATGATATCGTCGCTCAGCCGGGCGATGTAGCCATCCGCGCCGTGCGAACGGATTTCGGTGACGATTGTCTCGATTTTCTCGGCCGCTTCGAGAATGGCGGTTGTCGCCTGTTCGGTCGCGGTGACGATGGCGTCCAGTTCGGACGCGACCACCAGCAGCCGGTCGTCGGCGCTGTTGGCGGGTTTGAGGGCGGCGATCTCGGTCTTCGTCTGTTCGATGCACACGGCAAGGGCGCGCAGTTCGGTCTTCAGCATGGAGACTTCGGCCTGCTGCCGCTCGACGAGCTGGGCCGCCGTCGCCGCCTCGGCCTCACGGGGCGGCGGATCCTCGCCCTTGACGAGATGGGTCAGTGTCCGAAGTTCCGCCTTGATGTCTTCCAATGTCTCCCAGACGTCGCTGCGGGGAGCAGCGGTGGCGGTCTCGCCGTCTTTCTGCGCCTTCAGGCGCTGGAGTTCCGCTGTGAACAGTTTGCGCCCTTTGGACATGGCCGGCCTTTCCCTTCCCCCGTCACTTCCGCCCCGGCGGCTTGCCCACCGGTTTCCTTGCTCACCCAGGGGCGGTACGATTTATCGGTAACCAGCATGTGCTCGGTCAACTCGTTCTTGAGGCGCGCGCGCGCATCGTCGCACAGCGCTTCCCATTTGCCGGCAAGACATTGTTCCTTCACCGAGAAAAGGCTCTTTTCCAGGGCCTGGTGTTGCCGCCCGTGGTCCTCGATGTCGGGAAAGCCGCTTTGCGCGAGTATCGCTTCCTCCCGGCGGAAGTGGTATCCGGCGTATTCCACCAGGACGTTGACCACACTGGCCACCACGTCGCGGGTCTGGCCGGTCTCCACGGCGTCATCGAGCTGGCGGAGAAGGTCGAGGAGGATTTCGTGATCGGCATCGAGCAGAGCATTGCCGACGCTGCAGGTGTCGCCCATCGAATCCATTCGCCGCCCCCTGTCGATACGTTCTCGATACACCTTATGGTGTCGCGAAGACAAGGGCAGAGGAAATACGGTGGCGTGCGGTGTATGTTGGGAGTGTCCGGTCCCGCTGGGAGTGCGTCCGGTGAAGCGCCTGAGGGTCGCGACCTTCAATCTGGAGAATCTGGACGACCGTCCGCAGGCGGCGCCGGATTTCGCCGACCGCGTGGCGATCCTGCGGCCCCAGCTCCAGCGGCTGCGCGCCGACGTGCTGTGCCTCCAGGAAGTCAACGCGCATGCGGCGGTCAAGGGCGGCATGCGCGAGCTGACCGCCCTCGACAAGCTCATCGCCGGCACCGGATACGGGCGCTTCCACCGTGTCGTTTCCCTCGGCCGGGGCGGGACGCAGCCGGCCGACCGGCATAATCTGGTGATCTTGTCGCGGCTTCCCGTGATCGAACATCGCCAGCTCTGGCACGACCTCGTTCCGCCGGCAGCCTATCGGCCGGTCACCGCCCTGCCCCGGTCCGAGGAGGCGCTGGCCATCGAATGGGACCGGCCGATCATCCATGCCGTCCTGGCCCTTCCGGGCGGGCGGAGGTTGCACCTCATCGCCGTGCACTTGCGCGCGCCGCGCGCCGCGTGGCTGCCTGGCCAGAAGGAGCGGCATGGGTGCTGGCAATCGGTGGGAGGGTGGGCCGAGGGTTTCTTCACCGCGACCGTCAAGGCGGCCGGCCAGGCCCTGGAGACCCGGCTGGCGCTCGATTCCATATTCGACGCCGAACCCGAGGCGCTGATCGCCGTCTGCGGGGATTTCAACGCCGATGAACGGGAGGCCCCCGTCCGCACCATCCGCGGCGACGAGGAGGATACCGGCAACGGTCACCTTGCCGGCCGCGTGCTGGTCCCGGTCGAGCGTTCGCTGCCGGAAAGCCAGCGCTACTCCGTGATTCATCACGGCCGCAGGGTGATGCTGGACCACATCCTGGTGTCGCGTCCGCTGTTGGGGGGCTTCACCGGAGCCGAAATCCACAACGAGGCGCTGGGGGACGAATTGGTGTCCCCGGCCACCGTGTGGGGGACGCCCGAGACCTTCCACGCGCCGGTGGTCGCCGAATTCGCGGTGCCGAAAGGGTGACGGCCGTCACGCGACCTCGACCAGGATGATTTCCGCATCGTCGAGCGCTTCGATCGCAAGGGCGGCCTCCCGTTCCGCCACCAGCCCCGAGCGCTCCGGCACCGTCTGGCCGTTGACCGAGACGGCGCCCTTGGCCGGAACCAGATAAGCGCGCCGCCCATCCAGCCGATGGGTGATGCGGTCGCCTTTGTCGAGGGTCGCACCCAACACCCGGGCATCCTGGAAGAGGCGCGGCACCCCCTGGTCCTCAGGGTGGCCCGACGCCAATGGCTGAAGAATTCCGTGGGTGCGCGGAAAAGGACGGGTCTCCCATCGCGGCGGCAGGCCTGTGCGTTCGGGCAATATCCAGATCTGAAAAATGCGGGTGACGCATTGTTCGCGGTTATACTCGGAGTGGCGGATGCCGGTGCCGGCGCTCATGACCTGCACCTGCCCGGCTTCGGTGCGGCCGACGTTGCCCAGCGAATCCTCGTGTGTGATGGCCCCCTCGCGCACGTAGGTGACGATCTCCATGTCCCGGTGTCCGTGGGGCGGGAATCCGCTGTCGGGCTGGATGGCGTCGTCGTTCCAAACCCGCAGCGCGCCCACGCCCATGCGGTCGGGGTCGTGGTAGTCGGCGAAGCTGAAATGGTAGCGGGCGAGCAGCCAGCCGCCGTCGAATTGTCCCAGGCGATCGAACGGGCGCAGTTCCACCATGATCAGGCGTCTCCCTTGAGTTTCTTGGCGATCCCGGCCAGATGGCGGCCCTGGAACCGCGCCAGGCCGAGTTCGTTGTCGGACGGTCGGCGCGAGCCGTCCGAGCCGGCAATGGTGGAGGCGCCATAGGGCGAGCCGCCGGTGATCCGATCCATCGCCGTCTGTCCGGACGCCGAGTACGGAAGGCCGACCACCACCATACCGAAATGGAGCAGGTTGACGATGGTGGAAATCAGAGTCGTCTCCTGACCGCCGTGCTGGGTGCCGGTGGAGGTGAATACCCCCGCCGGCTTGCCGACCAGCGCTCCGGAAACCCACAGCTTGCCGGTCTGGTCGAGAAAGTTGCGCATCTGGCCGGTCATGTTGCCGTACCGGGTCGGCGTGCCGATCAGCAAGCCGTCGTAATCGGCCAGTTCCAGGGGCTGGGCGATGGGGGCGGGCTGGTCGAGCTTGGCGTGGACCTGGCGGGCGACGTCTTCGGGCATCAGTTCCGGCACCCGTTTGACCACCGCCTCCGCGCCGGCCTCGTGGACGCCTTCGGCGGCGGCGTTGGCCATCGTCTCGATATGTCCCCATGTGGAGTAGTACAGGACCAGGATGCGTGTCATGTTCCTCTCCCCGATCATTGGCCGTTCAGCCGAATATCGCGGCGGTGACGGGGCAGGACAATGTGTGCGGACGATACAATTCCATGCTGGCCGCGCGGGCGACGAAGACGGCCGGATCGGGGAGGTTGCGATGGGCGAGCCCAAGCTCAAGGCCAAGCTTTGGGTCCATGCGGCACTGCGGCGCTGCGCGGTCGAGGGCATCCCCGCGGTCGTGGTGAAAAAAGGCGACGAGGATGCCGGCACGATCCTGGTCAAGGTGAACCGCGGCGCCCAAGGATGCGAGGTCTTCACCCAGGTGCGGGACGGGGCCGGCCGTCTCGCCTGGCTGCGCGCCACGGGTCCCGATCCCGTGCCCGAGGAACGTGCCGATGCCCATATCGCCCGCGCCCGCGAGATCGATTGGGATTTATGGGTGCTGGAGGTCGAAGATCGCGCCGGCCGCGTGCCGTTCCTGGAGCGCGTGTTGGAGTGAGCGCCGCTAGTGCGCCGACACCACCGGAAGGTGCGCCGACCTTCCGAATGTGTCGGTGCACAATTCATTGATTTTGTGGGCTTGCGGCCGGATGAAAATACGTTATGAAGCGGTGTCCCCTCACTGCTGGCGGCAAGAATCGGGACCGCCGCGTTCGAAAGGATGGCTCAATGACTCGTCGTCTGATTTCCTCCGGCTCGCCCTTTGAAGAGGTTGCCGGCTATTCCCGCGCCGTGGCCGATGGGGACTGGGTGTTCGTCTCCGGCACCTCGGGCTACAAGGACGGCGCGATCGCCGACGACGTGGCGGCCCAGGCCGAACAATGCCTCGCCACCATCGCCGCCGCGCTTGTCGAGGCCGGCAGCTCCCTGGCCGACGCCGTCCGGGTCCGGGCCTACGTCACCGAAGCCGCCTATTTCCAGACCATCGCCCCGGTCCTGGGCAAGGCATTCAAGGGCGTCAGGCCCGCCAACACCACGATCGTCTGCGGGCTTGTCGATCCGCGCATGAAGGTGGAGATCGAAGTCACCGCCCTGAAGCGGCGCTGATGCGGATGGCCGGGTCTGGGCGGAGGAAGCGGATATGCCGACGATCGTGATTACCGGTGCCAACCGGGGCCTTGGGCTGGAATTTGCCCGTCAATACGCCGCCGACGGCTGGCGCGTCCTTGCCGTCGTGCGCGATCCCGTCAAGGGACGGGCGGCATCCGAGGCGGGGGCCGAGGTTTATGTCTGCGACGTCGCCGATCCTGCCCAGATCGCCCGCCTGAAGACGTCGTTGGCGGGAATCCCCATCGACGTCCTTCTGTGCAACGCCGGGGTTTACGGCGAGCGGCAAAGCCTCGGGTCCATCGATCCCGAGGAATTCCTGAGGGTGGTGCGCATCAATGCCCTCGGCCCTTTGCTGCTGGCCGAAGCCCTCGCCCCGCAGCTCACCGGGCTCAAGATCGTCGCCGCCGTGTCGTCCAAGATGGGCTCGGTCGCCGACAATATCTCCGGCGGGGTTTACGCCTATCGCGCCAGCAAGGCCGCGCTCGACATGGTGGTCAAGAGCCTGTCGCTGGATCTGAAGGAGCGGGGCGTGGTCGCCGTGGCGCTCTCTCCAGGGTGGGTCCGCACCGACATGGGGGGGATGTCCGCGCCGCTGGACGCGCCCACGGCGGTCGGCGGAATGCGCCGGGTCCTGGCCGGCCTTACGCCCGGCGACAGCGGTAAATTCCTTCATTGGGACGGCAGTGAAGTGCCCTGGTGACCGTGGCGCGAAGCGCCGCCATTGAACGGCGGGCGGGGACGGGATAGTTCTAGGCGGGACCGGCGGGTTCGGCTCGGCGTCGGCTCCGTACCCTGCTCGCGAAGGGAGACGTCCGTTGCCGCTGCTCATCGATCTTAAGCCTGGTGAAAAAGTCATCATCAATGGCGCTGTCATCGAAAATGCTGGCGCCAACACAAAGTTACGCGTCCATAACGAATCAAACATCCTTCGGCAGAAGGAAATTCTTGCGAATACGGAAATTTCGACGCCGGCGTCGCGCGTCTATTTTTGTCTTCAATGCGCTTACATATTCCCGGAAAAGCGCGAGCATTACCTGGGGTTGTTTGAGCACTATCTGGTGGAATACGTCGAGGCGTGTCCCTCGGCTGCGGAGATCGCCGTCTCCGTGCGGTCCGAGGTCAATAACGCACGCTATTACAAGGCGCTGAAAGCGGCGCGGATGCTGTTGCGGCACGAAGCGGACGTTCTCGATCACCTCCGCAGCACGGCGGAGGCCGAAGGGGGCGGTGCTGTCAGTGGACCGTGACGGCGAGCGCGTGCATCATGTCGCGCAAAACGAGGGCGACCCGGCGGGACGCCGTCAGCGCCTGTTCGTAGGCCATCATCCGCACCACGTCCTCGTCCATCGAAATCCACCCGCGGGTGTCCCGGTGCTTGCAGCGGGAGGCGAAGGCGATGGAATGGGCCATGGCGCGTCGTCCGGTCAGAGGGTCTTGTCGAGAGCCAGCGAGGATCGCTCGCCGCAGCGGGATTCCAGCGTGCCGCCGGGGCTGTAGTTGACGGCGCCATTCTGACTGCGCGTCGCCGCCGCCAGCGCGTCCATCAGTCTCTGGCAGGCACCAATTTCCGCCGTCAGCAAGGTGGTGTTGACCACCATCAGCTCCGCCAAGCGGTTGCCGATCGCGGCCAGTTCCTCCTTGCGGTCAGGCTCCAACCCCTCGGCCAAGCCGGGATTGGCGGCGATGGGGGCGACCAGCTGCTCGTAAAACTGCGCCAGGGCCGCCTTGTTTTCCGCCAGCTCCCTCACGGCCGCGGAATCATGCCTGGCCAGGGCGGCGTTCTCCACCTCGATCAGTTCGCAAAGGTTCGTGCAGACCCAGATCAGATCCTCGTAGGCCACTTCGGTCCCGGCGGTCATCCTTGGTTCTCCTGGGCATGCAGCAGCACGCGGGCCACCGCTTCACCGATGCCGATACCGTTGCCATGGTTGGCCACCATTTTCCCGTATTGCTCGATGAGCATCGGGCGGAACATCTCTTCGCCTTCGCCGCCACCGAACCAGCCGTCGGTCTTGAGCCCGGAAAACATGTGCTGGAACATCTGGGTGACGAACATCGCCTCGAATTCGCGGCCGGCCTTGCGGGCCTGGGCGTAGGTCGCGGCACGGCCGGTCGGGCTCTGGCGGAGCGTGGTCGCCTCGGCGGCGAGGGCGGCCTGTTGAGCGATCGCGTCGGCGGCCATCACATCACCTCGATGTCGGCTTGCAGGGCGCCCGCGGCTTTGATGGCCTCCAGGATGGGGATCATGTCGCGCGGACCGATGCCGAGCGCGTTCAGCCCGTTGACCAGTTCCTGGAGTGTCACCGCGTGATCCATCTCGGCGAGCTTGTTCTGCTGGCCTTCGTCGACCTGGATGTCGGTGCGGGGAACCACGACCGTCGATCCACCGGACGAGAAGGGTGTGGGTTGCGAGACTTGGGGCGTTTCGGTTATGCGGATCGTGAGCTGGCCCTGGGCGATGGCCACCGTGGAAATCCGCACGTTCTCGCCCATGACGATGGTGCCGCTGGCTTCGTCGATGACGACCTTGGCGACCTCGTCGGGCTCGACCTTGAGTTGCTCCACATCGGTCAGCAGCCCTACGACGTTGCCCTTGTAGGACGCGGGGACCATCACCTGGACCGTGCCCGGGTCGGTGGGGCGGGCCACGGCGGTGCCGAGATAGGCATTGACCGCCTGCGCCACGCGCCGTGCGGTGGTGAAGTCCGGATTGCGCAGTTGGATCTTCACCGAGTCCATGTGGGACATTTCGAACGGCAGTTCACGTTCGACGATGGCGCCGTTGGGGATGGTGCCGACATTGGGCATGCCTTTGCGCGTCAGGGCCGCCTGCCCCTGGGCGATGATGCCCACGCCCGTGAGCGCGCCCTGGGCGACGGCATAGACTTCGCCGTCGGCGCCGAGCAACGGGGTGACCACCAGATGCCCGCCCATCAGGCTCTTGGCGTCGCCGAGGGCCGAGACCTGGACGTCGATGCGCTGTCCCGAATGGGCGAAGGGCGGCAGGGTTGCCGTGACCATGACGGATGCGATGTTCATGGGGTTGAGGGTCAGCGGCACCGCGCCGGTCTTGTCGCGGATGTTGACGCCCAGGCGTTCCAGCATGCCGACCAGGGATTCCTGCGTGAACGGCGCGTTCTGCTGCAACATGTCGCCGGTGCCGGAGAGGCCGACCACGAGGCTGTATCCCACCAGCAGGTTGTCGCGGACGCCTTCGAACGAGGCGATGTCCTTGATGCGCGACGCCGCGCTGGCGGGATGCGGCATGGCGGCGAGCGCTACGGCGGCGAAACCGGCCGCGAGCAGCAGCGCGCGGCGGATCGCGGCGATAGAGGCTGAAGCGGCTCGAATCATCTCGTCCTCGGCTCGGAACACGCAAGGGCACATTCGCCCCAAAGTCATTGCAGGCGGCGTGCCAGCGTGAAAAGCACGGGATACCGCCGGCCTGAGGGGAGAAAAGGGCGGCACGATGGGAATTCTTCGCCCGTTGCCGGGCAACATTTGCCGGGTGAAAGAACGGCTTTCGCTGCCGCCTTGCCGCGGCTAGAATGCGAACCGGGGCTGGCCGGAGATTTGGAAAAAGAATGAAGGTTTCCGGGGTCGGTTCCGGTGCGTCCGCCAGTGGCGCTCGGCGTGCCGACAAGACGAAGGGGAAAGCCGAGTTCAAGGAGGCTTTGGCCGATGCCATCGATCCTCCGGAAACCCACGGCGTGGATTCCGCGCCGGCCATCGGCGCGGTCGACGCGCTCCTGATCATACAATCGGTTGGGGATGCGACCGAACGGGAATCGCGTCGGCGGCTGGTCCAGCGCGGCGAGGCGATCCTCGACCGTCTCGAGGAAATCCGCCATGGCCTGCTGCTTGGCACCGTGCCCAAGGAAAAACTCGTCGAGTTGGCGCAGATGGTTCGCGCGCGGCGCACCAATTGCGCCGACCCGCGCCTGGCCGGGTTGCTGGACGAGATCGAATTGAGGGCCGAGGTCGAACTGGCAAAGTTGTCGCGCGGCCTGTGATGAGGGTGGCAAGAGTTCTCCCGATCGGGGTGATGGACCCCGGTGATGCTCGGGCCTTGCGACGGGAACGGCCTCCCCATATATTCCGCAGCACCTTTGGCTGACCGACGCATCGGGGGAACGGATGACCGTGACGCTGCCGCCGGATTATCGTCCGACCGAGGACGAGCCCTTCATGAGCGATGTCATGAGGGAATACTTCCGACAGAAATTGTTGAACTGGCGCTCGGAACTCCTGCGCGAGTCGGATGAAACCCTTGCGCATTTGCAGGAAGGCGGCGGGCTGGAATCGGATATCGCCG
Organism: Pseudomonadota bacterium; assembly: GCA_021847015.1. Taxonomy (GTDB): domain Bacteria; phylum Pseudomonadota; class Alphaproteobacteria; order Rhodospirillales; family Magnetospirillaceae; genus JAJZVW01. Next base: position 12,735 of record JAJZVW010000001.1, on the reverse strand, counting down.
ACCGGGCGTCCGCCGAAACCGACCGCGCGCTGGAACTTCGAACCCGCGATCGCGAGCGGAAGCTGATCGCCAAGATCGACGCCGCCTTGGCGCGGATCGAGGACGGCAGCTACGGCTATTGCGAGGAGACGCACGAGCCGATCGCCATCCGGCGGCTCGAAGCGCGGCCGATCGCCACCCTGTCCATCGAGGCGCAGGAGCGGCACGAGCGGCTGGAACGCACGCATCGGGAAGATTGAGGGCCCGACGCCCGTGGCGGGCTTCCGCCACGGGCGTCGGGATCCTTCACCCGCTCTCCGAGCCCGAGGTCGTGGCCGGCAGCGGCTACGCCTCGTACCAGCGTTTGCTGGAATTCACGATCTTCACCACCGACAGCATCACCGGCACCTCGATCAGCACGCCGACCACCGTGGCGAGCGCCGCACCCGACTGGAAGCCGAACAGGCTGATGGCGGCGGCCACCGCCAACTCGAAGAAGTTGCTGGCGCCGATCAGCGCCGAGGGACCGGCCACGCAATGCGCGACGCCCAGCTTCCGGTTGAGCAGGTAGGCGAGGCCGCTGTTGAAGTAGACCTGGATGGTGATGGGCACCGCCAGCATCAGGATGACCAGCGGCTGGGCGATGATCTGGTCGCCCTGGAAACCGAACAGAAGCACCAGCGTGGCAAGGAGCGCCACCAGCGACAGCGGCCCCAGCCGCGCCAGCGTGTTTGCCAGCGCCCGTGGCCCGTTCGCCAGCAGAGCCTTGCGCCATACCTGGGAGATGACGACAGGCACCACGATATAGAGCATCACCGACAGCAGCAGCGTGCCCCACGGCACCGTGATCGACGACAGGCCCAGCAGCAGGCCGACGATGGGGGCGAAGGCGAACACCATGATCACGTCGTTGAGCGCCACCTGGGACAAGGTGAAATGGGGCTCGCCGTCCGAGAGGTTCGACCAGACGAATACCATGGCGGTGCAGGGAGCCGCGGCCAGCAGGATCAGGCCGGCCACGTAGCTGTCGATCTGCCCGGCAGGAAGCCAGGGACGGAACAGCGAGTCGATGAACACCCACGCCAGCAAGGCCATCGAGAACGGCTTGACCCCCCAGTTGATGAACAGGGTGACGGCGATGCCCTTCCAGTGCTGCCTGACCTGATGCAACGCGCCGAAGTCGATCTTCAGCAGCATCGGGATGATCATCAGCCAGATCAGCACGGCCACCGGCAGATTGACCTGGGCCACCTCCATCCCGCCGATGGCCTGAAATGGCGCGGGGACCACGTGCCCGAGAATCACCCCCGCGACGATGCACAACGCCACCCAGACGGTGAGGTAGCGTTCGAAAATTCCCATGGGGACTTTGGCGGCGGCCTTGGCCGCAACGTCGCATTGCGCGGACATCGTCAGACCTCCTTCGCGCGCTCGGGGCCGACCGCGAGCAGCTTGCGGACCTTGGCCTCGATCATCCCGTAAACCCGGCGGAATTCGTCCATCCTTTCCTCATGCGTGCCCTCGGCGGCGGCCGGGTCGGGAAAGCCGATATGGATCTTGGACGGATGGCCCGGCCAGACGGGACAGATTTCGCCGGCGGCGTTGTCGCAAACGGTGATTACCAGGGCCATTTCCGGCGCGTCCGGCGCGGCGAACTCGTCCCAGGATTTCGATCGCAGGCCGTCGACCGGATGGCCCTTTTCCGTGAGGACTTCGATCGAGAGCGGATTGACCCGGCCGGTGGGGCGGCTTCCGGCGCTGTACGCCTTCCACTTTCCGCCACCCAGGTCGTTGATCAGGCACTCGGCCAGGACGCTACGGGCGCTGTTGCCGGTGCACAGGACGAGAACATTGATGGGCTTGTCGGCCATGGTCGTTTCCTTGGATCAGGCGGGGGGCTTGCCGATATCGTCGAGCCGCTTCTTCAGCGACAGCCGATCCAGCGCATCGATTCTGAGATTGGTGAAAACGCCGATCCGGTTGTTCAGCATGCGGTAGATGTCCGCCAGCTTGAGGCCTCGTGCCGCGCCCTCATCTTCGATGGCGACGGGATCGGGAACGCCCCAGTGGGCGGTCATCGGCTGGCCCGGCCAAACCGGGCATACCTCGCCGGCGGCGTTGTCGCAGACCGTGAAGACGAAATCCATCTCCGGCGCACCCGGAGCGGCGAACTCGTCCCAGGACTTCGAGCGCAGGCCGGAGGTGTCGTGGTTCAGGCGCTTGAGAAGCTCCACGGTCTCGGGGTGGAGGCTGCCCTTGGGATGGCTGCCGGCGCTGAAGGCGCGGAATTTACCGCTTCCCAGGCGGGTAAGAATGCACTCGGCCATGATACTGCGCGCCGAATTGCCGGTGCATAGGAACAGGACATTGTAGGTCTTTTCGCTCATGAAGATCCCCCACAACACGCCGTGGATCCGGGAGCCTGGGCATTCGGGCCGAGTGCGGCGCGCCCCTGATCGCAGAGGACCTGGAGCGACACCGCGTTGACCATCGCCAGCACGCGCCGGTCCTCGGCCACGGTCGGATCGTCCATGAGGGACCCGCCGACGAGGCCCAGGAATTGCCGCGCATAAGGGTTGAGTTCGCGTTCGGCCAGCCGGTAGTACACCCACTTGCCCTCTCTCCGCTGCTGGAGCAGGCCGGCCGTCTTCAGCGCCGCCAGATGCTTGGACACGGTGGCCGGCGCGAGGCCCAGCACCGCGGTGATCTGGCAGACGCACAGATCCCCCTGCTCCAGAAGCTTCAGGATGCGGATCCGGCTGGGATCGGCGGCGGCTTTGGCTACGGTCTCGAATATCTCAAGCATGCTCTGACGATACGATCAGTTCGGCATTTATCAAAATGATACTTTTGTGACGCCGGCCGGCATCCGCCTCTGCCGGTGCAGGCGGACGCCTATCCCCTCCGTGCCGGGACCTCGCTGCGGGGGGCATATCGTGACTCCAGTGGGAGGGATGACAAATCCCCGCGGGGTCGCGACATTCCCGAAGTCGAGGATACGGCCTGACATCGAGGGTGTGGAGCCGGCCGGTGGTGGCGCGCTCTTTTCTATTCCCCGCAGCCGTCGTCGTATTGGCCGCGCTGGTCGTCGGCAGCCATCCCGCGCGTGCCGATTATGCCAGGGGGGTGGCCGCCTATGGCCGCGGCGATTACGCCGGGGCGGTGCGGGAATTCGGCGAATCCGCACGAACTGGGGACGCCCGGTCTGAATATATGCTGGGCCGCCTCTACGCCATGGGCCTGGGCGTTCCTCAGGATCTCGTGCGGGCGTGGGTATGGGAGGACCGGGCGGCCCGGCAGGGCAAACGCAATGCCAACGATGAGCGGGTCACGCTCGAGGGCATCATGACGCCGGCGCAATTGGCGCAGGCCCACGCCGAGGCCCCCCGCTCGGCCGACCAGGATCTTCCGCCGGTGCCCGTGACGGATATCGGCGCCTTTCCGCCGACCACGGCGGATGGGCACCCCAAGGTGGTGACCATCGCGCCGAGCGGCATGCCGTTGGTGGACGGCACCGCGCCGGTATCGGGCGATCCGTCCGCCCCGGCGGTGACTGCCGGGGCGGGGCGCAGGATTCTCGTTCCCCATCGCGCCGGCGTGGTTCCCGCGGCGCCGATACCGGTCCGGGTCGCCGCCGCGGGCGGGCTTTCGGCCCATCAGGTGCGCCTCGTTCAGCGCGACCTGAACCGCGCGGGCTATTCCACCGGCCCGGTGGACGGCCGCATGGGGCCGCTTACCCGACACGCCATCCGCAATTGGCAGCGTGATCACGGTCTGGCCCCGACGGGCAGGATCACTCCCGAAATGTTGCCCCTTCTCCACCCGCCGCCTTCGCCGCCGGCGACCGCCGAGGCCGGCATCACCATCGGTTCGCCCCTGCCCGCAGGGCGGGAGGCCCTCCTCGCACCATAGGGTCCGGCCCGTCCCCAAGGGGACGAATCCGGATGGGAGGACTGGCCGCAATCCGGGGGCTCTCCAATCTTCGGGATATGTCCCGAACCACCGCTGAAGATATCCTTTGGCTGAAGGACGGTGGGCGTTTGGCCCGGCCCGGCTGGAATTGCTGGAGATCGGCCGTCGCCGACCGCCTCGGCGTCCTGGTGGACGCCGAGGATTATTTCCTGGCCTTGGCCGAAGCCATTTCCCTGGCCCGCCGCTCGATCCTGATCCTCGGCTGGGAATTCGACAGCCGCACCCAGCTCGCGCGCGGCGGGGGCGGTTCCCCGTTGGCCAAGGAAGGCCTGCCTAACCGGATCGGTCCGTTGCTGGACGCCGTGGTCCGCCGCACGCCCGGGCTTACGGCCCATGTGCTGATCTGGGATTCCGCCTTTCTGTACGCCGTCAACCGGGAGTTCGCCGGTCTGGTGAAGATGGACTGGCTGACCCATCGCCGACTGCACTTTCGCCTTGATGACAGCCATCCTCTGGGAGCATCGCATCACCAGAAGGTTGTCGTCATCGACGACGCGTTGGCCTTCATCGGTGGCCTGGATGTGACCAGCCAACGGTGGGATACCCGCCGGCATGCCAAGGACGATCCCCGGCGCAGCGATCCCGCCGTGCCCCGGTATCCGCCTTTCCATGACGTCATGGCCGTGGTTACCGGCGCTGCGGCGGCGGCGCTGGCCGATCTTTGCCGGCAGCGCTGGCGTGCCTGTACCGGCGAGTGTTTGCCGGTGCCGCCCGCCGGCGACGGCGATCGCCTTTGGCCGAAACGCGCCTTCCCCCTCTTTTCCCCGGTCGAGGTCGCCATCGCCCGGACCAGCCCTTCGTGGGACGGCGTTCCGGCCACGCACGAGGTCGAGCGCCTATACCTGGACATGATCGCCGCCGCGGAACGCTTTATTTTCATCGAGAACCAATATTTCGCCGCACGGCGGGTGGGCGATGCCATCGCCGCGCGGCTGAAGGAGCCGGCCAGTCCGGAAGTCGTCGTCATCGGACCAGGCTATCCGGTCAGCATCATGGAGCGCTCCAGCATGGGCGTGGCGCGCGCGCGTATCGGTCAGCGGCTGTGCGCCGCCGATCGCTGCGGCCGCTTCCAACTTTATTACCCGACGGTGGACGGCGAGGACGTCAAGGTTCACTCCAAACTCATGATCGTCGACGACCGTCTTTTGCGCATCGGTACCTCCAACATCAACAACCGCTCGCTCGGTCTCGACACCGAGTGCGATGTGCTCGTCGAGGCCTGTGGCGATCCGGCTATCGAGGCCGGCATCCGCCGGCTTCGCCAGGACCTCATGGCCGAGCATCTGGGGGCGTCGCCGGCGGCGGTCGCCGTCTGCGAGCTGGAATCGGGCGGCCTCCACGCCTGCATCGCCGCGCTCGGCGGCGGCCGGCGCAGTCTGGTTCCGCTGGATTGCACGGAACCGGCCGAAATCGTGCGGCTGATCGCCGACAGCAACATCCCCGATCCGGAAGAGCCCATGGAATCGCTGGTGTTTCTGGAGGATGGGGCCAGAGCTCCGCTGGCGCGGCGCCCCTTGCTCCTGCGGCTTCGCGCCATGATCGCCGTCCTGGCCGGGCTGGCGCTGGCGGGCGCGTTGTGGCGGTGGGCGCCACCCGAAATGTGGCGGGACGTGCGGCCTTGGGTGGACGGGCTTGCCGACCTGCGGGAGCGGCCAGGTGCCGTGGCGGTGGTCGCGGTGTGTTTCACCCTTGCCGGGCTGCTGCGGGTGCCGGTGCCTCTGCTTGTGCTGGCGACCGCGGTGTCCTTGGGGCCGTGGCTTGGGGCCGTGGATTCGCTGGTGGCCGCCCTGACCAGCGCATCGCTCCATTATGCCCTCGGGTTCAGCCTTGGACGCCGCCGTGTGCGCCGGCTGTCGGGGTGGAAGGTGAATCGCGTGGCCCGGGCCCTCTCAAGGCACGGGATTGCCGCCATTGTCCTGTTGCGCCTGATGCCGGTCGCGGCATTCGCGGTGATCAACATGGTCGCCGGCTCAACCCGTGTGCGCTTCCGAGACTTCATCGCGGGTACGGGGCTCGGCATGGCTCCGGGAATTTTCGCCATGAGCGTGCTGGGCGACAGGGTGTTAGCGGTGCTACGCAATCCCTCGGCGATCAACGTCGCCGTCCTGGCGTTGGCGGCCGCACTGGTGATCGGCGCCATCGTCGGCCTGGCGAATCGGCTGGGCCGGGCCAGGGCGCCCAAGAGCGGCCGATCTCGGGAGGTGTGAGTCCGGAGTGTCCAAGGAAATCCCGTTTCGTCCCTTGCCGCGGTTCCTGTCGCTGGCCAGTTACAATATCCACCGCTGTTTCGGCACCGACGGACGCTACGTGCCGGAGCGCACGGCCGAAGTGATCCATTCCCTCGATGCCGACGTCATCGGTCTCCAAGAGGTGGACATGCGTCTGCTGGTCGACGGACGTACCCAGCTCGACTATCTCGCCGAAACATTGCGGATGCACGCGGTGCCCGGCCCCAATATCAAGGGCCGGAGGGGGAAGTTCGGCAACGCCCTGCTGTCCCGCTGGCCCGTGCGCATGGTGCGCCACACCGATCTGAGCGTGCGGCATTTCGAGCCCAGGGGGGCCATCGACTGCGACGTCGATGTCGGCGGCCTTTCGCTGCGGGTGGTGGTGACGCACCTGGGATTGAACGCCGCCGAGCGGCGCTTGCAGGTGCGCCGCCTGTCCGCCGTGCTTGAGGGCATGAGCGAGGGCGCGCCGCTGGTGGTCATGGGCGATTTCAACGAATGGAAGCCGACCCGGGGAGCCTTGAGGGCGCTGGACCGCCGCCTGGGGCCGTCGCGGATGCCGCGCACCTTCCCGTCGCGGATGCCGTTGTTGCCGCTGGATCGCATCTGGGTGTGGCCGATCGGAGGTTTGCAGCGGCTCTCAGTTTACACTACCTCGCTTTCCCGTATCACCTCCGATCATCTCCCGTTGCGGGCCGAAGTCGCTTGGGACGAACGGCGTCCGCCTCAGGATCGGCGGGTGGTGGATGCTATCGCCAAGGTATGAGGGGGCAACGCAGAGGAGGGGGAGACTTCTTCGGCGACCCCGCGCGCAATTGAATTGCCGGGTAGGAAAATTAAATACCCGCCTGTGGAACCATAGCGAGGTAACGATCCTACTCCCACGAGCCCCTCAGAGAGTCGCGACGGTGTGATCTAACCATTCCGGGGTATTGCCGAGGAGGCAATCACCGAAAGATGGGGCAGGGCCGGGACTGTTCCACGTTATACCTTCCCTTGCGGCTGAAGCCGTTTACGAGGCATCCGACATGGTAGTACTGATCGCCGACGACCACGCCCTGTTTCGCTATGGCATCTCCCTGGCGTTGGAGAGCCTTTATGGCCGGGACGTGACCATCCTCCAGGCGAGCAACGCGGAGGAAACCCGGCGTGTCGCCCACGAGACTCCTAACCTGGACCTCATCCTGCTGGATCTGATGATGCCGGGCCTGAACGGCATCGCCGACCTCAAGAAATTCATCGAGACCCTGCCTCCGGTGCCGGTCGTCATCGTTTCCGGGTCGCGGAGCAAGGCCACCATCCGCGCGGCCATCGACGCGGGCGCCCGCGGCTATGTGCTGAAGTCGTCCAATGGCGAGATCCTGAAACACGTTCTGCCGCTGGTGCTGTCGGGTGAGCTGTACGTTCCCGCCCAGGCGGTCGCGTCCGAGGAGGTCGGCCAGGAATTCGAAACCGGCTCTCCCCTCGACGAAGGGGGCGAGTTCAATCCCGATTTCAAGTCGCTCACCCCGCGCGAGACCCAGGTGCTCAAGCTGCTGACCTTGGGCTACTCCAACAAGGAGATCGCCCGCTCGCTGGGCATGCTCGAAGGCACCGTCAAGGTCCATGTCAAGTCGATCATGAAAAAGCTGGGCGTCAACAACCGCACCCAGGCGGCCATCGCCGCCAACCGCAGTTTCGCCCGCCAGGCGTCGGGCACCATCTGAGGGGAGCGCGGGGGGCGCCCACTTCAATCCCTCGTCAGTTGGATGCGGGGTCCGTCTTGTGCCGGGCGGGTCTATACCATTCCGCCGATTCATTCCGGCCTGGCATTGAGGCTAATCTTCGGGCTCGCCGGTGGGAGGCCGGCACTCACCCCCTATTCATCGAGCCAGTCGGGAGGACTTCCATGCCTGCCAGCCAGCTCTATTGCCCGCGCCCAGGATATCAGAATTATGAAGTGCGTCTGTTCAACCGGGATGTGCGCGCCCTGATCAAGGAGAACCAGCAGCACAGCTTGTTCTCGGAGGCGTGGGCCGACGACCGGGTGACGGTCGTCGAGGCGCGCGATGCCGGAGAGGCCAGAGCCATCGCGAGCCGGCGCTATCCGCCGGAAAAGGGATTCGTCATTTCCGGAGTGGCGTCAATCTCTCGTCGCTAGTCGGTGCATCGAGCCGCAGGGGGCGGTTTACCAACGCGTCGCGCATCACCTTGCCGTCTTCGGACTTGGGCAAGGCGTCCACGAATTCCACCCGGCGGGGGATTTCGTGCAGCGCGCGGCGGGCCCCCACCCAGGCTTGAAGCTCGCGTGCCAGGGCCACGTCGGCCGCTGCCGTCGCGACGGGAACGACGAATGCCTTGATCTCGCCGGCGGCCGTGACGATCAGCGCCGCCTCGCGGACTTGGGCGTGGGCGGCCAGCACCGTTTCCACCTCGGCCAGCGGCACCGTCGAGTCGCCGACCGCGACCGTTCCCTGATCGAGCGGCTCCAGCTCGGGCCAGAGATAGCCATCGAGGTCCCTCGTGCCCCGGATTCCGGTGGCGATCCAGCCGTTGGGCAGATGGGCGGCCGGTGGGGTTTCCTCGCCCCAATAGCCGAGGAAGGCGCCGGGGATCCGGGGCGATGCGGCCAACATCCCGCGTTCCCCCGCCTTTAGGATGCCGCCCTGCCGTTCACCGGCGGCCTCGACCGTCACACCCGGCACGGCGCGACCGGGAGAGCCGGAGCGGCGTTCCATGAGCTGGATGTTGTTGGCGGCGAGCGCGCCCGTTTCGCGGACGCCCCAAATCTCGTTGACGCCGACCGACAGGGCGCGCTCGACGGCGTCGTGAAGGGATGCCGGCAGGGGGGACGGGCCGGTGGCGAGCGCACGCGGTACCGGATGGGGTTTGCCCGCGGCCGCGTCCGCCAGCATCTTAAGGCGGGCGGTGGGGAGGAACGCCACGCGGACTCCGTGATGCGCGATCAGGCCCAAGGCCCGGTCCGGTTCGAACGCACCGGCCTGCGCAACCACGGGAACGCCGTGATGCCAGGCCGGAAGAATCCCCCAGAGCAACCCCTCGAACGACATCCAATCGGCTGCGGTCCACAGGACGTCGCCGGTCTGGGCAAAGAAGCCGAGCGCGAACTCCACGGCCGGCAGGTTGCCGGGCAAGGCCCGGTGCGCATGGAGCACACCCTTGGGGCTCGGACAGACCTCGGGCGGATAGAAGAGCAGCGCGGGATCGGCGGCGGCGGTCACCACCGGCGTGAACGTTTCCGAAGCGCTTCCCAGGATATTCCACAGATCCAGCGCGCCGGAGGGAATCGTCCCGGTCGTCAGGATCGTTACCGGCCTGCGCGCCTCGCGCGCGGCGGCTGCCGCCGCTTCGGCCGCCGCCGCCCCGGCGAGCACCGCCTTGGCCCCGCAATCGGCCAGACGCAGGACGAACGGTTCGGCGCCCAGGGAGGGAGTCACGGGAACGGCGATGGCGCCCATCTTGGTCACCGCCAGCAGCGCGATGGCGGCCTCGACGGAGGGCGGAAAGGAAACGATCACCCGGTCCCCGTGCGTCACCCGGGCGGCGGCGAGCACATTCGCCAGCCGGTTGGAAAGCGACCGCAGCGCGTGAAAGGTGTAGCGCTCGACCGTGCCGTCCTGCGTCTCGAACACCAGGGCCGTGCGATGACCGTCGGCACCCGCCATGGTCTGCCGGTCGCAGACGTCGAAGGCGAGGTTGTAGCTGTCGGGAATGCGCCAGCGGAAGGTGCGGCAGGCTTCCTCGTAGGTGCGGGCGATCTTGAGCATGCGCTAGCCTGGATTTCTCACATGGGCACCGATTCGATCGCGTTTCGGGGAGATGGAGCGCCAAGCCACGGCCCGCGGGCAAGGCTGGCCGCCTTGCCAAGGGCCGTGGCGCCGGCAGCCGTGCCGCCGCAACGCGACCCCGGAGGGGCGGGGCGAATATGGCCACACGGTGCGTTACCCGGCTTGGCCGATGGCCCGCATCGGCCTGCGCCGGCTGCCTGCCGTGTGGTCATATTCGTCTCCGTCAAATCGGTGCCCATGTAAGAAATCCAGGCTAGTCCGGGATCGGCATCAGCCGTTCGAACCACAGATAGGTGTCGAGGTCGTCAAGGACGACGCCGTCGAAGCCCAGGTCCATGATGCCGGCGATGTACTTGCCGAGGACTTCCTTCCAGCCCGGATTGTCGAGATCGACGATGTACGCGCCGGGCTCGCGGGAATCGACGCCGAACAGGAAGGGGGGATTCCCCGCCTGCCAGTCTTTCCGCCAGTACCAGCGCCAATCATAGGCCCGGCCGATCGGCAGGTCGGCCAGAACCAGCCGGGGGGCGCCCAAATTCTTGAATTTCAGCGCGGCCACGTCGGCAGCCGTCAATGGGTCCGAGCCCCGGTAGGCGACGTCCACCACCAGCACGTCGTAATTGCTACCCCGCAGCGCCATGACCCACTGGCGCCGGCTGCCGAGGCGGTCGCCCCGCAGCATCGGCAGCCAGTTGCGTGCGCCGGGGATGGCGGTGACGGGGGCGGCGTTCTCCGCGAACGGGTGCCCCGCGGGCAGAAGATCGAGCTTGGAATCGCTGGCCGCCGCGAAGGTGGTGACGTGGTCGCGGGCTCCCTGGGCGAAGGCCGACTGCATCTCCGCCGGGCTGTGGCAGTCTTCGATGGACAGGATGGTGCGGTCGGAGGCCCGCAGCGCCCCCAGGGCCCGCAGCACGTGGCGCAGCCGCTCATCGCGCGCCGCCTTGACCTTCAATTCCTCGGCCCGCTTCAGTTCCACCTGGGGGTCGATGCTGAACGGGCCCATGGGTTCGCCCACCGGCGGATGCCGGATGCCGCGACGCTTCTCGTCGGCGAGCCGGGCGTCCTCCTCGCGGCGCGTCTCGATCGCCTGGTCGAGGGGTTCGGTCAGCCTGGCGGGGCCGCAATACAGGCCGTCGATGACGATGCCGTCCAGGATCTTGACGTAGGGGCGGAAAATGGAGCCCAGCGGCAGGCGCTTTTCGAAGGTCCGGCCGTCAGGATCGCGCGCCTGTTCCCACGCCACCTCGCGCCTTCCCTTCACCACCAGTTCGACGCCGTCGCGGGCCAGCACGATGAAGTTTGGGTTGCGGGTCTTGGCGTAGGTGCCAAGCTCGATCAGCACCTGGCGCCACAATTCGCGGTGATTGGGGATCTGCTCGATCGGCGGCGGCTGCCAGTCCTTGGGCTTTTCCTGGGCGGCGGCGGGCAGGACGGCGATTGCCGTCAGTACCGCCGCCAGCAGCGCGCGCCTCATGCCGTCAACTCCCGCACGACGTAATCGGCCAGCGGCAGGCATGCGGTAAGGCCCGGCGATTCGATGCCGTAAAGGGCGACCACGCCGGGGATTCCGTGATCGCGCGGCCCGTGAATCAGGAAATCCCGCGCGGGTTCGCCGGGGGCCTGGATCTTGGGGCGGATGCCGGCGTAGGCCGGTTCCAGCCGCCGGTCTTCGACGGCGGGCCAATAGCGCCGGATGGCGGTTACGAAATTATCCCGACGGGCAGGATCGACCGAATGGTCGATGCGGTCGATCCATTCCACGTCGGGACCGAAACGCGCGCGGCCGCCCAGGTCGAAGGTGTAATGGATCCCAAGTCCGGCGGTCGCCGGCACCGGGTAGACCAGCCGCGAAAACGGGGTCTTGCCGGTCAGGGCGAAATAGCTTCCCTTGCAGAAATAGCCGGCGGGGGCGCCGCGCAGCCCCAGGGACCGCGCCACCGCGGGCGCGGATAAGCCGGAGGCGACGACCACGCTGCGGGCCGTAAGCCGGGTCGGCTCGTTGCCGCCGACGTCCAGCGTGATGCCGGCCTCCCCCGCCGTACCCCCCAGCACCGGTGAGCGGAAGGCCAGCACGGTGCCGTGCTCCTCGGCCTCGCCCTGCAAGGACAGCATCAGGGCATGGCTGTCGATGATGCCGGTGGCGGGCGAATACAAGGCGGCGGTGCAGGCCAATTCGGGCTCCATCGCCCTGGCCCGTTCGGCCGTAAGGGCTTCGAGGGCGACGCCGTTGGCGCGGCCCTGGTCCAGAATGTGCCGGAGAATCCTCTCATCGGCGCCATCCGCGGCGACGATCAGCTTGCCGACCGCGGCCATGGGGACGCCCCGTCGGACGGCGTAATCCGTCAGCATGCGGTTGCCCGCGACGCAGAACCGCGCCTTGAGGCTTCCCGCCGGGTAATACATGCCGGCGTGGATGACCTCGCTGCTGCGCGCGGAGATGCCGGTGCCGATGGCGCCTTCCGATTCGAGCACCACCACTTCCCGCCCCGAGAGCGCCAAGGCGCGGGCAATCGCCAGCCCCACGACGCCGGCACCAATCACCGCGCAGTCGATCCGCTCCGTCAACAGCCTGCCCCTTCGCATGTCGTGGCCACGGGATGAACTGAGGATAGCACCGCTGGGGGGCGTGCAAAAGGTTCGGCGAATTTCAGCAGCGGTTCTCATTATGCGCCCTTGCTCGCGTTGTCATCCCGACCGAGCGCGAGCGAGCGGAGGGATCTTTCGCGCGAAAATGCCCGAAAGATCCCTCGGCTACGCTCGGGATGACA
>JAJZVW010000066.1 GCA_021847015.1 Pseudomonadota bacterium | reverse complement strand
TGCGTTTTTCGATGTCATCCCGAGCCGAAGGCGAGGGATCTTTCACGCGAACGTGCCTGAAAGATCCCTCAGTCGCTCCGCTTCCTCGGGATGACATCATCATGCGGGCGCATAATGAGAACTGCTGGCCGGGCATGCCCCCCATTGACCGCGAAAGGCCGCTTATCCCAGCGCCTGGACGATCTCCTCCGTCACCTTCTTGGCGTCGCCGAACAGCATCATGGTGTTGGGCCGGAAGAACAGCTCGTTCTCGACGCCGGCATAGCCCGACGCCATCGAACGCTTGATGAACAGCACCGTCTTGGCCTTCTCCACGTCGAGGATCGGCATGCCGTAGATCGGCGAGCTGGGATCGGTCTTGGCCGCCGGGTTGGTGACGTCGTTGGCGCCGATGACGAAGGCCACGTCGGCGGTGCCGAATTCGTGGTTGATGGCTTCCAGTTCGAACACCTCGTCATAGGGCACGTTGGCCTCGGCCAGCAGCACGTTCATGTGGCCGGGCATGCGGCCGGCGACCGGATGGATGGCGTATTTCACGTCCACCCCTTCCTTCTTGAGCATGTCGGCCATCTCGCGCAGCGCGTGCTGAGCCTGGGCCACCGCCATGCCGTAGCCCGGCACGATGATGACCTTGGAGGCGTTCTTCATGATGAAGGCGGCGTCGTCGGCCGAACCGGCCTTCACCGCCCGGTCGCCCGCCGCGCCGCCGCCGGCCGGGCCGGCCACCTCGCCGCCGAAACCGCCCAGGATCACGTTGATGATCGAGCGGTTCATGCCCTTGCACATGATGTAGCTGAGGATCGCGCCCGACGAGCCCACCAGGGCGCCGGTGATGATCAGGAGCGGGTTGGCCAGGGTGAAGCCGATGCCGCAGGCCGCCCAGCCCGAGTAGGAGTTGAGCATGGAGACCACCACCGGCATGTCGGCGCCGCCGATGGGCAGGATCAGCAGGAACCCGAGCGCCAGCGCCACGGCGGCGATCAGCAGGAACAGCGGCACCGCCCCGCCCGACAGCGAGAACAGCACCACCAGGACCAAGAGGCCGACGCCCAGCACGGCGTTGAGCTTGTGCTGCATGGGAAAGACCAGCGGCTTGCCGCTGACCAGGCCCTGCAATTTGGCGAAGGCGACCAGCGAGCCGGTGAAGGTGATGGCGCCGATGGCGGTGCCCAGGCTCATCTCCACCAGGGAGCCGGCCTTGATGGCCGAGCCGTCGGCGGTGAGGATGTGATAGGCCCCGGGCGCCGACAGCGCCGCGCCGGCCACGAACACCGCGGCAAGGCCCACCAGCGAGTGGAAGGCCGCCACCAGTTGCGGCAGCGCGGTCATCTGGATGCGCTTGGCCACCACGGTGCCCACCGAGCCGCCGATCAGCAGGCCGAGCGGAATCAGGATGAACGACGTGCCGGGCGAGGCCACCGTCGTGAGGATGGCGATGACCATGCCGCCGATACCCCAGGCGTTGCCGGTGCGCGCCGTTTCCGGCGACGACAGGCCCCTCAGCGCCATGATGAAGCAGACGGCGGAGACCAGATACACGAATTGGGAGAAGTTTCCAGCCATGGCCGTCCTCTTATTTCTGTTTCTTCTTGAACATGGACAGCATGCGCTGGGTAACGATGAAGCCGCCGAAGATGTTGACCGAGGCCAACGTCACCGACAGGAAGCCCAGCAGCTTGGAGGCGGTGACCTCGGTCGAGGCGGCGATCAGCGCGCCGACGATGATCACCGACGACACGGCGTTGGTCACCGCCATCAGCGGCGAATGCAGGGCGGGAGTCACCCGCCACACCACGTAATAGCCGACGAAACAGGCCAGCACGAACACGGTGAACAGCGACATGAACGCCTCGCCGTGGCCGGCCGCACCCAATTGGGTGGCTTGGTGCGCCAGCGCCGCCGCCTTGTTTGCCAGCGCCGCCGCATCGGTGGCGAGGCCGGCGGCGCCGTCGGCGAATTCCTTGGGATCCATGGATGCCTCCTTAGCTGGCCAAGGCCGGATGAACAACGACGCCGTCGCGGGCGACGCAGGTCCCCTTGAGGATCTCGTCGTCCCAGTTGAATGTCAGCGTCTTGGCTTCCTTGTCGACCAGCGGCGTGATGAAGTTGAGCAAATTCTTGGCGAACAGCGCCGAGGCATCCACCGCCAGGCGGGCCGGCACGTTGCCGTAGCCCACCAGGGTGACCCCGTGCTTGACCACCACCTTGTCGAATTCCGACAGCGGGCAATTGCCGCCGGCCTCGACGGCGAGGTCGACGATGACCGAACCGGGGCGCATGTCCTTGACCATGTCCTCGGTGATGAGGACGGGGGCCGGCTTGCCGGGGATCAGCGCGGTGCAGATGGCGATGTCGGTCTTCTTCAGGGTTTCGGCGATCTTGGCGGCCTGCTTGCGCTTGTAGTCCTCGCCCATCTCCTTGGCGTATCCGCCCGCGGTCTCGGCGTCCTTCACCGCCTCCGCATCGACCTCGACGAACCTGCCGCCCAGCGATTCCACCTGCTCCTTGACGGCGGGACGCACGTCGAAGGCATAGACGACGCCGCCCAGGCGCTTGGCGGTGGCGATGGCCTGGAGGCCGGCGACGCCCGCGCCCAGGATCAGGAAGCGCGCCGGGGCGATGGTGCCCGCCGCCGTCATCATCATCGGGATGGCGCGGGTGAATTCGCCGGCGGCGTCGAGCACCGCCTTGTAGCCGGCCAGGTTGGCCTGGGACGAAAGGATATCCATGCTCTGCGCCCGGGTGATGCGCGGCAGCAGTTCCATGGCGAACACGGTGACCCTGCGTTCGGCCAGGGTCGTCATCAGGTCGCGGTTGGCCAGGGCCGCCATGCCGCCGACCAGCACCGCGCCCGGCTTCAGCAGCCCCGCTTCCTCGTCGGTGGGGCGCTGGATTTTCAGCACCACGTCACCTTCGGCATACAGGGCCTTGGAATCGGCGGCGATGGTGGCGCCAGCCTCGCGGAACACCTCGTCGCCGATGGAGGCGCCGGCACCGGCACCCGCCTCGATCGCCACGTCGAAGCCCAACTGAACGAACTTCCTGACGGTGTCGGGAGACGCGGCCACACGGGCCTCCCCCGCACGCCGTTCTTTCGGTACAGCGATCTTCATCTACGATTTCCCCTGTTCGATATGCGGGCTTTCCTGGCGTATATCCAATCAATTTGCCGGTCTGGGGCCATCTTGCCAAGCGGCTTCACGGGGCTCGCGCACTTTCGCGAAATATTCCCATTCTCATTCGTCCGCCGCACCGCGGACCGAGGGTCCCAACCAGGGTTTGCAAGACGTTTGCCGCATGCCTACACTACAAGCCCATTCGATGCGAGCACCACGGGAAGCCTATGACCTTCGGGGGAGAGGTTTCTTTCGGGCTACCTCGGTGCGGATAGAGTTACCTCCCCCACCCGTTCTGGAAAACACCGAAGGCACCCCACATAGTGCCAGGGTCCTTGGCAAGCGGAGATCGGGATGGCCACTGGAATCCGTATGGGCCTGATCCTGGCCGTGACCGGCGCGGCGCTCCTGTCCGAGGGAACCGCGGCCGACGCCGCGCAGATGCGCTATTCGGTGTACTGGGGCGGGTTCCATACCGCCGACGTGGCTCTCTCCGACGTCGGCGCCTCCGGCGGCTACCACGCCAGCCTCGACGTTTCCACCACGGGATTGGCCGAGCGTCTGTCGGGTCTGTCGCTGCAAGTCGACGCGTGGGGCAAGGCGGTTCCCCGCGACACCCTCTCGCCCGACCGCTTCAGCGCCGACACTACCCGGAAGGACGAGGAAAACAAGCTGGCGGTCCAATTCGACCACGGCACGGCGCCCGCGCGCATCGTCCTGGACGAGACCCGCTCGCTCGCCCCCGCCGACGAGGACGAGGACCCGCCCGCGCCGCCGGTGCCGCCGGAACAGCGGATCGGCACCCTGGACCCGTTGAGCGCCATCATGGAGGTGGGCCGGCGGGCCAGGGACGCCCTCAAGGACGGGCCCCGCGGGTTCACCCTGCCCGTCTACGACGGCCGCCACCGCTACGACGCCCGCGTCGCGGTCCAGGGCATGCGGTCCACCGACATCGACGACCGCCAGGTCCAGGGGGTGGCGGTGCTGGTTACGTTCGTCCCCGTCGCCGGATTCCGCGACAAGGCCCGCGACATGTGGAACAATGCCCGCTTCTCGGCCTTGATCGACCCATCGACCGGGCTGCCGCTCAGAATCGTCAGTGAGGATTTCGCCGTCGCCACCGTGATCACCGCCCAATTGCCCCCATCGGCCGAAGCACCGGCACGGAATTAGGGCAATGCCTGTCCCCGTAATCCCCCGTAATCCCCCCCCCCCCCGCAACTCCGTAACTCCGTAGCTCAAGCCGTCGCACTATGCGGCCGGGACTCCGCCACCACCACGTCGTCGCAGCCGATGACGCGGTCCTTGCCCGATTGTTTGGCCATGTACATCCGCCGGTCGGCCAGTTCGACAAGGTCGGTCCATACCTCGATGCCGTCGCACATGCGTTCGGCGATGCCGACCGAAGCCGTCAGCGGCTTGCCGTCGGGGCGTATCCCCAGACCGGTATCCCGCATGCGGGTAATGGCGGAAAGGGCACCGTCCGCATCCGTGTTGGGCATCACCGCAAGGAATTCCTCTCCGCCCCAGCGGATGAGAATGTCCCCCCGCCGCAGCACGCGCCGCAAGGCGCTGGCCGCGCGGCCCAGCGCACGGTCGCCCTCCTCGTGGCCATAGCCGTCGTTGATGGACTTGAAACTGTCGAGATCGACGAAGGCCAGCGCCAGGGGCCCTTGGGAACGAACCGATGTGACGAACTGCTGAACCACCATTTCCTCGCCGACGCGGCGATTGTAGGCGCGGGTCAGCCCGTCATGGGAGGACTGGTCCACCAGTTGGCTCATGAAGTGCAGTTGGCTCATCCCCGCCAAGGTCGCGACCACCGCCAGCAGCAAGAGCAGCCACAGCGCCCCCAAATGCGAGGCGAACGGCAGCAATTGATAGCCCAGCACGCCGGTCAGCAGATAGGCCCCCAGCAAAGGGGCCGACAAGGCGATCCCCTCGACGGCGGTGATGGGGAACACCGACAGGCCGGCGACCATCACGAACGGCAGAAAGGCGTAGCCGGCGGCGACCACCTGCTGGGCCGGGTCGGAGATGGCGAATTGCGCCAGCAGCGGGTGGCTGATGAGGAAGAAGACGGTGGGAACGGCCAGCAGCCAGATCACCGCCCAGCGCGCCATGGCCACGTTGTCGGCGCCCCGGTACGACAATCCCAGCAGGATGAAGGCGATGCTGGCGAATAGGCGCAGCCCGGCCAGATACATGCCCAGCGTGGTGTTGAAGATATAGAGGTCGACGGGTATCCACAGGGGCGTGAGCACGGCGAACGTCGCCGCCACCAGTCGAACGCGCGACAATATCAGCAGCGCACGGCGACGCTGAACGAAGGCCGATTGGCGAGTGGGAAGCAGAAGATCGAAAACCTCCGCCATCGTCATCCCCCCGAAGACGATGGACAGCAATTTCTTGCCGGCGTCCTTTACGAAATGCACTTGGCGGACATCCTCCCTACCCCCACATCACTCCGACCGTAATGCCTGCCTCAACCCCTTGCAAGCAATAACGCTTGCGGCATGTCCATTTGCGGCTCCCGATTCCTCTCCGTTCCGAGTCATGCGTGAGACGCGGGCAAATAAGTCCAAAAACGTGATCGGACGCACCAACCGTGAGTTAAGATGCGCACATCTGCGGCATCTCCAAAATTCCGGTTTGGAAGATGGAGCGATACCATACGAATATTGTCGCATGTGACGGACGCGCGTAGAAACGAGTTACTTTCCGAAGAAAGGAAATCCGATCAAACGACCGTGTTTCCCTTAACCCCAGGGGTGCTCTCCCCTAAT
>JAJZVW010000065.1 GCA_021847015.1 Pseudomonadota bacterium | reverse complement strand
AGGGCGGTGGGGATGGACAGCGCCAGCACGCCCACGCCCTGGCGGCGCCCCAAAAGCCACACCAGCACGAGGATGGCGAGCGCGCCGCCGATCAGCAGGTTGCGCGAGAGGTCGCGGCCGATGAGCGCAACCAGGTGCGCCTGACGGTAAATGGGCACCCAGCGCGCACCGCCCGGCAATTGGTTTTGCAGGCCGGCCAGGGTGTTTGTGATCGCCGCATCCACCGGCACGGTGGACGCCCCCGGCTGTTTGAAGACGATGAGCCCCAGCCCCGGCCGGCCGTCCAGTTGTAGGCCGTAATGGATGGGCGGCGGCGACTTCACCACGTGCGCCAGGGCGGCCAGCGGCAGCGGCCCGCCCGGCGTCGGCACGGGGATGTCCATGACCTGCTGCGCGCCAAGCGGTAGATGGCGCACTTCCAGCAGCACGTCCTGGTGGCCGAGATCGAGGCGCCCGGCGGGCCTGAGCACTACCGCGTCGCCCACCGCGCGCGCCAGCGCGGCGATGCCGACATGGTGCTGGATGAGTGCCGCGGGGTCGGGCTGGATCCATAGCGTCGGCGGCCCGGCGCCGAACAGCTCCACGCGCTGCACGCCGGGGATGGCGCGCAGCGCCGGCAGCACGCGCGTGCGCACGGCGTTTTCCACCTGCCAGGCGGGCACCTCGGCGGGCGGGCTTACGCCGTAATCGGCCACCTCGTTGATGGCGTTGCCCATGATTTCGGCATACGGCGCCAGCCCCGGCGGCAGGCTGGCATGCGCGCGGTCGAGGGCGCCGTACACCGCCTGCAGGGCAAGCTGGGGGTCGCTGCCTTCGCGGAAGCGCGCGGTGAACTGGGCGCTGCCCTGGGCAAGCGTGGTGCGCAGGGTCGAGAGGCCTTGCAGCCCCATGATCTGGCCTTCCAGCGGGCGCGCCACCAGCGCTTCCATTTCCACGGCGGAGTAGCCCGGCGCATGCACGATGACGCCGATCTGCGGGAAATCGAAGCGCGGCAGCACTTCGGCGGGAATGCGCCAGAGGGCATATGCGCCGTAGGCCAGCAAAGCCGCGTACACCATGGCCCACAACAAAGGGCGGCGCAGCAGATCGGGCAGGCGCATCAGTCGGGCGGCGTGTAATGGGCCGCAAAATCGCGGTGATAAAGCAGATAGGCCTGGCGCACCACCACCGGCGTAGCGGGCGCAAGTCCGGCCAGGATCAGCACCTCATCACCGCGCGCCGGCCCCGGCTTGACGCGCAGCGCCGTCAGCTTGCCCGCCGCCGCGCTCAGCACGTACCACTGTCCGGCATCGAGGATCAGGGCCCCGGCCGGCACCGCCACCGCCGGCTGCGGCGCGCCGGCAACGACGACTTCGCCGCTCTCGCCCGCCTGCCAGTGCGGCGCCGCGCCGCGCGGCGCGAAATTCACCACGCGCGCGCCGTTGGCGGCACGCGCCGGCAGCTCGTCCGCCAGGCACACGGTCACGGTCTGCCCGTCGGCGGAGACGAAGCGCGCCGCCGTGCCGGGGGCCAGCGGCAGGCGGCCGAACACCTCCGCACGCAGCCACAGGCGGCCCTGCGGCAACAGCGTCAAAAGCGCCGCGCCGGCCGGCAGGTCGGCGCCCGGCGCGGCGCTCACGCTGCTCACCACCGCAGGCAGCGGACTGGCCAGCCAGGTTTGCGCGCGCAGCGCCTGTTCGTCCGCCCGCGCCTGCGCGAGCCGCCCCGCGGCGGCCGCCAGGGCGGCCCGCGCTGCCGCGAGCGCCCGGCGGTTAGTCAGCGCCGGGTAGGTACGCGCTACCGAGGCGGCGCTTTGCTGCGCCGCCGCGAGTTCCTGCGCCGCCGCCGCCACACGCGCGCGCGCCGCGGCCAGTTGCCCGGCCATTTGCGGCCCCCCCAGCCGTACCAGCGGTGCGCCCGCCGCCACCGTCTCGCCGGGGCGGGCGTTGAGCGCTGCCACGCGCGCCGCCAGCGGCATGCGCAGGGTGAGCGGCGCCAGCGTTTCCACGCGCGCCCAGGCGTGGACTTCGGGCTGGTAGTCGACGGCGCGCGCCGGCAGCGTCACCACGCCGGCGAGGGCGGGTGGCAGCAGGCAGAGGAACAGCAGCAGGGTGCGCAGTAGAGACATTGTTTAAAATTTTAAACACAACTTCGTAACGGCTTGGGAGACGGGCGATGTCAGCCGCCTTGGCGAAAATCGGGATAAAGCAGCATGCCGCCGTCGACCGGAACGGTGATGCCGGTGATGTAGCTGGCGAGGTCGCTGCACAGGAAGGCAATGGCATGGCCGATCTCGTCCGGCTCGCCGACCCGGCCCATGGGGATCTTCCCGTCAAGATCGGCAAGTCCCTTGGGGTCTTGCCAGACGTTGGCGTTGATCGGGGTCTTGACCGCGCCGGGAGCGATGGCGAGGACCCGGATGCCCTGGGCCGCCACCTCCTGCGCCAATGTCTTGCTGAACATGCTCAGCGCCGCTTTCGCGCTGGTGTAGGCGCTGTATCCGGCCCACGGGATGAACTCGTGGACGGAGCTCGTATTGACGATGACGCCGCGGCCCTGCTTGCCCATCCGCGCCACGGCCTCCCGGGCACAGTAGTAAGGGCCGAACAGGTCGATCTCTACGACCTGACGCCAAGCCGCGACGTCGCTGTCGGCACATAAAGCGCGGGGGCCGTCGGTGCCGGCATTGTTCACGAGGATGTCGAGGCCGCCGAGCTCTTGATCCACCTGTCTAAAGAGCGCATCCACGTCTTCCTTTTGTGAAATATTGTCCAATCGGAAGGCGTATGCCTTCACGCCGAAAGACCGCACCACGGTTGCCACCTGCTCCGCGGCTTTGGACTCGTAACGATAGGTAATCGCGACATCGGCGCCCGCCTGGGCAAGGGATTTCGCCGTCGCCGCGCCCAGACCGGAGTCCCCGCCGGTGATAAGCGCCTTGCGGCCTTGAAGTTCGATTGCAATCACACTGTTCTCCTTTTGCTACTCGGTAACCCGCACTTCGTAATCCCGGCCTTCCCATATGTTCCGATCCAGCCAGTAGAAGGTGAATTGAACGGTCTCTCCCGCGTTGAGCCCGCCGAGCGGGAGATCGACCACGTATACGCCAAGCCCGGTATCCCTGGTGTCGCTGTCCCGGGGGGCTTTCCAGCCGTTGAGACCCCAATGCACGCGGGCCGGCGCCCTGAGCGCAATGGTGAATTGGTTGCCCGCGCGTACGCGGCGCGGACGATAGCGCGGGCCCCAAATGTCATGGGAAATCTTGGGGCGCATTCCCTGGTAGCGCTCCCAGGTGGCCACGGGCCGGTCCACCGGATAACCCAGCGCGCGGCTGTAACACAGCTTGATGAACTCGCCATGCGCCCACACCAGCGGCATGGCGGAACCGCTCGGTTTGCCCGGCTCCAGACGGTGCTCCGGGAAGGGGTTCCAATCCCAAACCTGCTCCGGCAGGAGACCGGCGGCGCCAGTCATGGCGGCCATGCCTTCGAGATAGGGCAGGGGATCTTCCCCCGCGAGGAGCGCATAGTGCCCCCGCTCTCCCGTCAGGAGCGGCCAGCCCCGCCCGCGGCCGGTGCCGTCGAAGGCGCCGCCGTCATTATGTTCGCCGTAGCCGTCCCCGTTGTATCGGTGCCAGACCGGGCCGTTTGGGGTGTCCGTCTTGAGCATCTGGTCGACGGCCTTCAGGCTGTCGAGAATGAAGGGATCGTCCGGTCGGCGCAGTCCGTAGCGCACCAGTTGCAGGAAGTCCGTCCCGATCTGCTCATCGGCGGGCAAGTCCGGGTCGCGGGCGCGGTTCTTGATCAATATATGCTCCGCCTGGGCGCCATCGTGCACCAGCGCATCCGGCGGAGCGGTGCGGATGTAATACCCCCCCACCCCGAGGCGCCGCGCCAGCGCCGTGTCCTTCGCAACCGTCCAGTCATCGAGCCGGGCGTTCCAGATGTCCGCGAGCAGGAGCGCGAATTCCCGCGCCTCCCCGTCGAGAAAGGTGCTGCCTTCCACCAGCGCGGCAATGGCGATGGCGAGGGTGAACGTATTGATGCCGGGGTCCTCCTCCCACCTGTCCTGGCCCGTGGTGGGGCCCTGGCGGGTGATGAAGGAGAGTGCCCGCCGCACCATGTCCGTGACCGGGATGCCGTCCAGGGCGCCCCGCTCGCGCAGCGCGGAAGCCAGAAGGACAGGGAAGGCGGTCTCGTCGAGCTGAATGCCCTGCCAGAACGCGTCGCCCCCAAGCCACTGGTTCTGGAGCCAGTGCCCGTCCTCCTGCTGGGTGGCGATCAGGTAACGCAGCACGTCGCGGGCATCCTCCAGCGCCCCCATGGCCACCAGCGCGCCCGCGGTTTCCACCAGATCGCGGCACCACACCAGGTGATAGCCGCCGCGGCTCTGGCTGCTTTCCCCCCAGGGTACGGCGAGGCTTGCCACCGCGGCACCGGAATAGGTCCGATCCTGATGGACCTTGAGCACCATGGCGGAAAGCGCGACCATTTCGCGAAGATGGCCGGGTAAATCGGGAAATCGGCATCCTCCCAACCAGGATTCCCAGACCCGGCATTGCGTGCCCCAGGCCGTCGAAAAATCTTCCATAAGGCTCGCTATCGCCAGCGTTGCCGCCGACCTCCTGCTCGTCCCGAGGCCGAGAGCGAGGGTGGCCTGGCGCGGCAGTTCGCCCATCAGGGAGACCACTCCCGGCCCCGCGCTGTCGTATTGCCACGTCATGCGTCCGTGCCGGTCGAAGTCCTGCCAGCCGTCGCTCGCGCCGAGGCAGCCGACGGAGCAACGCCGCCAGGCGTCGGAACCGTCTTTTCCCATCGCCACCAGCGCCAGCCCGAAGGGTCCCTGCTTCGCCCACAGGACGGTACGGCCGTTGTGCTTGGCGACGGCGGCCTCATTATTTTCCGCATCTCCCCCCAGCCGGGACGCCAGAAGTGCATAGGGCCGCAGGCCTTCATCCCCCTCCAGCCGATAACGCAGCAGAAGCGTATCGCGTTGTTGCGAAGGGCAGATTTGCAGCGTGAAGGTAAAACGCGGGTGCCGATGAACGACCGTGACGGTGGGTATTCCGGGCTTGGGCAAGGCCACTTCGTAGTTCCCGAGTCGGCGCAACTCGACCCAGAATCCCCGGTCATCCGCGATGATAAAGCCGAGATCCCTGATTTGGGGGATGTCGATGCGCGGGTAGTAAACTTCCGTGACGATGCCCTCGGCGACGGTAAACCAGAGCCGTGAAGAGCCGAGGCTGGTGCCCACCATATCCTTGCCGGCGTGGGCCCAAGTAGGGTGCGAAGAGGCTGCCTGTGGTGCTTTCATAGGGGCTTTCGTGTTGATTGTTATGGTGAAGAGACCAGGGTTTTGCCCGAATGGTTCATAAATTCGTGCAATAGCCGTAAAGGGCATCTCTGCCGGGGCAACACAAAAGCCGCGCGCCGGCAAGATGGTCGCGCCGCGTCAAACTTGCAGGGGATAGGAGAAAAAGTAAGGCAAAGACAAAAAAGGAGCCAAGCTCCCGGCTCAGGAGCGAAAAACGCCGTAGCGGTCATGCTCGAAGTGGTGCAGCTTGGCCACCGCGATCGGCGACCAACGCCGCCCGGTCAGTCGATACACGGCCACCCCCAGCAGCGTGCCCAGCAACGGGCCCAACCAATACACCCACCAGGCATGCCAGTCGCCGGAGATCAGGGCCGGCCCAAAGCTGCGCGCCGGATTGGTGCTGGTTCCGGAGACATTCGCCTCGACGAAAACCATGACCGCGTAGAGGAAGGGAAAAAGCGCCGGCGTAAAGGCCCGCAAGCGCCGGTGCTGAAGGAAGAAGAACAATCCAAAGATGAGGGCGAAAGTGGTCGCCGTCTCCCCCAGCAGCGCCCAACCGGCGCCGTAAGCGGCACCAGGCAGCGTCGCGCCGAAGGCGATGCTGCGCCCCATTGCCCCCCACGCCAGCAGCGGCACCGCCCCTACCACCGCACCTGCGATCTGCGCGAACACGTAGCCCAGGACATGACGGGCCTTCAGCTTGCCCATCAGCCAGAATCCCAGGGTAACGACCGGGTTGATATGCGCCCCGCTCTCTTTGCCGAGCGGCGAAAG
>JAJZVW010000037.1 GCA_021847015.1 Pseudomonadota bacterium | reverse complement strand
GTGATTTCAGTCCACACCATCTTGCGGCCTCGTCTTGATTTCGCAACCAGACAGAACCACAAGTGACTGAAATCACTCAATTTAATTTTCGGTCAGCCTCTGACGGTCTTTCAGGTGTTTTGGAGCAGCAACCTCATCCCAGAGGAAGGGAATGAGGCGTCTAGGACCGAATAAAATAAGCGGATCAATTTTAACATACTCTTCAGCAACGTAGTGTCTTACCCATTTGTCAGGATAAGTAGTAATAAAATATGGCAGCTCATTACCAACACCAGCGATTCTAACTATATGATATGTAAAATATCGCATCCCAATTTCGCGCATACAGGCCGCAAAAATTTTATTCAGTTCGTCGAGACTGCTAATTGATTGAATATCGCTCACGAACCGTTCGAGAATTATGGGAGTATTAATCATTTTTTGTCCTCCAGGGCCGGCTGAGAAGGACATTTCAGCTTTCCAGTCAAGATAGATCAATGGTGCATAACTACTCCAGCCTGAACAGTGGCATTAAATTAAACCGATAGTCAAGGTGCCGGAAGCGGGCCGTCCGCCGCGGCGCCTTGTCAATCCGGCTTCTTCAGCGCCCGATCCTCCCCACGAGCTATGCCTGCCCGCGGTCGTCGCCGTGTATACAAAACTACTGGTAGTACAATCTGTGGTATGGTAAGCATAGCCTGGGTTGTTACTACCGGCGAAAAATCCATGTCCGCAAAAGATGTAAAAGCGGAGCTGGCCGCGGCCAGGAACGCCAAGTTCATTGCCGCCGCCAGTCACCATCTGCGCCAGCCCACACAATCCCTGATGCTGTTTCTGGCGGTCCTCAAGCAGCGCGCCCGCGATGTCGAAATCGAGAAAATCGCGGGCCGCATCGAGGAAGCGGCCGAGGCCATCGGCCGATTGCTCGACGGCATGCTGGAGGTTGCGAAACTGGATTTGGGTATCCCGGTGCCGAGACCCGAGGTGGTGTTCCTGGGGGATCTTCTGAAGCGTCTGGCCGACGAGTACGCTCCTCGCGCCAACCGCAAAGGCATCCGGTGCCGAATGGTTCCGACATCCGCCATGGCGTACACCGACCCGCTTCTGTTGGAATCCGCCCTCCGCAACCTCATCGAAAACGCCCTGCTCTATACGTCCTCAGGGCGCGTTTTGATCGGATGCCGCCGCCGGCGCGATGCCGTGAGAATCGACGTCATCGACACCGGGAGCGGGATCGACTGCGATCAGCTCGGTGCGATCTTCGAGGATTTCCACCAGGGACAGCGGGCGCGACCGCTCCAGAGGTAGGGGATTGGGTTTGGCCATCGTCGAACGGGTTGTCCGCCTTCTTGATGGCATGGTGACCGTCCGATCCGTGGTGGGCCGGGGGTCCCGTTTCTCGGTGACGCTGCCGCTCGATTTCCCTTCGGGCGGATGCGCCCGCCCGTTAGCCCCGCCCGGCCGCGATCCGCCGGTAGGATAGCGCCTCGGCGACGTGGATGCGGCGCACGCCCCCGGACCCATCGAGATCGGCCAGGGTGCGCGCCACCCGCAGCACCCGGTGGTAGCCGCGCGCGGTCAGGCGGATGCGTTCGGCCGCCTCGGTCAGCAACTGGCGGCCCGGCGCGTCGGGCGCGGCCACCTTTTCCAGCACTTCGCCATCGGCCTCGGCGTTGCAGAGCAAGGCGCGGCTGGGCGCCACGGCGGCGTAACGGTCGGCCTGGACCCGCCGCGCCGCCGCGATCCGCCGGGCGATTTCGGCGGAGCCCTCGGCCGGCGGCGGCAGCGACAGGTCCAGGGGATTGACGGCCGGCACCTCGACATGGAGGTCGATGCGGTCGAACAGCGGCCCGCTGATCTTCGCCTGATAGTCGGCGCCGCAGCGGGGCGCCTTGGCGCAGGCCAGGGCGGGATCGCCCAGATAGCCGCAGCGGCAGGGATTCATGGCCGCCACCAGTTGGATGCGGGCGGGATAGCTGACATGGGCGTTGGCGCGGGCCACGGTGGCGCGCCCCGTTTCCAGCGGCTGGCGCAGGGCCTCCAGCGCGCCGCGGGCGAATTCCGGCAGCTCGTCCAGGAACAGCACGCCGTTATGGGCGAGCGAGATTTCCCCCGGCCGCGCCCGCATGCCGCCGCCCACCAGCGCCGGTACTGAAGCGGAATGATGGGGATCGCGGAAGGGGCGGCGGCGCAGCAGGCGGCCTTCGGTCAATTGCCCGGCGACCGAATGGATCATGCTGACCTCGAGCGCCTCGGCCGGCGACAGGGGCGGCAGCAGCCCGGGCAGCCGCGCCGCCAGCATGGACTTGCCCGAGCCGGGCGGGCCGATCATCAGCAGGTTGTGACCCCCCGCCGCCGCCACCTCCAGCGCCCGCTTGGCCGATTCCTGGCCCTTGATGTCGCGCAGGTCCAAAAGATCGGCGGGATCCTCGGCCACTTCCGGAATCGGCGGCGCCAGCACCTGGGTGCCCTTGAAGTGGTTGATGAGGGACAGCAGCGACGGCGCGGCCAGAATGTCGATGTCGCCCGCCCACGCCGCTTCCGGCCCTTGCGCGGCCGGGCAGATCAGGCCGCGGCCCGAGGCGTTGGCAGCGATGGCGGCGGGCAGCACGCCGGCCACCGGGGCGATGGACCCGTCGAGGCCGAGTTCGCCGATGGCGACGTACCTCGCGATCTCGTCCGGCGGCAGCACTCCCATGGCTGCCAGCAGGCCCAGCGCGATGGGCAGGTCGAAATGGCTGCCCTCCTTCAACAGGTCGGCGGGGGCGAGGTTGACGGTGATCCGTTTCGGCGGCAGCGCCAGCCCCAGCGCGTTGAACGCCGCCCGCACCCGCTCGCGGCTCTCCCCCACCGCCTTGTCGGGCAGTCCGACCACGGTGAAAGCCACCAGGCCCGCGGCGATCTGCACCTGAACGTCGATGTCGAGGCACTCGATGCCGGAAAAGGCGACGGTGGGGGCGTGGGTGGTCATGCCTGGGTCCGGCTTTCGGTTCAGATGATCGAGTTACCGAAGTGTTCGACCAAAGGGAAAGGGTCGTAGAAGTGGTGAAGGAGGCGCTTCCACGCCTGATACCGGTCCGACCCTCTGAAACCCTGGGTATGATCCTCCACACAATTCCACCATACAAGGAGGAGGTACCGCCCCGGTTGTTCGAGACAAGGGCGCACCTCGATGCCTTCGAAACCTGGCGTGGCCGCAATCAAAGGCCGTGCTTCCGCCATCGCGGCCGCGAACGCCCCACTCTGGCCATGGCGGACGGTCAGGAACGCCGCTTCAAGAATCATCTTTCCTCCCGGTCTATGCGCCGCGCGGGCAGGATGTCGATATCTGGGCAGTCGATGCCGGAAAAGGCGATGGCCGGGGCATGGGTGGTCATGTACTCGGAGGGAATGGACGTGCACGACGCCGGTGATACTATCGTGTTTGGCGATAGGGGCCAAGGCGGGCGCCCTTGGTCAACCGGCCAGACTGGCCAGCTTCGCTACGGCGTTGAGGTTGCGCCCCGTCGCCGCCGGGCTGGGCGGGAGCTTCAGCCGCGAGCGGCCAATGCCGCCTGCGTAATGGATGTAGATTTCGCGGCCCAGCGCGGCGACGTCCTCGCCATCCACATTGGCGATACGGCCAAGGAAATCGGCCGGGACCGGGGCGTTGAGGAAGGCGACGACCATGCGCTTTGGGTCGGCGGCCGGGAACGGATTGGCCTCCAGCACGGCCCGCATCTCGGCGCCCGTGTGCACCATCACGTCGATGGGTTTGCCCATCCTGGCCGCCAGGGCCGTTTCCAGCGTCGGGCGGATTTCCGCCTCCGGCCGCGGGCTGCGGAACAGGATGTTGCCGCTGGCGATATAGGTCCGCACATCCTCGTAACCGAGGCCGGCGCACAGCGCCCTCAACTCCGCCATCGGCAGCATGCCGGTGCCGCCGACGTTGACCGCCCGCAGAAGGGCGATGATGGTGGTCATGGGTTTGCCGGTGGACACGCTGTTCCCATCCCCGTTTAATGCCGGACACTATGCCATGCGAGCGGGAGCCCGCTCAACGCGGGGTTATGGTGGATCGCATGTCCCGCGCCGAACGCCTGCTCCAGCTTCTGCAAATTCCGCGCCGCCACCGCTATCCCGTCAGCGGCGGGGCGCTGGCCGCCGAACTGGGCGTCAGCCTGCGCACACTATACCGCGACATCCGCGCGCTCCAGGCCCAGGGCGCCGGGATCGACGGGGAGCCCGGGCTCGGCTATGTGCTGCGCCCCGGCTTCCTGCTGCCGCCCCTGATGTTCTCGGACGAGGAGATGGAGGCCCTGGCGCTGGGCGCGCGCTGGGTGGCGGGCCGGACCGACCCGCGGCTGGGGCTCGCCGCCAGCGCCGCGTTCTACGGCCGCCTTCTGGGCCGTGCGCCGGTGGAATCCTCGCCCGCCTTCGCCCTGTTCGTCCTCGCTGGCGGGCGAGGCCGTCCACCCCATCCCCCCTTCGTAGAAGCACCGCGCCCGGTCCACGCCGGCAACCCCCAGGAACACAAATCACACACCTTGCGCAATCTCAAAGCACCGCGCCCGGTCCACGCCGGCAACCCCCAGGGTGACGACGCCAAGCCTTTGCTGCATAACGTCCTCCAGGCGTGTTTCCGCGCGGGCGCGACCGCTTCGGGAACGATCACGCGGGCCGCGCGCCGCTTTTTCCGATGGCGTTAACCATTCCGCAACTCCCGGGATCGTAAAACTATCCAGGCATCGTCGGGCGCAAGGAAAAAAATCCTTCGCACTGATGCGGCCGTTGCAGCCACGCAACGGCGCTGCGATTGCTCCTTCCCAAAAACTGCCTTCGAAGTTGCGAAGGGGCGGCGCGGGCCCGCCGCACAACTGCGTCCGCAGGCCTGGTCCTTATGCCGAGGGCGGCGGGGCGGTGGTGGCGCGGCGCAATTCGATGGCGTCCCAGATCCGCGCCTCGATGCGGATGTCGTCCAAGCGGTTGATTTCCTGGACTCCTGTCGGCGAGGTCACGTTGATCTCGGTCAGGAAGCCGCCGATGACGTCGATGCCGACGAAGATCAGGCCGCGCTCGCGCAAGGTGGGACCGATGGCGTCGCAAATTTCGCGATCGCGGGTCGACAGCTCGGTTTTCTCGGCCCGGCCGCCCACATGCAGGTTCGACCGCGCCTCGCCCTCGGCCGGCACCCGGTTCACCGCGCCGGCCGGCACGCCGTCCACCAGGATGATGCGCTTGTCGCCGTTGCGCACTTCCGGCACGTATTGCTGGATGATGATGGGCTCGCGGTAGAGCTGGGTGAACAGTTCCAGCAGCGCGTTGAGATTTTCGTCCTGCGGGCCGATGTGGAAAACCCCCGCGCCCCCGTTGCCGAACAGGGGCTTCAGGATGATGTCCCCGTACTCCTTGCGGAACTCCACGATCTGCCGCCGGTCGGCGGTGATCAGGGTCGGCGGCATCAGGCCCTCGAAATGGGTCACCAGCAGCTTTTCCGGGGCGTTGCGCACCTGCACGGGGTCGTTGACCACCAGGGTGTCGGGATGGATGTGCTCCAGCAGATGTGTGGCGGTGATGTAGGCCATGTCGAAGGGCGGGTCCTGGCGCATCAGGATCACGTCCATGGTGGCCAGGTCCATCAGCTCCGGCCCGCCCAGGACGGCGTGGCCGCCCCGGACGCGGCGCACCGTCAGGGGCCGCACCCAGGCGAACACCCGTCCGTTCCGCAGTGCCAAATGCTGGGGCAGGTAATGGAACAGGGCGTGGCCGCGCGCCTGCGCCTCGAGCGCCAGGACGAAGGTCGAATCGGCATCGATGTCGATGCCCTCGATGGGGTCCATCTGAATGGCGACGGCGAGACTCATGATGCGTCCTCCCCTGGCGGTGACCGACGGATGGTAATCTGGAACGAGTCCGGTTCCACCGAAAGCCCGAAATGGCGCGGCGACTCAGATCAAGCGGCCCCTCAACTCCCGCAGCAGGCGCAGCGTCCGCCTCCGCGCCTCGGGATTGCCGGTGCGGGCGGCGAATTGTTCCAGCGCCGCCATCGCCGCCGCAAGCCGGCCCAACCGCATATGCATCAGGCCGGCTTCCCGCCATAGCGCCTCCTCGGCAGGAGCGAACAGGAGCGTGGTCTCCACCACCGCCAGCGCCCGCTCCACCTCGCCCTGGCGCAGCAGCCGCATCTTGGCGTCGCCTTGCAGCCGCAGCAGAAGGGCGCGGTTGCCGAGCGGCGCGTAGTGGCCGGGCGCCAGTTCGGCGTCCAGGCCCCTGGCCGCCTTCAGCGACGCGCGCATGTCCGCGGGGCTCACCGGCGACCAGTCCGCCGTGGGATCGACGATCGCCCGTCCCCCGGCCTTGTCTTGCAGCCGCAGCAGGACGTAGGGCGGGAACGCCAGCGCCTCGGCCATCCAGCCGGCCCTGCGCGCCGCGTCCAGGGCGATGAGGCCGAGCGCCGCCGACCCGCCGCGGCGGCGGTCGATGGCTCCGATCAGGCCGGAATCGGCCGTCGCCTCGTCGTCGTCGATGCGGTAGCCGTGGCGGCCGGCCATCACCTCGGCCAGGGCCGCGCCCCGGTCCGCGGCCGACAGGTCCGGCGTCGAGACCGCGGCGAGGTCGTCGCCGAGGCGGTCGAGATGGCGGATGTATCCATCCAGGGGCGCGCGGGGCCGTTCCAGGGAGGCGATTGCCAGCGCCGTCGCTCCCAGGGGCAGCGCCCCGTCCTCCACCGCGGCCAGGCCGGCCAGTCGCTCCCTGAGACCCGCCGCGGCCATGCCCGCTATCCCGAGACCCGCTTGGGATCGTCCTTGAGCACCACGTGGCTGATCACCTGGGTGACGTCGGGAATGTCGCGGGCATAGGCGATGACGCGGTCCAGTTCGTCCTGATTCTGAGCGATGCCCATCAGATAGATGACGCCGTCCACCACGTCGACCCGGTAGTTGATGTTCTGGATGTCCTTGTCGAACAGCAGCTTGGCCTTGAGCTTCTCGGCGATGACGGTGTCCCGGCCGGAATCGATGAGGGCCTCGCCGTTCGGGTCCACATGGATTTCGTTGTAGACGTCCTTGACGCCGGACGCCTGCCAGGTCAGGCGCACCGCGTCGGTGCGGGCCTGCTCGGTCGGCACCACGCCCGTCAGCAGCACCCGTCCTTCGAAGACGGTCAGGCCGACCTGCCGGTACATGTCCACGTCCTTGCGGAACCACAGGTCGTTGATCTGGGCCCGGATCTTGGTGTCGTCGATGGCCCCTTCAAGGCCGCGGTCTTCGGCGGCGGCGGTGCCCGCCTCGGCCCCGGCGCCGACCAACATGGGGACGCAACCGGGCAGGGCGGCGGCGGACGCTCCCACCAGGGCGGCGGCGAGGACGGCACGAAACTTGGTCACGACAGTCACCTTTGCGGGTTGGGACACCATACTCTAACGGGGGCGGAGGGTGGCGCTCAAGGGTCCGCGCGCCACGCGTCGGGAAGGTGGCGCGGCAGCCGCCAGGGGGCGACGAGGATCGCGTCGAAACGCACCGCCAATCCCGCCAAATCCGGCCTGCGGGCCAGGAACAGCGCCGCCGACCGCGCGATCCGCCGGCGCTGCGGCGCCCCGACGGCCTCCGCCGCCTGGGCCAGGGTGGGACGGAATTTCACCTCGACGAAGGCCAGCACGCCGCCGCGCCGGGCGACGATGTCGACCTCGCCGGCGCCGGTGCCCCGGCCGGCGGCGAGGCGGCGGGCCACCATCCCATAGCCTTTGAACCGAAGCCAGGCCACCGCCAGGGTTTCCGCCCACAACCCGTGGCGCCGCGCGCGCAGCCGGCCGCCGGTCACGATACGTCGCCGCGGAACAGCTTGAGCGCCCGGGCGTAGACCTCGCGCCGGGGGTGCCCGGTCTCGGCGGCGACCAGGGCGGCGGCATCCTTGACGCTGGCCCCGCCCTCCACCGCCGCCGCCAGCCGCGCGTCGATCTCGTGCGCCGCCGGCCGCTCCGGTTCCTTGGGCGGGCCGACGACGACGACCACCTCGCCCCGGGGCGGGCCCTCGGCCCCGTAGCGTTCCGCCAGCGCAACCAGATCGCCGCGCACCACCTCCTCGTGCAGCTTGGTGAGTTCCCGCGCCACCGCCGCCTCGCGGTCACCCAGCACGGCGGCGAGGTCGGCCAGGGATTCCGCCAGCCGGTTGGGGGATTCGAAGAAGATCAGCGTGGCGGGCACTCCGGCCAGTTCGCGCGCGGTCTGCCGGCGCTGGGCGGCGCGGGCGGGCAGGAATCCGGCGAACAGGAAACGGTCGGCGGGCAGGCCGGACAATTGCAGGGCGGTCAGCACCGCCGACGGTCCCGGCACGGCCGTCACCCGCAAGCCCTCGGCGCGGCAGGCCCGCACCAGCCGCGATCCCGGATCGGACACCAGCGGCGTGCCGGCGTCCGACACCAGGGCGACGACGGCGCCCTCGCGGATGCGCGCGACCAGCGCGGGGCCCGCCGTGTCCGCGTTGTGCTCGTGGTATGGGGTGAGCCGCCCGGACAGCCCCAGAAGCGTCAGCAGCTTGCCGGTGACCCGGGTGTCCTCGCAGGCGATCAGGTCGGCCTGGCGGAGCACCGCCTCGGCGCGGCGCGTGATATCGCCGAGATTGCCGATGGGGGTAGCGACCAGATACAGCCCCGGTGCCGGTTTACTTCCCGGCCGGCGCGGTCTACCCTCCGCCTGGCCGTCGTCCAGCGCCAAGGAGGGTTCCGGTGCGCCTGTCGTCCGTTCGGTGGCGCCGTGTCGCTGCTTTGCCATGTCTCGTGGCCCTGCTGGTGGTGGGCGGCTGTCAGTCCTCAGACTTACCATCCTCGCCCGCTACGACCAAGGCGCTGGCGGCCGAACCGGCTCCGGCGCCGGCCGCGCCCCGCGCTCCGGCGCCGGCCGAACCGGCCGCGCCCGCAACGCCCGGTACCGACGCCGCCGGGGCGGTTCCGCCCGCGATCCCGGCGCCGATCGCTCCCACCCTCAAGGCCGGCCCCAAGGGCGAGGTGCGCGCTGCCCTGCTGGTGCCGTTGTCGGGGCCCAGCGCGGCGATCGGCACGATGCTGTCGAACGCCGCGCAACTGGCGGTGTTCGAGGTGGGGGACGAGCATTTCGACCTCATTCCGGTCGATACGAAGGGGACGCCCGACGGCGCCGCCGCCGCCGCGCGGCAGGCGCTGACCCAGGGGGCGGACATCATCCTCGGCCCGGTGTTCTCGCCCGAGGTGAAGGCGGCGGCACCGGTGGCGCGGCAGCAATCCATTCCGGTGGTGGCCTTCACCACCGACCGTTCGGCGCTGGGCAACGGCGTCTATTCGGTCGGCTTCCTCCCCGCTCCCCAGGTCCGGCGGGTCGTGGCCCAGGCCATGGCCGACAACCGCGGCCGCTTCGCCGTGCTCGCCCCCGACAACGAATACGGCCACGCCATGGCCGATGCCTTGCAGGACGCCGTGGTCCAGGCCGGGGCCGGGGCGCGGGTGGTGCGCAGCCAATTCTACGATCCGGCGGCCCCCGATCTGACCGCGGTGGCCAAGCGCTTCACCGATTACGACCGCCACCGCGCCGATCTCGATCGCGACCGCGAGGCGCTGTCGGGCCGGGCCGGCAGCCGCCAGGCGCTGGACGCCGCGCAGGCCGGCGCGATTCCCTATCCCTACGACGCGGTGCTGCTGCCGGACGACGGGGTGCGGCTCAAAAGCGTCGCGTCGCTCATCACCTATTACGGGATCGACCCCGCCCAGATCCGCCTGCTCGGCACCATGCTGTGGGACGATCCCCGCCTGGCCGACGAGCCGGCGCTGCAGGGCGGCTGGTATCCGGTGCCGCCGCCGGCCGCCCATGTCGCCTTCGAGGCGCGCTACCTCAAAGCGTTCGGCCCGCTTCCGGCCCGCTTCGGCAAGCTCGCCAGCAGCGCCTACGATGCCACGGCGCTGGCCGCCGTGCTGGCGCGGCGGGGCCAGGGCGATTATTCCCAGGCGGCCCTGACCAGTGCCGACGGCTTCGCGGGCGTGGACGGCATCTTCCGCCTGCTTCCCGACGGCACCGCCGACCGGGGACTCGAGGTCCTGGAGGTCGAGCGCGGCGGTCCCCCCAAGGAGGTCAGCCCGGCGCCGACCGCGTTCGGCGGTCCGATGCCGTGAGCGGGCAGCCGCGTGAAAGGTTCCTCGTCGCCGGCGCTCGCTCGGAACGGCACATTTTCTTGTCGTCCCGAGCGAAGCCGAGGGGCCCTTCAGCAATTACGCCAGCAGTTGCGCCGTCACCGCGTTGAGGAGCAAGCGGCCCTTGGGCGTGACCCTGAGGCCGGCGGCGCAGCGCTCGACGAACCCGCCCTCGGCCATGCGCGCCAGCCCGTCCGGGTCGAGCACGCCGTCCAGCGGCATGCCGGCGGCCAGCGCGAACGTTTCGGCATCGATTCCGCCCCTCAGCCGCAAACCCATCATCGCCAGTTCCCGGGCGCGGGTGGCGGCGTCCAGCGCCTCTTCGGCGCGGGTGCCGTGCCCGTGGCGTTCGACCGCGGCGAGCCATCCCTCGGGCGGGCGGTGCTGGCGGATGGCTGCCAATCCGATGCGGCCGTGGGCGCCGGGGCCGATGCCGACGTAATCGCCGCCCAGCCAATAGGTCAGGTTGTGCCGGCAGTCCGATCCCGGCCGGGCGTGGTTGCTCACCTCGTAGGCGGGCAGGCCGGCGGCTTCGGTCATGTCCTGGGTGAGGTCGAACATCTCCGCGGACGCGTCCTCGCCGGGCAGGGTCAGCGCCCCGCGGGCGAAGATGGGCGCGAACGCGGTGCCCTCCTCGATGGTGAGCTGATAGAGCGACAGGTGATCGCCGGCCAGATCCAGGGCGCGGGCGAGTTCGCTGCGCCAGGCGGCCGGGCTTTGGCCGGGCCGGGCGTAGATGAGATCGAAGGACAGCCGGGGGAAAATGGACCGCGCCACCCCGATGGCTGCCAGCGCCTCGGCCAGATCGTGGCGGCGGCCCAGCAGCCGCAGCGCGTCGTCGTCCAGGGCCTGGACGCCCAGCGACAGCCGTCCCACGCCGGCCGAACGGAAGTCGCGGAAGCGCCCGGATTCGACGGTGGAGGGGTTGGCCTCCAGGGTCACTTCCATGTCGGGCGCGGTCGGCCACAGCCGCCGGACCGCGCCGAGCAGCGCCGCCGTGGTTTGGGGGTCCATCAGCGACGGCGTGCCGCCGCCGAAGAATACGCTGGTCACCGTGCGCCCGGGCGTGCGGGCGGCGAACCAGCCGAGTTCGGCCAGCAGGGCCGCGCGCCAGCGTTCCTGGTCGATCACCCCCGCCACATGGCTGTTGAAATCGCAGTAGGGGCACTTCGACAGGCAGAACGGCCAGTGGATGTAGATGCCGAAACCAGCGGTTCTCACCATGCATTTTTCGCTGTCATCCCGAACCCGCGGCGAGGGATCGTTCGGGCACTTTCGCGCGAAAGATCCCTCTGTCGCTCCGCTCCCTCGGGATGACACCATTCCTTGATGTTGCATAATGAACCGTTGCGCCGAAACAGGAGTATTCGATCATCCCGCGAAACAGGCGGCCACCAGCTTGCGGAAGGCGTCGGCGCGGTGGCTGATGGCGTGCTTGGACCGGGGCTCCATCTCGCCGAAGGTGATGTCGTGGCCAAGCGGCCGGAAGATGGGGTCGTAGCCAAAGCCCTGGCCGCCCCGGGGCGGCCAGACGATGTCGCCCTCGACCACGCCCTCGAAGGTTTCGCAATGGCCGTCCGGCCAGGCCAGCGACAGGGCGCAGACGAAGCGCGCGCGGCGGTCGGGACCGTCGCCCAAGGCCTCGTGGACCTTGCTCATGGCCAGGGCGAAATCCTTGTCCGGCCCCGCCCAGCGCGCCGAGAAGATGCCGGGATCGCCGCCCAGCGCATCCACCGCCAGGCCCGAATCGTCGGCCAGCGCCGGCTTGCCGGCGGCCGAGGCGGCGGCGCGGGCCTTCAGCTCGGCGTTGGCGGCGAAGGTGGCGCCGGTTTCCTCGGGCTCGGCCAGGCCGAGCGCCCCGGCCGAGACCACCTCGATCCCGAAGGGATGCAGCAGTTCGCCGATTTCGCGCACCTTGCCGGAATTGTGGCTGGCGATCACCAGCTCCCCATCCCGCATCTTCCGGATCATGACAATCCCAGCGCCTTGCGCTGGTGGGCCACCAGCTCCGTCACGCCCTTTTCCGCCAGGCCCAGCAACACCTGGAACTGATCGCGCGAGAACGGGCGCTCCTCGGCGGTGCCCTGGATCTCGACGATCCCGCCCGATCCGGTCAGCACGAAATTGGCGTCGGCCTGGGCCGCCGAATCCTCGACGTATTCGAGGTCGAGCACGGGAATCCCCTCGTAGATGCCGCAGGAGACGGCCGCCACGGGTTCCACCAGCGGCACCGCCTTGAGGATGCCCATGGTCACCAGCTTCTGGAAGGCGAGATGCAGGGCCACATAGGCCCCGGTTATGGAGGCGGTGCGGGTGCCGCCGTCGGCCTGGATGACGTCGCAATCGACCTTGACCTGCATTTCGCCCATGGCGGCGAGATCGGTCACCGCCCGCAGCGAGCGGCCGATCAGGCGCTGGATTTCCTGGGTGCGGCCGCTCTGCTTGCCCTTGGCCGCCTCGCGGTCGGTGCGCTCATGGGTCGAGCGGGGCAGCATGCCGTATTCGGCGGTTACCCAGCCTCGGCCCGATCCACGCAGGAAGGGGGGTACCTTTTGCTCCACCGACGCCGTGCAGAGGACATGGGTGTCGCCGAACCGCGCGAGGCACGATCCCTCGGCGTATTTGGCGAAGCCGGGTTCAAGGACGATGGTGCGGAGCTGGTCGGGCGCGCGGCCGGACGGTCTCATGGGATGTGCCTTTGTCTTTGCTGTCTGGTGCCGCAAGCTAGCGACTCGGCGGCTCCACGTCCAGTCGGGGCGGTGATCTGCCCACCGCGCGTCCCGGCCTGCCCAAGTTGACGATTCCCCGCTCCCTCACTAGATTCTGCCCTGTCATCAAGGGGTCAACCGGGATATGCGCCACGGCACAAGCCCAGTCATCGCGGAATTGAACGACCGGTCGCGCGAGGTCTTTCGCCAGTTGGTCGAGACCTATGTGGAGACCGGCGAACCCGTGGGCTCGCGCACGCTGTCGCGCCGGCTGCTGCTGTCCCTGTCGCCGGCCACCATCCGCAACGTGATGGCCGACCTCGAGGAGGCCGGGCTGCTGTACGCGCCCCACACCTCGGCCGGCCGGCTGCCGACCCAGGCGGGGATGCGGCTGTTCGTCAACGGCCTGCTGGAACTGGGCGGCATCGCCGACGAGGAGCGGGCGCAGATCGACGTGCGCTGCCGCGCCGCCGGCAAGAGCATGGAGCAGGTCCTGGGCGAGGCCATCGGCGCGCTGTCGGGATTGTCGCGGTGCGCGGGCATGGTGGTGGCGCCCAAGATGCAGCGCTCGCTCAAGCACGTGGAGTTCGTGTCGCTCGGCCGCAACCGCGCGCTGGTGGTGCTGGTGACCGAGGATGGCTTGGTGGAGAACCGCGTGGTCGATCTTCCGCCGGGGGTCGAGCCCTCGACGCTGGCGGAGGCCACCAACTTCCTCAACGCCCGGCTGGCCGGCCGCAGCCTCGACGAGGTGCGCGACGAGGTCCTCTCCGAGCTGGAGGAGCAGCGGTACCAGCTCGACGCCCTGACCAAGCGGGTGGTGGAGGCGGGGCTGGCGACCTGGGCCGGCGGCGAGAGCCGGTCGGCGCTGATCGTGCGGGGCACGTCGCACCTTCTGGAGGACGTCACCGCCGTCGAGGACCTGGAACGCATCCGCGCCCTGTTCGACGCGCTGGAGGCCAGCCAGACCTTCGTGCGCCTGCTCGACGTGACGGCGAAGGCCGAGGGCGTGCAGATCTTCATCGGCGCCGAAAACGAGTTGTTCGGCGTCACGGGGTGTTCGATGATCGTCTCGCCCTACCGCGACTCGCGCGAGCGGATCATCGGCGCCATCGGCGTGATCGGTCCCACCCGGCTGAATTACGCCCGCATCATTCCCATGGTCGATTACACCGCCAAGGTTATCGGCCGCCTCATCGGCTGACGCCACGCAAAAGCAGAACGAGAAGGACAGGATGACCCAGGAGCACCATAACGAACCCGTGTCCGCCGAGCCGCAGGCCGCCGAACCCCAGACGCCTGCCGCCGAAGCCGGCGCCGGGGCGCCCGACGCCCTGGCGGAGATTCAGGCCGAGAACGCCCGTCTCAAGAACGAAGCGCTCTACGCCAAGGCGGAAACCGAGAACGTCCGGCGCCGCCTGGAGCAGCAGGCCGAGGATCGCGGCAAGTATGCCGTGACCCAGTTCGCCAAGGACATGCTCACCGTCGCCGACAACCTGCGCCGCGCCCTGGACGCGGTTCCCCCCGCCGAGCGGGACGGCAACGACGTCATCAACACGCTCACCGTCGGCGTCGAGATGACCGAGCGCGACCTGCTGAACACGTTCGAACGCTACGGCATCCGCCGGGTCGAGGCCATGGGCGCCCGCTTCGATCCCAATTTCCACCAGGCCATGATGGAGGTCGAGGACGCCGCCAAGCCGGAAGGCACGGTGGTGATGGTGATGCAGCAGGGATACACCATCCAGGACCGCCTGCTGCGGCCGGCGATGGTGGCGGTGTCCAGGGGCGGCCCCAAGGTCCCGGTGGGCGAGCAGGTGGACACCAGCGTCTGAGGTTCGGGAGATACGGGGACGCTATACTTAATTCACTCGTGAATTAAGTATAGCGTCCCCGTATCTCCCGTATCTCCCCCGTATCTCCGCGATTGCTCCTGGTTTTGTTGTCATTCCTTGCCTGCGGCTCGGGATGACAACAAAACCGGCCTACAGCCCCAGCACGTCCCGCATGGTGTACAGGCCCGGAGGCTCGCCGCCGGCCCAGAGGGCGGCGCGCACGGCGCCCTTGGCGAAGACGGCGCGGCTGGACGCCTTGTGGGTCAGTTCCATCCGCTCGCCGTCGGCGGCGAACACCACCGTGTGGTCGCCGACCACGTCGCCGCCGCGCAGGGTGGCGAAGCCGATCTCGCCCTTGGGCCGCGCCCCGGTGTGGCCGTCGCGGCTCTTGCGCCACACCTGTTCCAAGGCGGCGTTCCGCCCGCGCGCCGCCGCGCGCCCCAGCCCCAAGGCCGTGCCCGAGGGCGCGTCCACCTTGTGGCGGTGGTGCATCTCGACGATTTCGATGTCGTAATCGTCGCCCAGAACCGCGGCCGCCCGTTCGGTGAGCGCCAGCAGCAGGTTGACGCCGACCGAATAATTGGGAGCGTAGACGACCGGCGTGCGCGCCGCCGCCGCCCGGACCTGCTCCTCGTCGTCCGGTCCGAGGCCGGTGGTGCCGATCACCAGGGCGGTGCGGGTTTCGGCGGCCAAGCTGGCATGAAGGATCGTGGCGGCCGGACTGGTGAAGTCGATGACCGCGTCGGCGATCTCGAACAGGCACGCGGGGTCGGCCTCGACCACGCAGTCGAGCGGGCCGCAACCGATCACCTCGCCGAGATCGCGCCCGACCGCGTCCGATCCCGGGCGCTCGGTGCCGCCGGCGACGGTGCAGCCGTCTGCGTCCAGCACCGCCCTTACCAGCATCTGCCCCATGCGGCCGGCGCAGCCGAGGATACCGATCTTCATGGCGTTCTCCCTGCCGCTTCGTCAGATGCCCGTGAACAGAAAGTCCAGCGCCGCGACGATCTCATCACGGCGGTGGGCGAAGGTGGCGATCCGCTCTCCCAATGTCCGCGGGCTTACACCCGCCAACTGGACCGTCAGCAAGACGAATGGCTCGCCTCCCACCTCGAAAACGGGGTGAAGCTTGGGAACCGGACGATTGTCCAGGTCGGCTGCCGGAACCAGGGGGGCGACCACGGCGGTCGCCAAGCCATCGACCAAATCGTGGTGCAGCACCATCAAGAACGGCGGGTAGCCGGCGGCCGCGTTACGGTGGAGATCGAACTGCGCCATCAGAAGGTCCTGAGTCCGTCGCTCCATATGCCGCGCATCGCGACATAGCGGCGGTAGGATTGGATCGCTTCGGCGTTCTCTTCGGCCCAGGCTTTCGCTTTGGCCTCCCGCACCAGATCGGCCAGCCGGCCCTCCAGCGTCTGCGACAGGTTGATGCCGAGCGCCCGGGCCTGGGCCAGCAGATCCTCGTTCACCGAAACGTTGACCGCCCGCTTGGGGGCCTTGGGATCGAAGAGGGCATTCACCGGGGGGATCTCCACCAGGGCTTATGCGCAGAATATATGCGCATATCCACGCGAAATCCAATGTCCAGCCACCGGAAACGACGGAACACCCTCCCTGTCGTTCCGAGCGAGCGCCAGCGACGGGGAACCGTTTGCGCGCGGTGCCCGAAAGGTCCCTCGGCTCCGCTCGGGACGACAAGAAAGAGGTTGTCGTTCGGATGGAGCCTCAGCGACACGGGACCCTTCGCGCGCGGTGCCCGAAAGGGCTCGGGACGACAGGGACGCGGCAACTACTCCGTCAGATCCTGCCAAAGCTCCTTCACCTTGGCGAAGAAGCCATGGGATTCGGGGCTGTGGCGGCCGGCATCGCCCGCGCCCTCGCTTTCGAACTCCTTGAGCAGCTCGATCTGGCGCTTGGACAGGTTGACCGGGGTTTCCACCATCGCCTGGATGAACATGTCGCCGCGCGCCGGGCTGCGCAGCACGCTCATGCCCTTGTTGCGCAGCCGGAACTGGTGGCCGGTCTGGGTGCCGGCGGGGATGTTAACCTTGGCGAGCGTGCCGTCGATGGTGGGGACGTCGATGGCGCCGCCCAGCGTGGCGGTGGTCATGGTGATCGGCACCCGGCAATAGATGTTGGCGCCTTCGCGCTGGAAGATGCGGTGCTGGGCAAGGGACAGGAAGATGTAGAGGTCGCCCGGCGGCGCCCCGCGCATCCCCGCCTCGCCCTCGCCGGCCAGGCGGATGCGGGTGCCGTCCTCGACGCCTGCGGGGATGTTGACCTGGAGCGTCTTGTCGCGGCGCACCCGGCCGGAGCCGCCGCACGAGCGGCAGGGGTCCTTGATGACGCGGCCCATGCCCTGGCAGGTGGGGCAGGTGCGCTCGATGGTGAAGAATCCCTGCTGGGTGCGGACCTTGCCGCTGCCGCGGCAGGTGGAGCAGGCCACCGGCTGGGACCCGCCGGCGCCCCCGGTGCCCTTGCATTCCTCGCAGGTGGCCGAGGTCGGCACGGTGATGGTGGCGGTCTTGCCCTGGAACGCCTCCTCCAGGGTGATTTCCATGTTGTAGCGCAGGTCGGCGCCGCGTCCCGAGGGCTGGCCGCGGCGGCCGCCCATGAATTCGCCGAACATCTCCTCGAACAGGTCCGAGAAGCCGCCGCCGCCGAAATCGAATCCGCCGGCTCCGGGACCCCCCCGGCCACCCTCGAAGGCGGCGTGGCCGAAGCGGTCATAGGCGGCCCGCTTCTGCTCGTCCTTGAGGACGTCGTAGGCTTCGTTGATTTCCTTGAACCGCTCGGCGGCCGACGGATCGTCGGGGTTGCGGTCCGGGTGGTACTGCATCGCCAGCTTGCGGTAGGCCTTCTTGAGGTCCTCCGCGGATGCGCCCCGTTCCACCCCCAGGAGTTCGTAATAGTCGCGCTTGCTCATGCGATCCCGTCATTCGCCCGGACACGACGACGCCCCGGGGGGAGGAATTGCTCCCTCCGGGGCGGCCGTCCCAAGGCGGAGCCTTGCCGCCCCGCCGCGTGAGCCGGTCTACCCGGCCTCACTTGTTCTTGTCCACCTCTTCGAAGTCGGCGTCCACGACCTTGTCGTCGGAACCTCCGGAAGAGGCACCGCCGGCACCCGGACCGGCGCCCGCCCCGGCGTCCTGCTGGGCCTTGTACATGGCCTCGCCCAGCTTCATCGAGGTTTGGGTGAGCGCGTCCGTCTTGGCCTTGATGAGGGCGGCGTCGTTGCTGTCGAGCACGTCCCGGAGCGCCTGGAGGTCGCGTTCCACCTCGCCCTTGACCTCGGCCGAGACCTTGTCGCCGAACTCCGTCAGGGTCTTTTCCGTGGCGTGGATCAGGCCGTCGGCGTGGTTGCGGGCTTCGACCGCCTCCTTGCGCTTCTTGTCCTCGGCGGCGTGGGCCTCGGCCTCGTCGACCATGCGCTTGATGTCCGAATCCGACAGGCCGCCCGAAGCCTGGATGCGGATGGCCTGCTCCTTGCCGGTGGCCTTGTCCTTGGCCTGGACGTTGACGATGCCGTTGGCGTCGATGTCGAAGGTCACCTCGACCTGCGGCACGCCGCGCGGCGCCGGCGGGATGCCGACCAGATCGAACTGGCCCAGCATCTTGTTGTCGGCCGCCATCTCGCGCTCGCCCTGGAACACGCGGATGGTCACCGCGGTCTGGTTGTCCTCGGCGGTCGAGAACACTTGGCTCTTGCGGGTCGGGATGGTGGTGTTGCGGTCGATCAGGCGGGTGAACACGCCGCCCAGGGTCTCGATGCCGAGCGACAGCGGGGTGACGTCGAGCAGGAGCACGTCCTTGACTTCGCCCTTGAGCACGCCGCCCTGGATGGCGGCGCCGATGGCGACCACCTCGTCGGGGTTGACGCCCTTGTGGGGCTCGCGGCCGAAGAACTCCTTCACCACGTCCTGGATCTTCGGCATGCGGGTCTGGCCGCCGACCAGGATGACCTCGTCGATCTCGCTGGCCTTGAGGCCGGCGTCCTTGAGCGCCGCCTTGCACGGCTCGACGGTGCGGGCCACCAGGTCCTCGACCAGGGCTTCCAGCTTGGCGCGGGTCAGCTTGATGTTGAGGTGCTTCGGCCCGGTCTGGTCGGCCGTGATGAACGGCAGGTTGACCTCGGTCTGCATGGACGAGCTGAGTTCGATTTTGGCCTTCTCGGCCGCCTCCTTCAGGCGCTGCAACGCCAGGCGGTCGTTGCGCAGGTCGATGCCCTGCTCCTTTTTGAACTCGTCGGCCAGGTAATCCATGATCCGGGCGTCGAAATCCTCGCCGCCCAGGAAGGTGTCGCCGTTGGTGGACTTCACCTCGAACACGCCCTCGCCGATCTCCAGGATCGAGATGTCGAAGGTGCCGCCGCCCAGATCGTAGACGGCGACGATGCCGGTGCCCTTCTTCTCAAGGCCGTAGGCGAGCGCGGCCGCAGTCGGCTCGTTGATGATGCGCAAGACCTCGAGCCCGGCGATCTTGCCCGCGTCCTTGGTGGCCTGGCGCTGGGCGTCGTTGAAGTAGGCCGGAACGGTGATGACCGCCTGGGTGACCTTTTCGCCCAGGTAGGATTCGGCGGTTTCCTTCATCTTCATCAGGATGA
The DNA here is from genome assembly GCA_021847015.1 of Pseudomonadota bacterium. Taxonomy (GTDB): domain Bacteria; phylum Pseudomonadota; class Alphaproteobacteria; order Rhodospirillales; family Magnetospirillaceae; genus JAJZVW01. Next base: position 10,725 of record JAJZVW010000037.1, on the reverse strand, counting down.
AGGCGGACACCTGGCTGGGGCTGTACTTCTTGCCGCTGGCCTCGACCCAGGCGTCGCCGTTGTCGCCCGCGACGATGTGGTAGGGCACCAGGCCCATGTCCTTGCGGGTGATGGGATCGTCGAACCGGCGCCCGATCAGGCGCTTGATGGCGAACAGCGTGCTGGTGGGGTTGGTCACCGCCTGGCGCTTGGCCGGCTGGCCGACCAGGCGCTCGCCGGAATCGGTGAACGCCACCATCGAGGGCGTGGTGCGCATGCCCTCGGCGTTCTCGATGACGCGGGCGTTCTTACCCTCCATCACCGCGACGCACGAGTTGGTGGTGCCCAAATCGATGCCGATGACTTTGCTCATATCGTCCTCTCGTTAGCGGCAGGTCCAGGCAGTCCTTCGCGAGCAACCGCGCGAGACCCCCTCATTCGTTATAACCGGTGGGTGACGGCTCTCCGCCACTCGGGCGTTATATAGGGTGTGGCGGAAAGGGCGCAACTCTCGGGGACGGGGGCATTGAAAACGCAATGAAAATCCTTGCCCGAAAGGTGCAAGGGGATTATCAATAGACTTCTGCTGAGCAGGGTTCGGCACCGAGATAGACGAGCGAGCCGGTCCATTCCGACAATCCGCGATGCGGAGGCGTAAGCCGGGGAGTGGGCCGGCTCCACGTCTTTTGCGGGAGAGGTCCCGGTAGCATGGTCCGTCCACTCTATGCCATCCTGCTGGATGGCGGCCTCCTCACCAAAAAGCTCTACCGCAAGCTCGGCCGCCACGCTACCGCCGATGACATCGTCGCCGAGTGCGATCGGCTGCGCCAAGTTGAGCATGTCCGCGACTACGAGTTGCTGCGGATCTACTATTATGATGCTGCTCCGCCCTCCTCGGCGAAGGTGCAGAAGCCGATCTCGCACCAGCCCCTTGGCCTAGCCAGCACTGATCGCTTCCGCCTATCGCAGAGTCTCTACGACCAGCTCATCCTTAAACCTCATTTTGCGCTTCGGATGGGCGAGACGGTTCTGTCGCCGTCTCGGTGGCGGATCAAACCGGAGGCAACCAAGGAACTGATGAAGGCTGCCCGGCCACTGACCGACGATGATTTTGCGCTCGACATCAGCCAGAAGGGCGTCGACATGCGGATCGGCATGGACATGGCGCGTCTGGCGTTGCGCGATATGGTGCGTGCCGTGATCGTGGTTACCGGTGATTCGGACTTCGTGCCGGCCTTTAAGTTTATCCGCCGCGAGGGTGTAAAGGTCATCCTCGAGCCCATGGGCCATAACGTGCGGGTCGAGCTTCGCGCCCATTCCGACCTTGGTGCTGGAGCCTGCTCCGGCCGTACCTGAATCAGCCAAGTCCGAGCAAATGGAGGAGTTCGTCGGTACTTGATACCGGCGTCGCGGTTCACGGCGCCACTACGCCATCCTCCCCCCCGCGTGGGGGAGGATGGAACCCGCGCCTCAATCCTTCTGCACGATCACCCCGTACCAGCCCAGGCCCCGGTAGGTCTCGTAGCCCGGAGTGAGGCCGTAGCCGACCAGATGGCCCTGGGGATCGGCGTAGAAGCCGCGCTCGCCCTGCTCCGTGTTCAGCGGGAAGGTCTCGGTGAGCACGCCCGCCTGGTCCGAGGCGGCGATCACGCGGTGGCGCGAATCGATCAGCAGGCAGCGGCTGCGGGCCTTCTCCTCGGGCGACAGGCGGACGTTCCCGACGATGGCCTGGGCCTGGGGTTCCCAGTCGAAGAAGATCCCCAGCGCGCCGATGGCCGGGCCGTCCGCCTTGCCGCCCTCGCGGATGGCGGTGGCGTAGGTGGCGGCCAGGGCATGGCCGAGGCGGGGGTTGCGGGTGATGTCGGTCACCGCGAAGTCCCCGCCGTCCCGCGTCGCCATGGCCCGGCGGAACCATTCCTCGCCCGAGACGTCGGCGCCCGCCGCGTGGGGATAATGGTCGGGCCGGCCGTTGGCGACGACACGGCCGCTGGCGTCCGCCACCCACAGATCGCGGTAGACGGTGTAGGAATCGAGGATCACGCCTAGCCGCGCCGAGGCGTAGGCGCGGCGCTCGGCCGAGGCGGGGGCGGCCGCGCAGTCTACCACCGCCGGGTCGGTGGCCCACCAGCGCACGTCGCAGGAGCGTTCGTAGAGATTGCGGTCGGCGATCTCGACGGTGTTGTGGGCGAGGTCGGCCAAGCGCTCGCCGCGAACCTGCCGCACCTGGCTGGCCATGGCGCGGCCGAAATCCGAAAGCTGTTCAAGACGGTCGCGCAGCTCCCCTTGCAGCGAGCCGGTCAGTTCGGCGATCTCGCCGGAGATAACCTTGACCTCGTCGGCCACCACCGCGAAGCCCCGCCCGGCGGTGCCGACGCGATGGGCCTCGATGCTGGCGTTCAGCGCCAGCATGCGCGAGCGGCGGGTGATGCCGTTGATGCGGTTGATCTTGTCGTTGGCGATGCCGGTGACGCTTCCGGTAAGCTGGAGCAATTGGTCGATCATGGGCGATGTCCCTGCATTGCCTCCCCCGGCGCGGTATCAGCAACGCCCGTGCCAGCGCGCCGAGGCGCGCTTTTCGCCGCCGCCGCAAACCGCAGGGGGCGGCAATGACCAAATATTGGGCATTGTGCGCATCCGCTGTAGGCGCCAAAGTTTGAGCAGGTCCGATGATCGTTTCCGCCAGCTACCGCACCGACATCCCCGCCTTCTACGCCGAGTGGTTCCGCAACCGCTTCCGCGCCGGCTACGCCAAGGTGGTCAACCCCTACGGCCGGCAGGTGGGGACGGTGCCGCTGCGGGCGGGGGTGGACGGGTTCGTGTTCTGGACCCGCAACGCGGCGCCCTTCCTTCCCGCCCTGGCCGAGGTGCGGGCCGCCGGCATCCCCTTCGTCGTCCAGTACACCGTCACCGCCTATCCCCGCGCCCTGGAAAGCTCGGTGATCGAGCCGGAGCGGGCCACCTTGCAGATTCGCCGGCTGGCCGAAGAGCATGGCCCTCGCGCGGTGGTATGGCGTTACGATCCCATCGTGTTCTCGTCGCCGACGCCGGCGGAATTCCACGTCGAGACGTTCGGCCGCCTGGCCGAATCCTTGGCCGGCACGGTGGACGAGGTCGTCGTCAGCTTCGCCAACATCTATCGCAAGACCGCCCGCAATCTCGCCGCCGCGGCGCGGGCGCACCATTTTTCCTGGTGGGACCCGGCCGACGCCGACAAGCGCGCCCTGGCCGAGGTCCTGGCAACGCGGGCGGCGGCGCGGGGCATGGCGCTGACCCTGTGCTCGCAGCCCGATTATCTCGTTCCCGGAACGAAGGCGGCGGCCTGCGTCGATGCCGGGCGCCTGGAAGACGTCGCCAAGGGCTGGGGACATCCCCGACCGGTGCGGGCGAGGGTCAAGGGCAACCGGCCGGGCTGCCTGTGCTCGGAGAGCCGGGATATCGGCGAGTACGACACCTGCCCGCACGGCTGCGCCTATTGCTACGCCGTCAATTCCCGCACCCTGGCCAAGCGCCGGCACCGCGAGCACGATCCCGAGGGGGAGTTCCTGTTTCCGCCACGCTAAGCCCCCGCCCGCGACGCGGGAGAGGGTCGTCGTCTTGGCACCCGAACCAAGCGGAGAGTGTTCCGCAATCGCCGAATATGTTAGGGTTCCGCCATGAACACGATGCTGGAACGCGCCATAGCCGAAGCCGCCCGCCTGCCCGACGACCGGCAGGAAACCATCGCCCGCCTGATCCTGGAGGAGATGGAGGCCGAGCGCGGCTGGGAAGAGCGCTTCGCCGGATCGGGCGACAGGCTGGCGGAACTGGCCCGGCGGGCCAAGGCACAGCACGCGCGGGGCGAAACAACTCCGCTGATTTTTCCCGAAAAATAATCGCGCAGATCGTAGAGATGGTTTCCCACGCGACGGCGGATTTCTGGCTGTGCTTCAATCGGCTTTCCGATGCCGTCCAAGAGAGTGCGAAAGCCGCTTATGCGCTTTGGTCGGCCAATCCCCGGCACCCGTCGCTCCACTTCAAGCCCATTCCATCGGCGGGGGATGACGTGCGGTCCGTCCGGATCGGAATCCATTGGCGCGCGCTCGGCGTTCGCGAGGGGGAGGAAATGATCTGGTTCTGGATTGGCTCGCACGCAGACTACGACCGGCTGATCGGATGATGACCCCCGCCGAGATCGACCTCTTCTATTCCCGCCTCAAGGCGGCGATGCCCAACCCCAAGAGCGAGCTGGAATACGTCAATCCCTACACGCTCCTGGTGGCGGTGGTGCTGTCGGCCCAGGCCACCGACGCCGGTGTCAACAAGGCAACCCGGCCGCTGTTCGCCGAGATCCGCGACCCGGCCGCCATGGTGGCCCTGGGCGAGGAGCGCCTGCGCGAGGCCATCAAGACCATCGGCCTGTACAAGAACAAGGCGCGCAACGTCATCGAACTCAGCCGCCTTCTGGTGGAGCGGTTCGCGGGCGAGGTCCCGCACGACCGCGCGGCGCTGGAGGCCCTGCCGGGCGTCGGGCGCAAGACCGCCAACGTGGTCCTCAACGTGGCCTTCGGCGAGCCGACCATCGCCGTCGACACCCATTGCTTCCGGGTCGCCAACCGCACCGGCATCGCGCCCGGCAAGACCCCGGCCGAGGTCGAGGACAAGCTGATGGCGGCGACTCCCTTGAGCTACCGGCACGACGCCCATCACTGGCTGATCCTGCACGGGCGCTACGTGTGCAAGGCCAAGAAGCCGGATTGTCCGCGCTGCGTCGTCCGCGATCTTTGCGCCTATCCGGACAAGACTCCCGGCTGAGCGTGAGCGCGTGGGATTTTTCGAGCGGAGGCGTGTGAAAGGTCCCTCGGCTTCGCTCGGGACGACAGAAAGCGTCCGTCGTTCCGAGCGAGCGCAGCGACGAGGAACCCTTCAGCCCACGTGCCGGAACGATCCCTCGCCTGCGGTTCGGGATGACAAAACCGGCGCATAGGAAGAACGGACGCTTATCCGCCGCCCGGCTTTATCCTAGAATGGCGGTCGGATATCCTTCAGGAGACGAACGATGGCGGGAACGGTTGACGATCGGGCACTCGACATTCTGTTGCGCGACGCGCGCACCCACGCCGCCTGGACCAGCCGGCCGGTCCCCGAGGAATTGCTGCGCCGCGCCTGGGACCTGGCGCGGATGGGTCCGACCTCGGCCAATTGCGAGCCGGCCCGCATCGTCTTCGTGACCTCGCCCGCGGCCAAGGAGCGGCTGCGCCCGGCGCTGATGGAAGGCAACGTGGCCAAGACCATGGCCGCGCCGGTCACCGCCATCATCGGCCACGACCTCGCCTTCTACGAAAAGCTGCCCAGGCTTTTCCCCCATACGGACGCGCGCGCCTGGTTCGTGGGCAACGAGCCGCTGATCGCGGCCACGGCTTTCCGCAACGGCACCCTCCAGGGGGCCTATTTCCTGCTCGCCTGCCGGGCGCTGGGCCTCGATTGCGGCCCCATGAGCGGGTTCGACAATTCCATGGTCGATGCCGTCTTTTTCGCCGGGACCGCCATCCGCTCGAACTTCCTGATCAACATCGGCTACGGCGACCCCGCGGCGCTGTTTCCCCGCAGCCCGCGGCTGGCGTTCGAGGAGGCATGCCGAGTCGAATAGGGACGGCGGGGGATCAGCCGGCCGGCAGCGCCCGTCCGACCTGGACCAGGGTGTCGAAACAGTCCTTCTCGGCCATGGAATCGGAGGAGCGCACGTCATAGCCCTCGACCGTCTGGCCCGCCGCGCCGTCGTAGAGGAACAGGTCGAGGGTGCAGCGGCCGCTGCGGTATTGCCAGATTTCCGCCGGGGCGTCGCGGCGGGTGAAGCCGGGAGCGCCGAGCAGGGCCTTCACCTGGATGGCGGTCAGGCCCTTGAGCCGGGAGGGCTCGACGATGGCGCGCGCCGCCGCGTTTCCTGGGGCGTCCTGCACCTTGGGCGGCGCCTGCTCGCCGGAGGGGGCGCCGGCCGACCCGCCATCCACGCCCGCGGCGCAGGCGGCGACCAGAAACAGTGGCGCTACGGCGATGGCCCTAGGCAGGCGCATGGACATTTTTCCCCCCTCGTTCGGGGGGGCATTATACTTCCCTTGTGCGTGGCCGCAAGGCCTGGAACAGATGGGTCATGAAGGCGGTGGCGATCACCGGGGCGACCAGGTTGACGACGGGAATCTGGAACAGCCCGTAGATGATGGCGCCCGCCAGCCACAGCCGTCCCGCACGCTCGCGGAACAGGCGGCGCGCATCCTTGGGGCGCAGCCACCGGAAGGCCACCACCTCGAAATACTCGCGGCCCAGCAGGTAGCCGTTGATGATGGCGGAGACCACGATCGTCAGGCCGGTGAACAGCAGCGCCCCGTAAAGCGGCAGCGCGACGGCGTTGACCACCAGCGTCACCCCGAGGAACCTCAGCGTGGTCGCCAGGATTTCGGCCCATTTCTGCGGCCGCGGCCAGTTGAGCTGCGGGTAGTGCCGCTCCTCGACCGCCTCGGCCACCCGCTCCAGCATTGCGCTCATCGCCGTGGTGGCGAGGGCGGGAAAGAAGGGCAGGGGCAGGATCAGCACCAATGCGTCGGCCAGCAGATGGCTGCCGGTCTCGGCCCAGCCGGCGTCGAACCAATGGCTGCGGGCGATGACCGCCCAGGCGATTCCCACCAGCGCCAGATAGGCCAGCACGGCCGCCAGCACGCCCACGTACAGCACGCGGCGCAGGCGCGGGTCGGACAATTGGGCCAGGGCTTTGACCAGGGCGGCGATCATGACGCGGAACCAGGGGGCGCGGGGTGGCCCATTCAATCATGCGCAGCCGGCGGGGGCAAATGTCCGCGCAGGTGTCATCCCGAGCCGCAGGCGAGGGATCGTTCCGGCACGAACGGCGGCCGCAATCGTCTGAACGATCCCTCCGCGCGCTACCCGGTCGGGATGACCGATGGTGGCGAACGGGGCAATTGAGAGCCAAGGGCCCGAAATCCTTCCCTGAACCGTCACCGACTTTTCGATTGTGCCGGGCGCCCCGGCCGCTATACTCCCGGCCGACCGGGCCGCGGGTGAGCGGAACGCTCCCGGCGCGCAACGACGAGATCAAACCCATGGCGGACTCGCTTTATCACGTCGCCGGCATCGGCAACGCGATCGTGGACGTGCTGGTCCACGCCGACGACGGCCTGCTTCACACGCTGGGGCTCGCCAAGGGCGTGATGACTCTGATCGATTCCGGCGAGGCCGAACGCATCTACGGCCTGCTGCCGCCCGGCGTGGAGTGCTCGGGCGGGTCGGCCGCCAACACGCTGGCGGGCGTCGCCAGCCTGGGCGCGCGGGCCGCCTATGTGGGCAAGGTCAAGGGCGACCAGCTCGGCGAGGTGTTCCGCCACGACATCCGCAGCGCGGGCGTGGCCTTCGACACCCCGGCCGCTCCCGACGGGCCGTCCACCGCCCGCTGCTTCGTGCTGGTCACCCCCGATGCCCAGCGCACCATGCTGACCTATCTCGGCGCCTGCGTGGAACTGGCCCCGGACGACGTCGATCCGGCGATGATCGCCGCGTCGGACATCACCTATCTCGAAGGCTATCTCTACGACCCGCCGCTGGCCAAGCAGGCCTTCCTCAAGGCCGCCGATTGCGCCCACAAGGCCGGCCGCCAGGTGGCGCTGTCGCTGTCCGACCCGTTTTGCGTCGATCGCCACCGCGCCGCCTTCCTTGATCTGCTGGCCGACCACGTCGATATCCTGTTCGCCAACGAGGCGGAACTGACCGCCCTCTACCGCACCGCCGACGTCGACGAGGCCCTGCGCCAGGTGCGCGGCCATTGCCGCATCGCCGCCATCACCCGGGGCGCCCAGGGCTCGGTGGTGGTGAACGGGGACACGGCGGTCTCGGTCGGGGCCGACCGCGTCGGCCAGGTGGTGGACACCACCGGCGCCGGCGATCTCTATGCCGCCGGCTTCCTCGCCGGCCTCGTCCAGGGCCGCGATCTGGCCGGCTGCGCCCTGCTGGGGGGCATCGCCGCCGGCGAGGTGATTTCCCATATGGGCGCGCGTCCCGAGCGTCCTCTCGCCGAACTGGCCCGAACCAAGCTCGGCCAATTCAATTCAAACCCGTAACGAAGTGCGTTTCATGGATCTCCGCAACATCGCCATCATCGCCCACGTCGACCACGGCAAGACCACGCTGGTCGATGCCATGCTCAAGCAATCCGGCACCTTCCGCGAAAACCAGCAGGTGGCGGAGCGGGTGATGGATTCCAACGACCTCGAACGCGAGCGGGGCATCACCATCCTCGCCAAGGCCACCTCGGTCGAGTGGAAAGGTGTGCGCATCAACATCGTCGATACGCCCGGCCACGCCGATTTCGGCGGCGAGGTGGAGCGCATCCTGTCGATGGTCGACGGCGTCGTCGTCCTGGTGGACGCCGCCGAGGGGCCGATGCCGCAGACCAAGTTCGTCACCGGCAAGGCCCTGTCGCTCGGGCTGCGCCCCATCGTCGTGATCAACAAGGTCGATCGCGGCGACGCCCGGCCGCACGAGGTTCACGACGAGGTCTTCGACCTTTTCGCCAACCTGGACGCCAACGACGACCAGCTCGATTTCCCCACCCTGTTCGCGGTCGGCCGCGACGGCTGGGCCGACGACAGCCTGGAAGGCCCGCGTCAGGATCTGACGGCCCTGTTCGACCTCATCGTGCGCCACGTTCCGGTCCCGGAACGGAACCTTGACGCCCCGTTTTCCATGCTGGCGACGACGCTGGAGGCCGACCCCTATCTGGGGCGCGTGTTGACCGGGCGCATCCACACCGGCCGGGTCAAGGTCAACATGGCCGCCAAGGGCCTGTCCCGCGACGGCGATCTGATCGAGCAGTTTCGCATCAGCAAGGTCCTGGCCTTCCGCGGCATCGAGCGCGTGCCGGTGGACGTGGCCGAGGCGGGCGACATCGTCGCCATCGCCGGCATGACCAAGCCGACCGTGGCCGATACCATCTGCGACCCGGCGGTGACCCAGGCGCTCAAGGCCCAGCCCATCGACCCGCCGACGCTGGCCATGACCTTCTCGGTCAACGATTCGCCGCTGGCCGGCCAGGAAGGCGACAAGGTGACCAGCCGCGTCATCGGCGCCCGCCTGTACCGCGAGGCCGAGAGCAACGTCGCCATCCGCATCCGCGAGACCGACAGCAAGGATGCCTTCGAGGTGGCCGGGCGCGGCGAGCTTCAGCTCGGCGTGCTGATCGAGACCATGCGCCGCGAAGGCTACGAGCTGTCCGTCGGCCGCCCGCGCGTGCTGCTCAAGGCCGACGCGGCCACCGGCCAGAAGCTGGAGCCCATCGAGGAGGTGGTGATCGACGTCGACGACGAGCATTCCGGCGTCGTGGTCGAGAAGATGAGCCTGCGCAAGGCGGAACTCACCGGCATGCGGCCGTCCGGCGGCGGCAAGACGCGCATCACCTTCCTGGCGCCGTCCCGGGGCCTGATCGGCTATCACGGCGAGTTCCTCACCGATACCCGGGGCACCGGCCTGATGAACCGGATGTTCCACGGCTACGCTCCCTACAAGGGCGCCATCGAGGGCCGGCGCAACGGCGTGCTGATCTCCAACGGCACCGGCGAGGCGGTCGCCTACGCCCTGTGGAACCTGGAGGAACGCGGGCCGATGTTCATCCCGTCCGGCGTCAAGGTCTACGAGGGCATGATCATCGGCGAGCACTCGCGCGGCAACGACCTCGAAGTGAACCCGCTCAAGGCCAAGCAGCTCACCAACATCCGGGCCGCCGGCAAGGATGAGGCCGTGCGCCTGACTCCGCCGCGCAAGATGAGCCTGGAACAGGCCATCGCCTACATCCAGGACGACGAGCTGGTCGAGGTCACGCCCAAGGCCATCCGCCTGCGCAAGGCGGTGCTCGATCCCAACGAGCGCAAGAAGGCCGAGCGCGCCCGCAAGAACGAGGAGTAGACCGGCTTTCGGCCCGGTATTTCGGCAGGCCGCGCAGCACCGCGCGGCCTGTTTTTTGGGTGCGCCAGGCATGGCGCGTAGCACCATGACGGCGCTGTCCGGTCCGCTGTGGTGGCGGACTGAATGACTTGGGGGTGGAAGTCCCCTACGGACCCTGGTGACGGGAACCGTTAGCCGAACAGCCAGTGCGTCACCGCGAGGTGTGGTGCGAAGGAAGCTGTAAGCAAACTCCCGGCCCGACGAACAGGAATCGCATAGAGGCGTCCGCATCCGGGCGAAAGGGCCCAAAGACCCGAAGCCCAATGTCACTCGGAGGATGCGGCCGTAGATGCGGCGGGTATACGGGGGGAAGGTCGCGTGTCTTTCGGGCACCGCCGCGTGAAAGGTTCCTCGTCGCGGACGCTCCGTCGGAACGACAAACCAGGGCTGCCGTCCCGAGCGCAGCCGAGGGACCTTTCGGGCACCGCCGCGCGAAAGGTTCCCCGTCGCGGACGCTCCGTCGGAACGACAAACCAGGGCTGTCGTCCCGAGCGCAGCCGAGGGACCTTTCGGGCACCGCCGCGCGAAAGGTTCCTCGTCGCGGACGCTCCGTCGGAACGACAGACCAGGGCTGCCGTCCCGAGCGCAGCCGAGGGACCTTTCGGGCACCGCCGCGCGAAAGGTTCCTCGTCGCGGACGCTCCGTCGGAACGACAAACGAGGGCTGTCGTCCCGAGCGCAGCCGAGGGACCGTTCGGGCACCGCCGCGCGAAAGGTTCCTCGTCGCTGGCGCTCGCTCGGAACGACAAACGAGGGCTGTCGTCAC
>JAJZVW010000011.1 GCA_021847015.1 Pseudomonadota bacterium | reverse complement strand
GATCTTAGCCGAGGGATCTTTCGGGCATTTTCGCGCGAAAGATCCCTCCGCTCGCTCGCGCTCGGTCGGGATGACAACGCGAGCAAGGGCGCATAATGAGAACCGCTGGCGCGCCCGCGCGGAGCTCGACTTCGTGCGGGCGTTGTACTACGTTCCCCGTCTCTTTCCCCAAGCTGAGGCAATGCGCATGTCCACGCTCGCCCCTTCGGCCTCATCACGGCGCACGGTAGCGCTGGCGCTGTCGGTGATCCTGGCGCTGATCGTGGTCGTCGGGGGCTTGGGGGGCATCTGCATCGACCGGGGACGGTCGGTTGCGGCCGCGGTCGGCGCCGCGGCCGATCAGGCGATGCGCCTGCGCGCGGCCCAGCTCGCCACCGAAACCGCTCGCCGGCTGGCCGCCTCCGGGCGCACCGGGGAGGCCGGACAGTCCCTGGATCACGCGGTCGCCGTGATCGGCGCGGCAGCCGACAACGAAAGCTACCTGCCGCGCAAGGATCGCATACGCGCCGTCGCGCGGCTCGCCGACGCATTCCGCGCGTCGCTGGCGACGGGCGACGCCGCGACGCTCGACGCCACCGGCGGTTCCCTCGCGGACGCCCTGGCCGACCTCGACCGGCGCCAGGGCCAGGACCTTCTGGAAACCGAGATCAATGCCCCGGTGGTCGTCCTGCAAACGTTGTCCCTGTACGGAACGCTGCTGATCGTCGCGTTCGGGGTGTCGGTGGCGCTGGCCATCGTCGCGGTGCGTTCGCGCCCCGCGGGCTGACCCTCACCGGAAAAGCTGCTCGTACAGCGAGAGCAGGATTTCGAAGACGATCAGGGCGACGATGTACCATTCGACCCGCAGCGACCGCTGGGTGTGAACAAGATCCAACAGGGTCTCGGCGGTATCGCCGATCACTTCCAGCTTGCGGTCGAGGCCGCGTGAGCGCTCGCGGATTTCGTATTCGCGTTCCAGCCGGCCGAACAGACCTTCGAACTGGGGCATGTTCCACAGGACCTCGGGCTTTTCCAAGACCTCGGCGCGTCCCACCATCCGGTGCTTGGTCAGCAGCACGTCGCCGATCTGCGACAGCAGGTCCCGGGTCGAGAAGTCGCGCCGGCCCAAACGCTTCAACCGGGCGGCCAGGGGTTCGACCCGGTCGAACACGGCGGCGATACGGATTTCGTAATGCTCCAGCACCAGATCCTTGGCCAGGACATCGGCGATGATCTGCATGTGCTCGGGCGTCAGCGTCTCCAGCACGATGGTTCCGGCGGGATCGACGAGCTCGGTGGCGCCGGGAACGATGTCGATATGGGCCTGCTCGCGGCCGGCCTCGGCCAGGGGATCGTTCACCAGGGGCGCAAGGTCGGCCAGGAAATGGGCCTCTTCGTCGGGCGCGACGTCGAACAGGGCGGCGACGCCGTAACGGAACAGCACCGCATATCCCCTGCGCCCGGCGCGCAGTGTCAGGGGTGTCGTCGCCAGCGCCAACCGCTGGTCCACGCCGCGGATATCCAAACGCTCGCCGAGCAGGAAGGCTCGGACGATAAGCGGTCGGTGGCCGGCCTGGTCATTGGTGGCGTTGCGGGCGGTATCTGCCATGGGCACGTCGATCCATCGCGTCGGAAGGGCGCGCTCGCGCCGTTCCGACCAATAAGATCTGCGCTGGCGGCGCCGCTTGAAACCCTCTCCCTTGGGGGCTGGCCGCACGCCCGTGTCAGGTCCGCGCCAGCAGCCGCAGGCCCAAAGACATCGCCGGTCCTGTCGGCAGCATGGGCAAGGAGGCCAGCAGAGGCATCAGAAGGGCTTTCTTGATCGGGAGACGATGATGCTGACCAGGGGTTCAGCCACTGGCCGCCTCCTTGAGCTGGGTCCACCATTCCGCCAGTGTCCGCCACGTGGCGGGGAGCAGCAGCACCGCCACCGGTCCAAGCCATGCCGACGGCCCCAGCCGTGCGGCAAAGAGCGGCAGGCTGAAACCGGCGGCCCAGGCGAGCGGCAGCGTGATGTCCACCGGTCCCAATTCGCGTTCGGCCAGACTTCGCAGCAGGAAGTAGGAAAGAACCGCCGCCGCTTCGGCCAGGCCATAGCCGGTCAGGCCCAAGTGCGGCACCAGGATCGCCGCCGCCGTTCCGAGCACGGCGACATAGACGGCGTGGAAAAACGCCACCTCGCCATTGCGGCCGATCACGTAGAGCGCCGAGGAATGCAGGCTGAACAGGCTGTTGGCCAAAGAGCTTACCGCGAGGAATGGGAAGATGGTGACCACCGGGCCCCAATCCTTGCCGAAGGCCAGCGGCACCAGCCATGGCGCCAGCAGCGCGAACACGGCCATGGCCGGCGCGACGGCCAGCACTTGCAGCCGGACTCCTTCGGTGACGGCGCGCACTAGGCGTCCGCGGTCTGTCTGTATGCGTCCGAGCGCCGGAATGGCGACCCGCGACAGCACCAGGCGCATGAAGGACAGCGCATCGACCAGCCGCGCGCCGATCGCCACGCTCGCGGCAGCCTCGGGGCCGAGAATGCGGGCCACGATGAGCGGATTGACGAGGATCCGCAGCTGCCACAGCCACACCGACGCGGAGTAGCCCAATCCATAGGACAGCATCTCGGACAGCAGATGGCGCCGCCACACGAGGCGGGGCCGGTAACCGGACAACACGAACATGGCCGTCGCCATCGTGACTTGCTGCGCCCACCATCCGGCCAGAGGCGCGCGCAGCCCCCATCCCGCGAAGGCGGCGGCTACGGCGACGCCATACAGTGCGGAATGCCCGGCCAGTTCGGCCCAGGCGACCGTGCGGTAGGCCATCCGCCGTTGCAGGATCGCCGACGGCACCAACGTCGCAAGCTGGAGCGGCATCCCGCAAAAGAGCGTCGTCACCGCCAGCGCCACGCCGGGCGTGCCGATCCAGAATTCGGCCAGCCGGCCCACCGGCCAAGCCATCAGCACGCCGGCCGCCCCCAACGCGAGCGACAGGCTGAGCGCCTGATCCACATGCGCGGGGCTGGGATCGTCGGCCCGCCGGAGGAGAAAGGCGTCGGTGCCCCACTGAAAGAAAAGGACGAGAAACGTGTGGAGCGCCAACGCGCTGACGTAGACTCCGTAAGCCTGGGGGCCAATCGTCCGCGCCAACGTGACCAGACCGGCGAACGAGATCATCATGCCCAGAATTTGGCGCGCCGCCATGGTCATGCCGCCACGCCACGCGAGGGTCCGAAGCCCCGCCATTGCCCTGTCCCTTACCGCCTACCCGACCACGCTAGCGACAGCGGCCAAGCCTAGGCAAGGCGACGGCCGGGGATGACCCGAGCCCTTCCGCATAGGTCGGAAAAGCGGATTACCCGCACGTTCGGAAGCCTTCGCCTAAATCTGGGGGCGTCGCCCTCGTCTCGTCCAAATGATTGATTTCCGTCGGCGAAAGAGGCATCCTCCTTTCGCTGTGCCTGGGGGTGGGCGACGGGGATAGGCCTTAATGATCTCGGCGACAAGGCAACCCAACCGGCCGGCGGCACGCATCTTGAATGAATCAGGGGCAGGTCATGGGCGACACCACGATTTCTCACGGTGAGGCCGAGGCGGCAGGCGTGGCATCCGCCCATAGCGCCAGCGAAAAAACCATCAATCTTCCGATCGCTGCCCATCGCCCCGCACCCACCGTGGATTTCAGTCCTCCGAAACGGCGGGGAACCGGCGCCACGTTGCGGGCCATGATCGGCTTGGGGTTTACCGCGGGCTGGGCCGCCTTCTGCGTCTTCTATGTCCAGGCGAATATCGGCTGGGGCAACCTCGCCCTGCTTCAGCCTCAGGAATTCGGCGGCATCGTCGGCGCGGCCTTTACGCCGCTGGCCTTCATGTGGCTGCTGATCGCCTATCTCGACCGGGGCCGGCAGTTCCGGCATGTGGCCGACCAACTGTCCGAACATCTCGCCCGTTTGACGTACCCGGCCGAGGGTGCGGAGGCCAAGGTCAAGGCGGTCACCGATTCCCTGCGCAGCCAAGCCCGCGAACTGGCCGAGGCGTCGAGCCAGGCCATCCAGCAGGCCGAATCCCTCCGCACCACGCTCACCGGCCAGATCGAGGCCCTCAGCGCCGTATCGGGTCGGATCGGCAACGACGCCAAAGTCGCCCTCGATACCCTGGCGGGCGAGGTGGGACGGCTGACGCATGCCATGGACACGGCTTCGGTGCGCGCCCAGGATTTCGAACGCGCCATCCGCGAACAGGCGCAAAGCCTGGAGAAGGTCACGGAGACCACCGCCGGCAAGGTGGGCGATTTCCGCGATGCGATCCACCGCCAGATGGACGTCGTGGAGACGACCACGAACCGCGCCGCCGAACGGACGGAAACGATGTCGTCCCGTCTGCAGCGCGACAGCGAGTCCTTGGACCGCTCGACCCAGGCGGCGGTGATCCGGGCCGAACAGGTCAGCGAGGTGCTGGAACGGCAGGCGGCCGTCCTCGCCGAGAGCTCCGAAAAGGCCGCCCAGCGCAGCGAGGCCGTCTCGACTGTGCTGTCGCAACGGCTGGCCTCGCTGGAAACTCTGTTCTCGCGCCAGAACGCCGACCTCGATCAGGCGGCCGAGCGCTTGGCGGATCAGACCGGCCGCATCAGTTCATCGCTCCAGCAGCAGGCCGTCGGCCTCGATCAGATCACCGACCGCGTGCTGTCGCGCATCAAGATCGTCGAAGAGGCGTTGTCGGTCCAATCGCGCGAAATGTCTTCGTCGTCGGATCAGGCGATGACGCGGTTCCGCGAAATGGAAGATTTGCTCGGACGCCATTCCGAACACCTGGAGGCGGTGGCGGAGCAGGCGTTCGGCCGGCTGAACGAGGCCGGCGAGACGCTGGTGCAGCGCCGCAACGAGGTGGATTCCTCCGCCGAGCGCGCTTCGGCGCGCATCCGCGAGGTCGGCGAAGCCTTCCAGGCGCAGAACCGCGCGATCGCCGCGTCTTCCGACCAGTTCCAGTCCCGGGCGCGCGAAGTCGCGGAAACCGTCCGGGTTTACATCGACGATCTCGGCAAGGGCGCTGAAAAGGCCTCGGTCCAAGCGGACGCCATCCGCCAGTCGCTGCGCAAACAGGCCGACGAACTCGCCGACGCCGCCAACGTCGTCTCCACCCAGTCGCGCCTGTCCGAAGCCTCCCTCAGCCAGCAATCGCGCCATCTGATTTCGACCTCGGATCAGGTGATGGGCAAGGTCAAGGGCATTGCCGACACCCTGCGGCAGGGCACCAACGACCTGATCGCGGTGTCCAGTCGCGTCGCCGTCGAGCTGGACACCGTCGGCGAGGCCCTGCGGCAGCGCACCAACGATGTGGGCATCGCCGCCGCGAAGGCCGTTGCCGAGACCACCGGCGTTTCCGACGTGCTGGAGCGGCGGTCGGAACAGATGGCGGGCGCCGCCGAGCAGGCGGCCAACCGCATCCGCTCGGTCACCGATATGCTGCGGACCCAGAACGACGAGATCGCCGCCGCCGCCGCCGCCGCCCAGGCCAATGTCAGCGCGGTGGGCGAGACCCTGCGCGGCCAAAGCCAGTCCCTGGCACGGGTGGCCGACGATTCGAGCGAGCTCCTCAACGCCTTCGGCCAGGCACTGCAGAAGCAGGCCGCCGACTTGCAGGAGGTGGCGCACCACGTCTTCGCCGAGGCGCGGACCGCCGGCGACGCGCTCCGCGAGATCAGCCGCGATTTCGAAGAGGCGTCGAACAAGACGTCCGCCCAGGTCACCGCGGCGGGCGACATGCTGCGTGCGGGCATCCGCGAGCTGACCAATTCCACCGATCGCATCGCCGCCCAAGTGCGCGCCTCGGGCGACGGGCTGCGCCGCCAGGGCCAGGAACTTCAGGAGGTCACCGAACGTACCGGCGCCAAGCTGGAGGGCTCGTTCGAGATGCTCCGCCAGAAGTCCAACGACCTGGGCATCACGGGCGATCGCCTGGCGCAGCAGGCCGAGGCCCTCGCCGCCGGTTTCGCCCGGCAGGCCGACGATCTGGTCAACGCCTCGAAAATGGCCGAGGCGCGCGCCCGCCAATTGGAGGAAAAGCGCGCCGAGGCTTCGGTCGAGGTGTTCCTGCGCCACGCCGCCTTCATTGTCGAAAAGCTTCAGTCCCTGTCGGTCGATATCGGCCGGATCTTCGCCTCGAACGTGGATGAGAAGGCATGGCGCGAGTTTCACGCCGGCGATCAGAGCGTGTTCATCCGCAAGATCCTGCGGAACCTGGACAAGCACCAAGCCGCCGCGATCAAGAACAAGTTCGAGGATGACGGCGAGTTCCGCGATTACGTTCTGCGCTACCTGACCGAGTTCGAGGCGCTGCTCAACCAGGCGCGGACGTCGGATTATCCGGACATCCTGACCGGGACCTTCACCTCGTCCGAGGTGGGCAAGCTGTATCTGGTCCTGGCCCGCGCGCTCGGCCGTCTGGAGTAGCCCTGTTTTCCGGGGGGCGGGCGCCGCCTCATTGATCCGAATGGGCGAGCTGCTCCCCGATGTCTTGGGGAGACGTCCGGCCGCCGACGGTGACGGCGTCCCCGCCGTTGGCGGAGATCATGCCGGCAACTTCCGGTGTCCAGGTTCCCAGCACGCCACGGCATGCCAGCCGATGGGATACCACCGCCCGTCCGCCGGGCCGGCGTGAGAGGGACACGATGTAAGGACGGCACCATCGGCCGCGAGCGTCGCGATAAGCGTTGGCGGCGGTTATGGTCGCCACCATGCCCGTTACCCGGTCGCGCCAAATGGAGGGATCCTCCGCCGGCTGGGTCTCCAACACCCGGGCGCTAACCCTGTCGAGGGTTTCCTGGGCGGGCCCGGAGGACGGCGACATCGCCGCGTCGTGTAGCCAGACCGCCGTCGCGAGGGCGAAGGCGATCGCGGCCACGACGACTCCGCTGGCATTCCGGTCCTCCATCCGCTCTCTCCCATCCGGTCGGACAGGGGACGGAATCTACCTGGGCCGCGCGCGATGGGGGAATTCCGCTTCCGATTTAGCCGCGGCTTGCGGAAGGACTAGTCCGGAAAAATCATGGCGCCCCGCGGGCGTGGCATAAGGGGCTGGAATACGCCGGCTTTCCCGATGGCGTCGATCGACGTTGTGCCAGCATCTCCCACGGCGGCTTCGCGACCGGCCTATGCCTCTCGCCATCCCGCCGCCGGAGCCATCCCACCCAGCCCCAATCTTCCGTCCGCTGGCCGCCAGGCGATTTTCCTGGCAAGGCCATCGGCCCATCCAATTTAGCTGGGAAGGGTTATGGCGAGGTGGATGGCAATGGTGGACCCGCAACGCTGCCGAGCCTACCGGCAATTCCTGGAAGGGATCGATCCCCGAGGGATTTCCTTGCTCGACGACCTCGCCGCGCCGGGAATTCACTACCATGACCCGTTTGTCGACGCGCGGGGGGTCGCCGCGGTGAAACGGGTTTTTCGCCAGATGTTCGAGGACGTGGATGAACCCCGTTACACCGTCACCCATTGTGCCGTCGACGGCGATACCTGCTTCTTGCGTTGGCACTTCACCTGCCGGCCGAAGACCATCCGCCGCGGCCAACCGTGGGTGTGCGACGGCGTGACCGAAATCCGCTTCGACGCCGATGGGCGCGTCACGGAGCATGTTGAGCATTGGGATGCCGGCGAGCAGGTCTACGAGAAAATTCCGGTCCTGAGGGCGTTGATCCGCTGGACAAAGCGCAGGGTGTCCGGATGGCCGCCGTGACCGGGCTAGTGCACCGACACATTCGGAAGGTGCACCGACCTTCCGAATGTGTCAGTGCACAATTCATTGATTTTGCGGGCCGATTCACCCGACAAAAGGTTCAAGCCTTTGAACCTTTTGTCGGGATCGGACCACTAGCCGGTTCCCCGGACACGGTTGTAGGCCGCCAGGGCGCGGCGCCGGGCGCTGACATGGTCGAGGATCGGTAGCGGATAGTTCTGGCCCAGTCGGATCCCCGCCGCGGCCAGGGCCGCGGGGGCGGCCTCCCAGGGCCTGTGGATGCCGAGGTCGGACATCGGCGCCAGTTCCGGTATCCACCGGCGGACGTACTGGCCGAGCGGATCGTATTTCTCGCCCTGGAGGACCGGATTGAACACCCGGAAATAGGGAGCGGCGTCGGTTCCGCAGCCGGCCACCCATTGCCATGACGTGGCGTTGACGGCGAGGTCGGCGTCCACCAGCCTGTCCCGGAACCACGCTTCTCCCGCTTGCCAGGGCATGAGCATGTCCTTGATCAGGAACGAGGCGACGATCATGCGGACGCGGTTGTGCATCCAGCCGGTCCGCCACAATTGCCGCATGCCCGCGTCGACGATGGGGAAGCCGGTCCGCCCTTCGCGCCAGGCGGCGAATTGCGTCTCATCCGACTGCCAGGGAAAGGCCGCGAATTCGGTCCGGATGGGTACGCTCGGAAGGTCGGGATGGGCGGCCAGGAGGAAATACGAGAACTCCCGCCAGCCGATCTCCCGCAGAAAGCTCTCGGCTCCGTGCGAGGGGCTCCGCGCCGCCACCGCATGCCATATTTGGCGCGGGGACAATTCGCCGAACGCCAGATGGGGAGAAAGACGCGAGGTGCCGCCCAGGGCCGGGTGATTCCGGCGCGCGGCGTAGACCTCCAGGCCGTCGGCCAGAAAACCATCCAGCCGGGACCGGGCCGCCTCCTCGCCCGGCGTCCAGGTGTCCGCCAATTCCGCCGCCGTCCGGCCGCCGCAGGGCACAAGCCCCAAATCGTCCAGCGCCGGCCTCGCCGCCATGCGGGTGGGGCCTGGCAGCCGTTCGGGAGCGGGCAGGGGGAACGCGGGCGGCGGGAGCGACAGGGCGCTACGCCAGAACGCGGCGAAGACGCGGATCTCGCCGCCGCCCTTGGTGGGCAGACTTCCAGGTTCGAACAGAAGGTTGCCGGGGAACGAGCGCGTCTCGACGCCGCCAGCGCGCAAGGCATTTGTCACCCGGTCCTCAAGGGCGCGTTCATGCGCTTCGTAGCGGCGGTTCCAGAACACCGCGCGGGCGCCCGTGTCGGCAGCCAGGCGCGCGAGTTCTTCGGCCGTCGCACCCTTCCGCAGGATAAGCCGGCCGCCGATGGCGGCCATGGCCGCCCCGAGACGAGCCAGGCTTTCGTGCAGCCACCAGCGGGATGCGCCTCCCAAAGGCCAAGGGCTGTCCTCATCGAGAACGTAGACCGGTATCGCTTCGGTGCCGGCATGGAGTGCGGAGTCAAGGGCGGGATGGTCCGCAAGGCGCAGGTCCTGCCTAAGCCATACCAGGATGGGGCCGGTGTCCATGGGATGCCGCCGCTAGCCAGGAAGAAAGGGTGTCCCCCGGATGTGGGCATGGCTTGGCCGCGCATCAATCGGCAGTGGGGGGCAGTTGCATGCGGCCCGGCGCGGCGGCGCGGGGCGGCGTCTCCCGGCCTTCGGGTGCCGCAAGTTGCGGCCGCGAGCGGGTCAGGATGCGTCCGTCCGACAGCAGCAGGGCTTGGAACGGTCGCCGGAACAGCGTCTGCACCGGAGCCGAACAGACGTCCACGCCGCCCGGACGCGGCCCGAACGCGGGCAACAGCAGCCGCCGGCCATCGACCACGTAGCATGGACAGGTCAGCATCCGGTCCGCGGCCCGGATGGTGGCCGTCGGCCACGGGGTGGCCGAAATTTCCCCGGCGGCCGCGTCCCGGCGGGCCGCCGCGCGGAAGGTGAGGGGGCCGACCGGCCATTCCGCCGCAGACTGTCCCGGCAACCCGTCCGGCAGGTCGTCACCGACCCAAATCCAGCGATGGGCGGCCACCATGCGCGACAGCTCGGCGGCTTCGCGGCCGGCCAGCCGGCCGGCGGCGACGGCGCCCGCCAGGCCGCCGCCGATCCAGACGATTACGGCGGGTCTGCGGCGCTTCAGCATCCGGGCCAGGCCGTGCAGCGCCGCCGTGACGGATGCGGGGTCGCGTCCGCCCGTGGCCACCGGATCGGAGGCCGCGATCAGCCCGTGCCGCGGCCACACCAGCGCTCCGGTGGAATCGGGGAGAAGATGGGCTCCTTTCACCAGCATGGCCGATTCTCACCAAGATCCGGCATGACGTTTCTCTCCATTGCTGCCTGGGACGACGGCGATGATGGGGCGCGGGACGGCGATTGCCGAACAATGCGCATCAAGGGTGGGTGAACGCGCAAACGAAGGGATCGGACGTTGAGTCTGGAATATCTCCCTCGGGCGGCATACCTAGAGGGTGCGACACGGACGAACGGACTACCTCGCGACGGAGCCCTTCGGGGAGGGTTCGACGTTCGATCTCCCCGGCCCCGTCCGCTCCGCAACGAGTATCCGATCGGAGACTGCCTGTTTCTCCCGCTGCCGCGGATTACTCCCGTGGTGGTTTCTTTGACTCCTCTCCTCTGGAACTGGACCCTTTCCGGCGACGGGAAGGGTCGCCTTTTTGCGCCCAGGCGGCTGCGGCGGCGCCGGCCGCGCGGCCTGTGGCGAAGCAGGCGGTGAGCAGGTAGCCGCCGGTGGGAGCCTCCCAGTCGAGCATTTCGCCGGCGGCGAACACCCCGGGCAGCGCCGACAGCATAAGGTCGGGTCCTAGCGACTCGAAACCTATTCCCCCCGCGCTGCTGATCGCTTCCGCCAGCGGGCGCGGCGCGCGCAGGCGTAGCGGCAACGCCTTGATGGCCGTGGCAAGGCGCTCCGGGCAGGCCGGAGGGTCGCGGCCGAGGATTTCGCGCAGGAGCGCGGCCCCGGCGCCGGTCAGGCCGGTACAGCGTGACAGGTGCGATGACCAGGAACGGCTGCCCTGGGGACGTGCCAAGGCTTGGCGCGCTTTCTCGGCGCTCCAGTCCGGTTTCAGGTCCAGCTCGAGGATGGCGGCGCCGTCCCTGTCGATGGCATCGCGCAACGATGCCGACAGCGCATAGACGGGGCCACCCTCGATGCCGGTTTCGGTCAGCGTCACCTCGCCGCGGGACGTCCGCCCAGCGAAGCGCAGCGTCACCAGCTTGATGGGCGCTCCGGCGAAGCGCTCGCGGAAATGATCGCTCCAGCCGACGTCGAACCCGCAATTGGACGGACGCAACGGGGCTATGGCGATGCCGCGCGCGGCAACGGGGGCCGTCCAGGCGCCGTCGGAACCGAGATGGGGCCAACTGCCGCCGCCCAGGGCCAGCACGGTGGCCGCCCCCTGCCGCCGGATTTCGCCGTCGGGGGCGGCGAATCGGAGCTGGCCGTCCGCGTCCCAGCCCAGCCAGCGATGCCTGAGATGGAACCGCACGCCCGCCGTCTTGAGACGCCGCAGCCAGGCGCGCAGCAGGGGCGCCGCCTTGAAATCCGCCGGAAAGACCCGGCCCGAGCTGCCGACGAAGGTGTCGATACCCAGCGCCTTCGCCCAGGCGCGCAGGGCTTCGGGGCCGAACGCCGCGAGATGGGGCCGGATGCGTGGCGCTCGGTCGCCGTAGCGTTCGACGAACGCCGTGAAGGGCTCGGAATGGGTGAGGTTGAGCCCGCCCTTGCCGGCGAGCAGGAATTTGCGGCCGGCCGAGGGCATCGCGTCGAACACCTCTACCTTTGCCCCCGCAAGCGCCGCTTCTTCGGCGGCCATCAGCCCAGCCGGGCCGCCGCCGATGACGATCACGGGCAGGACGGGATCGGGCATATCCGGGTTTCCTTCTTTCGCTCCCCCCTCATACGCCCGAAGCCCGCGTTCACTCCACAAGGATCGCACGGAAATCGTTGACGTTGGTGAGGGTGGGGCCGGTGACGATCAGGTCGCCGAGAGTGGCGAAGAAGCGGTAGGAATCGTTGTTGGCAAGGCAGGCTTTGGCGTCGAGGCCGGCGGCGGCGGCGCGCGCCAGCGTGTCCGGGGTGACGATGGCGCCGGCATTGTCCTCGGAACCGTCGATGCCGTCGGTGTCGCAGGCGATGGCGTGTATCCCCGGCCGGCCATCCAGCGCCACGGCCAAGGCCAGCAGGAATTCGGTGTTGCGGCCTCCCCGCCCGTTGCCCCGCACCGTCACGGTGGTCTCGCCTCCGGAAATCAGCACGGCGGGAGGTGGCAGGGGCTGGCGGTGGCGCTGCACCGAAAGCGCGATCCCCGCCATGACGCGCGCCACTTCCCGGGACTCGCCCTCGACGGCGTCCCCCAGCACCAGCGGCAGCACCGAATCGGCAACCGCAGCCATGGCGGCCGCCTCCAGTGCCCTTTGCGGCGTGACGACGATTTCCGTCACGACGTTCGCCAGGCGAGGATCGCCCGGCTTGATGGTCTCCCTGCGTTCGCTGGCCAAGTGGCGGGCGACGGCGGCCGGAGGATCGATCCCGTATCGCGCCAGCACGGCGCGCGCGTCGGCGAAGGTCGTCGGATCGGCGACGGTCGGGCCGGAGGCGATGATCGACGGATCGTCGCCCGGGACGTCGGAAATGGCTAGAGTCACCACCCGTGCCGGCGCGGCGGCCGCGGCCAGCCGTCCGCCCTTGACCGCCGAGAGGTGCTTGCGGACGGTATTGATCTCGCCGATGCTCGCACCGCTGCGCAGCAATTGCGCGCTGACGGTCCGCTTGTCATCGAGCGGCACACCCGCCGACGGAAGCGACATCAAGGACGATCCCCCGCCCGAGATCAGGCACAGCACCATGTCGTTGCGGTCGAGCCCTTGGACGAGCGCCAGCATGCGTTCGGTGGCTTGGCGGCCGGAGTCGTCGGGCACGGGGTGGGCGGCCTCGACCACTTCGATACGCCGCGTCGGCACGCCATGGCCGTAGCGGGTGACCACCAGCCCCTCGATCGGCGCATTCCAATGCTCTTCCACTACCCGGGCCATGGCCGCGGCCGCCTTCCCGGCTCCGACCACCACGGTCCGTCCCGGCGGCGGCGGCGGCAAATGGGGTGGAAGGCAGGATGCGGGCGAGGCGGCGGCCACGGCAGCGTCGAACATATGCCGGAGCAACTGGAGCGGAGGCTTGGTCACGGTGCTTCTTTCCTCGCTAGTGTCCCGCCCCAGGAATTCTGGGGATGAATTTCCCGGGATAAGCAGGTCACTAATATGTTGAATTGTATGGTGGTTTCGAAAATCACCACGTCGGGTGAATTTCGAAATCGCCATACTAGTCGTGCCCGGATCAACACCGCACGGACGCCATGGTGCAATGACCCCATGCACCCGGACAATAGGCGGGGATGTCTCGGGCGCCGAAGGATTTGCGGTGGCGGCCCATGGTCCGCGCGTCGTGATCCGTGCACCTTGCCTGCGTCGCGGAAGTCGGCGAATATCCTGTGGAGACGTAAGGGGGGTCAGGTTGTCCGTACGCCTTCTGATCGCCGAGGACCAGCAGCTCATCCGTCAGGGGCTGATCGCCCTTTTTCGGGCCGAAGACGTCGAGATCGTGGGGGAAGCCGAAGACGGCGTCGCGGCCATCGACATGGTGTCGCGGCTTCATCCCGATCTCGTGCTGATGGACATCTCCATGCCGGTTCTCGACGGCGTGGAGGCTACCCGCCGCATCAAGCGCAATTCGCCCTCCGTCCGCGTCCTCGTGCTTACGGTGGCGAATTGCGAACGCCGGGTGGCGGAGGCCTTGGCCGCCGGTGCCGACGGCTACGCGCTCAAGAAGCTCAGCCACGGCGAGTTGATGGCGGCCATCGGTTCGGTGCTGTCGGGACGTCCCTACCTTGGCCCCGGCCTCGACCAGCAGGCTGTGCGCGAACACCTGGACGGGACGGCGGGGACGTTGCTGACCAACCGCGAGCAGGAGGTGCTGCGGATGATTGCCAGCGGCCTCAAGAACAAGGAGATCGCCGAGGCTCTGAGGATATCCCTGAAAACGGTCGAAACCCATCGCACCAAGCTCATGCGCAAGCTCAATCTTCACAACTCCGCGGAATTGGCGGCCTATGCTATCCGGCGGGGTCTGATCGACTGAGGAGATCGGGACTAACCGGGACTAAACAGAAGCCGCATGACCTGGAGACGGCTCTGCACGTTCAGTTTGCGAAAAACATTGCCGAGATGCGATTTCACGGTGACCTCGCTGACGTCGAGGCGGCTGGCGATGACCTTGTTGGGCAACCCTTCGCTCAACAATCGGATGATCTCGCGCTCGCGGGGAGTGAGCCGGCCGATCATCTGCTCTTTGGATCGGCTTCGCGAAAGCCCCATGCCGTCCGACGATTGTTCCCCCGGCAGGGACGGGATGAAGCGCTCTCCCGCCAGGACAAGCTGGAGCGCGGCGGTCATGGCCGCACCCGACAGGGATTTGGGAATGAAGCCGTCGGCGCCGAGCCGGATGGCCTTCAGCATATTGTCGCGGTCGGTGGCCGGGGAGAGAATCACGCACGCCACCGCGGGATGAGCCTGTTTGATCGCAGCAAGCCCATGAAGGCCGTTCATGCCCGGCATGTCCAGGTCCAGCACGACCAGACGGGTATCCGAGCCGATGAGGTCCAGAGTTTCCACGAGGGTCCCCGCTTCAAGAACGGTTGCTCCCGGAGCGACCCGTTCAATGAAAGGACGCAACGCTTCGCGGATCATTATATGGCCATTTGCGAAAATGATGCGCATTTCGACAAGCCTCTCCCCCGGGGTTTCCCTTTCGCGTCGTGTAGAATTCAGATCAGTTTCATAGATGATAAGCATGTTATTATTTAAGTCTAACGGAATTTATTCTTTGATGGCCGGCATTCGGTCGCAATGACGCGAACCGGCCAGCGGCAGACGGGCTTGATCCGAAAATGCCGCATGATCTAATTGGAAAGCTCTGGCAGGCTGACGGCTGTCGAAGGGCTCGGGGACGGCCCCTTCTTCGGGAGGCTTGTGGACGGTATTTCGGCCATGAACCACGATGGTCTCTGGGCTTTTTCTCTTTCGTAGCCGGACGGCAACACGATGGAACGCTCCTCGGTACCAAAGATCGCGCTCTCCCAACTCGCCGAATCTCACGGGTTGCTTCGGCAAGCCCTCGACGAGTGCCGCAAGGACGATGGTGCGGGCATTGCTTGCGATCCGGACATGCTGGCGGCGGTGGCCCGTCTTGCCGAACTCACCGGTTCCATTGTCCGCGCCGCCGAACAGGCCGCGCGCGACGGCGTTGGCTTTGCCGCGCGCGCGGCGTTGGGTGACGCCTCGGCAGAGCCGGCCGGTGCCGGGGGAAAAGAAGAGGCGGTGGTTCCCGCGCACCGTCTGAACTTGGCCGCCATACGGGCGGCCTTGGTGCCGAAGGAGCGGGGCGGCGGCGCGCATCCGCGATCGACGGCGCGGACGCCGGAGGCCGCCGCGCACAGGCTGGAAGCACTGAGGACCGTGGAGGCCGAAGCCCAGGCGCAGCGGGCGGCGCTGAGGGAAAAGCTGGAGGCCGAGATGTCGGCCGCACGCGCCGAGCGGCTGGCTGCGGTCGACGGCGAAGCCGCGTCGCGCCGGGCAATGCTGTGGGAGGCGCTGGAGTCTGAGGCGTCGAGCGCACGTGCCGAGCGGCTGGCCGCGGTGGAGGCCGATGTGGAGGCGCAGCGGGTCGCGCTGCTGGAGACGATGGAGCGGGACGTGCTGGCCGCCCGCACCGGGCGGCTGGCCGCGGTCGAGGATGAGGCCGCGTCGCGCCGGGCGATGCTGTGGGAGGCGCTGGAGTCCGAGGCATCGAGCGCACGCGCCGAGCGGATGGCTGGGGCGGAGGCCGATGTGGAGGCGCGGCAGACCGCACTGCTGGAGACGGTGGAGCGGGACGTGGCGGCCGTCCGCGCCGAGCGGCTGGCTGCGGTCGACGGCGAAGCCGCGTCGCGCCGGGCGATGCTGTGGGAGGCGCTGGAGTCCGAGATGTCGGGGGCACGCGCCGAGCGGCTGGCCGCGGCGGAGGCCGATGTGGAGGCGCGGCGGGTCGCGCTGCTGGAGACGATGGAGCAGGACGTGGTGGCCGTCCGCACCGGGCGGCTGGCCGCGGTCGAGGCCGAATCGTCGCAGCACCGGACGGCCTTGCTGGAGGCCGTGGAACAGGACGTGGCTCTCGCCCGGACCGTGCGCTTGTCGGATGTCGATGCCGAGGCGGCGTCGCGGCTGGCGGCGCTGCGCAAGGAAGCGGAACGGG
The DNA here is from genome assembly GCA_021847015.1 of Pseudomonadota bacterium. Lineage (GTDB taxonomy): Bacteria > Pseudomonadota > Alphaproteobacteria > Rhodospirillales > Magnetospirillaceae > JAJZVW01. The sequence goes on along the minus strand of JAJZVW010000011.1, from coordinate 96,560 downwards.
AGGTGGCGCTCGGCCGCACCCGCAAGCTGGCCGCCGTGGACGCCGATATCGCCTCGCACCGGGCGGCCCTGCTGGCAGCGGCGGAACAGGAGGTGTCGGCGATCCGCGCCGAACGGCGGGCGGCGTGCGACGCCGAGGCGGCCGAGGCGCGCAGCCTGCGGCTGGCGGCGCTGGAGGCCGAGGCCGTGGAGCGTCAGGCCGCGATGCTTGAGGCCGCCGAACAGGACGCCACGGAAGTGCGTAACCTTCGCCTCGCGGCGGTGAAGGCCGAGGCGGATTCCTTGCGGGCAGCCTTGTTGAAAGCGGCGGAAGCCGAAGCGGCGGCCCATAGGGCGGCGCTCAGGGAGATGGCGGAGCGCGAGGTGTCCGCCGAACGCGTCGAGCGTCTGGCGGCGGCGGCGGCGGAGGCGGTCTCGCACCGGGCGGCGCTGTTGGGCGCGGCGGAGCGCGATGTATCGGCCGAGCGGGCGGAACGCATGGCGGCGGCGGAGGCCGAGATGGCGACGCACCGGGCGGTGCTGCTGGAGACCGCGGAAGGCGAGGTGGCGACCGAACGGGCGGAGCGTCTGGCGGCTGTGGCAGATGAAGTGGCGTCGCACACGGCGGCGCTGCGCGAGGCGGCGGAAGGCGAGGTGTCGGCGGAGCGCGCGGAACGCTTGGCGACGGTGGAGGCGGAAGTGGCCTCGCGTCGGGCGGCCCTGCTGGAAACGGTGAAAGGCGAGGTGTCGGCCGAACGGGCGGAACGCCTGGCGGCGCTGGACGCCGAGGTATCGTCGCACCGGGCGGCGCTGTTGGGTGCGGCGGAACGCGAGGTATCGGCCGAGCGCGCCGAGCGGTTCGCCGCGGCCGACGCCGATGCCGTGTTGCACCGGACGGCGCTGCGTGCGGCGGCGGAACGCGACGTCGCGGCCGAACGCATGGAACGTCTGGCGGCGTTGGAGGCCGAGGTGCCGTCGCACCGGGCGGCGCTGCTGGAGACCGCGGAGCGCGAGGTTTCGGCCGAGCGTATGGAGCGTCTGGCGGCGGCGGAAGCCGAAGTGTCGTCGCGCCGGGCGGCGCTGTTGGAGACCGCGGAACGCGAGGTTTCGGCCGAGCGTGCGGAACGTCTGGCGGCGGCGGCGGCCGAGGTGGCATCCCACCGGGCGGCGCTGCGTGACGCGGCGGACCGCGAGATGTCGGCGGAACGGGCGGAACGCCTGGCCGCTGTGGGGGCGGAGGTGTCGTCGCAGCGGGCGGCGCTGCTTGAGGCGGCGAAAGGCGAGGTTTCGGCCGAACGGGCGGAGCGTCTGGCTGCGGCCGAGGCCGAGGCGGCATCGCACAAGACGGCACTGTGTGATGCAGCGGAACGCGCGGTTTCGGCCGAACGGGCGGAGCGTCTGGCTGCGGCGGAAGCCGAGGTGGCATCGCATCGGGCGGCGCTGTTGGAGGCTGCCGACCGCGAGGTGTTGGCGGACCGCGCGGACCGTTTGGCGGCGTTGGCGGCCGAAGTGGCGTCGCACCGGACGGCGCTGCGCGATGCGGCGGAACGCGAGGTTGCGGCGGAACGGTCGGAGCGTTTTGCCGCGGTTGAGGCCGAGGTGGCTGCGCACCGAAAGGCGCTGCGGAAGGCGGCGGCCTCCGAGGTCTCGGCCGAACGGGCGGAACGCCTGGCGGCAGCGGAGGTCGAGGTGGCGTCGCAGCGGGTGGTGCTGCTTGAGGCGGTGGAACGCGAGGTTGCGGTAGAACGGGCGGAACATCTGGCTGCGGCGGAAGGCGAGGTTGCGGCGGAACGGGCGGCGCTGCGCGATGTGGCGGAACGCGAGGTTGCGGCGGAACGGGCGGAACGTCTGACGGTGTTGGAGGCCGAGATGGCATCCCACCGGGCGGCGCTGCGTGAGGTGGCCAAAGACGAGGTGTCAGCCGAACGGGCGCAGCGCCTGGCGGCGGTGGAAGCCGACGTCGCGTCGCATCGGGCAGTGCTGCTGGAGACCGCGGAGCGCGAGGTGGCGACCGAACGGGCGGAGCGTCTGGCGGCTGTGGCAGATGAAATGACGTCGCACACGGCGGCGCTGCGCGAGGCGGCGGAACGCGAAGTTGCGGCGGAACGGGCGGAACGTCTGGTGGCGTTGGAGGCCGAGATGGCATCCCACCGGGAGGCGCTGTTGAAGACCGCGGAACGCGAGGTTGCGGCGGAACGGGCGGAACGTCTGGTGGCGTTGGAGGCCGAGATGGGATCCCACCGGGAGGCGCTGCTGAGGTCGATGGAATCCGAAATGTCGGTGGAACGCGCGAAGCGTCTGGCGACGGCTGAGGCGGATGTCGGCGTTTGGCGGGCCGACGCGCTCGCCGTCGCCGAATCCGAGGCCGCCGCGCATCGCGAGCGGATTGCGCGCGATGCCGATGCCGAGGTCGCGCGCACCAAGGAGGCCGCTCTGGCCGAAATCGCCGAGTGGGGTGAGCAGGAGCGGGCGCGGGTGACATCCCTGTTCGACCAGGAATACGGCGCAGCGGTTCGCCATGCTCAAGACGTCATTGCCGCCCGCAAGAATGTCGAATTCGATGAGATGGTGGAGTTGACCAACAGGATTGTGAGCGGCAAGCAGGAAAAATCCGGCCTCAAGAAGATCCTGAAAGCCACGAAGGAAGCCATCTTTTCCGGTTCGGAGCGGACCGAGGAATGAGTTGCGTCGTCGTCGGTATGCCGGGGCCGGTCCCGCCGTGCCGATCCGCGCGCAGGCGGAAACCGACAGCGCATGCGGTGGAGGGGGATGGGGACGCGGACGGAAATGGCCAAATCTTCGGGGAGTTCCGATGCATTGCCTGCGAGGGCACAGGAGGAGCAGCGATGCGCATCACCAGCCCGGCCTTTGCGCCCGATGGCAACATTCCCGTCGCGTACACGTGTGACGGGGCGAACCTTTCGCCGCCGTTGGAGTGGAGCGGGGAGCCCGAGGGTACGCGCAGTTTCGTGGTTTTCTGCGAGGATCCCGATGCCCCCGGCCGAACCTTCCATCACTGGTTCGCCTTCGACATCCCGGCTGACCGTCATCGCCTGGAGGAAGGCGAGGGGACACGGCGGTCGGCGCGGGGGGTGCATCATGCCCTCAACGATTTCGGAGAGGCGGCTTACGGCGGGCCGTGTCCGCCCCGGGGGCACGGCATCCACCATTACCACTTCCATGTCTGCGCCTTGTCCGCCGATCATCTGCCGGTCGCGTCGGTCGCCAGCTTCGAGGAAGCCCGTGCCGCCGCACAGCCCTACGTGCTGGACGAGGCGGAATTGGTGGGGCGCTACGCCCGGCGGCACTGACCTTTACGACGGCCGCTGACCGGGGAAGACCATGCGCACGATCAATCCCGGGGAATTGTCCTCGAGGATGAGCTGCGCGCAATGCAGCCGCGCCACCGCCTTGACCAGCGACAGGCCAAGGCCGTTGCCCGGGGTGGAGCGGGTGGCGTCCAGGCGGACGAAGCGGTCGAGGACCCGGCCGCGCGATTCTTCGGGAATTCCCGGCCCGCTGTCGGCCACGGCGACCTCGACGCCTTCGTCCACGGCGGCGACGCGGATGCTCACGCATCCTCCCGCCGGGGTGTACTTGACCGCGTTGTCGATCAGGTTGGCAAGCGCCTGGAACAGCAGATGGCGGTCGCCGGCGACCGAAAGGCCGGACTCGGCCTGGGCCGAGAGGGTGACCCCCTTTTCCTCCGCCAGAGGCTCGTAGAGTTCCGCCGCGTCGGCGGCGAGCAGCGCGGGATCGAGGGGGGGCAGGTTGTGCATGCGGGTGCCGGATTCCGCGTGCGATATGGTCAGCAGGGCGTTGAAGGTGGCCAGCAGGTTGTCGGCTTCGGCTAGCGTCTCTTCCAGGGTGCGGCGGAAGGCCTCGACATCCGGGCTGTGCATGAGCACCAGATCGATCCGGCTGCGCATCCGGTTCAACGGCGTGCGCAGGTCATGGGCGATGTTGTCGGTGACCGTGCTGAGGCTTTCCACCAGCCGCTGGATCTCGTCCATCATTTCGTTGAAGGAATGAGCCAACTGGTCGAACTCGTCGTTTCCCCCGGACAGGCGCATGCGCTGGTTCATGTCGCCGCCGACGATGCGCCGCGCGGTGCGGCTCATGGCGTCCACCCGCTGCACCATGTGGCGGCTGGTGACGTAGCCGCCGACCACGCCGAGGATGATGGTGATGGCGAGGCCCAGGCCGAGCGCCCGGTTGATCGCCAATTTGACCCGCCTGGTGTCGAAGAGCGAGCGCCCCACCAGCAGGTGGTAGCCTTGGGGCAGGACATAGGTGCGGGCCAGCACCTCGGTGACGAACTGGTCGTCACCGACCTTTTCGATGCTGAACCGTATCCAGCCTTCCGTGTCGCCTTCGCGGGCGGGCCAGCCGTAGAGGTTGCCGGCCAGCCGCATGCCGTCGGGGGAAAGCAGCAGGTACACCGACCGCCGCTCGCTGTCCTCGCGGGCGCGCTGGGCGATGAGCTCCGTCAGTCCCTCGATGCCGCGTTCCCGGTATTTCTCGGACAGGCCGCCGGCTTCGGCCTCGACCGTTTCCTGAACCTGCCACTGGATGAAGACCGACGTGCTCCACGACACCAATCCCAACAGGGCGATGGCCGAGACCATGAAGATGGCGAGATAGCTGAGCGCCAGCCGGAAGGTCGTCGCGCGGAAAAGGTCAGCGGGCTGCACGCAATGTGTATCCGGCGCCACGCACGGTGTGGATCAGGGCCTGCTCGAAATCCTTGTCCACCTTCTGCCGCAGCCGGCTGATATGGACGTCGATAAGGTTCGTCTGGGGATCGAAATGGTATTCCCAGACGTTTTCCAGCAGCATCGTGCGCGTGACCACCTGCCCGGCGTGGCGCATAAGGTATTCGAGCAGACGGAATTCGCGTGGCTGAAGATCGATCGGCCGGCCCGACCGTGTGACGGTGCGGGCCAGAAGGTCCATTTCCAAATCCTCGACCCTGAGGCGGGTCTCGGGCGTGGCCGCGCTGACGCGCCGGCCCAGCGCCTCAAGCCGCGCCAGCAATTCGGCGAAGGCGTAGGGCTTCACCAGATAATCGTCGCCGCCCGCCTTCAGGCCGCGGACGCGGTCGTCGACCTTGCCGAGGGCCGACAGAATCAGCACCGGCGTGGTGTTGCCCGATCCCCGGACGGCCTGGACGATCGCCAATCCGTCGAGCCCCGGGAGCATGCGATCGACGATCATCGCGTCGTAGCGTTCGGTGGTGGCGAGGAAGAGGCCATCCGTGCCGTTGGCAGCGACGTCGACGGTATGGCCGGCCTCTCTCAGGCCCTTGGCCATATACGCCGCGGCTTCCGTATCGTCTTCGATCAGCAGGATGCGCATGCCGGTCCCGGTTTGGCTGGACTTCTGGGACCATACTCCGCGCTCGCCCGAAAAGGAAAGCCCCCGCAGCCAGGGGGACGGGCTGCGGGGGCGTTCCGCTAGACGGCCGGGGGGAACGGTCCGTCTTCGTCTGCGGGTCATCCGATTGGGGGGGGGGGAGGATGACCCGCTGTGCGGCGGGAGTTCGGCTCCGCCTGAGGGGAGAAGGACGATGGGGAGCGCTGATCCACCGCGACCCTTCCCTTACCTTGTTGCCCTTATCCTGCCTGTCTCCACCTTACCGCACTCTTGCGGCCAGGTTACGGTTTCGTAAGGTGCCGAAGAGCTCCGCGAAACGGAGCAACATATTGAAAACAGTACAAAATATTTTCGGCTCGCTTGACCTTCCGGCGTTTGCCCCCACATCTTGAATTGCCCGGTCCCATACCTACGCGGCCGGGGCGCCGCGTGCCGCGGCAGGTGGGCGCGGGGATAGTCAAAGAACCATGTTGCTCGTGCGAGGATATGGTGATGAGACGGACGCAACGGAAGCCGCATCTCCTTTTCGCCGGCTTTTCCCTCTCGGCCCATTTGCGGCCCCGCCGAATCCCCATTTCCCCCTCCACCAGCGGCCATGACGCATGGTGCCGGTCGCCGCGGCCGGCACCATGTGAGGACAAAGCCTGTCGGGATTGACGGCCGAGCTCGGCGCGGCGGGGTGAGGCTGTGGAATGGCGGACCGAATTCATGCGCAACCCTTATGACATTCTCGGCGTCAAGCCGAACGCCAGCGAGGACGAGATCCGCAAGGCCTTTCGCAAGCTGGCCAAGCAATACCACCCCGACCTCAACCAGGGAAACAAGGCGGCGGAGAACACGTTCAAGGATGTCAACGCCGCCTACGACCTGCTGTCCGACCCCGGGAAACGCGCCCGCTTCGACCGGGGCGAGATCGACGCCGAAGGCCGCGAGACTTTTTCCCGCACCTATGCCGGCGCGGGCGCGGGCGGGTACGGCTTCGACCCGCGCGCCCGCGGTCCGGGCGGGTGGCCGGGAGGGCGGGAGTCCCGATTCGGCGTCGGTGGCGACTATGAGGACGTGAGCGATCTGTTCGCCCATGTCTTCGGCCAGCATGCGCCGTTCGGCGCCGGGGCGGACGCAGGCACGGGCTCGGGCGTGAGGGATCGCCGCCATCCCCTGCCCATCGATTTCCTGGATGCGGTCAACGGCGCAAAGCGGCGGGTGACTCTGGGGGGAAGCCGCGCGGTGGACGTCACCATTCCTCCCGGCGTCGAGGAGGGACAGACGTTACGGCTGAAAGGGCTGGGCGAGCCGGGGCGCGGCGGTCAGCCGGCGGGCGACCTGCTGTTGGAGGTCCGCATCGCGCCCCACCCGCGGTTCCGGCGCGTGGGCAACGATATTCACCTGGACGTGCCCATCAGCCTGTCGGAGGCGGTGGCCGGGGCGCGCATCACGGTGCCGACACCCACGGGAAACGTGGTGGTGCGGGTGCCGCCGGGGTCCAACACCGGCAGTGTGCTGCGCCTGAAAGGCAAAGGGGTAAAGGGCGGCAACCAATACGTGACCCTCAAGGTGGCGCTCCCGGACCCCATCGACGACGAACTGGCGGATTTCATCAGGGATTGGAGCCGCCGTCATCATTACGACCCGCGCTCCAAGCCGTAACTTGGATTGCTCACATGGCTCCGCTCGACCGCGCCGCTATTTCCCGCCATCGCCATCGCAACCGGTTGCAGTCGATTCTGATCCTGGTGGGGATTTGCGGTTGGATGGCGCTGGTCGGGTGGCTGACGGCCGGGGCCGAAGGGGTGGTGTGGGCGCTGCTCGGCACATTGGCGCTCCTGCTGTTCCAGCCGGTGCGCTCCACCGTGTTGCTGCGTGCGCTTTTCGGTGCCGTGCCGCTGTCGCCCACCACCGCACCCGGTCTTTTCGCGTTGATGCGGGGGCTCGCCGAGCGGGCGGGGTTGGAACAAGTGCCGTCGGTTCTCTACATTCCGCGGGCGGAGTTGGTCGCGCTGTCCACCGGGACGGGTTCGGATGCCGCCATCGCCGTCTCGGGGGGCCTGGTGGACGCCTTGCCGAGCCGGGAATTGGCGGCGGTGCTGGCGCATGAGGTCAGCCATCACCGGCACGGGGATCTCCGGATTCTCAGGTTGGCGGACGCCGCCGGCCGGCTGACGCGCTTCCTTTCTCTGTTCGGACTGCTCTCGCTGGCCATTTTCCTGCCGGCGACGATGGCGGGGATCAAGCTGCCGCTCCTGCCTCTGCTGCTGCTGGCGGTAGCGCCGATCGCCACCGACTTGCTGACGCTGGAATTGTCGCGTACCCGCGAATTCGCCGCCGACGCCAGCGCCGCCGAGATCACCGGCGACGCCGAGGGATTGATGCTGGCGTTGCGCCGTATCGACGTGTTGCAGGGCGGAGGGTGGGAACGGCTGGGACGGCCGCCCTCGTGGCTGCGGCTGTTCCGCACCCATCCCACCACCGCCGAACGGCTGGCCAGGCTCGAGGAATTGGCGCCCGAGCCCGACTACGGACGCTTGCCGTTGCCCGGCCCGCTATTACCCGATTTCTCCGGCTACGACTTTTCCCGCCGGCGATGGCCTTGGCCCCGCCCACCCAATGTCTGAGCGCGGATGGCGCGATCCGGCGCCTGTCCACCCGCCGCGCCGGGCCCGGCCGTGGTCCGGAAAACCGTCTTAGCACGAGGGCGCATCATCAGGAGACCGCGACCATGTTTCTCAGGATCGTCCAGGCGGCCGCTTTCCTTGTCCTGTTCGCCGTGTCCTTGCCGGCGGAAGCCCAGCTCCCTCCGGATACCCCCCTCACCCTGGCCCCGCTGGTGCAGCAGGTGACTCCGGCGGTGGTCAACATCTCCACGCGGACGGTCCAGGAAATCCAGAACCCCTTGCTCCAGGACCCGTTCTTCCGCCGCTTCTTCAATCTTCCCGAGAATCTCCCCCCTGAAAAACGGGAAACCGTGGCGGCCGGGTCGGGGGTCATCGTCGATGCCCAGAACGGTTACGTTCTGACCAACAATCATGTGGTGGCGGGCGCCCAGCGCATCCGCGTCACCACCAAGGATGGGCGCACCTTCGAGGCCAAGCTGGTGGGACGGGATCCGCCCACCGACATCGCCGTTCTCAAGATCGACGCATCGGGATTGCAGTCGCTGCCGTTCGGCGACAGCGGCAAGGTGCAGGTGGGGGATTATGTCCTGGCCATAGGCAATCCCTTCGGGCTGGGGCAGACGGTCACCAACGGCATCGTCTCGGCGGTGGGGCGATCCGGGCTCGGGATCGAGGGATACGAGGATTTCATCCAGACCGACGCTTCGATCAATCCGGGCAATTCGGGCGGCGCCCTGGTGGATTTCAAGGGCAAGCTGATCGGGATCAACACCGCCATCCTGGCGCCGGGCGGCGGCAACGTCGGCATCGGGTTCGCCGTGCCCATCAACATGGCGCGGGCGGTGATGAAGCAGCTGATCGCCTATGGCGAGGTCAAACGCGGGCGAATTGGAGTCGCCATCCAGGATCTGACTCCCGACCTTGCCGCCGTCCTCGCCGCGCCCGGCACACGCGGCGCGGCGATCGTGCAGGTCGAGCCCGGGTCGCCGGCCGCCAAGGCCGGCCTGGAGCGCGGCGACGTGGTGGTCGGCATCGACGATACCCCGATTCGCAACGCGGCCGAGTTGCGCAACCGGATCGGCCTCACGCCCGTGGGAACCCGCGTCGCCCTGATGGTGGAACGCAAGGGAGAAAAGCGTGCCTTCGACGTCATCATCGAACCGGCTAAGAAAGGTGTGAAGGAGAACGCGCCTCGACAGGAGGGACGCTAGGATTTCGTGGAAGGCGGCGGCGGCGGTGCCCCGTCGCCGCCGGTCTTTCCGCAGGGCTTCGACCTCAGGTTTCAATTCGCTTAATGGTATCGTTACTTTCCTGTCATCCCGACGGAGCAATCGCGACGAGGGATCCTTCAGCCGTTGGCGGCTGCCGTTTGTGCCCGAAAGATCCCTCGCTCCGCTCGGGATGACACCATCATTCAGGGGCACATTAAGGATTCGGTTGTCTGAGTTCGGAGCCCTGTGTCTTTCCGGGCCGCTGTTGTTTCCTCCGGTCCGCTCGTGTAAGGATACATATGGGCGCCGGGTTTTATCGGGCTCCGACATATCCATGGGAATGGGGTCTCCCAAAACCGCCGCAAGGCTGATGACTCCTGCCGCGTAGGAATCGCGGTGGGTCGACTATGCCAACCCGCCGCGAAGGCGGGTTTTTCATGCCCGCCGTCAGCATGGCGAGGGCAGGGAATGACCTATCTGCTTGTGGCGATCGGCAGCGCGCTTGGCGGAACGTTGCGCTACTGGCTGTCCGGCCTGATCTCCGACCGGTTCGGCCAGACCTTTCCCTGGGGGACGCTGGTGATCAACATCACCGGCTCGTTCGTCATAGGCTTGTTCGCAACCCTGACTGCGCCGGAGGGGAGGATATTCGTTCCCGGCGAGTGGCGTCAATTCGTCATGGTCGGCGTGTGCGGAGGTTACACGACCTTCTCGTCCTTCAGCCTCCAGACCCTCGCCCTCGCCCGGGACGGCGAAATGATGTGGGCGGGAATGAATATCGGCCTTTCCGTCGCGCTCAGCCTCCTCGGCGTCTGGCTCGGCCACGCCGGGGCCATGCTTCTCAACGATTAGGAGGACGAGCATGCAATTGCCCAAGGATGCCGTACTGCTGCGGATATTCGCCGGGGAGCAGCAGAAGTACGGACACCAGCCGCTCTACGAGGCCGTGGTGATGAAGGCCCGCGAGATGCACATGGCGGGGGCGACCGTCCTGCGCGGTCCGTTGGGATATGGGCATTCCAGCCGGATCCACACGGGCAAGATCCTGCGCCTGTCCGAGGACCTGCCGGTGGTGATCGAGATCGTCGATGCAAAGGACAGGATCGACGCGTTCGTGCCGGTGCTGGACGGCATGATCGGCAGCGGCCTCGTGACGGTCGAGAAGGTCCAGGTGCTTCAATACGGCTCTCAATGGAATGCGCAAAATCCCTGATCGCGAAAGGTGCTTTTTCCGCCACTTTTCGGGTTCATTGTCGCTCTCGGCGGTGCGGCCCGTTCCCGGCCGAAGCCGCCTCGAACCACGGAGACTATCATGAGCAGGATTTCCTCCATTTCCGCCCAAGAGATTCTGGATTCGCGGGGCAACCCGACCATCCGGGTGCATCTGGCCCTGGACGACGGCGGCCGGGTGTCGGCATCGGTGCCCTCGGGGGCTTCGACCGGCGAGAATGAGGCGGTGGAACTGCGGGACGGCGACACGTCGCGCTATGGGGGCAAGGGCGTGCGGAAGGCCGTCGCCAATGTCAACGAGGTCATCGCTCCCAAACTGATCGGCCATGACCCGGTGAGACAGGCCGAGATCGACGGCCTGCTGATGGCCCTCGACGGCACTCCCAACAAGGCCAGGCTGGGGGCCAACGCCATCCTCGGCGTGTCGATGGCCGTGGCGCGGGCGGCGGCCCAGGCATCGCGTCTGCCCCTTTACGCCTATCTCGGCGGTCCCTGCGCAACCCGCCTGCCGGTGCCGATGATGAACATCCTCAACGGCGGCAAGCACGCAGCCAACAGCGTGGACTTCCAGGAATTCATGGTCATGCCGGTGGGCGCGCCGAGTTTCGCCGAGGCGCTGCGCTACGGGGCCGAGACCTTCCATACGCTGGGCAAGATCCTGGCGAAGAAAGGCTACGCCACCTCGGTCGGCGACGAGGGCGGCTTCGCCCCCAATCTCAAAAGCAACGAGGAAGCCTGCGAACTGATCGTCGAGGCCATCCGCGCCGCCGGCTACACCCCCGGCAAGGATATCGCCATCGCCATGGACCCCGCCGCCAGTTCCTTCCACGAGGGTGATTCCTACAACCTCGCCAAGTCGGGCCAGGGACGCAAGTCGAGCGACGAGATGGTCGCGCTGTACGCCCGTTGGCTCGACGCCTATCCCATCGTTTCCATCGAGGACGGGCTGGACGAGAACGACTGGGCGGGCTTCGCCAAGCAGAACGCGGCTCAGGGCGCGCGCATCCAGATCGTCGGCGACGACATCTTCGTCACCAACACGGCCTTCATCCGCCGCGGCATCGCCGAGAAGACCGCCAACGCCGTCCTCATCAAGCTCAACCAGATCGGCACCGTGACCGAGACCATCCAGGCGATAGGGCTCTGCCGCCAGGCGGGATGGAACTACGTCATCTCCCACCGCTCGGGCGAGACCGAGGATACGTTCATGGCCGATTTCGCGGTGGCGATGGCGGGGGGGCAGATCAAGACCGGCTCGCTGTGCCGGAGCGAGCGCATCGCCAAGTACAACCGCCTGCTCGAAATCGAGCGGGAACTCGGGACGGCCGCCGTCTTCCAGTCGCCGTTCTGAGCGGAGGCGCCTCGGGGACGGCGGTCACACCGTGCCGTCCCCGGGCGGCACCGGGCGCTTGCGGTTGTTCTCGTCGACGGCGACGTAGGTGAAGATCGCGCTGGTGACCCGGATCTGGTCCGAATCCAGCCCGTCCCGGCGCACCCAGACCTCGACGCGGACGGCGATGGAGGTGGTGCCCACCCGCACGATTTCGGAGTAGCAGCTCACCTCGTCGCCCACGAAGACCGGCTGGTGGAACTCCATCGCCTCCGCCGCCACCGTCACCGCGCGGCCCCTGGCGCGTTTGAAGGCGTGGACGCCGCCGGCCAAGTCCATCTGGCTCATCAGCCATCCGCCGAACATGTGGCCCCAAGGATTGGTGTCGGCCGGCATGGCGACGGTGCGGATGGACAGGCGTCCGCGCGGGGCGCTTTCGGTCGGGTCGCTTGCGGCCACTTGGAATCCCCAAAGGTGGACTAGATGTGGTGTGGATCGCGGATAGGGCCACAGCATCCGCTTGCCTGCGCGCGCCACCCCCCTATAATGCCCGTCATGTCCGATCTGTTCCAGCAACTGGCGCCCAAGGCGGGCGAGTATTCCGCCAAAGACATCGAGGTCCTGGAGGGGCTTGAGCCGGTCCGGCGCCGCCCGGGCATGTATATCGGCGGCACCGACGACCGTGCGCTCCACCATCTGGTGGCCGAGGTGCTGGACAACGCCATGGACGAGGCGGTGGCGGGGCACGCCACATTCATCGACCTGGAACTGGCGGCGGACGGTAGCGCCTTGGTGCGGGACAACGGCCGCGGCATCCCCGTCGATCCCCATCCCAAATTCCCCGACAAGAGCGCGCTGGAGGTGATCCTCACCACTCTGCACTCGGGCGGAAAGTTCGGTGGCGATGCCTACAAGGTTTCGGGCGGTCTGCACGGGGTGGGCGTCAGCGTGGTCAACGCGCTCTCGGACCGCCTGGTGGTCGAGGTGGCGCGCGACCGCCAGCTCTACCGCCAGAGCTTTTCGCGCGGCACGCCCCTGGGTCCGGTGGAGACGGTGGGTCCGGTGCAGAACCGGCGCGGAACGAGCGTCGTCTTCCATCCCGATCCGCACATTTTCGGCGAGCGCGCCCGCCTGCGCCCGGCGACCCTCTACCGCATGGCCCGTTCCAAGGCCTATCTGTTCCGGGGCGTCAAGATACGCTGGAAATGCGATTTGGCGGCGATCGACGACGGCGAGGTTCCGGGGGAGGACATTCTCCATTTCCCCAACGGGCTGGTCGATTTCCTAAGCGCCGTGGTCAAGGACCGGCCGCTGGCGACCCGTGGGTTCTTCGCCGGCACGGCCCCGCTCGCGGACGACATGGGGCAGGCCGAATGGGCCGTCGCCTGGCCCGACGACGACGAGGACGGCTTCGTCAACACCTACTGCAACACCGTGCCGACGCCCGACGGCGGCACTCATGAGGCGGGGCTGCGCAACGCGCTGACCCGCGGCCTGCGCGCCTATGGCGAACTGGTGGGCAACAAGAAGGCGGCGCAGATCACCGCCGAGGACGTGATGGGGGGCGCTTGTGTGCTGCTCTCGGTCTTCATCCGCGAACCCCAGTTCCAGGGCCAGACCAAGGACAAGCTGGCCAGTCCCGAAGCCACCCGACTGGTGGAAAGCGCCGTCAAGGACCACTTCGACCACTGGCTGTCGGGCGATCCCGAGTCGGGCAAGGCCCTGCTTGCCCGCATCATCGACAAGGCCGAGGAACGCCAGCGCCGCAAACTGGCCAAGGAAACCGTCCGCAAGACGCCGACCAAGCGCCTGCGGCTGCCCGGCAAGCTGGCCGATTGCTCGCGGCAGACCAATGTCGGCACCGAGCTTTTCCTGGTGGAAGGCGACTCGGCGGGCGGGTCCGCCAAGCAGGGCCGCAACCGCGAAACCCAGGCGATCCTGCCGCTCAGGGGCAAGATCCTCAACGTCGCCTCGGCCTCCACCGACAAGCTGCGCCAGAACCAGGAACTCAAGGACCTGATCGAGGCCCTGGGCTGCGGCGCGCGCGAGGGGTACGAGGACGACAAGCTCCGCTACGAGCGGGTCGTCATCATGACCGACGCCGACGTGGACGGCGCCCACATCGCCTCGCTGCTGATGACCTTTTTCTACCAGGAGATGCCCGACCTCATCCGCAACGGCCACCTGTTTCTGGCCATGCCGCCGCTCTACCGCCTCAGCCACGGTCAGACCGTGGCCTACGGGCGCGACGACGCCCACAAGGAGGAATTGCTGGGGACCCTGTTCGCCGGCAAGAAGAACGTCGAGATCAGCCGCTTCAAGGGCCTGGGCGAGATGCCGCCGGCCCAGCTCAAGGAAACCACCATGGACCCGGCCAAGCGCACGCTGATCCGCGTCATTATTCCCTCGGGACGCACCGAGGAGGACCACGAGGAGGCCAAAGGCGTCGCCAATCTGGTGGAGACCCTGATGGGCCGCAAGCCGGAACTGCGTTTCCACTACATCCAGAAGCACGCCAAGTTCGTCAGGGATCTGGACGTGTGATGTCGCGACCCCGCGCCATCAGATCGTGAACGCGGGGTCCAGCAGGCTGCGCCCGCCGATTCGCCGGCCCATGACGTCCAGGTAGTTTTCGGGTGCGTTGATGCGCCGCCAATTCTCGGCGAACGCCGCCGAGCGCCGCTTTAACGTATCGAGGCCGGCAAGGGCGCGCTCGATGGCGGCATGGATGTCTTCGACGGCGGAGGGCGGGAAGACCACACCGATCCCGTGGCGTTCCACAATGTCCGCCATCCAGGTCCCGGCCGGCACGATCGGCACCGTGCCGAAGGCGACCGCCTCGGCGAACACGCCGGAACTCTGGTTGCGAAACTGCTCGCCCGGATAGGGGAGCAGGCAGATGTCCGCGCGGGCGAGGATGCCGTAGTAATCGGCGGCACTCAGCACGCCCCGGTGGAGGGTCACCGGCATCCGCCCGAGAGCGAGGTACGCCATCGACATCATCTCGTCGGGAGCGCCGCCGAGATTGGCTTGGATCTCGAAGCGCAGGCGCCCTTCCGCCACCAAGCCGGAAAAACGGTCCGCCACATAGGGCAAAAGGTGGAAGCCGTGCTCGCCATACCCGGCGCCGACGAATGCCACAATCGGCGCTCCGCCGTCATGTCGGGATGCCGGGGCTTCCGCGTGGCGCGTGTGCGGAATGGGCAACGTGACGACATCCATGGCGCCGAGGGCCGAGAACCGCCGCGTCAGCGCATCGGTGTCGGCGAAGATGGCGAAGCGGTCGGCGAGGCCCGAGGCACGTATCAGCGCGAAAACGTTCCGATAGGCGTTCTCGACGGCGGGGCCGTCGTCGCCCTGGAGGATGTCGAAATGAAGCACCAGCGCGAAGCCGGGCACCGCGTTTGGCCCCGCCGTCCGCAACCGGTAGGCCGCCCATTCGGCCAGCCCCGCCATGTGCTCGCTCTTGACCGCGTCGACGATGAAAAGATCGGACGCGGACAGGGAAAACGACGAGTCGAGCCGGTCGATATCCTGAAGGGTGCTATCGACGACCCAGGCCGCATGCCAGTCGTAACGCCGCAGCGCGGACTTCCGGACATTGCCGAGTGCTTCGGTTTCGGGTACGGCCCGCAAGGCCTCGGTGACCATCGTGTAGTATGCCTTGCGCTCGAGGATTTCCTCCTGGTGGGCCGGCCTCTGAAGGGCGAAGGTGGCGACGCTGAAGGTGGGCAAGACCCCTTCCCGGGAGGCCAATTCGGGCGCCATCCGTTGGCATCCCAGCATATTCACCGCGTGGCCCGCCTGCCGCAGCGCCGTCCGCAAGCAATCGAGATAGCCGAAATCATGGCCGGTGAAGGACATCAGGCCGGGACTGCCGAGGAAAATCCGCATGGTACTCGTCTCCTTACGGCCTCTCGCTTATTGCGGTCCGAACGCGAAGGCCGGGTTCCCGAGGCTGTCCCCGCCGATCCGCCGGCCCATGACGTCGAGGTAGTTTTCCGGGCTGTTGATCCGGTGCCACTCCACGGCGAATGCCGCGGCACGTTGCTTGAGGGCGTCGAGGCCGGAAAGGGTTCGGCCGATTGCGGCGCAAAGGTCGTCGGAGGAGGATGGATCGAACACCGCCCCCATCCCGTGGCGTTCGACAATCCCGGCCATCCAGGTCCCCGCGGGCACGACCGGCACCGTGCCGAAGGCGACCGCTTCGGCGAATACGCCCGAACTCTGAATGCGGAAGCGCACGCCCAGATAAGGGAACAGGCTGATATCGGCGCGGGCCATGAGGGCGTAATAGTCCTGGGCGTTCAGCCTGCCCTCATGAAGGGTCGCCGGCATTCGGCCGAGCGCGAGGCGCGCCATGGACAGCAACTCGTCGGGGGCGACGATGTGGCTCTGGATCTCGAAGCGCAGGCGCCCCGCCGCCGCCAGCGCGGAAAACCGATCCACGATATGGGGCAGGAGATGGAAGCCATGAGCGCAATGCCCCTGTCCCGCGAACATCAGCGTCGGAACGCCGTCGTTGCGCCGGGCCTGGGCCGTGTCGGGGTGCCGGGTGTGCGGAATGGGAAGCGTGGTGACTTCCATGCCGCCAAGGACCGAGAATTCGGCGGCCAGGGCGTCGGTGTCCGCGAAGAGGACGATGCGGTCGGCGAACCCGGACTCGCGTATCCGCGCCAGAACGTCCCCGTAGCCCGGTTCGGCGGCGCAGACGACGTTTTCGTGCTCGGCTCCGGTGTGCAGGACGACCGCGAAGCGGGGGGTCCTGTTTTGGTCCCCCGCCCTCAGCCGGTACGCCACCCATTCGGCAATGGCGGCGATGTGTTCCCTGCGGATGTCGTCGAAGACGACAAGGTCCGATGCGGAAAGGGAAAAGGACGAATCGATCTCGTCGAGGTCCTGCAACATCGTGTCCACGACCCATGCCGCGAACCAATCGTAGTGCCGGAGGCAGAACCGGCGCATAGTCCGCAACCCTTCGTTCTCGGGTGCTCCGCGCAAGGTCTGGATCACCATCGTGTAGTAGCGCTTGCGCTCGGCGATTTCATCCCCGTACGCCCCCATCACTTGTCCGGCCGAAGGGACGCTGAGGGCGGGAAGCACGCCTTCCCGCGCCGCCAATTCCGGGAGCATGCGCCGGCCACCCAGCACATGTACCTCATGCCGGGCTTTGCGCAGGGCCGTTCTCAAGCAGTCGAGATACGGGAACGGATGGCCGTTGAAGGACAGCAGCCCGGGATTGCCGAGGAAGATTCTCATGACGATTCGCCCGTGGTGGCGTGCCTATTCCTTTTCGGCCATGAAAGCGGGGTTCAGCAGGCTGTCTCCGCCAATCCGCCCGCCCATGACGTCAAGATAGTTTTCCGGGCTGTTGATCCGGCGCCACTCCCCGGCAAAGGCCGCGGAGCGCCGTTTCAACGCATCGAGATTGGAGAGGGCGTGGTCGATGGCGGCATAGAGGCCCTGCATGGTGGAGGGGGCGAATACCACGCCGATGCCGTGCCGTTCCGCGATTTCGGCCATCCAGGTGTTGGCCGGCACGATCGGCACCGCGCCATAGGCGAGGACCTCGGCGAACACGCCCGAACTCTGGGTTCGGAACTGCAATCCCAGATAGGGAAAAATGCAAATGTCCGAGCGTGCGATGAGGCCGTAGTAATCGCGGGGGCTCAATGCCCCATCATGGACGGCCGCCGGCATCCATTTCAATGCAAGGCGCGCGAGCGATATCAGTTCGTCCCGGGCGTCGGCGGTATTCGCTTGGATCTCGAAACGCAGGCGCCCTGCCGCCGCCAGGTTCGAGAACCGCTCCACGACAAAAGGCAGGAGATGGAACCCGTGGCCCCGATGCCCTCCCCCGGCGAACCCCACCGTCGGCGCGTCGTTGTCAGGCCGGGATGTCGGGACATCGGGGTGGCGCGTGTGCGGAATGGGAACCGTCGTGACCGCCATCCCAGCAAGATCGGAGAAATACGCGGCCAGGGCGTCGGTGTCGGCAAAGAATACGAAGCGGTCGGCGAGACCGGCCTCGCGTATCAATGTGAAAACATCCCGGTACGCCTGCTCGACGACGGGGGTGGCGTCGTCCTTGGGGATATCGAAGTGGAGAATGGTCGCGACGTAGGGAATCGGCGCTTTATTTGGCATGCGCGCCCGGTGCGCCGCCCATTCGGCGATACCCGCGATCTGCTCACTCTTGAGGCCATCCAAAATGAAAATATCGGAATTTGAAAGAAGGAATGTCGCGTCGATCTCGTCCAAATCCTTAAGCGTCGCATCGACGACCCATGCGCCGAACCAATCGTAGCGCCGAAGTGCGGTTTCACGAATATTCTGCAATTCCTCGTTCTCTGGAAGAGTACGCAGGCTTTGCGTCAATATTGTATAATATTTGTGACGCTGGACAATTTCGTCACCATAGACCTTCATTACGCGCGGGTATGACGGGACGCTGAGGGCGGGGCACACGCCTTCGCGGGATTCCAGTTCGGGAATCATCCGCCGGCATCCCAGCATGTGCACCTCGTGGCCCGCCCGCCGCAATGCGCTTCTCAGGCAATCGAGATAGCCGAAATCGTGACCGCCAAAGGACACCAGTTCCGGGCTTCCAAGGAAAATTCTCATAGCCAGGTGCCCACCGAAAAATTGAGGGAATCTACTCTTTTTAGCTTAACGCCCGCTTAATCCTATTTTTCTGCATGGCCGGCGATTTTGCCTCGTCCCTTGACGTTATGGAAGACAAGGGCAAATCTTGAACAGCCGGTGGTGCCCGCCCCGTTCCCATAGACCTGGGCTATTCCTTATACGCAAGACCTGCCTCCAACCCTTCGAATGCGCGGTGATTTCCGCGAATGGAAATGTTTTCCCGTGTGTTCCCGCCGTCCTCGGGTCAGGGCTGTTCAGTGCTCGGTTTCACCCGCCGATGTCATCCCGACCGAGCGACAGCGACGAGGGATCCTTCAGCCGCTGGCGGCTGCCGTTCGTGCCCGAAAGATCCCTCTCTCCGCTCGGGATGACACCCGCGCTCAAGGGGACATTAAGGATTTGGTTATCTGAGTTCGGAGCCCTGCATTGTCTCCCCCCATCTTGATCGGCAGACCATGGCAGCGTAGTCTGCCGAGCAAATTTCGACAGGGCTCGGGCCTTCCCCGATGGTGTTCACGTCCGCCAATGCCGGTTTTTTAGGCTGATGAGGATTTTCCTCGCCAACCCCAACCTGTACTCCTATGGCGGCCATGATTTCGGCTACCTCGACTGTTTGCGCCAGCCGCTGACGTCGGCAGGACACGAGGTGCGGGTGCTGGGATGCCAGCGGATGAACCCCGACCTGGGCTCGCGCGAGGGGGTTCTTCCGGCCTTCAGCGTCCCATTGCCTCAGGCGGCGCTGGAGGTCTACGGCACCGAGCTCGTCCAGCAGAAAACCTATTACACCATGGTCACGGAATTATTCCGTACCGTCCCCGACAGCGCCGAGGCGCGAGACGTGCGCGACTTCGCGTTGCGGCGTTATGCAGACTGGTACGCGGCTTGGGTCGTCGATGCCACCATGAAGGACCTCGACCGGATCGATGCCGAGTATTCACTGGCGGCATCGGACCTGTTTCTGTTCGACCACCTCCATCAGGAACATATCGCCGCCCTGGCCGAATGGGCGGCCTACCGGCTGCGGCGGATGGATCGGAGCAGGATCCCGAGTTTCGCCATCGTCCTCCACCCCGCGCTCCCCGGCAACGACCAGGGCCCTCCTGTCCGGCAAGCCTACGCGGACGCCTTCGCGCTGATCGGCGAGGCGGGGTTGGTGGACCGCTTCCACGTCTTCGCCGACACCGATCGTCTGGCGGCCGATTATTCGGCCCTCGCCGGCATCCCGGTCGCCACCCTTCCCATTCCCCATGCCGCGCCCCACGTTGCAGTCGCGGAGCGTCCGGACGGCGGAAGACCGACGATCGCCTTCGTCGGCGTGAGCCATCGCGGCCATGGCTTCGACCTTCTGCCGCATGTGGTGGAACGGTTTTCGGGCCTGGTGGCGGCGGGAGGTCTTCGCTTCGAGATTCAGGCACAGGTCGGCGCGTCCCCCCACCCCTCCGTGACCGAGGCGCTGGCGGCGCTGAGGCGGATGCCGGTTACCCTCCACGAGGGCCAACTGAGCGCCGAGGCGTTCTACGGCATCATCGCCCGCGCCGATATCTGTCTTCTTCCTTATATGGGGGCCTGGTTCCGAAGCCAGAGTTCGGGAGTATTCGCCGAGGTGCTGGCCTTCGGCAAGGTACCGATCGTGTCCGCCGGTACCTGGATGGCGGATATCGTCCAGCGCCATGACGTCGGCGTGGTGTTTCCGCCCTCGTCGCTGGAGGATTTTTACGCGGCGATCGAACGTGCCCTTGCCGACCTCGACGCCCTCGGGCGGCGCTGCCGGGACTTCGCCGAAGACTGGCGGCGGATCAACAGCCCCCAAAACTATCTCGACGTCCTCGGCCGACGGATCGGCGGGACCAGCCTCCGCGACCCCGCCTTCGCGATGGGGCCGCCATGAGGAGCAGGGCTGTTCAGTGCTGGGCTCGTGTCGTATCCCTCGTTGTCATTCCGAGCCGAGGGCGAGGAATCTTTCAGGCACCTTCGCGTGAAAGATCCCTCTGTCACTCCGCTCCCTCGGGATGACAACAGCAGAACTGAACAGCCCTGCCATGAGGAGAGCCTTGCTGTTGGGCCAACCGCTTTGACGGGTCAAACCTGACCCGTCGATTCCGGAAGACAACGGGCTTTCACCGTTCCGAATCGGTCGTCTTCAACAGGGCCAACGCCTCGGCAGCGACGCGCGACGGGGGGATGTCCACGCATAGATGCCCCCTTGGGCAGTGTTCGATTCTGGGCAAATAGCAGGGCGAGCATTCGACGTTCGCCCGCAGCGTTACGACGTGCCGCCCCAGCGGGCGCCAACTGTGGATATGGGGCTGACCGGCGAAGATGCAGACGGTCGGCACGCCCAGCAGCGCCGCCAGATGGGTCGTGCCGGTGTCGTTGCCTATGAAAAGGTCGAGGCCGGCGATCACGGGCGGGAGGTCGGTCATGCCCAGGGTCCCGGTCAGGTCCTTCCATTCCGCCTCCGGCACGGATCCGGCGATGAACCGCGAATCCGGATTTTCCCGCGCGCCGCCGATCAGCACGAACTTGCTCCCGCTTTCCCGGTGGAGCCGGCGGGCAAGCTCGGTGAAACGTTCCCGTCCCCACGCCTTGATCGGGTTTCCCGTGCCGGGAGCGATGCCGACGACGGTTCCGTCCGGGAATGAGCGGATTGCCGGACGCCCACCCATGAGGATCTCCGGCGCCTGGCCGTTCGCCGGCGCGAAGGTGGCGACGACCGCCGCGGCCAGGGTGAGCACCCGCGCGCCGGAATGCACGGCCTTGCCCACTTCCGGAACCGGCGGCAATGCCAGGTCGAGACCGATCTCCGCGTTGTAGCCGGCACGGTATTTGGCGTCCGTACACAGCAGCAGCGCCCGAGTGTCGGCGGAGTATCGCAAATCGACTGCGAGGTCGTAAGAGCCGAGGGGGAGCGCGAGGAAGTTGACGATGCCGGCGGGGATCACGGCTTCGGGATCGAAATCGGCTCCCGACTCGGGAAGGAAATCGCAGGAAAGGATGGTGTCGAACAAGCCGCTCCGCTCGGCCAGGGGCCTGTTCCATGGGGCGCAAACGAGCGTGATGTGCGCTTTCGGCCAGGTGTTGCGGATAAGACCGAAGGCGTCGAGGGACGTGATGAAGTCGCCGATATGGTCAAGCTTGAGCAGAAGAATGCGCGGTTGGTCGTCCCGGCTCCATGCCTCGCCGCGGATCACCTCGATCTCGGGAGGGCGATACCGGGTGCGATCGGCCCGAATCACCTCCGTCGCCGCCCGGTAGGCTGCGTCAGCCTCGTTCCGTTTGCCCAGTCTGAGGAGGGTGCCTCCCAAGTTGTTCCAGGCTTCGACAAAGTCGGGCCGGATCGTGACGGCTCTGCGGAACGCTATGGCCGCGTCTTCGCCGGAGCCCGAAATTGCCGACGCGATTCCCAGGTCATGCCAAGCTTCGGCGGAGTCCGGGGCGAGCGAGCAGTTCTGGCGGAGCCACGACGTTCCTTCGTCGGTTCGCCCCGAACGGCAGAGAAGGACGCCGAGCCTGTGCATGACTTGGTGGGCGCATGGAGATTGGTCGAGAAGCTTCCGGTACAGGAATTCGGCTTCGGCCGGCTTTCCGCTTTGCTCGAATTGCCGGGCCCGTTCAAGGACAAGTCGAGATATGTCCATGTTGTTCTCGCGCCGAAATATCTGGCGCATCTTAATGATGCGACCCGTGGGCCGCAATACAGCAGAAATCAAGTTTCGCCCCGGTCTCGCCGACGGTGGGCAGGCGTTATTCCTATCGCCGAGGAAAGGCGTTGGTCGAGGAAAATGTGCGGTGTAAGTGAATTATTTACCAAGATGTGATCATCATAAAAATTTCCGGTATTCCGGTTTTCCGGCCCCTTGCGGGCTCCGCCTGGACAACTCCCCTTGGCCGATGTTATCTAGAAAATCACCGCATATCCGCCGCAAGGAGAACCGGCGGCGATACCAGGTCTGTTCAGTGCTCGGCTCGCGTCGCATCCCTTGTTGTCATTCCGAGCCGAAGGCGAGGAATCTTTCCGGCACCTTCGCGTGAAAGATCCCTCTGTCGCTCCGCTCTCTCGGGATGACAGCTTCAGAACTGAACAGCCCTGGAGGCGATACGGTACTCAGGGTGACGTTCTCCTAACGCAATATTGTCCGGATAGGCGGACGGAAACGAATCGGAGCCGGAGATGGCTGAAAAGGTTTTGATAACCGGTGGGGCCGGCTACCTCGGCACGGTCTTGATCCCGATCCTCCTGGAACGGGGCTTCGACGTCACCGTTGTCGACATCTTCCGGGAAGGCGACACCGTCCTGTCGGATTGCTGCCGCTACGACAGCTTCCATCCCGTCAAGGGCGACGCCCGCGACGAGGCGCTGATGCGCAAGCTGGCCGCCAAGGCCGACATCGTCATCCCGCTGGCGGGTCTGGTGGGCGCGCCGTTGTGCGCCCAGGACCCGTTCAACGCGGTCACCACCAACCGGGATGCCGTCATCATGCTGTCGAAGCTGGTCGGCCGGGGGCAGAAGCTGCTCTATCCCACCACCAATTCCGGCTACGGGATCGGCGAGAAGGACACCTTCTGCACCGAGGAGACTCCCCTTCGGCCCATCTCCCTGTACGGAAGTTCCAAGGTCGAATCCGAGCGGGCGATCCTTGACAGCGGCAACGGCGTCACCTTCCGGCTGGCGACCGTTTTCGGCATGTCGCCGCGCATGCGCATCGACCTGCTGGTGAACGATTTCACCCACCGGGCCTTCACCGATCGCGCGGTGGTGATTTTCGAAGGCCACTTCAAACGGAACTACATCCATATCCGCGACATCGCCAAGGTCTTCCTCCACGCCATCGGCAAATACGAGGCCATGAACAACCAGGCCTACAATGTCGGTTTGTCCTCGGCGAACCTGTCCAAGCTGGAACTGTGCGCCAAGATCAAGGAGCATTTGCCGGCGTTCGTCTACATCGAGGCTCCCATCGGCGAGGACCCGGACAAGCGGGACTACATCGTCTCCAACGCCAAGATCGAAGCCGCCGGCTGGACGCCCGACTGGTCGCTGGACGACGGGATCAAGGAACTGATCAAGGGCTACACCATGATCCGCAACCGGCGGTTTGCCAACGTCTGACGGCCCGTTTCACCATCCTCGGCTGCGCGGGGTCCGGCATGGTCGCAATCATCTTGGCGGGCGGTATGGGAACCAGGATCGCCGGGATCGTGCCGGACCGGCCCAAGCCGTTGGTGACGGTCGCCGGCCGCCCGTTCCTGCACTGGGTCAGCCGCTGGGTCGAAAGCCAGGGCGAGACGCGCATGGTGTTGGCGGCGCGTCATCTCTCCGAGCAGGTCGCCGCGTGGGCCGCGGCGGAAATCCGGGAGCGGCCCGGGTGCCGGATGATTGTTTGCGTCGAACCGAGTCCGCTGGGGACGGGCGGCGCCGTGGTCAACGCGGCATCGACGTGGAAGGACGACCGCTACCTGATCGTCAACGGCGATTCCCTCGCCTTGGCGTCGCTGGCGGCGGCCTACCGATGGCTCGACGGGGATGGGACTTTGGACGGCGTCATCGTCGCGGTACGGGCCGCGGATGCCGGCCGGTTCGGCGGCCTGGATATCGGCGACGGCGGCCTGCTGCGCGGCTTCCATGAAAAGCGCCCGGGAGCGGGCCTGATCAACGCGGGAATCTACCTTCTGCGCTCGCGCCTCCTCGACCGCCTCGCCCCCGGGCCGCTCAGCCTGGAGCAGGAGTGCATTCCCTTCTGGCTGGGGCAAGGCGCGCGCATCGGCGTGGTTGCCGCCGACGCTCCCTTCATCGACATCGGCACACCCGAAAGCCTCGCCGAAGCGGATGCGTTCGTCGAGACGTTCCTCGGCCTCTGGGACGATCCCTCGCGGTTGCCGCCGACGGCGCCGGCGCGACAGGGAGGACAGTGATGGTCACCGTGGTGCGGACCCCCATGCGCGTCAGCCTGTTCGGCGGAGGTACCGATTATCCGGCCTATTTCCGGCGCAACGGCGGCAGCGTCATCGGCTTCGCCATCGACAAGTACATCTACATCAGCTCGTTGCTCCTGAACGCCCACACCGATTACCGCTTCCGCGTCAGCTATTCCACCGTGGAGCTGGTGGACCGCGCCGACGCCATCCGGCATCCGGTGGTCCGCGCGCTGCTTGCGCATTACGGCTGGGACCAGCCGACCGATTTCTCGATCCAGGCCGATCTTCCCGCGTCCGCGGGGCTGGCCAGTTCGTCGGCCTTCACCGTCGGCATGGTCAACGTGCTGTCCCATTTGAAAGGCATACCGCGGACCCGCATGGAACTGGCGCGGGAGGCGATCCACACCGAGCAGGCGTTGCTGAAGGAAAACGTCGGCGTGCAGGACCAGTTGCACGCCGCCTTCGGCGGTTTCAACCGGTTCGACTTTTCGGGGGAGGACACGTTCCGCATTACGCCGGTTCACATCAGCGGCAGCGCCCTGCACGCGATGACGCAAGGGATGGTCCTCGTCTATACCGGCCTCAAGCGGAACGCCAGCGAGGTGGTCGCCGAGCAATTGGCCAACACCCGTGCCCGCAAGGTCGATGCCGAGCTTGGCCACATGCTGACGATGGTGGACGAAGCCCAGAAGGTGCTGGAGAGCGGGAGCGGCGAAAGCCAGCTGGCGGACATCGCCGCGCTGCTGCATGAATCCTGGGCGCTCAAACGGGGCCTGTCCTCGGGGATAAGCTCGCAGCGGATCAACGAGCTTTACGACCACTGCCTCCGCCATGGTGCGCTGGGGGGCAAGCTGTGCGGTGCCGGGGGCGGCGGCTTCCTGCTGATGGTCGTGCCGCCGGAACGGCGGCCGGTGTTCGAGGCCGCCGTCGGGGTGCGCAACTGCATCGGCTTCGACGTGGATTTCCATGGCACGACGGTCCTGGGCCGCATGTAGCCGCTGGTGATGGAGAGGGGGGAGACATGACGATTCCGGCTATCCGCAAGGTTCTTCTCACCGGTGCCACGGGGTTCCTTGGCCGTCATACCGTGCCGGTGCTGCGGGCCCGCTACGGCGCCGATGCGGTGGTTGCGGTTTCCTCGAAGGACTACGATCTCATGGACCCGGTGCAGGTGCGCCGGATGTTCGAGGACCACAAGCCGGACGTCGTGGTCCATTACGCGGCCTATTCGGGCGGTATCGGCGCCAACCGGACCTATCCCGCCGATTTCTACTACCGCAACACCATCCTCACCGCCCTGGTGTTCGAGGCCGCCGCCCGTGCCGGCGTGGCGAAGATGGTCTACCCCATGGGCGGCTGTTCGTATCCGGCCAAGGCGGCCAGCCCCATCGGTGAGAGCCAGTTGTGGTGCGGCTATCCGCAGACTGAAAGTGCCGGCTACTCCACCGCCAAGATGATGGGCACCGTGGCCGCCCAGGCGTACCGCGCCCAGCACGGCATGCGGACGTCGGTGATCATCCCGGGCAACATGTACGGCGAATTCGACAACTTCCATCCGCTGGACAGCCACGTCGTGCCGGCGATGATCCGCCGTTATTACGAAGCCGGTCTGACCGCACAGCGCACCATCGAGATGTGGGGCACCGGCGCGCCCCAGCGGGACTTCGTCTATGCCGCCGACGTGGCCGCCACGATCCCGTATTTCATCGAAAGCTATGACGACGACCTGCCCGTCAACATCTCGACCGGGACCACCACCCCCATCCGCACCCTGGCCGAAACCATCGCCCGGCTGGTGGGCTTCGCGGGCGAGATCGTCTGGGATACCGCGAAGCCGGACGGGCAGATGGTGAAGATCTTCGACACGACCCGTCTCAGCGGTTTGGGATTGGCGTGCTCCACGCCGCTGGAGGAGGGGCTGCGGCGCACCATCGCCTGGTTCGCCGCCAATTACGCCGGCCGCGCCGATGGCCTTCGGCTTTAGGGCGGGCGCGCCATGATCTACGTCATCGGCGGGCGGGGGTTCGTCGGTTCGGCCTATGTGCGCCTGTTGGAGCGCCTGGGCCTGCCCCATATGGTGGTCACCCGCGAAAATTACGACGGCCTGCGCGGCACGGCCTGCGATGTGTTGATCAACGCCAACGGCAACAGCAGGAAGTTCCTGGCCGACCGCGATCCACTGTGGGAGTTCGACGCCTCGGTGCGCAGCGTCGCCGAAAGCCTCCATGCCTTCCGGGCATCCCGGTACGTGTTCCTGTCGTCGGGGGACGTTTATCCCGACCCGTCGAGCCCGGCGACAACCGGCGAGGATTCGGTCGATACTCTGCCCGCCGCAAGCCGCTACGGCCGCCACAAGTGGATGGCCGAACAACTGGTACGCGGTGAGCATCGCAACTGGTTGATCTTCCGCATGGGCGGTTTCGTCGGCCCCGGTCTCAGGAAAAACGCCATCTTCGACATGGTGACGGGCGCAGCGGTGCGATTGGCGCCGGAATCCGAACTCCAGTTCATCCAGACCGACCACGCCGCCGCCCTGGTCTGGTCGGTCGTGTCGTCCGGTGTGGCGGGGGAGGTGTTCAACCTGGGGGGCGGGGGGCGCGTCCATCTCGGGGACCTGCACGCGGAATGCAAATCCGCGTCGGAGTTCGAGGCGGGGGCGCCGGTGATCCGCTATGAACTGGCGCTGGACAAATTGCGCCGGGCGGCGGGCTCGCCCATCCCCGACAGCCTGGCCGAAGTGCGGGCCTTCGTGCGCGAATCCCAGAGTTTGTAAATCGATCGAACTTGTGAAAGAGCGCCCATTGAAAACATTGGCGTTTTTTCGTCGGATTCGAGCGGAATGGGCATTCTTTCGCAAACTCTCAGTCAAGCATTGGCGGGTAAAAAGGGTTCACATCGCCGATGACGGTTGTTAGGCTCCGCATCTCCGTGTGCGGCTGGAGGCAACGTGTGTTGCGGCGTGGTCCGCACGGCTTGAAAGGCTAGATATCCCGTGTCCATGAGGACGACAATCTACCTCGGGCTGCTGATTCTTGCCGTGGTGGCGTTCACGGCCTTTCCCGGCATCGACCTTGCCGTGACGCGCGTATTCTACCGGTCTCATCTCGGCTTTTTTCTTTACACCATTCCCGTCATTCGCTTCGTCCACGATGCCGTTCCGCCCCTGACGGTGGCTCTCAGCATCTTCCTTGTCCTGGCGACGGGTTGGTCGGCCTGGACGCGCAGGGCCGTGTTGGGCCTGTCCTGGCGCAAGCTCGCCTATCTGCTGATGGTGCTGGCCGTCGGGCCGGGGCTGTTGGTCAACGTGGTGTTCAAGGAGCATTGGGGCCGCGCCCGGCCGTCGCAGGTCGTGGAGTTCGGGGGAACCAAGACGTTCTCTCCGGCCCTGGCGATATCCGACCAGTGCCACGGCAATTGTTCCTTCGTGTCCGGCCATGCGGCGATGGGGTTCTATCCCGTGGCTTTGGCCTTCGTGATCGGCCGGCGGCGGCGGGTCCTGGCGACCGCGGGGGGTATTTTGCTCGGCGGCGCCGTGGGGGCGGTTCGGATCATGGAAGGCGGCCATTTTCTCAGTGACGTTGTCTTCTCCGGCCTGGTGGTCTATGGCTGTTCCTGGGGGCTGGCCCGCGTGATGCTTGCGGGGCGCGATCCGACCGATTCTTTGGGGCGGGCATGACCTATCTTCTTGTGGCCATCGGCAGCGCGATTGGCGGCACGCTGCGCTATTGGCTGTCGGGCCTGATCGCCAATTGGGTCGGGCAGACCTTTCCCTGGGGAACCCTGGTCATCAATATCACCGGGTCGTTCGCCATCGGCCTGTTCGGCAGCCTCACCGGTCCCGAGGGACGCATCCTGGTTCCCACCGAGTGGCGGCAATTCTTCATGATTGGGATTTGCGGCGGCTACACCACCTTTTCCTCATTCAGCCTGCAAACCCTGACGCTCGCCCAGAACGGGGAAGCGGGCGGGGCCATGCTCAATATCGGCTTGTCGGTGGCGCTTTGCCTGCTCGGCGTATGGCTCGGCCATGCCGGCGCCATGCTGATCAACGAATAGGAGGGTCTTCATGTCGTTGCCCAAGGACGCCATGCTCCTCCGCATCTTCATCGGCGAGGACGACCGCTGTGGCCGCCAGCCTCTGTACGAGGCGATCGTGATGAAGGCCCGCGAGATGCACATGGCGGGAGCCACCGTGCTGCGCGGTCCCTTGGGATTCGGCCATTCCAGCCGGGTCCACACCAGCAAGATCCTGCGCCTGTCCGAGGATCTGCCCATCGTCGTCGAAATCGTCGATACCCAGGACAAGATCGACGCGTTCCTGCCGGTCCTGGACAGCATGATCGGCTGCGGCCTTGTCACCCTTGAACGGGTGCAGGTGATCCAGTACGGAACCAGCCGGAACGATTAGCCTGCGTGGCGTTTGACCGGTCATTTCCGCCGCCCTCTCTTGCGATTTTTCGTTGGCTCCCGCATTTCAACCGCAGGACTATGCGGCGGGAACCACGAAGAGGATACGGCCGAGGATGACGAACATCACTGTGCTGGGCGCCGGATTCGGTGCGCTCACCGCCATCCGCGCTTTGCGGCGCCACAATGTGGACGCCGAGATTACGGTGGTGGCGCCGCGCGATACGTTTCAATACCTGCCCAGCCTGATCTGGGTTCCCGCGCGCCTGCGCAAAGGGCCGGAACTGCTGGTCCCCCTCAAGGGCTTCTTCGCGGAGCACGGCGTGACCTTCCGGCAGGCCACCGTCGAGGGCATCGCCGATGGAGGCCGGGTGGTGGCCACCAGCGCCGGCGAGGTGCGCAACGACGCCCTGGTGATCGCCACCGGCGGGCGCTTCATCAAGAAGCTGCCGGGGATCGAACACGCCATCATTCCCTGCGAGGGGCTTCCCCAGGCCGAGGCGATCCGCGACCGCCTGGACGCCCTGGACGGAGGCACCATCGCCGTCGGCTTCGGGGCCAATCCCAACGAGCCCTCGGCCGTGCGCGGCGGACCGATGTTCGAATTCCTCTTTGGCATCGATGCCCTGCTGCGGCGCCAGAAGCGGCGCGACCGGTTCCGTCTGGTGTTCTTCAACCCGGCAGCGCAGCCGGGCGCCCGCCTGGGCCCCAAGGCGGTGGCCGGCCTGCTGCGGGAAATGGCCAGGCGCGGCATCGACACCCATCTCGGCCACAAGCCGGTGCGCTTCGAGGCCGACAAGGTGGTGACCGAGGGCGGGGAGATTCCGGCAGACATGATCCTGTTCATGCCGGGCCTGACCGGTCCCGCCTGGCTCGACAACTCGCCGCTGCCGCGCTCGCCGGGCGGCATGGTCCAGGCCGACTCCCAGTGCCGCGTTCCCGGATTCGAGAAGGTTTACGTGGTGGGGGATTGCGGCAGTTATCCGGGGCCCGACTGGATGCCGAAGCAGGCCCACCAGGCCGACCTTCAGGCTGAAGCGGCTGCGGCCAACCTGGCCGCCGAACTCGCCGGCCGCGAGCCCGCCCAGCGGTTCAAGGCCGAACTGGTGTGCATCGTCGATACGCTGGATACCGGCATCCTGGTCTACCGCAGCGAACGCCGTAACCTCGTGCTGCCGGGCCTGCGCCTGATGCACTGGGCGAAGCGGGCGTTCGAGCGCGCCTATTTGCGGCGGATGCGGTAATGCGGATACCGTGCTGCACCGATCGGCCTTAAGCATTTCGAAAGGTCAGTCCCCCGTAATCGCTGGAACGCCGGAATCCGCGCGAAGGGGGCTTCATGCCCAGGTCGTTCTGTTTTGTTTCCCCCAGCCTTGCCGGGCCAACGGTGGGTGAAGGCATCGGCACGTGTGTTCGCCATGCCGCGAGGATCTTGGCTTCGGAATATGGATGCGACGTTTCGCTCCTGCTGACCCGATATCGCGCGGATGTCCAGGCGGGCACGGCCGGCGAATGGGTGGAGCATTACGGCCGGGCCGGGATAATGCTGTTCTTCCTGGATGATTGCCCGCAGGTCGGCGGTACGGGCGATGCCATGCTGCTGACGAGCTTGGCCGTTGACCGGTTCCTCCTCGATCATCGCTTCGACATCGTCCACTTCCAGGATCGGCATGGGAACGGGTTCGTTCCCATCCAGCGCAAGCGCCTGGGCGACGCCCACGGCGACGTCACGTTCACCGTGACAACCCATTCCCCGACCGAGTGGCTGCTTCATGGCAACAAGGTGTTCGCCCCGGGGGATTCCCGGATTCCCAAGGCGAACTGGTACGAACGCTATTCATGCGCCCACGCCGATTACCTTCTGTCGCCGAGCCAATACATGCTGAACTGGCATGCCGCCAACGGATGCCCCCGGGCAAGCGAGGGGCTGGTCCTGCCGCGCCTGATCGCCGACGATGCCTTGCCCGACCGCGCCGATCCGGTCTCGGACGAGTGGGATTTCCGTCACCTGGTTTTCTTCGGCAAGCTGGAAGCCCGCAAGGGGCTGGAATTGTTCGATCGCGCCGTGCGGGCGGTGTTGTCGGAGAATGGGGACGCCTTCCGGAAAATCAGCTTTATCGGCAAGGCGGGTGCCGTGGATGACGGCAGGCCGGCGCCGGATGCGGTGATCGACGCCCTCGCGAAGGACTTTCCCGGCCTGGAGGTGGTTCGGCACGAACAATGCGCGACAGAGCAGGCCCTGGCGCTGATTCGCCGGGAGCGCGGCGTGCCGGTGATGCCCTCGCTCCAGGACAACGCTCCCATGGCCGTTCTCGAATGCCTGGAGAGCGGGTTCCCCTTCCTCGCCTCGGCCGTGGGCGGGATTCCCGAATATGTCGATCCCGCGTGGCTGGTGGCGCCGGATTGGCGCGCGCTGGCGCGCAAACTGGCCTGCCTGGCGCAGGTTTTCTCCGTTCCTCCCGCGCATCCCTATGACCGGGCCAAGGCCGTGCGGGCTTTGGGCGCCCTGGCAAGCGTGGCGCCGAAGACAGTGACTCCGTCGCCGCGGGCGCCCAAGGTCAGCGTCTGTGTTCCATTCTACAATTACGGACGCTTCCTGCCCCGTCTGCTGGCGGCCTTCGACAGGCAGGATTACGAAAATTTCGAGCTGATCCTCGTGAACGACGGGAGTTCCGAAACCTCGACTCAAATCTTCGAGGCCTTCAAGGAACGGGACGATTCGCCAACCCGCCGCTTCCTGTCCAAGGAAAATGGCGGCATCGGCCATACCCGCAACTACGCGGCACGCCAGGCCACAGGCGAATACCTGATCTTCTTCGACGCCGACAACGTTCCCACCCCCGACATGATCGGCAGCTTGGTCCGGGCCATCGAGACGTCGGGCGTGGACTGCGTCACGTGCCATTATTCCGGCTTTCCGCCGGACACCCTTCCCGATCCCGAGCCGGACCAGGCGATCCTCTGGTATCGCCCGGTGGGGCCGGTGCTGGAGGCCGGGCTGACGGAGAACGTCTTCGGCGACGCCCACATGATCATCCGCCGCGATGCCTATTTCGCCAGCGGCGGCTTCACCGAGGACCGCAATTTGTCGTTCGAGGACTGGGAATTCCTGGCCCGGTTCTGTCTGCGGGGCTACAGCCTGGATGTCTTGCCCCGCGACCTCCAGCTTTACGCCGTCACGCCGGAAGGGGCCAGCCGCACCACCAACCTCTATGACAACCGCATGCGGGTGCTGCGCCCCTATTGCGAGGGTAGGCCCGATTGGGAGCAACGGCTTATCCGCGACGTCGCCCTGGCATCACAATTGTCGGCGTACCAGCTCTTTCGCGAGCGCCAAATGTTACAGGAACGTCTGGGCCTGCTCGAACAGGAAAACGCCCTGCTGAAAAAGGGTGTTCAGGATGCCATGGCGTGGGTGATGCACCTTTCGCTCAACCGAAATAAATGAATCCATAATCTCCCGAATACCCGAATTTGTCAAAAATCCAGGTCCACGCCTTGGGCGAATGGAAGCTCATGCATGTGAGTTGCCAATAGAGAAGGTTGGCCTTTTCCCTTTCGTCGCGAAAGGATTCAACGCAAAGCCATTTGTTTTTGCGCCCGACGCGCTCCATTTCGCATAGCGCCCTTTCCAGGTCGAAAATTTCGAGATTGTGGAAGACGTTGATCGAAATCACGAGGTCGAAGGCCGCGTCCTCGTAGGGAAGGGAAGTCGCGTCGCCGACCCGCAGGAACGGGCGCATCTCCTCCTTGGCATTGGTCACGGCGTACTCGGAAATGTCGAGCCCCGCCACTCCCAGCCCCGGCACCACCTGGGTCAGTTCGTAAAGCAGGAAGGCCTTGCCACATCCCACATCCAAGACCCGGTCGCCGGCCTTGAGCCCGTAACGGCGCGCGATATCCTCCGCGATGGGACGCCACCGCCCGTCATATGTGTAGCCGCCGTAGCCGAACTTGCGGTCGCCGTCCCAGTAGTCGAATCCCCACTGCCTCGCCGTGGCCGCGCATTCCGCCTTATCGTGGGCGACGACGCGGCCCACGTAGTCGCGGCGGGTGGCGGTGTGGTAGCGGCCGAGGAAGTCGACTTCTGGCATGGAGACCTCAAACGAAGCAGGCGTGGTCGGGGTCGAGGGCGAGCACCTCGTTGATGGCGAGGTTCTTGCCGTGGCTGATGCAATGGTGCAGGCATGCCCGCGATGGGTCGAGCGAGAAAATCCGCCGGCGGTTTTCCTCCGAGAACCAGAATTCGCGGAAGGAGCGGTCGCGGATGCTGCCGAGCAATCCGCTCGCTGTATAGGCCTTGTCCTGGCAGGCGTAGACGGAACAGTCGGCGCCGATCACCGTCAGGAAAAGCAGGAACGGGCAGGTCGTGTAGGTCTTGTCGAAAAGCTCTTCAAGCTCGTGATAGTGGTTGACGATGGTGAATTTGTCGTCGGACAGGCCCTGGGCCAAGCGAATCTGCTCGGTGACTGTAGCCGCTACCCGGCGATGATAGTCGTTGTTGGCGTCACGGTCGTTGGCCACCACCGCCCCCGACAGCTTGACGTGATCGACGCCGGCATCCTTCATCAGGCGGCAGACCTCGTAAACGTGCTCGGCGTTGTCGTGGCCGATGATGAAGCTTACGCCCAGCACGCATTTGCTGCCCCGCGCGGTGAAGGCGCGGATGTTATCGAGCAGACGGGTGAATTGGCCCAGGGCGATGCCGCGCGACCGCGCGAAGCTTTCGTCGTCCCAGGCGTCGGTCGAGACCCGGATCCAGGTTCCCCATTGGGCGAAGGCCTCCGCCACCGCGCCGCGCAGATTGGAACCGTTGGTCAGCGAGGCCACCCGCACGCCGGCACGCCCCAGGCGTTCGACCATCTGCGGCAGCGGCTTGTACAGCAAGGGCTCGCCGCCGCCCGAGAAGGTCACCGCCTGCACTCCCATGGCGATGACGTCGTCGACGATCTCGTGCATCTTGGCGGCAGGAATTTGGTCCTTGAGGTCGATTCCGTCGCCGAGTTGCAGGTTGTCGACGCGATAGGCGCAGTACCAGCAGGAATGGTTGCAGTGGTTCATCGGCTTGATGCGGACATGAACCGGCGCGACCACCTCGCGATGCCGGAGTGCCTCGATGTGGCCGGCATAACGCAGGAACTTGAGGTTGCTGTACAGTCTGGCCAAGCGTCAGCCCTCCCTCGCGCTCAATTCCGCCGGCGTGCGCGCCGCACGGCATCGGTGATCCCGGCCGGTTGTAGGCCGAACGTGTCGAGCATGGAATCCTGCGACCCGTATTCGGCGGGAAAGGCGTCGGGCAGCCCCAGCCGCACCACGCGCGGAAGCGGTCCCGGGGATTCATCGGCAAGGGATTCCAGCACGGCGCTGCCCAATCCGCCGTCGCGGATGTGTTCTTCGACGGTCACCACCACGCGGGCCGCTCGTGCCGCCTCGACCACCGCGGCGGTGTCCAGCGGCTTGACCGTGTGGACGTGCAAGATGCCGCAGCGGATGCCCTCCGCCGCTAAACGGTCGGCGGCCTCTATGACTCGGCTCAGCATAACCCCGGTCGTCATCAACTGCACCTCGGCGGGTTCGCGGACGGTCACCGCCCGGCCGATGGCGAAGCCCCGCGCGGGGTCCGAGACGATGGGATCGCCGCCCTTGCCGAGGCGGATGTAAAGGGGACCGGGCCAATTCAGGCTGGCCTCCATCAGGTGCCGCATCTCTTCGGCATCGCAGACGGCGGCGACGGTCATGTTGGGCAGGGCGCGCATCGCCGCCATGTCCTCGATGGCCAGATGGGTGGGGCCCAGGGGGGCATAGACCACGCCGCCCCCGCTGGCGATCAGCCGTACCGGAAGGTTGTGGAGACACAGGTCCACGGCGATTTGCTCGAAGGCGCGCCGCGTGAAGAAGGGAGCGATGGTGTGGAGGTATGGGATGAAGCCATCCATCGCCAAGCCGGCCGCCATACCCACCAGGTTGGCCTCGCCGATTCCCTCCATGAAGAATCGGTCGGGATGGTCGCGCCGCATGCCGTCCAGCGTGCCGGCGCCCAGATCCGAGCCGAGGAAGACGACGCGCTCATCGCGCTTCGCCAGTTCGGCGACCATGTCCAGTGCGACCTTACGCATTTCCACGGCCTCCCAGCGCGTCATACATGGCGGCGATGTCCGCAGCGGACAGACGGGACTTGTGGTGCCAGTCGGCTCGATCCTCGGCGAAGGGCAAGCCCTTGCCTTTGACGGTATGGCAGATGATGGCGGTCGGCTTGCCGTCGTCCAGCGGCAGCGCCCCGAACAGGTGCCGCAACGCACCGACATCGTGGCCGTCCACTTCGGCGACGGCGAAGTTGAACGCCCTCCATTTCTCTCCGAACGGCTCCATGTCCTGCACCTCCGACGTTCGGCCGTAGGACTGGAGTTTGTTATAATCGACGATCGCCGTCAGGTTGGACAGGCGATGCTTGCCGGCGCACAGGGCAGCTTCCCAAACCGAGCCTTCGTTGCTTTCACCGTCACCCATGACCACGAACACGCGGCTGTCCGAGCGTCGCAAGCGCGCGCCCAGCGCCAGCCCCACCCCGATGGACAATCCGTGG
Organism: Pseudomonadota bacterium; assembly: GCA_021847015.1. Lineage (GTDB taxonomy): Bacteria > Pseudomonadota > Alphaproteobacteria > Rhodospirillales > Magnetospirillaceae > JAJZVW01. The sequence continues at coordinate 61,272 of JAJZVW010000011.1, read as the reverse complement.
CCGAGGGCGCCGGTGGATGCCTCGACCCCAGGAATTTTTCCGGCATCGGGATGCCCTCCCAGGAAACTGTCGCGCTTGCAGAAGCGGGCCAATTCCTCGGCGGGGAAGAAGCCCTTGTCGGCCAGAAGCGCGTACTGGGCCAGGCAGCCGTGCCCCTTGGATAGGATGAAGCGATCGCGCTCGGGCCAGTTCGGCTCGTGAGGGCGGAACCGCAGCACGTCGTCGTACAGCACTCTGAGGATTTCCATGGGCGACAGCGACGGCCCGATATGGCCGCGCCCGCCGCCTTCCAGCGCCTGTACCACCAGGCGGCGCAAGTGGAGGGAACGCTCGTCCAGGGGCGACGACGCGTGCGTCGATGGGGAGGGGACGGTATGGCTCATGTCGATCGTTCCGTCAGGGCAATGCGCACCGCATCGAGGCGGGCGCGGGATTTGGCGAGTTGCGCCCGTTTGACCGCGGCGCGGTCGGCGTCCCGCATGCCGGCGAAAACCCGGCCCCGCCAGCGGTCGGGAAGAAATTCGTTCAGCAGGATCATGCACCAGCGCAGGCCGATCAGCGGGAACAGCGCGTTCAGGCGGTTGCCGAATCCGTCGCCGTAGAGCCGCGACGTTCCGGCTCGGAAGCGCCGGCTCAAGGCGGGAGACAGGGACATCGCCGGGTGTTGGAGAAAGTCGCTCGCCAGCTTGCCGGGGTCGTCCCAACCGAAATATTCGAAATCGATGAAGGCGACGCGCCCGTCGGGGCGGCGTAGAGCGTTGTGGAAGCCGAAATCCGATGGGCTGAGGGTGCGTTCCTCCGGCGGCAGCGGGGCCGAGATGTCGCCGCCACGGCGTGCGCAATCCTCGGCGTCGGCCAGGGCGGGGGCGAATTCATCAACCATAAAGTGTCGAAGGTCTTGGTCGTTTGCAGCCGCCAAGAGCAGACGGTCGCGGCGCCGGGCGATCTGTTCCAGCACGTCGGCCGCCGAAAGGCATGCCTCGCTGGCCAGGGGCAGGGCGGCGGCGCCCTCTTCCCGGCGCAATCCGTGCAGGCGGTCGAGGAACGCCAGGGCAGCGTCGATATCGTCCTCGCCGGGGCCGGTCACAGGCTCGCCGTCGATCCATTCGTAGAGGGCGATGCCGGCCTCCCGATCCACGGCAATTGCGGCGGGGATGTCGGCGAGGCCGTGCCGGCGGAGAAACGCCAGCGCGGTCCATTCCGTTCCCAGCCGGTCGCGGGGGTCGTCGGCGCGGCGCGGATACCATTTGAGCGCGAAACGCTCGCCGCCGGCTGTGTCGACGCGGTAGAGGCGGTTGTTGCCGCCGCCCGGCCGGGGATGCACCGCGACCGGCCGGGACGGAGCCAATCGCACGGCGGACGCCTCTGCGGCGGCGTGCTCAGGGGGCAGCGAAGACGGCATCGCCGACCTCCCGCCAGTGCCGGTAAACGGTGAACGGTCCTTGCGGCGGGGCCCCCTCCCCGCGATGGAGCAGCAAGCGTTCGACGCCGGGTGGAAATGCCGGCTCGCGGAAAACCTCCTCCAGGTCGTCGATGAAGACCCGGCAATCCAGCACGGCGATTCGCCGGCATTTGGCCTCGCGGCTGGGCTCGAAAAAGATGTTGGCGCGATCCAACGCGAAGCCGTTGGCGGAGAAGAAGCCGGCCGCCTCCATCCATGCCAGTGCCGCGCGGTGCAGGTCGATGCCGCCGGGATCGGCGGCGGCGTGCTTCGTCTTGTGGCTGACGACGAAGACGGTCGCCCCGGCCTTGCGGCTGCCGCGCAGGAATGCGTCTGCTCCTTCGATCAGTTCCGCCTCGGCCATGCGAACGCCGTAGGCCTCGGCTTGGAGCCGCATCCAGGCGGACTCGCCGCTGGTCTCGCGCACCGCGTCCCGCACCCCGGTCTTCCCGCCGGAGAAATCGGCCGGCACGAGATTCCAATCGCGTGCGATGCGGAGGAAAAGGCGGTCGTAGCCGATCAGCGTGTTATCGAGATCGATGCCGATGCGCACCGCCCGGTCTCCGCACCCGTCAGCGCATCTGCAACTGCTGCATGCGCCTGATGTTGTAGTAGAGCGGATTGTTCATGGGGTCGTCGAGCCGGCCGGCCCGGAAGGCGTCCACCAGGCCGCGTACGGCCTCCTCGATGGTGTGCTTGGCCTGGAAGCCCAAATCACGGTGCAGCTTTTCCGATGAGACGTGATAGGAACGCAGGTCGTTGGTGGGCAGGACCTCGACGGTCAGGTTTCCGCCCATGGCGTCGCTGACGATCTCGGCCAACTGGCTGACGGTGTGGTTCTCGTAGCCGGCGTTGTAGATCTTGCCGTCGATGCGGCTGCCATCCTGCTGCAACAGGAAGCAGTAGAGGTCGGTCATGTCGTCGATGTGGATGTTGGGGCGCTTCTGGCTGCCGCCCAGCACCTTAATCTTGCCGGTGTGATAAGCGTGGGTGGTCAGGATGTTGACGACCACGTCCAGGCGCTGCCGCGGGGCGTAGCCGCACACGGTGGAGGGGCGGATGGTGCAGCCGACGAAGCCGGGCGCCCGTTCCGCCTCCAGGATCTCCTCGCATGTCACCTTGAACCGCGAATAATCGGTGAGCGGTTCCAGCGACAGGTCCTCGGTCACCTCGGGCTCGTCCTTGATGCCGTAGACCGATGACGACGACGCATAGAAGAAACGCTGGACGCCGGCTTTCTTCGCCGCGCGCACCAGCGGCTGGAACGCGTCGAGATTGATCGACTTCCCCAGCGCGGGATCGAGTTCGAAAGATGGGTCGTTGGAAATGCAGGCGAGGTGGATGACGCAGTCGCAGCCGGAGAGGGCGTCCTCGACGGCGGCGGGGTCGCGGATGTCGCCCTTGATCTCGCGCAGCTTGGGATGGGGAGCGAGAACCTCACCGTAGAGGTAAAGGTCGAGTACGGTCACGCCGTGGCCCTCGGCCAGCAATTTTGGGACGAGGTTGCTTCCGACATAGCCGGCGCCGCCCGTGATCATGACGTTCCACAGTCTCTTCGCCATCGTCGCGCTCGCGCTTTTGATGTTGCCCGGTATATGGGCATTAAGGCATCGGGCCGAGTTAAAGAACTCTTTATGACTTTCCTGTAATCAGGGAAACGGCCAATCTTCGCCGTTAATGCTTTCCAGCTCGTGTAGAGGGGGGCGTCAGCGGTGGCCACGTAATGTTGTCGATGGAGTCGGCATGGCCGGTCTCGCGTGGCTTTCCGCATACGCGAGTCGGCTTGTTGGCCGGATGTCTTGTCGGAATGGGCGGGAGAACGCCCGAGGGACGGTCCATGAGCACGCCGGAACTGCCGAAGCTTTCGCTGCCGAGCGATGTCAATTACATCGGCGTTTTCCTGACCTTCGGCTGCAATCTCAACTGCTCCTACTGCATCAACGATCCCGGCCAGGCGGGCGGGCGCGATGCCATGGGGCGGACCGAAATGGCGCCGGAATTATGGGTGCGTGCGCTCAACCGGCTGCGCCTGCCCCCCGACCTGCCGATCACCCTGCAAGGCGGCGAGCCGACCCTCTACGGGCGCGGCCTCGGCCTCGGCGGCCTCTTGGCGAACGTGGACGCCAGCTTCGACCTGTTGACCAACCTGGCGCTGCCGCCCGGGCGGATGAAGCGCTGCCTGGACGGGCAAGTGGACAAACTTCGCCGCGATGCCCCTTATCCCAGCATCCGCGTCAGCTATCATCCGCCCGAGATGGACCGCGTCTGGGGAAGGGGAATCGATACGCTGCTCGACCGCTGCGAGGCGCTGCGCGACCTCGGCTTCCGGGTGGGACCCGACAAGCGCAGCAGCGACGTGGGCATCTACATGGTCGCCCACCCCGGCAACCTCGGCGCGTGCGAGGACGCGGCGCGGGCCGCCGCCAAGCGGGTGGCGTTCGAGACCAAGGAATTCCTCGGCCTCCATGAGGGTGTCCTGCACGGCACGTATAAATATCCGTTCTCGATCGACCTGGTCGCCGGAGGGCACTGGCCTACGGGGCTATCCTGTCAGTGCCGTACTACGGAGCTTTTGATCGATCCCTTGGGGTTCGTTTGGCCGTGCCATCATTTCCTTTACGAAACCTGGATGAACGGTGGGTCGGGCGAGGCGTTCGACCGCCTGTCGGCGCGTGATTTCGCCGTCGACGAGGAGAGCCTCGCGGGATTGGCCTTACGCCCCGTCGGCCACATCCTGGACCCGGCTTTCACGCTGGCGGCATTGCGCGACTGGCATCCCTGCGACCGCTACGGCCGCTGCATCGGCTGCGACACCAAGGTGAAGAACAACCGTTTCCAATCCCTTGAGGATGCCGGGTTGGCCCACACCTCCGTCGAGATCCGCGACATCGTCTTCCCCGAGAGCGTGCTGGAGCGAATTCCCGCCGAGCGAAGCGAGCGCCTGCGGTCGTACGGCATCATCGCCGCCCATACCCTGAACGCTTGACGGGAGCCCGCCGATGGACGTGCAGAAGGTCCTGATCATCAAAACCGGATACAGCGAGACCCTGGACCCCGACGTCAGCGGCACCGTCAGCCTGGGCGACGTGCTGCGGACCACCGTCCTGCTGCACCTGTTCCCGGCGCACCGCTACCACGTCACCTGGCTGACCGACGGCCAGGCATGGCCGCTCCTTCGCGGCAACACGCATATCCACCGGGTCATCAAGGTCAACCCTTTCACCCCGTTCCAACTGATGCGGGGCTACTACGACATTATCATCAACCTGGAGAAGGACCCGGGCCTGTGCGCCCTCGCGGACAGCATCCCGGGCTGGCAGCGTTTCGGCTTCCGCTTCGACCCCCGCAACGACGAGACGGCTGGGCATCTCCAATCCGAGGAGGCCTTCTGGATCGCCAACGACCCCCAGTTCAAGCAACGCTTGGGGCGCAACTGGTCGCAGGTCCTGTTCGAGATGATGGGGGAAACCTGGAAGGGTGAGCGCTGCCTCCTCGGGCATTATCCCGCGAATCCGCCGGCCTTCGACATCGGCCTGAACTACCGGATCGGAAACAAGTTCCCCCTCAAGGGCTGGCCGTCGGACTCATGGAAGGAACTGGCGGCCCGTTGCGAGCGCAGCGGGTTGTCGGTGACGTGGCAACCCGAGCAGGACAATGTCGACGAGATCGAAAAATACATCGATTGGGTCGGTAGCTGCCGGGTGCTGGTGACGACGGATTCCCTCGGCATGCATATCGCCGAAGCGTTGCGCAAGCCCGTCGTCGCCCTCTTCGGGCCGACGTCCCACACCGATATTCCCGACGATCCGCAACTGGTCAAGCTGAAGTCCGCCGGAACCGCCGGCTGCCAGCCATGCCGGGCGCGCGATTGTCAAAAGGGGAAGCCTTGCATGCCGCTGATCCCGGTCGGCCAAGTCTTTTCGGCGGTGGAGGAGATGATGCGAAAGGTAGGAAGTCTTCCCGACGTCAGCACCCCGCGGGACGACGTCGCCCGCGACCGCGCTGCCGCCGCCGCGTCGTGACCGCTTTTGGCATGACGACCATCCCTCCCGCGACGTTCCCCTTGGACATATAGGACGCCAATGAAGAAAGCACTCATCATCGGTGGCGGCTTCGCCGGCTGTTCCACGGCCCACATGCTGGCATTGGAGGGCGGATGGGACGTCACGCTCGTTGAAGCGGGCCCCTTCCTCGGCGGCGGCTGCAAGACGCTGTATTGGGGCGGGCATCCCTACACGTTCGGACCGCGCCATTTCCTGACGCGCAACGAGGCCGCCTTCGCCTACCTCGACAAATATTGTCCGCTGAGGCGATGCGCCGACCACGTCTTTTTGACTTACGTGGAGCGCGATGCGGCCTTCTACTCCTACCCGATCCATCGGGACGACATCGAGCGGATGCCCGACCGCGACCAGATCCATCGTGAATTGGCGGAACGGCCGACGCACATCGCTCCCACCGATTTCGAGGATTTCTGGATCAAGTCGGTCGGCCGCACGCTGTATGACAAGTATATCAACACCTATTCCACGAAAATGTGGCAGGTCGGCAACAACACTGAGATCGACACCTTCAATTGGTCGCCCAAGGGGGTGACGATCAAGGACGGTCCACGGGAGGCGTGGGATATCGCCATCTCGGCCTTTCCCAAGGCGGCGAACGGCTATGACGATTACTTCGCGCTGGCCACAGCGTCGGCCAAGGTGCTGCTGAACACACGGGTGGATGCCTACGATCTGCCGAACAAGTCGGTTACCCTGGCGGGCGAACGGCGGAGTTTCGACATCATCGTCAACACCATCCCGCCCGACACGGTGATGAACTACGCCTACGGCGAGCTGCCGTTCATCGGCAGGGACTTCCTCAAGATCGTGCTGCCGGTCGAGGAGGTTCTTCCAAGCAATATTTATTTCCTTTACTACCCAAATCAGGAAATCTTCACCAGGATCGTCGAGTACAAGAAATTCTATCGCGGCCATAAGTCGCCGACGACCCTCCTGGGTCTGGAGATTCCTTCGAACAACGGCCGCCTCTATCCCTTGCCGATCAAGCGGCACCGCGATCTCGCCGACCGCTACTTCGCCGACATGCCGGACGGGGTGTTCTCGATCGGCCGGGCTGGCAGTTACCGCTATGAAGTGGACATCGACGACTGCCTGGAACAGTCCATGGATATCGTCGCGAAGCTGCGGTAGGGCGCGGGGACGATGGATTTTCGCCCCGCCATCCTGATCACCGGCGCCGGCGGCGTCGTCGGCCGGTTCCTGGTCCCGTTTCTGGCGGCGCGTGGCGTGCCGGTAGTCGCGATGCTTCGGCGTCCCGAGGTTCAACCCGAGATTCCGGGGGTGCGTTGGCTGGTCGCGCGCATCGAGGATCTGGGGGATGAGTTGAAGGGGATTCGTGCGGTGGTGCATGCCGCCGCCACCTCACCGGGGCCGGGGGTAACGGCTGATCAGATCGTCCGCGACAACATCGAGGCGATGCGCTGGCTGGTCGAAGCGGCAGCGGCGGCGGCCGTGCCGAGGTTCATTTTTCTTTCGGCCGTGTCCGCCTATGGCACGGTGACGGCGCACGTCGTGGATGAAACGACGCCTTCGGTCGATCCCGATCTCTACGGCTTGAGCAAGAGGGTCGGCGAGGAGATGCTGGCGGCCTACTCCGGTCTGCCGTCGATCGTCCTGCGGCTGCCGGCCGTGGTCGGCCCAGGCGCGCGGCGCAATTGGATGGCGCGGGTAAAGGATTCCATTCTGGCCGGCGGGCCAGTGGAGGTTTTCAACGCCGAAGCTCCATACAACAATATCGTGCATCTGGCAGACCTTGCCGAACTGATCCTTGGCCTCGTCCTCAGGCCGCTGGCCGGCCACGACCGCGTAGTGTTGGGAGCCGGCGGGGCAATGCCTGTGGGCGAGGTGGTGCGTTCCCTGATGATGGCCCTGGGGTGCAGGGTGGATGTGCGCGACGTCGTTTCCGACCGTTCCTCTTTCATCATCGACAGCACAAGGGCACGGAATCTGCTCGGTTATCGGCCGATGAAAATCGATTCGACGATCCGCCGCTTCGCGGCCGATCCCCGCTGATTTTCAAAGGGATGAAAAGAAAAGTGTCCAAACAAATCCGGCCGGCTCGGTGCTCCTACACTCTTTGTTAACAGAAAGACGGTGATCTTTGGTGTATTCACCGGGAAAGGGCGAGGATTATTAGATGCCGCGGTCAAGGGCCCCCGCCAGCACCAGCGAAAGCGATGCGCGAATTCGCGCCGCGTTCGCAAGGTTGCCGCAGCCCGAATACGTCCCGGATCGCGGCACTTACGAGCGGGAAATCGCCCTGCGCCTTAGCCATGACCCGCGCTGCCGCGCCAATTATGAACGCTATCTGGCAAGCGACCGGCGCGAGGTCGAGCCGGATTTCCTGCCGATCCGCCTGGATATCGAAAACGTCAGCCGCTGTAATTTCCGCTGTAGCATGTGCCAGGTCAGCGAATGGCCCAAGGGCAGGCGCGCCGGGGACATGACCCTTGATGAATTCAAGCGGCTCATCGACGAGCAGTATGGCCTGATCGAGATCAAACTGCACGGCATGGGCGAACCTTTGCTGGGCGGGGACGTCTTCCACGCGATGGTCCGCTACGCTCGGGAGCGCCACATCTGGGTCCGAACAGTGTCCAACGCCTCGTTGCTCCACCTGAAGGACAACGCGCGCAAGATCATCGACTCCGGCATAAATGAACTTCAGATTTCGATAGACGCCTGCGACAAGGAAACCTTCGAGACTATTTCCAAGGGGGCGGTCTACGAGCGGGTGATGGAGAATTGCCGGCTGGTCAACCGCTATTGCGATTCGCTCGGCGTCGTTCGCACCAAGATGTGGACGGTGGTGCAGAAGACCAATTACCCACAGCTTTTCAATCTCGTGGAACATGCCGCCGATCTCGGCTTCAAGACGCAGGTCTTTTCGCTGGACCTGACCTCCTGGGGCCAGGACAAATGGAGGGCGCGCAACGACGCGGTGTCGGTAGGGTCCGGTTTCGATTTCGATCTGGCCGAGCGGATGGTCGAGCGCGGCCGTGAACTGGGAGTGCGAGTGGCATTCTGGGCGATGGCCGCGGCCTATGACGCCAGTTCCCCGCGAACGCTTTGCCCGTGGCCGTTCGAGCGCGCCTATGTGGCTTCGGATTTGCGGGTTGTGCCCTGCTGCATCGTCGGCAATCCCGATGTTCTGGAAATCGGGCAGGGGAGAGCGGACAGCTTCACTGGGCGCTGGACCGGCCGCGAGTATGCGGCCTTTCGCCAAGCCCATCGTGACGGCGACATCCCGGACAAGTGCCGGTGGTGCTACAAATCCGGGCGGGGCGGGCCATGAGCGGGCAAACCTTTCAGGAGCGCGTGACGCGCCAACTCGGCAGCCTGAAGCGTGGACCATTCGGTTCCGAGGGATTGGGGAGCGGGGCGTTGCGCTTGTTCCCGGTGACCGCCGATTTTTTGGAGGATTCCGGCAACGTCGCCATGCTGGCCGATTGGCGGCAAAACAATCTCGTGGGATTTCCCCGCCATCAGAAAATCACCGTTGAGGGCACTGTGGCCTGGGGCCGGGCGCAGTTGATCGAGCGACCGGATCGGATTCTCATGATGATCCGCGAGAACGACTCGCCGCTTGTCGGCCATGTCGGTTTGTCCAATTTCGACTTTGCAGCCGGCTCCTGCGAATTCGATAACGTGATCCGCGGCGACAAGCAGGCACGCAAGGGCGTGATGGGGGACGCCTGCCGCGTGCTGATCGACTGGGCCTACGGCACGCTGGGCGTCAGCCGGCTGTGGCTGAGGACGTTTCTCGACAACCTTCCAGCCATCACTCTCTATTATCGCAGCGGTTTCCGCGTGCGCTCCATCGCGCCGCTCATTCGGGTGGAGAGCCCAGGGCAGGTCGAGTTCCTGCCGGCCCCCTCGACGCAGCGGATCGACCGTTTCGATATCGTTATGGAACATGAAAGGGGCTGAGGCAGGATTCGCGGCGGCCCGTGGCGGTCGCCGGGACACGATCCCGCAGCGGTGAAGGGAGGACGATCTTGCTTGCAATCCATGGCGGTGCGCCGGTGCGCTCTAGCCCCATGCCGACACGCGAGGCGTTCGGCGACGCCGAAGTCGCGATGCTCAACGAGGCGGTCGCCTATTATCGGAGCCGCAATCAGGATCCGCCCTACGAGGGCGTGTTCGAGCAGAGGCTGTGCGGGGCTTTTACCGAGTTCATGGAGGGCGGTTACGCCGATGCCGTCGCCACCGGCACGGCCGCCTGCTTTATCGCGCTGGCCGCGCTCGACCTTCCCAAGGGCAGCGAGGTCATTCTGTCGCCGGTTACCGACAGCGGTCCACTGAACGCGATCCTGCATCTCGGGCTACGGCCGGTCGTCGCCGATGCGGCCCCAGGCAGCTACAACATGGGCGTGGACCAATTTTTGGAACGGGTGGGGCCGAATACCAGCGCCGTATTCGCGGTGCATGCCGCCGGCGAACCGCTGGAGATCGACCGTCTGGTCGAAGCCGCCCACCGGCGGGGCATCAAGGTCGTGGAGGATTGCAGTCAGGCCCCCGGTGCCGTATGGGCCGGGCGCAAGGTGGGCGGTTTCGGCGATATCGCGGCCTTCTCCACCATGTACCGCAAGAGTCTGCATTCGGGCGGCAGCGGCGGCATCGTCTACAGCCGTGATCTGGATCTGCACCGTCAGGCGCTGGCCCATGCGGATCGGGGAAAGCCGGTATGGCGATCCGACCTGGATTTGCGTAATCCGGGCCATGCGTTGTTCCCGGCGCTGAATTTCAACACCGACGAATTGTCGTGCGCCATCGGCATCGCCTCGCTGGGCCGCTTGCGGGACGCCATCGACCGTCGCAACGCCTTTTTGTCGCTGTTGACGAAAGGCCTTCGGGTTCGCTCGCGCGCCTGCCAACCCTACAATTTTCATTCCGGCTTTTCGCCGTTCTACTTTCCGATTTTCGTGGATACGGCCAAGCTTGCCTGCTCCAAGCAGGATTTTGCCACAGCGTTGCAGGCGGAGGGCATCGATCTCGGCGCCCATTACGGCTGCGTCGTCAGCTCTTGGGAATATGCGCGGCCTTATGTGAAGCAGCCCTGTCGCACCCCCAATGCGGACGACACGCGCGACCGGTCGTTCAATCTTTTCGTCAACGAACGTTACGGCCGCCAGGAAGCGGAGGATGTCGTCAACGCCATTGTCAAGGTGGAGAGCGGTTTCTGGGGGGCAGGTGACTATCCGTCCATCCCCGAGCGCACGGACGAAGCATGAGCCCGGCGGAGAGCGGTACTGGCGACCTTGCCTCTTGTCTTTCCCAGGCGAAAGGTGCGTATGCCGAGGCGGTCGGCCTCTATCGGCAGGGGCAAGTGATACTGGGGAGGATGCAGGCTCTTCGGACAAGTTCCGGAAGTTCCGGTTCTGAGGAAAATGTCCTTGTCGAGATGGGCTTGGGATGGCTCAGGAACGCTGAGGAAAAGGCCGCCGGCCTGTTGCGGCAAGCGGATCGGCTAGCCGATCGACTGGTTGCCGCCGGTGACGCCGCCGGAGATGGGTTTCTGCTGAAAGGCCAGATTGCCGTAATTCGGGGGCATGGGGAGGCCGGCCAGGAATTTTTGACAAGGGCCGCGGAGGCGGCGCCTGACCGATTGGATGTCGTGGTGGGCGCGGCCCGAATTCTGTTCGATTTGGGATGGCGGGAGAATCTGATCGCCTTTTTGGAAAGGCTGGTCGAACGCCACCCCGAGGCGGCGGCGCCACTGGCCGCTCTGTCCAGCACCCTGGCATCGTGCGGTCGCGCCAAGGAAGCCAGGGCGACATGGAGAAAGTCCGAGAATGTGGCGGACCGCCAAGCCGATTGGCGGATCGCCGGGCATACGCCCGAGCAACGACATATCTCCCATGCCGCCGCCGATGCCCGGTCGCGTTGGGGACGCGATCGCGAACAGGTCGTTTTTGTTTCAAGTTTGCCGCGGGCGCGCGAGCAGAAATTATCCCGGGCGCTGATGCGGCGGGGAATCGAGGTTGTCCTCATTTATAACCATGCTCCCCATTTTCCAGTGGAGGGTTCATTTACTCGCAGCCATCAATTCGCCGATTGCTGGGAGGCGCTGCGGTACGCGGTCACATTGACCCCGCTCGCCTTCCACGTATTCTCCTTCAACGCCGACGACCTCGCCATGATGTTCCTGCGGCACAAGCCCGGACCGGTGATCTTCGACGTCTGCGACGTTTTCGCGGGAATGATGGAGCACCACAGAACCACCATGCTGGAGTGGCAGCGGGAGGGCCTTGCGTCCGCGGACGCCCTGTGTTGCCGCGACCTTCAATACCGTCATGCCGTCCGGGCCAACGGATGGCGAAAAGCGGAACTTGTCCTCTGGTTTCCGGAATACGTGGATCATGTTCCCGAGCGGAGGGCGCGGTCGTCGCACCGCCTGCGTGCCGCCAGTTCGGGAAATCTGCACACGGGGGACGAGTGGGGAACGGTTGGATACGATCTTGTCGTCACGGCGTTCCTTGAGCGCGGAGTGGATGTCCACATCTTCGCCCACTTCTTCGTCGCTGGACACAAGGAGCAGGCCTATGCCGGGCTGCTGCGCTTGCCGACGGGAGAGGCGCGGGTGACGGTGCAAGATTGCCTGGCCCCTGACGCCCTGGTCGAGGCGCTGGCCGGGTATGACGTCGGGCTGTTGGACATACGCGACCCCTGCTACCAGAAGAGCGCCAGCCTGTACGCCTGCGGCTCCGCCCGCCAATCCGATTACATCGCCGCCGGCTTGGTCATCGTCGGCGAACGGCGATGGCGGCGGTTGCAGCGCTTTATCGGCCGGCGCTACGGGACCTGGTTGGATTTCGAGGATTTCCTCGCGCCCGGCGGTGCCGAGCGGCTAGCCCGGCTTGTGGAAACCGCCCGTCTCCGGACGGGCGTGGCCGCAGGCTACACAATGGATTCCAATAGTCCCCGGCTGCTGCGCTTTTACGAGCGGGTGGCTGCGTCCGTGGCAAGGTCAGGCGCCGATGACGGACAGGGCAAACTCCAGGTCGGGCTGGCTGACGGCGAGATCGGCGCTGTTCCGGGACTCGGGCTTTAAGAAGTGGGGGACCGCAACGGCCGGTAGGGAGTACAGTTCCAGGCCGAGCCGCGCCGCCAGCGGGGCAAACCAGCATCCGACCAGGCACATAGGCTCAATATTGAGGATCTTCGTTCCGGGCCGGCAGAACGCCGCGGTCGCGAGCGCTCCGGTGGCGCCGACGACGATGTGGCTGGCGTTTTGGAAGGCGGCGATCTGCTCTTCCATGCTCATCCTGTCGGGGTAGAGGACCTCGAACCCGTGACGGGTCAGGACCTCGACCAGGCGATCCTCGTTGAGGATTCCGCGCCAGGCAATCCCGCTCTTGGCCCGTGACAGGTATATCTTGGGACCGGCGACCGGCTGGAAGCGGGGGAAAGCGGCCGAGGCGTGCAGTATCTCCCACGGCGCGGTGGCGAAGCGGTTTGTCAGGGACGCCTGGACGAACAGAGGATTGGTGAGCTCGATGCCGTCGCTTCCCGGCACTTCCACAAGCTGCTCGGGGGCCACGCCCAGCACGCGAAGGTATCCCTTCTGATACGCCGTGAGCGGCCCGCGAATGGAAAACTTGGTGCGCGGGCCAAAGATTTCGCGCGCCATGATGATGCGGGGAACGCTGCCGCCCACCCAATGGGCGTAGCTTGAGCGCATTCCGACGAAATCCAGGGGGACGACGGCCTCGTCTAAGCGCACGGTGTCAGGGGGGAACTGCATCCGAGCACGCCCCTTGTAGGGCAGCCAGACGTCGCAGTAGACGGTGTAGATCGCGCCTCTCAGGAAGTTGGAGATGTATTCGTTAAAGTAAATATTAAGATCAGTGCATACGGTGTCACCAAGCAATTTGTGGCCGGCCATCATGTAGCCGCCCCGCGTGCATAGAATATTTTTGCCGGATATCTCAGTAACACCTGGGTCCTGGCATTCCAGTTCGAGCGGCAAAATTTTCCCATCAATAAGGTATGTCTGGTGATAATGCTGAATAGATGGCGCAATCACCTGTCTGGCGTTTCCAATGTGGCGAGATTCCACAATTTCGATGGGGTGGCTGAAGGGGCCGTACGCGGCTTGGACCAGCGGTTCCGGAGGTTCCTCGCCGCGCAACACATGGGTGACAAGAATCAGGCCGAGTCGCGCGTTGGCGGGGAATTGATCGTAATTGTCGAGGGCGTAATCGGCAAATGCAGTTAATTCATCGATGCGGCCGGTCAATGCGAGAATATTCGCATAATATGCGGCGAGAAGGTTCCATGCGCGGCTCCGTCGGGTCTCCTCGGCCAAGCAGGCCAGAAGGCCGCTGAGATCCGGTTCCACGGTAAAGTCATAGGGGCCGCCATGCGGCAACAGGCCGGGAGAAATATGCAGCGCGTGGAGCCTTCTGTACTTGAAACGGCTGCGTAGGGCGCATGTAGTGTATGCGGTACGTGCCGCCGAAGTAAGCTGGTCAAGGGAGGCTGTCGTGTAGTCTATCGGGAAATTTTTGAGGATGTGGTTGGCAAATATCGTTCCCCCCAAAATTTCATTTGCAATATAATTCGACTTATTGTTATTTGTGCCAAATATTGAATTTATGGCATTCCCAATATTTTCAATAGACGTATCTGCAAGGTTTGCGAGCGTGGCCTTTAAAATTGATGCCTTTACGTCTTGGGGAATGTCGGCCGTCATGAAATCACTCCTGGAAGAACACAACGCTGCTAGTGCACCGACACATTCGGAAGGTGCACCGACCTTCCGAATGTGTCGGTGCACAATTCATTGATTTTGTGGGCCGATTCAGCCGACAAAAGGTTCAAGCCTTTGAACCCTTTTGTCGGGATCGGACCACTAGCAGGCTGTTGAAAAAGCATTTTTCACCCCCGTTTTTTCGTCACCCCCGCGAAAGCGGGGGTCAATGTTGGGCCGAAAGAGCAGGCTTATCCGCTATATCTTGTATTCGCGGAGGCATGGCCCCCCGCTTTCGCGGGGGTGACGGTTGAAAAGACCGACTTTTTCAACAGCCTGCTAGAGTGGCTCGGTGCCGATGCGGACTGCCGCAGGCGAAGCGATGAGCAGGCTTTTCCCAGGATCGCTGCGGCTGGCCTTGAATCACGCGATGTGCGTTGCGGTTGAGGGGGCGTATTGTCTCGCCGGAACGGAGTGCGGGCCAGCGACGCCCGGAGCCACCCCCGCAGTGCCGGGCCGTCCTGGCTTTCTTTTGCCTGCGCCGAAATGCAGAAGGAGTTTCGCATCCCTTCCCTCGCCCCACCAGTTTACGGCGAATGAAGCTGCCTCGCTGCACAATATCCCGAAAAACGATGTCACGGAAGCCGCCAAACCACTCGCTTCTAATGTCTCGAAGAATCGCTTGGGCGTCCGTAAAGAACTGTCTCCTGATAGATCATCGGCAGATGTTGGCCCATGAAGAACGTATACCCAAGGTTTAAATTCGCCAGGAAGTTTACGATGTCGATGAATTGTTCGAACGGGTAGTGATACACAGATATCGCCAGCTTCGGACGGAAGGTGCGAAGGGTGCGGACGCTGCCCTTCAAGGCGTCCAGTTCGGCGCCTTCGATGTCGAGCTTTATCATATCGCAGCGGGTAAGGCCGTTTTCCTCGACGTAGGAGTCCAGGTCGATAAGGGAACAGGGAGCGGTGCCCTCTCCCGCCTCCTGGCGCACCCGGCTCGCCCCGGTGTCCTGCATGAGGTGCAGCTTTTCGCGGCGCGACCACAATCCGTGGCGCTCAAGGACGATATTGCCGTAGGGTGCGAAGCGTTCTTCCAGCACTGGCCACGATTCCGGCAAGGGCTCGAAGGCGACGATCCGGCCGGACTGGCCTATGGCTTCGGCGAAGCGGAGCGTCGTTACTCCGTCGAGGATTCCTCCCTCGATCAGCACATCGCCCGGTTCCGGCGATACCAGGGGATGGAAATATTGCGGGTATTCGGAATGGGGAAGGTAGCCGGCGTTCCCCGTCAGTCGCGTCCGCAAACTTGCCGCGTAGATTTCCTTGCTTTCGGCATCCCCCATCGCCGCATAGCTTGCGGCGGCCGCCTCGCGGTTTGCCTCGAAGTAGCCGACCGGGATCGTCGGCTCCAGGTTGTCGAACCATTGTTCGGCACGGCCGACGACGGCGGCCTCTCGGTCCACCAGGCACGGCTCATGGAGTCCCAGCACAACCGCCGCACTGTAAGTCTGCAATGTTCCCGTAGGCCCATAATAGGAACCGCCCGGGGCGTACAGGCACGTTTGGCGGTTCAGATATTCCCAAACCCGGCCGGCGTAGCCGATCCGGATGGAAAGAGCCCGGGCGCTCGCCGCCACCGCGTCGGCGCCCTGTTCGCTGTCCAGGATTCTGAATTCGGGCAGGGGATTGCAATAGGCGCCGTAGTGGCGGACGGCCTTTTCCAGATTCGCGGCCAGCAGCAGGACCACCGTGTTCCGCGGGTCGATACGTTCGACCACTCGCCGCCGCACGGGCAGGCTGATCATCCGGCGCTCCAAGTCCGACGGCCCGCCGGCAGATCCATCACTCATGTCCAAACTCCTGCGAACGAAACAACTGGCGTAAGTTGCTCAGGACGATTCTAAGGGATGCGCGAGACGAATTTGGCGAACTTGTCGTCGTCCGACTGAAGGTCGTCCATTCCCGACTCCGCCTTTAACGCGCCAAGGCAGGTGGAGGCGGAATGGCGGACGTTCTGCATGGATTGCACGCGCCCCTGGATGATGCGGGCCGAGACGGGGTTGAAAGGCGTCACCCAGATGGGCGGGTGGTAGAGTTCCTCGGGCGTGGGGGGCGCTGGCGGATTGAGGAGCGCCCTGTGCAGCGGGAAGCGCAGGCCATTGGCCATGCCCCCGCCGTCCCCCCTTACATAGACGCAGGCCAAAATGTCGTTGTGGGCGATGCCGAAGCCGTTGTCCGCGAATTCCTTCGACACCGCCCACATGGGATGGAGCGCGGTGCTGCCCCAGCCTTCGAACAGGAAGGCACCCTCTGGATCGGCGGAAAGCATGTTTGCCGAAACCTTGAGGGTATAGGCGAGCGCCCAATCGTGCAGTTCGCACAGGCAGTGGTTGGCGGTGACCAGATTGGCCTTGAGACGGAAATCGGGATGGGGACTGGCCCATTTCCACCATGGGACGTGGAGGGCGGTGCCGGGTTCCAGGCTGTCGAAATCGGCCATTGACCGTGGGTCGGTGGCAAGCTCGATCATGCGACCCGGCAGAAGCTCGCTCATCAGATGCGACTGGTACAGATACAACGCCTGCGTCACGTCCGTGCTGACATACCGATACCCGGCAAGCGCCAGAAGGGCGCCCAGGTAGCCCGAACCGGGGCCGACTTCGAAAATCGTCGCATTCGGGTCGGGATGGATGTAGCGGATGTGGCGGAAAACGTTCATCGCGCGCGCCAGCGAATCAGTGGGGACGATACGCCTTGCGTAGTGCTTTCCGGTAAGGTTGGCGGCGACGCGGGCGATCTCCCGCATCAATTCGAATTCCTCGTCGGTCAGCCCGCCCATGAGCATCTCGCGGAAGGTGCTCTCCCAGCGCCCGTCGTGCATGGTGTCGGCAAAGCGCCACAAGGCTTCGATTCGATCCACCCGGCTGGGAAAGCCGCCGTGCTGGAAAAGCTCCGGCTGGAAAACCATGATGAGGCGATTGGAAAGGTGGATGGCCGCTTCGTCTTCGGCTTGATCGTAGTGCTGGGGGGTCAGCATCGGCGTTACCTCATTCCTGTTCCGGAGCCGACGAAGTCGGTTCCAAACGGTATAATCCAAGGCTTAATTCAACATTAATGTTTGGCCGGACCTGTATTTATTTGATAAAATCAGGACTAAAGGCAATGCCGCCAGCATCCGGAAAGGAGCATTCGCCGTGACCGGCATGCGGGTCGTCGTCACCGGAGGGGCCGGCTATATCGGCAGCCACGTCTGCAAGGAACTGGCGCGCGCCGGCCTCCAGCCCATCGCCATCGACAATCTGGAGCGCGGCCATGCGTGGGCGGTCAAGTGGGGGCCGCTGGTCACCCTCGATCTCCTCGACACCGCGGCGCTGACCGACGCCCTGGCGGCGGCGAAGCCCGCCGCCGTGCTCCATTTCGCCGCCTATGCGTATATCCACGAATCGGTGCTGGAGCCGCGCGCCTATTACCGCAACAACGTGGGGGGGACGCTCTCGCTGCTGGAGGCCATGGCCCGGGCCGGCTGCGATACGCTGGTGTTCTCCAGCACCTGCGCCACCTACGGCATTCCCCCCCGGCTGCCCGTGGACGAGGACCAGCCGCAGATGCCGATCAACCCCTATGGCCGTTCCAAGCTGATGGTCGAGCAGATCCTGGAGGAAGAGGCCAGGGCGCGAGGCTTGCGGTATGTGGCCCTGCGCTACTTCAACGCGGCGGGAGCCGACCCCGACGGCGACATCGGCGAGGTCCACATCCCCGAACCCCATCTCATCCCGTCGGTGCTGCAGGCGGCGGCCGGCATGCGGCCGGCCGTGGACATCCTGGGCGGCGATTACGACACCCCCGACGGCACCTGCATCCGCGACTACATCCATGTCTCCGACCTGGCCGACGCCCATCTCCGCTCCTTGCGGTGGCTGCTGGACGGCAACGGGTCGCGCTGCTTCAATCTCGGCAACGGCGCCGGCTTCTCGGTTCGCCAGGTGATCGATACCGCGCGCGCGGTCACCGGGCTGGACATTCCCGTCACGGTCAAGCCGCGGCGTCCGGGCGATCCTCCCAACCTCGTTGGCGACGCCGCCCGCGCCATCCGCGACCTCGGCTGGGCGCCGCGCCGCCCCGGCCTGGAACAGCAGGTCGAGGATGCGTGGCGATGGTTGCGCCAGTTCCATCTGTAACGCGAACGGCCGAAGGGGGGTGCCATGGATTGCGACTATCTGGTGGTCGGCGCCGGCTTGACGGGAGCGACCATGGCGCGCGTGCTGGCGGACCAGGGCCAGCGTGTGCTGGTGGTGGACCGCCGCCCGCATCTGGGTGGCAACGTCCACGATTTCGCTCACCCGTCAGGCATCCGGGTCCATGCCTATGGCCCCCATTATTTCCGCACCTCGTCCCAGGAGGTCTGGGATTTCGTCACCCGCTTCGGGGACTTTTACCCGTTCGAAGCCGTGCTGATGTCCCATGTGGACGGACGGTTCGAACACTGGCCCGTGCAGGACGAATACATCCGCCGCACTCTTGGCGACGGCTGGCGGCCGTCGCCCGCGGACAGCCCGGCGAACTTCGAGGAGGCGTCGCTGGCGATGATGCCGCGTCCGATCTACGAGAAGTTCGTCAAGTCCTACACGGAAAAGCAATGGGGTGTGGAGGCGCGCACTCTGTCCGCCGATCTCGCCGGCCGCTTCGACGTCCGAATCGACGGCGACGTCCGCCTGAAGGGCAGCCGTTGGCAGGGCATTCCCCTCGACGGCTATGCCGGCCTGATGGAACGGATGCTGGCTGGCGTTCCGGTCTTGCTGAATACCGGCTTTGCCGAAATCCGCAGCCATGTCGTCCCGCGGAAGCTGACCATCCACAGCGGTTCCATCGACGAATATTTCGGCTTCGACCTGGGCCGGCTGCAATACCGGGCGCAGCGGCGCGAGCATGAATACATGCCCGGCGTGGACCGGCTGTTTCCCGCGCCGCAGGTGAATTTCCCCGCATGGGAGGATGGGCCCCATATCCGCGCCATCGAGTGGAAGCAGATCATGCCGGCGCAGTATCGCGATGCCATCAAAGGCACGGTGGTGACCCGCGAATATCCCTATACGCCCACCTCTCCCGCCGAATACGAGTATCCCTTCCCCGACGCGCGGCAGCGGGCGCTGTACCGGCGTTATGCCGAGCGCGCGGCAACCTTGCCGGGCGTGTTGTTCTGCGGACGGCTCGGCGAGTACCGCTATTACGACATGGACCAGGCCATCGGCCGGGCGATGATGCTGGTCCGGCGTCTCTTGCAGGGCAGCCCGGTCCCGGCCCTTGCCCCGTGACGCCGGGGCCAAGCCGGCGAGCGGTCCGGGGTGGCCATCGGCGCACAGGGCTGGCGTAAAATGCACGGTCATCACCCCATTGGCGCACAGGATATCGGCCGCCATTTGCGCAGCGCACGGGACAGCCTAGTGTTCGGCCATCCGCCCGAGGGGAGGGACAGGAATAAAAGCCGAAACATCTGGTTTTCTCGCCGGTCTGCGTCTTCCCCCATCTTTACACGAGGTGGCGGATTGCGCATGAGTCTGCGTCTAAACCTTACGGCCAGGACGCGGCCGTGCTCGGAGACGTTGGTATGTGGATCGTTCGCATCGCCTTGCAGCGGCCTTACACCTTCGTGGTGTTGGCGCTTTTGCTGCTGATCTTCGGTCCCTTGGCCATCCTGCGCACGCCGACCGACATCTTCCCCAATATCGGCATCCCGGTGGTCAGCGTGGTGTGGCGCTACACCGGCCTGCCGCCGGCCGACATGGGCAACCGGGTCGTCGCCAATTTCGAGCGGGCGGTCACCACCACGGTCAACGACATCGAGCATATCGAGTCCCAGTCGCTTCTGGGCGTGGGCGTGGTCAAGATCTTCTTCCAGCCCGGCGTCAACATCGACGTGGCCTTAAGCCAGGTCACGGCCATTTCCCAGACCTTGCTGATGATGCTGCCGCCCGGCATCACGCCGCCGCTGGTGCTCAGCTACAACGCCTCCAGCGTGCCGGTCATCCAGTTGGCGCTGTCCAGCTCGAAGCTGTCGGAACAGGAACTCTACGATTACGGCAACAGCTTCATCCGCACCCAACTGGCCACCGTGCAGGGGGCGTCGCTGCCCTTTCCCTATGGCGGCAAGCAGCGCCAGGTGCAGGTGGACCTCGACCAGCGCAAGCTCCAGGCCAAGGGGTTGTCGCCCCGGGACGTGAATGCCGCCATCGCCGCCCAGAACCTGATCCTGCCGGCGGGCACCGAGAAGATCGGCGAGTACGAGTACAACGTCCTGCTCAACGCCAGCCCGACCCTTCTCGATCAGCTCAACGACGTGCCGGTCAAGTACGTCAACGGGACGACCATCCTCCTCAAGGACGTCGCGCACGTCCGTGACGGCTTCGCTCCGCAGACCAACATCGTCCGCGTCGACGGCCAGCGCGCCGTGCTGATGCCCGTGCAGAAGACGGGCGTCGCCTCGACCCTCGACATCATCGAGCGGGTCAAGGCGCGCTTGCCGCAAATCCGCGATTCCTCGCCGCCGGGGCTCGACATCCACGCCATCGGCGATCAATCGGTGTTCGTCAAGGCTGCGGTCGAAGGCGTCGTCCGCGAGGGGGTGATCGCAGCCGGCCTCACCGGCCTGATGATCCTGGCGTTCCTGGGCTCGTGGCGCAGCACGCTCATCATCACGGTGTCGATCCCGCTGTCGGTGCTGGCCTCCATCATCGTCCTCTCGGCACTCGGTCAGACCATCAACATCATGACCCTGGGGGGGCTGGCGCTGGCGGTCGGCATCCTGGTCGACGACGCCACCGTGGCCATTGAGAACATCAACTGGCATCTGGAGCGGGGCAAGCCGGTGGAGGCCGCGATCCTCGACGGCGCCCAGCAGATCGCCGTCCCCGCGCTGGTGTCCACGCTCGCCATCTGCATCGTCTTCGTGCCGATGTTCTTCCTGAGCGGCGTGGCGCGGTTCCTGTTCGTGCCCATGGGCGAAGCGGTGGTGTTCGCCATGCTCGCGTCCTACGTCCTGTCGCGGACGCTGGTCCCCACCATGGCCAAGTATCTGCTGCGGGCCCATGAACCGTATGACCATGGCTCTTCCGCGAACGTGTTGGTGCGCTACCAGGCGGCGTTCGAACGCCGCTTCGAAGCGCTGCGGTCCAACTACCGGGTGCTTCTCGCCATCGCGCTGATGAACCGGAGGCGGTTCGCCGCCGGGTTCATGGGCGCGGTGATCGTTTCCCTGCTGCTGCTGCCGACGTTGGGCCGGGATTTCTTCCCGGCGGTGGACGGCGGGCAGATCAAACTCCATCTGCGCGCCCATGCCGGTACCCGCATCGAGGAGACCGCGCGCCTCGCCGACGAGGTCGAGGCGGTGATCCGCCGCATCATCCCGGCAAGCGAAACGCAGAGCATGGTCGACAACATCGGCCTGCCGGTGAGCGGCATCAACCTGTCCTACAGCAATTCCGCGCCGACCGGGACCGCCGACGCCGACGTGCTGATCTCCCTGGTGCCGGGCCACCGCCCGACCGCGGATTACGTGCGGATCCTGCGCGAGGAATTGCCGAAGGCCTTCCCCACCGTGATGTTCGCGTTCCTGCCGGCCGACATCGTCGGGCAGATCCTCAACTTCGGCTTGCCGGCGCCGATCGATATCCAGGTGATGGGATTTAAGGCGGCGGAAAACCGCAAGTACGCGATGGCGCTGTTCACGAAGCTTCAGAGCGTGCCGGGTCTTGTCGATCTGCGCGTCCAGCAGGCCTTCGACGCTCCCGAGGTCCATGTGGATGTCGACCGCGCTCGGGCCCAGCAATTGGGCATCACCCAGGGGGACATCGCCAGCAACATGCTGATCAGCCTCAGCGGCAGTTTCCAGACGGCACCCAATTTCTGGCTCAACCCCAAGAACGGCGTGTCCTACTCGGTGGTGACCCAGACGCCCCAGTACCAGCTCGATTCCTTGCAGGCGCTGGAGAACGTGCCCATCGTCGGCGGGCAAGGGCGGCCGCCGCAAATCCTGGGCGCCGTCGCCAAGGTCAGCCGCAGCGTCGGGCCCCTGGTGGCGTCCCACTACAACGTGCAGCCGGTCATCGACATCTTCGGGTCGGTGCAGGATCGGGATCTCGGCGCGGTATCCAGCGACATCCGGCGCATCATCGCCGAAACTGCGAAGGATCTCCCCAAGGGATCGAAAGTGGTGGCCCGCGGCCAGATGGAAACCATGGCGAGCTCGTTTGCCGGGCTCTTCGGCGGACTCGCGCTGGCCATCGTGCTGGTCTATCTGCTGATCGTGGTGAATTTCCAGTCCTGGCTCGATCCCTTCATCATCATCACCGCGCTGCCCGCAGCGCTGGCCGGCATCGTCTGGATGCTGTTCGTCTCCCACACCACCTTGAGCGTTCCCGCGCTGACCGGCGCCATCATGTGCATGGGCGTGGCGACCGCCAACAGCATCCTGGTGGTCAGCTTCGCCCGCGAGCGCATGAAAGCCGGGCGCGAAGCCCTGACGGCGGCGCTTGAGGCCGGGTTCAGCCGCTTCCGCCCGGTGCTGATGACGGCGCTCGCCATGATCATCGGCATGGTGCCTATGGCCCTTGGGTTCGGCGAAGGCGGCGAGCAGAACGCGCCCCTGGGCCGGGCGGTCATCGGCGGCCTGGCTTTCGCCACGATCGCCACCCTGTTCTTCGTCCCCGTCGTGTTCTGCCTCGTGCATGGCCGCCGTGCGGCCCGCGAACGCGTTTGATGTTCGGAGGTTCCATGTATCAGCACGATGACCTGCCCCGCGGACGGACGCGGCCCAATCCGCGGAAGCTCCGCCTTGCGGGGCTGGCGGCCGTGGGAGCGCTGCTTGCGATTGGCGGCTGGGGGCTCGTCAGCCGATACCATGCCGGTATCCGCTTGGCCCAGGATGCGGCGGTACGGGCGATTCCGACCGTGGTGGTCCTGAAGGCCGCCCCGGCCGCTGCCAACGACGAACTGGTCCTTCCCGGCGACGTCCAGGCCTATTACGAGGCGCCCATCTATGCGCGCACCAGCGGCTACCTCAAGACCTGGCTTACCGATATCGGCACGCCGGTCAAGAAGGGGCAGATGCTGGGCGAGATCGACACGCCCGACGTTGACGACCAGCTCCGCCAGGCCCAGGCCGACCTCGCCACCGCCGAGGCCAACGACCGCATTGCTCAAAGCACCGACCGGCGCTGGCAGATGCTGCTGGCAACGGATTCGGTGCCGCGGCAGGAGGCCGAGGAAAAGGCCGCCGATGCCGCAGCTAAGGACGCCCTGGTCGCTTCCGCCAAGGCCAACGTGGCCCGTCTTCAGCAGCTGGAGGATTTCAAGCGCGTGGTCGCGCCCTTCGACGGTGTGGTCACCGCGCGCAACACCGACATCGGCGCGCTCATCAACACCGGCAGCGGCATAGGGCCGGAATTGTTCCGTGTCGCCGATGTATCGCGGCTGCGCATCTACATCCGCGTTCCCCAGCCCTATGTCGCGGCGGTGAAGCCGGGGATGACGGCGGCTCTTCACTTCGCCGAGTATCCGCGGCGCACCTTTCCGGCTACCCTGGTGCGGACGGCGCAGGCCATCGATCCCGCCGCGCGCACGCTGCTGGTGGAATTGCGGGCGGAAAATCCCCGGGGAGAGCTGTTCCCCGGCGGTTACACCGAGGTCCATCTGAGGGTTCCGACGCCCGCCGACAATGTTCTGCTGCCGGTCAACACCCTGCTGTTCCGCGCCGAAGGGCTGCGGGTCGCCAAACTCGGCGCCGGCAACCGCGTGGTGCTGGTGCCGGTGACCCCGGGGCGGGATTACGGAACCAAGGTCGAAGTGGTCGATGGCGTCCGCCCCGGCGACCCGGTGATCCTCAATCCGCCCGATTCGCTGGCGGAGGGACAGCTTGTGCGCGTCGCCGCGCCGCCGTCGAAGGATAAGGGCAAATGAAATCCCTCGGCCCTGTCGCTCCCGTCATCCTGGCCGGCGTTCTGGCGTCCTGCTCCCTGGCGCCCGAGTATCATCCTCCGGAGATGCCCGTGCCGGCCGCCTATTCCGAGGCGGGGATATGGCGGAAGGGGCAGCCCGCCGACGAGATCCCGAAGGGGACGTGGTGGAAAGTCTTCGGCGATCCGCGGCTGAACGCCCTGGAGGACAAGGTTTCCTCCGGCAACCAGGATCTCAAGGTGGCGCTCGCGCGGTTCGATCAGGCGCGTGCTGCCGCCCAATACGCCCGCGCGGACTATTATCCGCAGGTTTCCGCCCAAGAAGCGTCCTTCCGGCAGCGTCGCTCGGGCACCGTCGCCAACGTGTTTCCGCCGCGCATCTACTCCGACCATTACCTTTCCGCCGACGTCTCGTATGAACTCGACGTCTGGGGCCGCGTCCGTAATCTGGTCGCGGCCGGCGAGGATCGCGCCCAGGCCAGCGGAGCCGATCTGGCCACGGTCGATCTGGCGGTGCATGCCGAACTGGCCGCCGATTACTTCGCGCTCAGGGGCGACGACGCCCGGCAGGACATCCTGGGCAAGACGGTGGTGGCCTATGGGAAGGCGTTCGACCTCATCCGCCAGCGGCATGACGGCGGCATCGCTGCCGCTGCCGACGTCGCCCAGGCCCAAACCCAATTGGAGACGGCCAAGACCCAGGCGAGCGACACCCGCCTCAAGCGCGCTCAACTCGAACACGCCATCGCCATTCTCATCGGCGAGGCGCCCGCCGATTTCCACCTTGCCCCCGTGCCCTTGAACGGGCTTCCCCCCGCCATCAATCCCGGCTTGCCGTCCACCTTGCTGGAGCGGCGGCCGGACATCGCCGCCGCGGAGCGGCGGGTGGCCGCCGCCAATGCCGATATCGGGGTCGCCCGCGCCGCCTTTTATCCGGTGATCGACCTGCGCGCCCTGGTGGGGGCGGAGAGCGCCTCGGCGGCGACGTGGTTTCAGGCGCCCAGCAGCCTTTGGGCGCTGGGCCCCACCGCCGTGCTTACGGTGTTCGACGGCGGCCGGCTGTCCGCGTTGTCCGCCGAGGCCCATGCGGCCTATGACGAGACCGTGGCGTCTTACCGCCAGACGGTGCTGACGGCGTGGCTGGACGTCGAGGACAATCTCGCCGCTCTTCGCCTGCTCGAGCAGGAGGCCGGTACGCAGGATGCGGCGGTGACCGCCGCCAACACGGCGTTGCAGCAGGCGGAACTGCGCTACGCAGGGGGATTGGTCACCTATCTCGAGGTGGTTTCAACCCAGAACGCGGCGCTCGCGGCCGAGCTTGGGGCGGAGGACATCCTCACCCGGCGCATGACCGCGGGCGTGCTGCTGATCAAGGCGCTTGGCGGCGGGTGGCCCTCATAGCAAGGACGCGGAGTTCCTCGCCGACCCGCCGCAGCACGGTTTCCCAGTCGCCCGGCGCCGGCTGGCGGAACAGGCGCGCGGTGGGGTACCAGGGCGAATCGTCGCGACCGCTCAGCCACCGCCAACAGCCGTCGAAGCGGGACAGGATCCACACCGGCTTGCCCATCGCGCCGGCAAGATGAACCACCGACGTATCCGCGGAGATCACGAGGTCGAGGTTCGCGACCAGGGCGGCGGTGTCGGCGAAATCCGTGATCTCGTCGGTCCAATCGGCCAAACGGAGGCTCGGCGGCGCCGTCTTCGTCTGGGCGGCGGGATCGCCTTTTTGCAGGCTGACCAACGCGATTCCGGCGATGGCGGCTAACCCTGCGAACTGATCCAGCCGCAGGCTGCGCCGGTGGTCGATGCGGTGGGAAACGGGATCGTGGGGACGAGGGGCGCCGGCCCACACCAGTCCCACCTTCAGCCCTGGACGATCCGCCAGCCGCCGCCGCCACGTCTCGACGGCGACCGAGTCCGCCTGGACATAGGGAATGTCGGCGGGGATGGTGCCGAGCGCGGTGCCCAGGACGCGGGGGAGACTCGGCAGCGGGAGGTAAAACGCGAACGGCGGCGGCGGCACGTCGATAGGCGCCACCTCGGCGACTCCCGGCACCGTGCCGAGCAGGCGGACCAGGGGACGATCCACCCACAGCACCACCCGTCCGCCTCGTGCCACGACCAGCGGCGCATAGCGGACGAATTGGAGGATATCGCCCAAACCCTGCTCGGCATGCAGCAGGACCGTCCGCCCGTCCAAGGGTTCGCCGCGCCACTCCACCCCTGCCATGGGAACACGGAGTGCGGCGGTTCGGCGCCGCCATTCAAATTCACGGAATCCTTCCTCGTAGTGTCCCGCCATCAGCAGCGCGAGCGCCAGGTTGACGTGGAACTCGGGAACGGCCGGAGCAAGGGTGACCGCGCCCCGGCAGGCCGCGATGGATTCCACGGCGCGGCCGCCCTTGTACAGGGCGACGCCCAAATCCGAATGGGCTTCGGCGAGATCGGGCTGCAAGGCGATGGCCTGCCTGTGGGCCGCCGCCGCGTCGTCGTAGCGTTCCAGCTTGTTGAGGGCGGAACCCAGGTTGTGCCATCCGGAGGCGATATCGTGGCGGAGGGCCAGGGCGCGGCGGAAACATTGGACGGCTTCGGCCAGATGCTCCTGCGCACCCAGCGCCGCCCCAAGATCATGCCACGCGTCGAAGGCGTCGGGATCGAGGTCCACCGCCTGGCGCAGCCAAGCCAGTCCCTCGTCCATCCGTCCCATCCGGTGAAGCAGGCGGCCGAACGCGTGCGCGGCTCCGGCATGGCCGGGATCGTCCGCCAGGATCTGGCGGTAGACCAGTTCCGCCTGGGGCGACAGGCCATCGCGCTCAAGGCGCGCGGCCTGTTCCAGCAGCAGGGCGGTGACCTCCATCATGGCGCCTCCACCCGTTTGCGCAAGGCGTCGGCGACCTCGAGGAGGACGGGTTCCCAGTGGCCTAAGGCCGGCTGGCGGAACAGGCGCGCGGTAGGATACCAGGGGGAATCGTCGCGGTGTTCCAGCCAGCGCCAGCAGCCGTCGAAGCGCGACAGGATCCACACCGGCTTGCCCATGGCCCCGGCCAGATGGGCGACGGATGTGTCCACGGAAATCACGAGGTCGAGGTTGGCGACCAGCGCGGCGGTGTCGGCGAAGTCGCCAATGTCGTCCATCCAGTCCGCGAGTTCGAGCCCCGGTGGCGGTCTCTTGGCCTGCTCGGCGGGCGGCCCCTTTTGAAGGCTCACGAGGCGGATTCCCGGGATGCCGGCCAGGAGGGCGAAATGGTCGAGACTGAGGCTGCGCGTGCGGTCCACCCGGTGCGCCAGGGGGTCGTGGGGGCGCGAATCGCCGGCCCAGACCAGCCCCACCTTCAACCCCGGCAGGCCTGCCACCCGTTCGCCCCAGGCTTGGACCGCGGCCCGGTCCGGGAAGAGGTAGGGGATGTCGGCGGGGATGGTGTCGAGTTCCGTGCCGAACACATGGGGCAGGCTCATCAGAGGCAGATGGACGTCGAAGGCCGGGGGCGCCGGCTGGGTGGCGGTCACCTCCGCCACATCGGGCACGGTGGCGAGCAGCCGTACCAGAGGCGTGGGAACCCACAGGACCACCCGTCCGCCCCGTGCCGCCACCAGCGGGGCGTAGCGGACGAATTGCAGGGAATCCCCCAAGCCCTGCTCGCCGTGAAGGAGGATGGTGCGTCCCTCTAACGGCTCGCCCCGCCATTCCGGCCGGGGCAGCTCGCGGTGGAACTTGTCGATGCGGCGGCGCCACTCGAATTGCGTCCAGCCCTCCCGCATCCGTCCCAGCCGCAGCAGGGCCATGGCGTAGTGAAAGTGGATGTCCGGATGGTCGGGCTTGCGGGCGAGGGCGTGCTCCAGCACGGCGGCGGCTTCCCCGTTCCGGCCCAGCGCGTAGAGGGCGGCTCCGAGATTGTTGTAATTGTCGGCGTCTTCGGGGGCGAGGGCGATGGCCCGCCGCGAGGTTTCGACCGCCTCTTCCATCCGCTGCAAGACGTACAGAGTCTCGCTGAGATTGGTGCGGGCGGCAACGAAGCCGGGATCGATGGCGATGGCCAGGCGGTGGGCGGCCTCGGCTTCGGCCGGGCGGCCGGCCCCGCGCAGCGCCGTGCCCAGGTCGTTGTGGGCCTGGGCGAATGCGGGATCGAGCGTCACGGCGCGCAGGAACGCCTCGACGGCATCGTCCAATTGCCCCGCCTCTTCGAAGGCCCGCCCCAGCCTGTGGTGGAGTCTGGAATCCGCCGGGGCGAGGGCGGCCGCGGCCCGGAAGGCGGCGACGGCGTCCTCGTGCCGGCCTAGCCGGGCGAGGACGATTCCCAGGTTGGTCCAAGCGTCGGGAAAAGCGGGCCGGATGGTGACGGCCCGGTGGAAGGCGCCGGCGGCCTCCTCGTCTCGGCCGGAATTCCCCAGGGCCGCGCCCAGATCGTGCCACAGGACCTCGTCATCGGGGGCCAGCCCCGAGGCGCGCTGGAGCCAAGCGATCCCTTCCTCCGTCCGCCCCGAACCGCAAAGGATGATTCCAAGCCGGTGCGCGGCTTCGGCCATGTCCGGGAACTGGCCGAGCGCCTGGCGGTACAGGAATTCGGCCTCGGCCGGTTGTCCTGCCCGTTCGCGGCGCAGAGCCTGTTCAAGAAGCAGGGCGGAAAGGTCCATGCCGCGATCACTCCCCCGCCAGCCGCCGCAACGCGTCGGCGACCGTCAGAAGCACGGGTTCCCATTGTCCCGGCGCGGGTTGGCGGAACAGCCGCGCGGTGGGGTACCAGGGGGAATCGCCGCAGTTTTCCAGCCAGCGCCAGCAGCCGTCGAAGCGTAGCAGAATCCACACCGGCTTGCCCATGGCCCCGGCCAGATGGGCGACGGACGTGTCCACGGAAATCACGAGGTCGAGGTTGGCGACCAGGGCGGCGGTGTCGGCGAAGTCGGCCATTTCGTCCATCCAGTCCACCAGGCGCAGGCCGGCGGTGGGTGCCTTGGCCTGCTCGGCGGAGGAACCCTTTTGAAGGCTCACAAGGCTGATTCCGGGGATGGCCGCCAGGGCGGCGAAACCGTCGGGGCCGAGGCTGCGCGAGTTGGCCAGCGGCTCGTGGGGGCGGAAGCCTCCGGCCCACACCAGCCCCACCTTCAGTCCAGGCAGGCCGGCCAGGCGGCCGCCCCAGGCCTCGACCTCCGCCGGGTCGGGGAAAACATAGGGGAT
Organism: Pseudomonadota bacterium; assembly: GCA_021847015.1. GTDB lineage: Bacteria > Pseudomonadota > Alphaproteobacteria > Rhodospirillales > Magnetospirillaceae > JAJZVW01. The sequence goes on along the minus strand of JAJZVW010000011.1, from coordinate 31,946 downwards.
GTCGACGGGGATGGTGTCGAGTTCAGTGCCGAACACGTGGGGCAGGCTCATCAACGGCAGATGGATGTCGGATTCGGACGGGTACGGCAATGCCGAAACGACCGTAGTCACGCCTGGAACGGTGGCCAGCAGCCGGACCAGAGGAGGGGCCGTCAGCGCGACCACCCGTCCGCCCCGTGCCGCCACCAGCGGGGCGTAGCGGACGAAGTGCAGGGAATCCCCCAAGCCCTGCTCCCCATGCAGGACGATGGTGCGGCCCCGCAGCGGCTCGCCCCGCCATTCCGCGCAGGGAAGGTTCTGACAGGACGTATACGCCTCGGTGCGGCGGCGCCATTCGAATTCCGCCCAGCCTTCCCGCATCCGTCCCAGCCGCAACAAGGCCATGGCGTAATTGAGGTGGATGCCGGGATGGCCGGGCCTGCGGGCGAGGGCGTGCTCCAGCGCGGCGGCGGCTTCCCCGTTCCGGCCCAGCGCGTAGAGGGCGGCCCCGAGATTGTTGTAATTGTCGGCGTGTTCGGGATCGAGGGCGATGGCCCGCCGCGAGGTTTCGACCGCTTCCTCCATCCGGTGCAAGGCGTAGAGGGTCAGGCCAAGGTTCATATGAGCGGCGGCGAAGTCCGGATCGAGCGCGATGGCCAGGCGGTGGGCGGCCTCGGCTTCGGCCGGGCGGCCGGCCCCGCGCAGCGCCGTGCCCAGATCGTCGTGGGCCTGGGCGAATTTGGGGTCGAGCGTCACGGCGCGCAGGAACGCTTCGACGGCGTCCTCGAATTGTCCGGCCTCTTCGAAGGCCCGCCCCAGCCTGCAATGGACGCTGGAATCCGCTGGGGCGAGGGCGGCCGCGGCCCGGAAGGCGGCGATGGCGTCCTCGCGCCGGTCCAGCCGGGCGAGGACGATTCCCAGGTTGGTCCAGGCATCGGGACAAACGGGCCGGATGGTGACGGCCCGGTGGAAGGCGCCGGCGGCCTCCTCGGTGCGGCCGGAATTCCCCAGGGCCGCGCCCAGATCGCGCCACAGGACCTCGTCATCGGGGGCCAGCGCCGAAGCGCGCTGGAGCCAAGCGATCCCTTCCTCCGTCCGCCCCGAACCGCAAAGGATGATTCCAAGCCGGTGCGCGGCTTCGGCCATGTCCGGGAACTGGCCGAGCGCCTGGCGGTAGAGGAATTCGGCCTTGGCCGGCTGCCCGGCCCGTTCGCATTGCCGGGCGTGTTCGAGAAGCAGGGCGGAAAGGTCCATGCCGCGGTTACTCCCCCACCAGCCGCCGCAAGGCGTCGGCGACCGTCAGAAGCGCGGGTTCCCATTGTCCCGGCGCGGGTTGGCGGAACAGCCGCGCGGTAGGGTACCAGGGGGAATCGTCGCGGTTTTCCAGCCAGCGCCAGCAGCCGTCGAAGCGGGACAGGATCCACACCGGCTTGCCCAAGGCCCCAGCCAGATGGACGACGGACGTGTCCACGGAAATCACGAGGTCGAGGTTGGCGACCAGCGCGGCGGTGTCGGCGAAGTCGGTCACCTCGTCCATCCAGTCCACCAGGCGCAGGCCAGCGGGGGGCGCCGTGGCTTGTTCGGCGGCGTCGCCTGTCTGGAGGCTGACGAACGTGATGCCGTCTATCTCCGCCAACGGCGCGAATTGCTCCAGGCGCAGGCTCCGGCGCCGGTCGAAGCGATATGCGTCCGCTGCTTGAGACCGCCCCGCCCAGACCAGACCGGCTTTCAGGCCCGGCAGGGCGGCCAGCCGTTCGCCCCAGGCTTTGGTCGCCGCCGGTTCGGCGAAGAGATAGGGGATGTTGGCGGGGATGGTGTCCAAGTCCGTGCCGAATGCGTGAGGCAGGCTCATCAGCGGCAGATGGACGTCGAACACGGAAGCGGGCGGACGGATGGAAACCGCTTCGGCCACGCCCGGCACGGTGCCAAGCAGGCGGGTCAGCGAATCGGGCACCCACAGGACCACCCGCCCGCCCGTGGCCGCCACCAGCGGCGCGTAGCGCACGAAGTGCAGGATATCGCCGTACCCTTGCTCGGCGTGCAGCAGGATCGTCTTCCCCTCGAGCGGTTCCCCTGTCCAGGCCGGTTTGGGAAGATCGCGTTGGAACTCGGGCAGTTTTCTCCGCCATTCGTACTCGGCCCAGCCCTCCGCCATGACCCCGGCCAATAGCAGGACCATGCCGAGATAGCTGTGGTATTTCGGGTTGTCCGGGGCGAGGGCGACAGCTTGCCGGTGGGCCTGCACGGCCTCCGCGGTCCGTGCCAGCTTTTTCAGCGTGATGCCGAGGTCGCTGTGGATTTCGGCGTTTCCGGGATCGTGGCGGATGGCCTCGCGGTATGCCGCGGCGGCCTCTTCATCCCGCTCCAACCGCTCCAGCGTCGCCGCCCGGTTGACGTGGGCCAGGGCGAAGTCGGGAGCCAGGGCTATGGCGTCGTCGAACGCGGCGAGGGCGGCAAGGGATTGTCCCGATTCCCCCAAGGCGGCGCCGAGATTCGAGAGCGCCGCGGGATGGCTCGGCGCGTGCCGGAGGGCTTCCCGGTATTCGGCGATGGCCTCCCCGTAGCGCGCCATCCTGTGGAGGACCGTCGCCCGGCCAAGGTGGGCCGCAGCATGGCCGGGATCGTCCGCCAGGAGCTTGCGGTAGACCAGGTCCGCCTGGGACAACAGGCCATCGCGCGCGAGACGCGCGGCCTGTTCGAGCAGCAGGGCGGCGACGTCCATCATGGTGCGGCCACCTGTTTGCGCAGGGCGTCGGCGACCTTGATGAGGACGGGTTCCCATTGTCCCGGTGCGGGCTGGCGGAACAGCCGCGCGGTGGGGTACCAGGGGGAATCGTCGCGGTTTTCCAGCCAGCGCCAGCAGCCGTCGAAGCGCGACAATATCCACACCGGCTTGCCCATGGCGCCGGCCAGATGGGCGACGGACGTATCGACGGAAATCACGAGGTCGAGGTTGGCGACCAGGGCGGCGGTGTCGGCGAAGTCGGTCACCTCGTCCATCCAGTCCACCAGGCGCAGGCCGGCGGGGGGCGCCGTGGCCTGCCCGGCGGCGTCGCCTTTCTGGAGGCTGACGAACGTGATCCCGTCTATCTCCGCCAGCGGCGCGAGTTGCTCCAGGCGCAGGCTCCGGCGCCGGTCGATCCGGTACTCGCGCTTTTCCGGATAGCCTGGGTTTCCCGCCCAGACCAGGCCGATCTTCAAGCCGGCCAATCGGGCTACGCGCTTGCCCCAGGCTGCGACGGCTTCCCCATCGGGCGACAGATAGGGGATTGGGGCGGAGATCGTGTCAAGCGTCGCACCGAACGCATGGGGCAGGCTCATCAGCGGCAGATGGACGTCGAACGCGGAGGCGGGCGGACGGTCGGAAACCGCTTCGGCCACGCCCGGCACGGTGGCGAGCAGGCGGATCAGCGGGTCGGGCACCCACAGGACCACCCGCCCGCCCGTGGCCGCCACCAGCGGCGCGTAACGGACGAAGTGCAGGGTGTCTCCGTATCCCTGCTCGGCGTGCAGCAGGATCGTCTTCCCTCCGAGCGCTTCTCCCGTCCAGGCCGGCTTGGGAAGATCGCGTTGGAACCCGGGGAGTTTCCTTCGCCATTCGTGCTCGGCCCAACCCTCCGTCATGGCGCCGGTCAACAGCAGCGCCATGCCAAGCCAATGGTGGTGCTTGGGGTTGTCCGGGGCGAGGGCGACGGCTTGCCTATGGGCCTGGACGGCTTCCGCGGTCCTTCCCAGATTTGTCAGCGCCAAACCGAGGTTGCCGTGTGCTTCGGCGTTCCCGGGATCGTGGCGGATGGCCTCGCGGTATGCCTCGACAGCCTCCGCGTCACGCTCCAGATGGGCCAATGTCGCTCCCCGATTGACATGGGCCAGCGCGAAGCCGGGGGCGACGGCCAGGGCATGGTCGTGCGCCTCCAGGGCGTCGATGGACTGTCCGGTATCGTCGAGGGCGGCGCCGAGATTTGTCAGTGCCGTGGGATGATCGGGCGCATGCCGCAGCGCCTCCCGGTATTCCGAGATCGCCTCGGCAAGCCGCCCTGACCGTTGCAAGGCCGCGCCCAGGTTGATATGGGCCTCGACGAAATCGGGCCTTGCGCGGATGGCGGCGCGGTAGGCGTCCCTCGCCTCGTCCAGCCGCTCCAACGCGTCGAGGGTGAGGCCAAGGTTGTAACTGGCCTCGGATAATTGCGGCCGGCAGCCTGTGGCCCGCCGATAGCATTCCAGCGCCCCCGCCAAGTCGCCCCGGTCGCGGAGCAGGCTGCCGAGATCGTTGTGCGCCTCGGCGAAATCGGGGCGCAGCGCGATGGCGCGGCGATATTCCGCCGCCGCTTCGTCCACGCGCCCCAGGTCGCGGAGCAGGGCCCCCATGTCGCCATGGAGGTCGGGATCGCGAGGGTTCAGCAGCGCCGCCTGCTCGTAATAGATGATGGCTTCGCCGCCACGCCCCTGCGCCCGCAAGAGCGCGCCGAGATTTCTGTAAGCCTCCGGGTAATCGGGCTTGAGGCTTATCGTCCGCCGGAAAAGACGGGCCGCGTCCTCCAATCGGCCGGTTTGGAAGGCGACGATCCCCAGGTGATGGGTGGCGAGAACGTGTCCCGGGTCCAGCCGGAGCGCGCTGCGGTAAAGCTCTTCGGCCGTGTCCAGGCGCCCGGCGCGATGGTGCTGGACCGCCGACAGGATCATTTGCTCAGAGAGGGCGGAGGACACCGTTCGCCCCCTATGCCGTCAGCCGGCGCAATTCGTCGGCCACCGCGAGAAGCACGGGCTCCCATTGCCCGAGGGCGGGCTGGCGGAACAGGCGCGCGGTGGGATACCAGGGGGAATCGTCGCGGCTTTCCAGCCAGCGCCAGCAGCCGCCGAAACGCAGCAGGACCCATACCGGTTTGCCCATGGCGCCGGCCAGATGGGCGACGGCGGTGTCGACGGTGATGACGAGGTCGAGGTTGGCGATCAGCGCCGCGGTGTCGGCGAAGTCGGAGACTTCGTCCATCCAATCGGTCAGACGCAGCCCGGTAGGGGCGGCCTCGGCCGGTTCGGCGCGCGGCCCCTTCTGAAGGCTGACGAAGCTGACTCCCGGGGTGGAGGCCAGAGAGGCGAAACCGTCGGGGCCGAGGCTTCGGAAATTGGCCAGGGGGTCGTAAGGGCGGAGGCCGCCGGCCCAGACCAGCCCGACCTTCAGACCAGGCAGGGCGGTCAGCCGGTCACCCCAAGCTTTGGCCGCCGCCGCGTCGGGGAGGAGATAGGGAATGTCGGCGGGAATGGAGTGCAACTCGGTGCCGAATACATGCGGCAGACTCATCAGCGGCAGGTGGACGTCGAACGTGGGAGGAATGGTCTCCAAAGGCACCACCTCGGCTACACCGGGAAGCGTGCGCAGGATACGGACGAGCGGCTCATCCGCCCACAGAACGACGCGTCCGCCTGCGGCCGCCACCAACGGCGCATAGCGGGCGAAGTGCAGACAATCGCCCAATCCCTGCTCGGTATGCAGCAGGATGGTCCTTCCTCCCAGCGGCTCGCCCCGCCATTGGGGCCCTGGAAGCTGGCGGCAAAAATTCTCTATCCGGCGCCGCCACTCGTATTGTGCCCAACCCTCGGCCAGTCGGCCGAGCTTGAGCAGGACCATGCCGTAATGGTGGTGGATCCCGGCCAAGTCGGGGACCATGGCGATCGCGGTTTCCAAGGCGGCCGCAGCCTCGGCGTTGCGTTCCGAGGCGTAAAGCGCCGTTCCCAGGTTGTTGTGGGCTTCGGGAGACTTGGGGGCGAGGGCGGTCGCCATGGATGCCGCTGCGAGGGCTTCGTCGATGCGGCCCAGTTGGTAGAGGGGGCGGGCGAGGTTGGTGTAGGCGCTCGCCATGTCGGGGTCGAGAGCGAGAGCCCTCCGGTGGGCCTCGGCCGCTTCCGTAAACCGCCCCAGGGAAGATAGGGCCATGCCCAGATTGTTGTGGGCGAGGGCGTGATCCGGGCAGAGCGCGATTGCTTGGCGGAGTGCGGTGACGGCGGCATTGAAATCGCCTTGTGAATAAAGGCTGGCGCCAAGGATGTTGTATGCGTCGGGAAGGTCTTCGCGCAGATCGATCACCCGGCGGCACTCGTCGGCGGCTTCGCCGTGGCGTCCCAGCCTGTGGAGAGTGCCCGCCCGGTTGAGGCGAGCTTCGGCGAAATCCGGGTTGAGGCGGATGGCGTCGTCGTAGGCCGCCGCCGCGTCGAGCCATCGGCCGAGCCCGCCGAGCGCGTTGCCGAGGTTGTAGGCGGCCTCGGGATAATCGGCGCGACGCCCGAGCGCTTGGCGGTAGTATTCGGCCGCATCGGAGAAGGCGCCCCGCTCGTACAGAAGATTGCCTAGGGCGTGCGCGGCTCCGGCTTGGCCGGGATCGTCCGCCAGGAGTTTGCGGTAGACCAGTTCCGCCTGGGGCAAGAGGCCGTCGCGCTCCAGACGCCGGGCCTGTTCGAGCAGCAGGACGGCGACGTCCATCATGGCGCCGCCGCCCATTGCCGCAACGCGTCGGCGACCTTGAGAAGGACGGGATCCCATTGCCCGAGGGCGGGCTGGCGGAACAGCCGCGCGGTGGGATACCAGGGGGAATCGTCGCGATTTTCCAGCCAGCGCCAGCATCCGTCGAAGCGCGACAATATCCACACCGGCTTGCCCATGGCGCCGGCCAGATGGACGACCGACGTATCGACGGAAATCACGAGGTCGAGGTTGGCGACCAGCGCGGCGGTGTCGGCGAAGTCGGTCACCTCGTCCATCCAGTCCACCAGGCGCAGGCCGGCGGGGGGCGCCTTGGCCTGTCCGGTGGAATCGCCTTTCTGGAGGCTGACGAACGTGACGCCGCTTATCGCGGCCAGCGGCGCGAATTGCTCCAGGCGCAGGCTCCGATGGCGATCGATCTCGGCGGCGTCCCTGTCATGGAGGCGCGGATTTCCCGCCCATACCAGGCCGATCTTCAGCCCCGGCAGGCCGGCCAGCCGTTCCTCCCAGGCGGCTGCGGCATCCGGGTCGGGGAAGATGTACGGAACGTCGCCGGGAACGGTGTCGAGTTCCGTGCCGAACAGATGGGGCAGGCTCATCAGCGGCGCATGGACGTCGAAAGCGGAGTGAGGCGGCTGGCTGGCGACCGCCGCCGTCACGCCGGGGACGGTGGCGAGCAGGCGCACCAGGGCGCGGTGCACCCACAAGATGACCCGGCCGCCCTTGGCCGCGACGAGCGGCGCGTACCGGGCGAATTGCAGGGCGTCGCCGAACCCCTGTTCGGCATGCAGCACGATGGTGCGTCCCCGCAGCGGCTCGCCGTCCCATTCCGGCGCGGGAACGTCGCGGCGGTATTTGTCGATGCGCCGCCGCCATTCGTATTCCTGGAACCCTTCCTTCAGCCTGCCGTTCGCCAGCAAAGCCAGCGCGAGATTGAAGCGGTATTCGGGCATGTCCGGAGCAAGGTCGACAGCGCGCCGATAGGCGAGGATGGCCTCCTCCGTCCGGCTCATGGCCATCAGCGCGTTGCCGCTTTCCACATGGCTCTGAGGGAGTGTCGGGTTGGCGGTGGTTGCCCGGCGCAAGTAGGGCAGGGCTTCTTCAACCTGTCCCTGCCCCAGCAGGACTAGGCCAAGGTTGTGAAGGGCCACGGCGTTCATAGGCTCAACGGCAACGGCCTGACGGTAGCATGCGGCCGCGGCACTCGGTCGACCCGCCGCTTCGAGGGCGACACCAAGGTTCACGAAGGTATCGGAACGTCCGGGATCATGGGCGAGGGCTATCCCGTAGGCGGTGATGGCCGGCTCGATCTCGCCCATCTTATAGAGTTCCATCCCCACCGAAGTATAGAAGTCGTCCTGATTGGCGGTCATGGCGTTATGCACCCAGCGGTGCGGATTGATGGCGTGTCTCGGCCATGGCCGCGAGCGCCTCCGCCATTTCCGCCACCACCGGCGCCCAATAGCCGAATGTGGCCTGCCGGAACAGGCGGGCGCTCGGATACCAGCCTGTGCTTGCGCCATGCCGCAGCCAGCGCCAATCGCACCGGCGCGGCAGCAGGATCCACACGGGCTTTCCAAGCGCCCCGGCCAGATGGGCGACCGAGGTGTCCACGGAGATGACGAGGTCGAGCCCACCGACCAGCGCCGCGGTGTCGGCGAAGTCCGTGATCCGCGGCGAAAGGTCGTGGAGCGCCTCCGCCCATGGAGTGCCGGCGGCTTCCGACGCCCGTTTGCCGGTTTGCAGTCCGAACCACTGGATTCCGGGCACGTCGAGCAGGGGGGCAAGCGCGGAAAGCGGTATGCTGCGGTTGGAATCGTTGGCGAAATCGGGCCGTCCTGCCCAGGTGAGACCGACAGCCAACTTTCCGCTCCGCGGCAGGACGGGTTGGGGAGGGGGCGTCAGATACGGTCCCGGCCAGGTTTCCCCAGGGTCGCGGACGCCGACCGCATGGGGCAGGTTGTGAAGCGCGATCTGGACGTTGCCGTCCGGCCGAGGATCGGCGCTGGCATGGACGGAAGCGGCGCCGGCAACGGTTTCGGCAAGGCGCACCAGCGCCCTGGGTATGTAGAGAACGGGCTTGTGGCCGTTTGCCGCGATGTTCCGGACATGGCGAAGGAACTGGATGGCATCCCCGTATCCTTGCCCGCTCCACACGATGACGCGGGTTCCCGGCGGCTCGCCGCCGGTCCATTCCGGCATGGCGGCTAAGTCGGCGGCGACCTCTGCGAGCTTGGTGCACCACCGGAATTCCTCGAACCCCTCGCGCCAACGGCCGAGCGACAGCACATGGAACGCCAGGGCGAAATGGCCGTTGACGCTGGACGGGTCGATGTCCAGGGCACGGCGGAAGCAGGCTTCCGCCTCGTCGTTGCGTTCCATGGCATGGTGATTGACGCCGGCACTGATCCAGACGTCGGGATCGGCGGGATGGTCGCGCACCAACGGCTTGCAAATGGCCTCGGCGGCTTGGTAGCGGTTGCGGTCGCGATAGAAGCTGGCGGCCTTCAGAAGCGGCCGGTGATCCCCCGGAAAGATTTTTCGGACGGTCTCCAAGACCTCCAGTGCGTGGTGAAAGCGTTCCTGTTTGTGCAAGGAATCCGCCAGTGAAATCCAAGCGTCGTAATCCGCGGGGGCGTGCGCCAGTTGTTTGCGCCGGCATTCCTCCACACCCTTCCAGTCCCGCGCCTTTTCGAGGGCGTGCCCGAGAGCGCGAAGATGTTCCGGATTCGACGGGTCGGCCTGGACCAGAACGCGGTAGACGGACGCGGCATCCTCCGGCTTGTTCAAGCGTTCGGCCAACGATCCCAGCAGACGAAGAGCTTCGGGATTGCCGGGTCGGCCCCGGATGAGCCGCCCAAGGATTTCGATGGCCGCGGCAACGTTTCCCGCCGATACCTGGCTGCGGGCTTCGGCAATGCCCGCAGCGAAGCTGTCGGTGGGCAAGACGTCGACCATCCCCTCAACTCTCCGCAAAGAAATGCCCGTGCCCAGGGCATGCCGGGCCATCCCCCAGGGCTGTTCAGTGCTCGGCTCGCGCATCCCTTGTTGTCATTCCGAGCCGAAGGCGAGGAATCTTTCCGGCACCTTCGCGTGAAAGATCCCTCCGTCGCTCCGCTCTCTCGGGATGACAGCATCGGAGGTGAACAGCCCTGGGCCATTCACGGGCAGCCCAGTATCAAGGAAGATAACTCCGGCCACGGGGGGCGGCAAGTGCCCGCCTCAGTAAATCGCGGGGGTGGGGCAATGCCCCGAGGCTTCATTCGCACATTGACTGTAAAGAAATAATTTACCAAGCCCCCTTACTGTTCCAGACGTGATCTTGTCGGCAGCGCGGCGGCGGTCGTCGCGGGTTTCGCTTCCGGCGCGTCCTGGTCGTGTCATCCTCAAGGAACGGAGCGACGGGGATCTTTCATGCGATGGTGCCTGGAGGGGCTAGTCGCTTGCGTTCGGAACGGCAGGAAAAAGCGCGCGACGGGAACGGCTGGAGATACAAGGCGGTAATCGAAGGAACGGATGGAAAAGGGTATGGCGTCCACGGTCACCGAACTCGATTCGCCGCCGCCGATATCGGCCCTGGCGGACGAGGAGTTGCTTGACCGGATTCGGGCGGACGATGCCGAGGCCTACCGGACTCTCGTGGAGCGGCATATCGACCGCGCCTATGCCCTTGCGCTGCGGATTCTGAAAAATCCCGCCGATGCCGACGATGTCACCCAGGACGCCTTCGTCAAGGCGTGGGTCCATCGGCAGAATTGGCAGTCGGGCCGCGCGAAATTCGGGACGTGGTTGTACCGGGTGATCGTCAATCGCTGTATCGATCTCCAGCGTTTGCCCAAGAACGAGTGGCTGGACGACATGCCCGAACCCATCGATGGTGCCGAGGATAGCGTGACCAGCATCCACAAGCGCCAAGTGTTCGGGCGCCTCGAGGACGCGCTGGAGCGTCTGACGTCGCAGCAGCGGGTGGCGGTAATCCTGTCCTATTACGAGGATTTGAGCAACGGCGAGATCGCGGAGGTGATGGGGGCGAGCGTCACCGCCGTCGAGTCGTTGCTCAAGCGGGGGCGGCAAAGTCTCCGCGATTTTCTTCGCCGCAACGAGAAGGATGTCCAGCAAGCGCTGGGCTAAGTGTTTGATTTTTCAGGAGACGAATTTTTTTCGCCAATCGAGCAACTTTTTTCGCCTGATTTGCCGGCCCCTACCGTTCAATCTGTTGAGTGGGCCTGAACGGATGTCCGTTCCGTCTCCCGAATGGGGGATACCGGCAATACCAGAAAGGAGTGCACACCCATGCCCGTCATTACGACCAACGTCGCCGCCAACGCGGCGCTCCGCTATCTGAACCTGAACTCCGCCAACCAGTCGGCCGCGTTGGCCAAGCTGGCCTCCGGCTCCAACATCGTCCAGGCGTCGGACAACGCCGCGGGCCTCGCCATCGCCACCCAGCTGCAGGGCAATATCGCCGCCCTCACCCAGTCCGAGACCAACGCGGCGCAAGCCAACTCGATCCTGCAGATGGCCGACGGCGGCCTGTCCACCATCGGCAACATCCTTCAGCGCATGATGGCGCTGGCGACCGAGGCCGCTTCGGGCAACGTCACGGACACGCAGCGCTCGGCCGACATCCAGGTCGAATTCGCGCAACTCAGCACGGAAATCAACAACATCGCCAGCGGCACCCGCTATTCGGGCATGTCGCTGCTGGATGGGACCAGCGCCTTCTCGGGCGGCGTGAACTTCCTGGTGGGGTCCTCCGCCACGGACACCATCGGCGTCACCCTCGGCACCTTTACCGCCGGCACCACCGGCCTGAATGTCACGGGCGACCTGACGGTCATCGGCGACGCCTCGAACATGATCAGCACGCTCTCGGCGGCGATGAACACCCTGACCAAGGGACGCGCCTCGCTCGGCGCCTATGAGTCGCAGTTCAACTTCGTCGCCCAAAGCCTGTCAACCAATCTGCAAAACGTGACGGCCGCCAACTCGACCATCATGGACGCGGACGTCGCCGCCCAAAAGTCGGCGCTGTCTTCGGCGGACGTGTTGACTCAGGCCTCGGTCGCCGCCCTGTCGCAAGCCGCCAAGATGCCGCAGGAACTGCTTACGCTGATCCAGTCGTAACCTTCGGCGTAAGCTAAGGAACGGGCGGGCGGCCCACGCGTCCGCCCGGTGGGTCGCGCAAGACGGGCGCTACAGGGGAGGGTTCGCGCCCTCCCCAGAGCGTCGGGGTCTTGTCGCGCCCATGCCGGTACCATTTCGAGGGCGTGGAGCGAGCGGGGCGCTTTCCAGGCGATACGGCTGAAAGGTCTCCCTCGTCGGCTCGGAACAGCGATTGGGCTTGGTTACACCACGGCGAGTGAGGTGGGAAGATGACGATCTCGTCCACAACCGGCACGTCGGGCAGCACCGGCTATAGTTCGTCGAGCAGCGGCGGAACCACCACGAACACGCCGTCGACGCTGCTGACCAGTTACTCGGTCGACCGCTCCGGCCTGACTGTGGCACAGGCGGTGCAGTTGAAGCTGATGCCGTATCAAGAGCAGCTCGGCACGCTCAACGGCGAAATCATAAACAACCAAACCCATATCACCGCCTACAAGCAGATGCAGTCGCTGCTGCAGACGCTGGAGAACAGCGCTGCCGCCTTGGACACCGTCACCAATCCCAGCACGGGGTCCTCCACCGACGTCTTCGACAACCGAACCGCCACCCTGTCGAACAGCGACACCATCGCCGCGAGTTCGCTGATGTCGGCGACCGTGGCCGCCGGCACCACGACGGGCGCGCATCAGATTTCGATTCAACAGGTGGCGACGGCCGAGCGGATCGGCGGCAGCGTTTCAACCACCAGCGCCACCGCCGCGTTGAACCTGACCGGTTCCTTCACCATCGGCGAAGCCGGCAAGACCGCGGCCACCATCAACGTCGCATCGACCAACAGCCTGAGCGACATCGTCAACGCCATCAACAACCAAAGCGCGACCACCGGGGTCAGCGCGCAGGTGATCACGGTCGCGTCGGGTTCCCAGTACGAACTGGTGTTGACCGGCAACGATACCAATACGACCTTCAACCTGACCGACACAACCGGGGGAAGCAACCCGATATTGACCGGGCTGGGGTTGGCGGGGAGCGCGACCGGAAACTCCAGCACCTATACGGCCCCTACCGGCGGCGGGACGGTTTACATCAACGGGACGGCCATAAGCATAGCCAGCGGGGCCAGCGTCGCGACGATCGCCAGCGACATCGCCGCCCAGTCGGCGACGACGGGTGTGACGGCGACAACGGATGCGAACGGCTATCTGGTCCTGTCGCCAACCACGTCCAATGGCCAGCCGGTGGTGGTGACCTCCGACCCGAACGGCATCATGAGCGGGCTGGGCATCGCCTCGTCGTCGACGCCGCTGCTGCAAGCGCCGCAGCCGGCGATTCTGAATGTGGATGGGGTGAACAACATCCAGCGCAGCACCAACACCATCAGCGACGTGTTGAACGGGGTGACGCTGAACCTGCTGCAAGCCGACAAGACGGGCACCATCACGCTGAACATCAATCCCGATACCAATTCGGTGCAGACGGCGATCCAGAGCTTCGTCACCGCCTACAACAACTGGAAAACCTGGGTGAACGCCAACAACGCCACCCAGAGCGATGGCACGGCCAATCCCAACGCGGTGTTGTTCGGCGATTCCACCTTGCGGGAAGCCGACACGGCCGTTCAGAACGCGCTGAGCAGCATCGTCAACGAGACGCCCACGGGATCGCCCAGCGGGACGGTTACGGGATGGTCACTGGGGGCCATCGGCATCACCATGGACCAGAACAACCTGCTGCAGATCGACAGCGCCACGCTGACGAACGCGCTCACCAATAATTTTTCTCAGATCCAAAGCCTGTTCGAATATCAGGCGAACACCAGCAGCGGCGATCTTCAACTGGCCGACCATACCGATGCGACGTACAGCGGCACCTTCAGCCTCAATTTCGTGAATGGCGTCCTGACGCCCACGGGCTCCGGCAACGACGCCAGCGCAAGCTTCACCCAGACCGGCGGCGTCATCACCGGAAACACGGGAACGCCCTATGCCGGCTTGACGTTCAACTACTCGGGAACGACAAGCGAAACCATTACTGCCGACGTCACCCAAGGCATCGGCGATCAGCTCTACCAGACGACGACGAACTATGCCGATCCCAATTTCGGTTCGATCCAGACCATCAACATCGACAATCTGGTCAGCCAGGATGCGAACTGGCAAGCGCAGGTGTCGAGTCTGACGGTGGAAATGAACAATTACGAAAACTTCCTGCTGATTCAGTACGGCAGCCTGGAATCGTCGATCTCGCAGGCCAATCAAACTTCCACGCTCCTTCAGTCCATGATGGCCTACGATACATCGTCGGTGCCGTGACGGCAGGGCGTGGGTGGGCGCGAAGGTAGAGTTTTACGAGAGGGTGCTCGGTCATGGTCCACAGCGGATACGCGATATCGGCCTACCAGTCGGCGCAACGGACGGTGCCGCCGCTGCAGGCGGTGGTCATGCTCTACGACGGCGTCCTGGCGCGCATCGCCGCCGCCGCCAGGGCCGCGAGGGAAAAGGATTGGGAAGGCCAATACAACGAAACCGTGCGGGCGGTCACCATCATCAATGGTCTCGCCCATAGCCTCGACCTGGAGGCCGGGGGCACGGTGGCGACCAATCTTTACGACATGTACGAGACGGTCGGGTTGGCCCTGATGCGGTCGGTCGGCAAGAAGGATGGGGCCGACGCGTGCGACAAGATCGCCGCCGCCTTGCGCCAGACCCGCGACGCCTGGGCCGAGATCGCGGGCCAGAAGCCTGCGGCGGGCGCTTCTCCGGCGTCCGCCCCGGACTACCCTGGGGATGACGCCGTTCGGGCGGCGCGGATGGTCGGGACCGTCTGATCGCGTGAGCGTGGCTGGTCCGTGGAAGCCTCGTTCCTGCGCGGGCCGAGACTATCGTTCGGCCGGCCGATCGCCCGGGGACAATAGGCGTCGCAAGGGCATGCTCTTCGTGTTGTTGGACCGGTGATTTCCGTCTTCTTCACGAATGCTTAAAGAATTGGCGCGAGAAATTTAGATACAGGCTATCCATTCGTCGTCTGTATCAGTTTCAGGAGCAGCCCATGTCTCGGACCAATGAGATTACCTTGGAAAACGTGAAGCCGCTGGAAGCGGTGGTGATGCTGCATGATGGCGTGCTGGTGAGGATCGCCGATGCCGCCAAGGCGGCGGCGGAAGGTGATTTCGAGGGCCAGTTCGCGCAGGTCATGCGTGCCAACCAGATTCTGAGCGGCCTGAACCGCTGCCTCGATATGGACGCTGGCGGGGACGTGGCCGCCCGGCTGCGCGACACCTACGAGGCGCTGGCCGGCGCGCTCACGGGAACGCTTGGCAAGAACGACTCCGTTGCCTACCAGAAGATCGGCAAGGCGGTGTGGGACAGCCGCGAAGCGTGGGCGTCCATCGCCGGTGTCGACGGCCTCGCCCCGTAACGGGGGGCACTCCCCTCGCGGGGAAAACGGTACTTTACGGGCTCTTCCGGGCGGTTTCCCGCAATAATCCCCCCGCGGGGGGAGGCGGGATCCGCACGGAACGATCCGGGTCTTGGCGGTTGCGGTGTGCGCGAAGGCGCCCGAGCGCGCCGGTCCCGTTCGCCTTCCGTGGCGCAAAGCGGCGCCTGTGCGGGATGCGCGGGGGAACAACTTTTCCACCGTGTATTCCCTCGGATGGCCAGCGGCCTTCCCGAAAGACGTAAAAAAACAGCGCCTGAAACCGCGCTCCCCTCCGTAAAAAATCATAGAAACGAAGTTGATCTCGACGATGCGTTCGCCGCTAGGAAAAAACTTCCCAGCGCCGCCGATGTCGGGAATGTCGAGGGAGTGTTGGAATGTCCATCTCCGGAACCACGAGCACGACAACGAATCCGTTCTCGTCGTTGGTGAACAACCCCGCCTACACCAGTTCCAGCACGAGCGGCTCGGGCTCCAGCGGCACCAGCGCCGCCAGCAGCTTCACGGCGAACTACAACACCTTCATCACGCTGCTGACGACGCAGTTGCAAAACCAGAATCCGCTCAATCCCACCGACCCCAACCAGTTCACGACCGAACTGATCCAGTTGACCGGGGTCGAGCAGCAGATGGAAACCAATTCCAGTCTGTTGTCCGTGGCGTCGTCCCTTTCGTCCCTGGGGCTGTCCAGCGGCATCGGCTACATGGGTAAGACCGTCCAGGCCACGGGATCTACCGCGCCCCTCCAGAACGGCGCCGCGACGTGGGATTACACGCTCGGGCAGAGCGCCGCGAACGTGTCCCTCAGCATTGCCGATTCCAGCGGCAAGGTCGTTTGGACCGGGACGGGCGACGGGACGCTGGGCACCCACGCCCTGAACTGGAACGGACAGGACATGTCCGGCACCCAGCTTGCGGACGGCGACTACACCTTGACGGCGACCGCGACCGACGGCTCGGGAAATACGGTCTCGACCACGACGTCCGTCGTCGGCACGGTCACCGGCGTCGATAGTTCGGGCGGCCAGGCGCAGCTGATGCTGGGCGGAGTATCCGTCCCGCTCGCCAATGTTACCCAGGTCACGGGCTGACGAACCAACGCAAGCGAAGACGGAGACGATTATGAGCATCGAAGGCGCAATGTTGTCGGCGGTCTCTGGCTTGCAAGCGCAGGGCCAGGCCATCGCCATCATCTCGGACAACCTGGCCAACGCCAACACGACCGGCTACAAGGGCTCGGACGGCAGCTTCATCGACATGGTCACCCAGCAGACCACCGGCAGCCAGTATGCGTCGGGCGGCGTCCTGGCCACGACCCGCCAGAACGTCGGTGCGCAGGGGCTGATCGCCACCAGCTCGCACACCACCGACATGGCGGTGGACGGCAACGGCATGTTCGTCGTGCAGCAGGGGCTGACCAGCGGCCCGATCGGTTATACCCGCGATGGCGAGTTCAGCCCCGATTCCCAAGGCAATCTGGCCTTGAACGGCACCTATTACCTGATGGGATGGCCGACGGACTCGAGCGGCAACATCGTTGCCTCCAACGTCAACAACACCTCGGCCTTGTCGGTGGTCAACATCGACCGCTTCAATTCATCGGCCGCGGCCACCAAGAACTTCGCGTTGCAGGCCAACCTGCCGGCGGATTCGACGGTCGGCGCGACCTTCACCACAGCGCTCCAGATCTACGACTCGCTCGGGGTGGCGCAGAGCATCCCGGCGACGTGGAAGAACAACGGCGGCAACGACTGGACGATGACGGTGACCGATCCCACCAGCCCGTCCAGCACCACTCCCACGACCGGCGATCTCAACGCCGGGGGCGGTGTTCCCGATGTATTCGACGTCAAGTTCAACAGCAACGGCAGCCTCGACACCATCACGTCCACGAGCGGCGGCGGTTCGGTGAACGCCGCCACCAACCTCGTGACCATTCCCATCGCCAGTTGGACGGACGGTGCCGCCGGTCAGTCGATCGCGCTCAATCTCGGCACCCCGAACTCGACCAGCGGCCTCACCCAGTACGCCATGGGGCAGACCCCGCCGATCGTCGACATTCACAGCCAGAGCCAGGACGGCGTGCCCTACGGCAAGATGACCGGGATCACCATCGGCACCGACGGTACGCTCACCGCCAATTACGACAACGGGCAGAAGCTGCCCATCTACAAGGTGCCGCTGGCGATCTTCCCCAATTACGACGGCCTGCTGGCCGGCACGGACGGCGTCTATTCGCAGACGGCCACGTCCGGCCAGTACGTCCTGCGGGAGGCGTCCGTGGACGGTGCCGGCGCGATCCGGGGCGGCGCGCTCGAAAACTCGACGGTCGATACGTCGGCCGAGTTCAGCAAAATGATCGTGGCGCAGCAGGCCTATTCGGCGGCGGCCACCGTCATCTCCACCGGCAAGCAGTTGTATCAGACGCTGGAGCAGGCTGTGCAGTAGGCCTTGACGCGGGGTGAGAGATGCAAACCCACGACAAAAAACGGGAGCGGCTGGTGCAGGCGAAGATCGATGCCGACCGCAAGATGGCGGAAATCTTTGCCGCGTTCGCTCCCGAGGGTAAAATCATCGGGTCCCCGGACGAACTCAAGGCCTGTCTGGCGGCGAGGTTGACGGCCGCTGGGCCGGAGGAACGCAAGGCGTTGCGCGTCCGGATGGCGCTCGCGCTGGCCGACCTCGACGGCCTGAGGGGGATGTTGGACGAGCATCTCGACGTTATCCGCCAGGAATTGCGGACGATGAAGGACCATCGCGGCGCCAGCGCCGCCTATGGGCGTGCCGCGGTTCCCCATCGGGCGCAGGGCTATTGAGCAGGAGATGGACGAAATGGAACATGATCGCGCCGCCGCCGACAAAGCCGCTCCGTCCGCGGAAACGGCCGCCATCGAGCTGATGCAGGTGATGGCGGAACTTCGGGCCGTCTTCCTGGCCGAGAACGATCTGCTCCGCCGCGGCCTGCCGGCCAAGCTGGTCGAGATGGTGGACCGCAAGACCGAGCTGTCGGAGGAATTCTCCAGCCTCTACCGCGACGTCTTCGTGCAACATGCCGACGACCTGGCGGCCAATCCCGAGCTGCGCGAGCGGCTGGTCGAGACCGGCCACGAGCTTCAGGATCTCAGCCGGGAAAACATGTGGCGCCTTGAGGCCGCCCTGAACGCGACCCGCCGTCGCGTGGAGGCGGTGATGGCGGCCATCCGCGCCCATGACAGCCAGCCGCGCACCTGCGGCGACGGCGGCGTGGCCGTCGGCCAGGCGGCGGACGGCACTTTGACCTTGCGGGCGTGAGCCCGCCGCGGCTCTAGCCTCGCAACTGGGAGGTTGCCATGGCGTTCATGAACCTGGCGCTCGGTTCGGCGGTCAGTTCGCTTCTGACCCTCCAGACACGGATGGGTCTGGTCTCGTCCAATCTCGCCAACGCCAATACGCAGGGTTACACCGCGGAGACGGCCAGCGTCAGCGCCTTGACGTTCGGCGGCGTCGGCTCGGGCGTGAGCGTCGGCTCCGTCTCCCACAATGTCGATCAGTTCCTGGTGGCGCAGATCGCGGGCAACACCGCCCAGACTGGATATGCCAAGACCGCCAACGATTATTACCAGTCGCTGGTGCAGGCGATGGGGCAGGTCACTGCCAACGGTTCGGGTTCCAGCGGAAACGATCTTTCCAGTTCGCTGACCACGCTTGAAAGCGCGCTCACGCAACTCGCCAACACGCCGGACAATGCGGCGCTGCAGAGCCAGGCGGCAAGCCAGCTCGACGACACGTTGTCGCTGATGCGGCAGACATCGAGCCAGGTCCAGCAGTTGCGCGGCAATGCCGATCAGCAGATTTCTTCGACCATCACCGAGATCAACACCGCGCTGGACACCATCCAGCAGACCAATACCGCCATCAGCCGGGCGCAGGCTTCGAACCAGCCCACCGCGGCGCTGGAAGACCAGCGGCAGACGGCCTTGCAAACGCTGTCCAACGATGTCGGCGTCAACTATTTCATCAACGGCAACAACCAGATGGTGGTCATGCTGGGCGGCCAGACCCTGGTGGATGCCGCGGGCGACGTGAACCACTTGAGCCACACCGCCGTCGGCACGATGACGTCCCAGAATACCTATGTTCCCGGCACGTACTCCGGCAGCCACCTCGACGGTATTTGGGCGGGCGGCGTGGACGTGACGGGGCAGATCGGCTCCGGCAGCCTCAAGGCGCTGATCGACCAGCGCGATACGGTCCTGCCCGGGGTCCAAAGCCAGTTGGACGCCCTCGCGTCGAACCTGGCGACCGGCCTCAACACGATTTCCAATCAGGGCAGCCCGCAACCGGTTCCGAACACCCTCACCGGGACGGCCGACCTGGGCAGCGGGGGCGCGGTCACCGTCGCCGCGGGCACCACCATCCAGTTGGCCATCGCGAACCAGTCTACGGGCGCGATCACCAGCACGTATTCCATCCCCCTGCCGAGCGGCGCCACCACCGTGGGCGCCATCGTCAGCGCCATTAACACCAGTGTGCCAGGGACCGCCTCGGTGAACTCCAGCGGCGCCCTGGTTCTTACGGCCCCGGCCAGCAGCGGCATCGCCGTGACCACGTCCTCGGGCAACTTGCAGGTGCCGGGCGGCAGCGCAACGGATTTCTCGTCGCTGTTCGGCCTCAACGACCTCGTGGTCAACGGCAGCTCGGCCAGCAGCATCGCCATCAACCCGGCGGTCCAGCAGAACCCGTCGCTGACGTATTCCTATCAGCTTTCGAACCTGACGGGCTCCTCGGTCTTCGCATCGCCGCTGAACTCGACGGCCGGCCTGCTGGCGAGCCAGATGTCCGCCACGGACAGCTTCACCGTCGGCGGCAACACCACCACGGCCACGTTCTCGGGTTACGCCGGGAACATCATTTCCGGGGTGGCGACCCAGGCGCAGGCCGCGACCACCACCTACAACACGCAGAACGCCACTCTGCAAAGCCTGCAAAGCACCTTCAATTCGCAATCGGGCGTCAACATGGACCAGGAGACGGCCCGGATGACCGAGTACCAGAATGCCTATGCCGCCTCGGCCAAGGTGATCAGCGCCATCCAGACCATGTTCCAGTCCCTTATTCAGGCGGTGCAGGCCTGACGGAGTTGAGCCATGGATAGAGTTTCGACCTTAGGTCTCAACACGACGATGATGAACAACGTGATGCAGCTGGAGGTGACTCTGGCGAACGCGCGGGTTCAGGAATCCTCGGGCATCGTCAGTTCGACCTACGACGGATACGGGGCCAGTGCCGGGCGCCTGATCGGCCTGCAAAGCGATGTCGCCCAAGCGCAGACATGGTCGAATTCGGCGCAACTCGCCAATCAGCGGGTCCAATCGGCGTATTCGGCCGTGGGCAACATGGTGTCCCTTATCACCACCTTGAGGACCAACATCGGCGCCGCCCTGGGGTCAGGGAATCCCAACATCACCGGTCAAGGAAGCGGCACGGTTCAGGACCTCGTGGGCCAGATGAACGCGCAGTTCAATGGGGATTACCTGTTCGGCGGCAACAACACGACGACGGCGCCGGTGGACATGACCGGCTATCCCACCGTCACCGGCTATCCGACGTCTCCGACCACGCCGCCCACCACCTATTACAAGGGGGACAGCGGAACGCAGTCGATCCGCGTTTCCGGTCAGCAGACGATCTCCTATGGCGTGTTGGCCAACAACAACGGGTTCGCGGAGGCGTTGTGCGCGGCGCAGATGGTCGCCCAGCAATCCAATCCGCCGAACCAGAGCCAGCTTCAGGCCGCTTACGATCTGGCCGGCCAGGCGCTCACCGATCTCGGCGATGCCCAGAGCAACCTCGGCAGCACGTCGCAGAGGTTGCAGGAGGTGCAGCAGAACCAGTCGAGCTACATCAGCCTCAGCACGACCATGATCAGCAACATCAGCAATGTCGACGTTGCGCAGGTCGCCGTTCAGGTGTCCCAATATCAGACCCAGTTGCAGGCCTCGTTCTCGGCCGTGGCGGGGTCGATGAAGCTCAACCTCGCCAGTTTCCTCTAGGTAATGGGGCGCAACGGCCTTTCGGAAGCGCGCGCCTCGATAACCCATGGGGCGGAGAGCTTTTCCTTCGATATCTTCGACACCTTTTTGTTGCGCCGGTGCACCGCCCCCGACGGCGTGTTCGAACGCGCGTTGTGGTATGCGCCGGTACCGGCGCACCGCAAGACGCTGGTGGAGTCCTTCGTCCAGCACCGCATCCAGGCCGAACGGCGTGCGCGCAAGGGAAAGCTGGAGGAAAGCGGTTCCAGCGAGGTCACCATCGGCGAGATTTACGCTCGGTTCCCGACTCACGTCTTCGATCTTCCCGACGCCGCCCGCGGGGCATTGGCGGAGGCCGAGTTCGAAGCGGAAAAGGAGCTGTGTTTCGCCAATGGCGAAATGCGCGCCCTCTACCAGGATATGCGGCGCCGGGGCCTTAGGACCGGGTTCATTTCCGATACGTACTGGTCGGGGGCGCAACTGGCCCATCTGTTGGCGGCTTGCGCCCCCGATGTCGCCTTCGACTTTATGTATGCGTCTTGCGAATTCGGGCGGAGCAAGCATCAGGGCCTGTTTCAGACCTACTTACACACCCAGGGGTTGATGCCGGCCGCCTGTCTCCATATCGGCGACAATCCCCTGGCCGATATCGAGGCAGCCAAAGGCGCCGGGATAACGGCTCTCCATTATCCCCAGGCGACGGAGGCGCTTTCCCGCATCTTCGAGCGCGAGAACGTCGCGCTGCAAATGATGCGCGCCGACAATGGCGCCGTCAGCCGCCGTTTGGATGGCGGCTTCAATGTCATCCGCAGGCTGGCCGCCGGCCGCATGGGCGACGGGGACCGCCCGGCGTCGGACGTCGCGGCGGTGCTCGGCCCAATCCTTGCCGCCTTCCATCGCCTTATCGAAAACCGGCTTCGCGGGCTGGCGGAGTCCGGCCGCGACGCGACCGTGATCTTTCTTGCCCGCGATGCGCATCTGCCGTTGCGGGTATGGGAGGCCTGCGGGTCCGGCCCGGCCGGCTACGCGGAACTGAACCGGCGGCTGTGCCGGACCGGGGCGGCGGCGGATCACGGCGGGTGGCAGAGATGGCTGGCCGAATTCGAGGGCATCGATCAGAAGACGGCCGATGATCTCCTGAAGCGGCACGTCCCCGCCATCGGGCGCTACTTCAAGGATCAGCCCGGGGGCTGGGCCGAGGGCACGGCTTTCGCCAGGGCGTTTCCGGGGCTGGTGGACGCGGATCTCTTGCGCGAGCTGGCGGCGTCCACGCGCGGGGACATCCTCGGCTACCTGCGGCGGACGATAGCGGGATTCGACGCCTGCACGGATATCGTTCTCGTCGATGTGGGGTATGCCGGCAGCATCCAGCGCGCGCTTGGAGCCATCTTCGACAGCGAGGGGATCGGCAAGAGAATCCACGGTGTCTACCTGGCCACCATCGACGAGGACTTCGCCAATCTTCGGGCAGGAGACACTGTCCGCAGTCTTATCAGCGATACCATCCTGACACCCATGTCGAAGCGGGTGCTGCTTCGAAATATCCGCGTCGTCGAACAGGTGTTCTCGGCGCCGGTTGGCGCGGTGCGGGGTTATGCGCGGGATGGATTGGTGCGCGAGAAGGATCTCCGGTCTCCGGAACAACTGGAGCTTTGCGCCCGTGTGCAAAGCGCGTGCGTCGCGTATGTGACGGCCCATCGCGCCGTGGCCACCGAACAGGGGGTCGATCCCCTGGCCGACCCGGACTTGGCCGGTGTGCGGGCGACCGCCATTCTCAGCCGCTTCCTTCTGTTCCCCCACTCCGAGGAGACGGCCCTCTTCGGTGCGTTGCGCCACGATTACAGCGTCGGCGAGGCGACGGCCGTCGAGTTGGTCGAGCGTGGACGGATGGCGTCGATGCTGGGCACGATGCCCTTCCCGGCCATGATCGGCACCACGGAAGTTCCGATATGGCTGGCGGGCAGCCTGGCGGCGGTTTCGACCATGGCGGGGCACGCCTATGCTCTTGCCGGGTTCGGGATGATGGCGGCGGATTGTTTCAACGACATCGCGCTGCCCTCCATCACGGGGTCAATCATCCGGGGCGGCGAGGGGACGCCGGTCCCGCTCAATCTCTCTCTGACCCCGTTCGGCCAGTTGCGCGTGCGGATCCCCGTCCCGCAGGGCTTCGGCGGTTCCATTTGCGCCCTGCCGCTCGGCGGTCTGGTCGAAAGCGGCGTCATCAAGAGCTTCACCTGCCAGCGTGGACGGAATGTCGCCCAGGTTCTCGCCAGCCGCGATATCAACCCCCTGCCGATGACGGCGCTCCAAGGGCTGAACGCGCTGGTCGATGGCCCCTATTTCCGGGCGACGGGGCCGCAGGCGCATTTGCTGGTGGCCGCGCCGCCCGGTGACGAGCCGCTGTCCATCATTACCCTCACTATCGATCCGCTTTCGTCGGCCAAGCCCTGAGAGCGCCTGGCTCAAGGCCTATTACGGCATCTGTTCGGGCGCCGGGGCTCCGAACTCAGGTTTCGAATTGGTCAATGTCATCGTCCCCCCCTGTCATCCCGACAGAGCGACGGCGATGAGGGATCTTTCAGCCGCTGGCCGCTGCCGTTCGTGCCTGAACGATCCCTCTCTCCGCTCGGGATGACACCATCACTCGCGGGGGCGTCAAGGATTCAGTCATCTGAGTTCGGAGCCCTGGTTCGGGCGCGCTGGCGGTTGTTGTTTTCAGGCGCTTCCGGCATGCTCCCTGCCTTTAGCCAGAGGAGCGGGCAAACGATATGGGCCATCTTCATTTCAGACGCCGGCTGTTGCTTGCCCCGCGCCTGTGGTTGCGGCGCGTGGCGTTCTGGATCGGCGCCGTGGCCATCTCCCTGGTCGCCATCGCTTTCGCCAAGGCGGCGAACGTTGCCAACGACGCTTTCCATGTCTTGATCCACCCCAGGCCGGCAATGGCCCTGCTGGTGACCCCATTGGGGCTTGGCCTCGCGCTGTGGATGACACGGCGCTTTTTCCCCGGCTCGGAAGGCAGCGGCATCCCTCAGGCCATCGCCGCGCTGGAAATGACCGAAGCCGCCTCGCGCCAGGCGGTTCTCTCGCTGCGGATCGCCGCCGGCAAGATTTTGCTCACCCTTCTGGCGCTGTGCTCGGGGGCGTCGGTGGGGCGCGAGGGGCCCACGGCCCAGATCGGCTCGTCGATCATGCATGCCGTCGGCCAGAGCCTCCGGCTTTCCCACAGAGAGGTGCAGCGCGCCCTGATCCTCGCCGGCGGTGCGGCGGGTGTGGCGGCGGCGTTCAACACGCCCTTGGCCGGCGTGGTCTTCGCCATCGAGGAACTGAGCCGTTCCTTCGAGGAGCGCACCAGCGGCACCGTCTTCAGCGCGGTGATTCTGGCCGGCATCGCCTCGCTGGCCATCCTCGGCAACTACCATTATTTCGGACACACCGCCGCCTCGCTCAGCCTTGGCCGGGGCTGGGTCGCGGTGTTCGTCTGCGGCGGCATCGGCGGATTGGCGGGGGGCGTCTTCAGCCAAAGCCTGATCCTGGCCGCCCGCCATGGATTGCCTGGACCGCTGGGGAGGTTGAAGGCCGGACGTCCCGTGGCCTTCGCCGTGGGTTGCGGGCTGGTGCTGGCGGTCATCGGCTTGCTGACGGGCAGCGCTACCTACGGGACCGGCTATGATGAGGCGCAGACCCTTCTGCATGGAGCGAGCCTGCCGGACGGCTTCGCGCTCGCCAAGATCGCGGCCACCATCGTTTCCTATCTGAGCGGAATCCCCGGGGGCATTTTCGCCCCGTCGCTGGCGGCTGGCGCCGGCATAGGCGCAGATGTCGCCAAGCTCCTGCCGATGGTTCCGGCGGGGGCGGTCATCCTCTTGGGGATGGTGGCCTATTTCGCAGGGGTGGTTCAGGCGCCGATCACGGCGGTGGTGATCGTGCTGGAGATGACCGACAACAACGAGATGACCATTCCGCTGATGGCAAGCGCGTTGGTGGCCTTCGGCGCGTCGCGCCTGCTCTGCCCCGAGCCGTTCTACAAGGCGCTGGCTCAGAACTTCCTGGGCAAGGTGGAGGGAAAATCGGCCGCGGCTAGCCCTCAGTGAACGGGCGCGATCAGCTTTTCCAGCGGGGGTGTCGGGGCAGGGCAGGCATCGCCGGGGCAGGGCGAGATGCGCGACACCATGCGGATTTCCCATAGGGTGCCGCGGGTTCTCGCCAGTTCGCCGCGCCGGGCGGGGTTGAACGAAAGCCTGCCCGTGACGCTGAGCCGGGAGCCGACGAGCCGACCCAACGCCTGCTCGCCGCCGAGCTGGTCGCGCACCACCGTGCCCGCGACGACGGCGACCACCGCATTGTGGCGGCTGACCGTGGGCTTGGTGCTTCCCGGCCGGCTGGCCTTCAGCCAGACGCGGTAGACGCGGTTGGTCTCGCCCCGGCAGGCGGAAGACCGGGCGGGCTGCGCCTGGACCCGGATCAGATAGCCTTCGGTCACGACGTTCGCGTGTTCCAGGCGGCTCCAAGGCTGCCGCCGCAGGCGGAGGAGATCCGCCAGGTCGACGGCCCGGAGCGGTTGGGTGGGGGCGGGCGCCGCGCGCGGAGGAGCGTCGGCGGGGCAGGTGCCGGCCTTGGCCGGGTGAGGCAGAAGCCAAGCAGACGCCAGCGATACCAGGGTGGCGCGCAGGAGATGGAGGACGCGCGATTGCTGGCGTTGCTGTCCCATTGGCGTCAAGCGTTGCCTTTTCCACGCAGGCGGTCGGCGGATTGCGGCCCGTTCCCGATGGATGAAGCCTCTTCCTTCCCCATCCGTCAAGCTCCCTGGCGCACGCGTTGGCGAAAGCCGACATCCCCCTGCCGGCTTAAGTTTTAGGCACAAGAAAAAAGTGATCGGAAAAGATGCGGCGCGGGTTTCGTGGGCCGGCACGGGCGGTTAAACTGCCATCTCCATTCCCAGTCCCGAGGCTCGCCATGAGCGATGTCGACACCCTGAAGGCCGAGATCAAGTCGTTGAGTGCCAAGGCTACCCAGGCCAAAATGGATCTGCACGACCTTGCCGAGGAACTCCCCATCGATTGGCAGCGGATTCCCGAGGTGGCGCAACGCTGCTACGAACTGCACGGGCGATTGGCCGAGGCCCGCGGCCGATTGCGGGCGCTGACCGGCTGATCCCCGGTCAGGCCGGAACCAAGGCGGGGCGTTTCCACAGGGAATCGAACAGGGACGAGGCTTCGGTACCGAACCGCCGCATGCCCGCCAGGACGCCGTCGGCCAATTCCTCGCCCGGCGGGATCAGCCGCGCCGGGTCGCTGTCGTAGCGGCCGAGGCCGTGGAACAAACCCAGGATCAAAGCGTAATACACGAGAAGCGAGGCCCAGTCGCGGTTGCGGATGGCGGTCAACAGGCCGACGTGGTCGCTGCGGAAGGCGGCGAAGACGCCGGCTTCGTCCACATAGGCGCAGGCCAGCCGGTTGGCGGTGTATTCCGAGCTCATGCGATGGGCCAGGTGCCAGTGGTTGGGCATCCGCCAGGAAAGGTGGTCGCGGGTCTCCTGGCGCCGGGCGCGGATGTCGGCGATGTGGGCCAGTTCGTGGGCGACGGTGAACGGCGCGCAACACGAGAGGTACATGGTGACGGCGAAGCCGTCGCCGTCCGGAGCCGGCCTGGGTACGACCTTGCCGTTGTACCCAGGCATCTCCGCCTTGCGGATGCAGGTGAGTTCGTCGAGTTGGTGGCCGTCGGCGGAAAACCGGTCGATCATGCCACGGATGACATCCTGTTCGCCGAAGTCGAAGCCGATCATTTTCACCATGCCCTTCCCAGACCCGGACCTTGCCCCTTCAGGGCATGGTCCGATGGGAAGGTTGCCGAACCGTTAGCGGGCCGGGCTAAACTGCGGCCGACCTTTCAGGCGAGCGCCTTGCCGACGATCTCGCCGACGTCGCGCGAAAGGTTCGGAACGGCAGCGATGCGCCCCAATTCCCGCACCATAGCGGCCTGGCGGCTGGAATCATAGCGTTTCCAACGGATTAGCGGGCGCACCATTCGGGCGGCGATCTGGGGATTGGCGCTGTCAAGGGCGACGACCTGATCGGCGAGGAAGGCGTAGCCGGCCCCGTCGGCGCTGTGGAAGTGCGCGAAGTTGGCGGCGAACCCGCCCAGCAGGGCGTAGACCTTGTTCGGCTCCCGGGGATCGTAGGCGGGGTGGGACAATAGGCCTTGCACCCGTTCCAGAACGTCCGGCCAATCCGCCATCGCCTGCAAGGCGAACCATTTGTTGACCACCAGACCCTCGTGCCGCCAGCGGTCGAGGAAGGCGCCTAGCGCGGGGGCCGCCGCATCGGGGCCGCAATCGATCAGGGCCGACAGCGCCGCGAGCTGGTCGGTCATGCAGGCGGCGGCGGCGAATTGCCCCTCGGCCAGGGGACGGGCATCGCTGTCCCCGGATTGGGCCAGTAGGCCAAGCGCCGCATTGCGCAAGCGGCGCCGCCCGATCGCCCCGGGCGTCAGCACGGTCCCCGGTTCCGCCGCAAGGTTCCGCAAGGCCAGCAGATCCTCGCGGAAGCGCGCGGTCAGCGCGCGATGCGCGAATTTACGAGCCGCGTGGATGCCGGCCACGTCGATCACCGCCATCCGCTCGCCCAACAGGGTTGGCGAGGGAAGGGCGAGGGCCTCGGCGGTGAACGCCGGGTCCCGGTCGCGATCGGCCAGCACGCGGCCCCAGGCGGTGGCGAACGCCTCGTCCAAGGCCATCGCCCGGCCGTCGGCGCGGGCCGCGATCAGCGCCAGCAATGTTCGGGCCGCCAAGGTCTGCCCGGCTTCCCAGCGGTTGAATGGGTCGGAATCCTTGGCCATAAGGAACGCCAGCGTGCCGCTGTCCCAATCGGCTTCCAGGGTCACCGGCGCCGAGAATCCGCGCAGGAGCGACGGCACGGCCGGTTCGCCCACATCCTCGAAGACGAAGGTGTGGGACGGCTCCGTCAGGTCCAGCACGCGGGTGGTGCCCGAAGCGGCGTTCTCCCCCTCCAGCCGCAGCGGCAGGTCGTTGCCGGCGGCGCCCACGAGGCCCATGCGGATTGGAACGTGGAAGGCCGGCTTGGTGTCCTGGCCGGGTGTCGGGCAGGTGGCTTGGCCGAGCGTCAGCCTGAGGCGGCGAGCTGCGGCGTCGAAGGACCACGCGGCGGATACCGTCGGGGTGCCGGCCTGGGAATACCAGTGGCGGAACTGGCGAAGGTCGGCGCCCGAGGCATCCTCCATCGCCGCCACGAAATCCTCGCACGTCACCGCCTGGCCGTCATGGCGGGCGAAATACAGGTCCATGCCCTTGCGGAACGCCTCGGCACCGATCAGGGTATGAATCATGCGGATGACCTCCGCGCCCTTCTGGTAGACCGTGGCGGTGTAGAAGTTGTTGATCTCCTCGTAGGACTCGGGGCGGATCGGGTGGGCCATCGGCCCGTTATCCTCGGGGAACTGCCCCGCCCTCAAGGCGCGGACCTCCTCGATGCGCGTCACCGCCCGGCTGTTCATGTCGGACGAGAATTCCTGATCCCGGAACACCGTCAGGCCTTCCTTCAGGGTCAGCTGGAACCAGTCGCGGCAGGTGACGCGGTTTCCGGTCCAGTTGTGGAAGTATTCGTGCGCGATCACCGACTCGATCCCCAGAAAGTCGCCGTCGGTGGCGGTCTCGGGCTTCGCCAGCACGTACTTGCTGTTGAAGATGTTGAGACTCTTGTTCTCCATCGCCCCCATGTTGAAGTGCGACACAGCGACGATGTTGTAGACGTCGAGATCGTATTCCAGGCCGAATACGGCTTCGTCCCAGGCCATGGCCTTGCGCAGGGATTCCAGCGCATGGCCGACCTGGTCCGCGTTGCCGTGCTCGACCCAGAAGCGCAGGGCCACCTGCCGGCCGGAGCGGGTGGCGAAGGCGCCCTCGACGTCGGCCAGATCGCCGGCCACCAGGGCGAACAGGTAGCTCGGTTTGGGGAAGGGGTCCTCCCACACCGCCCGATGGCGCCCGCCGCCCAGATCCTCGGTCGCCACCAGATTGCCGTTGGACAGCAGCACCGGATAGCGGTTCCGGTCGGCGTCGATGACGACGCGGAAGCGGGCCATCACGTCGGGCCGGTCGGGATACCAGGTAATGCGGCGGAAGCCTTCGGCTTCGCACTGCGTGCACAGCATGTCGCCCGAGCGGTAGAGGCCGGAAAGGGCGGTATTGCGGCGAGGATCGATGGCCACCGTGGTGGCCAGCCGGAACGGCCCTTCGGGCACGCGGTCGATGGTCAGCCGTTCGGCCTCGATCCGGTACTCGCCGTTCCCCAGGACGCGCCCGTCCAGCGCCACCGCCCGCGTATCCAGTCCCGCGCCGTCAAGCGTCAGAGGGCCTCCGCCGCCGGCCGGGTTGCGGCGCATGGCAAGTTCCGCATGGACCGCCACGTGCTCGGCGCCGATTTCGACGCGAAGGTCGGTGGAATCCACCAGATACGCGGGGGCAGCGTAAGCGGAACGCAGGATCGTCGTGCGCTGCGAGGGGGCGGTGGGGGCGGACATCGGGGCTCCGAGGATGCTGTGACGCGGGAAACATAAGCAGTGGCGAGCCATGGCCGCAAGCCGGGCCACTCGCGGCAGGACGCGCAGCACGCTTGAAATCGGTAAGTCTTGAGTATTATTACTAGCGCCACGCGGTTGGAACGGTGACCGACGGGCGAGATTGGCGCACCACGGGCATCGTCGTTCGCCGCGATTCCATTGAGCCCGAGGAGAAAATCCATGCCCGATTTCCGCCGACAGATTGTTGCCGTGGTCGCCGCCCTCACGGTTTCGGCGGCGTGGGGCGGCGTCGGGCTGGCCGCCGAAGGGGCGCCCCCGTCGCAGCCGGGAACGATGGCGAGTCCGGACGAGCGCCCCAGGGGCCACGGTCTCGACGCCCGGATCAGGGAACTCCATGACAAGCTCCACATCACCGACGCTCAAGCCGACGAATGGAAGGCGCTGGCGCAAGTCATGCGCGACAACAGCGAGGCGATGCGCAAGGTGGTCACGGAGCGGCGACGGGACGCCGACACGTTGACCGCCATCGGCGACCTCGACATGTATCGCAAGGTTGCCGAGACCCATCTCGAGAACGTCAAACGGCTGTCGGTCGCCTTCACCAAGCTTTACAATGCGATGTCGGACGAGCAGAAGAGGGTGGCGGACGAGGTCTTCCGCCACCGCAACCGCCATGGCGGTCCGCGCCCCGCGTCGATGGCTCCGGATGCCGCCCGGTGACGGGCCTTTTTCGGCGCAGGAACGCATCCATCTCGGTCGAAGGAGGCTACATGAAAAAGCTGGTGCGCGTTGCCGGCGCTGTCGCCATCCTGGCGCTGGTGGCGGGTTGCGACGGAATGTCTCCTGGGGACGTCGGCGTCGAGGCGTTCGGGGACGACTCTCCCTTCGGGTTCGATTCCCCCTTCGGCTTCGACGATGGCTTTCCTTCTCCGTTCTTCGGCGGGGGAGGGGGCATGGGATGGTATGACGGCGGGCTTCCTGAACCGGGCTGGGGGTGGGGACGATAGCGGGATGACACGCGATTGGCGGGAACGGTGAACGACGACGCTCCGCGCATCCTGGTCGATGCCGATGCCTGCCCGGTCAAGGATGAGGTGGTGCGCGTGGCCGAGCGCCACGGCCTGGCGGTCGTGCTGGTGAGCAACCGCTGGCACCGGGACGACCATTATCTGGTCGAGAAGGTGGTGGCGCCGGAGGGATTGGACGCCGCCGACGACATCATCGCCGAGCGCGCGCGGGCCGACGATGTGGTCGTCACCGCCGATATCCCGCTCGCCGCCCGCTGTCTGGCCAAGGGCGCCCGTCCCATCGACCCTCGCGGCCGCTCGTTCGCCGAGGCCAATATCGGCATGCAGATGGCGATGCGCGACCTGATGAAGACGCTGCGTGAGACGGGAGAGGTCACGGGCGGGCCGCGCTCCTTCACCAGACAGGACCGCTCGCGTTTCCTCGATGGTCTGGAAACGTTGGTGTGCGCGGTCAAACGCGCTCGGTTGACAGCCGTCGCGCCCATGCCATTTCCAACGGAATGATCGGCTTCTCCCCATCGTCGTCCCGGCCTTCGATGCGACGCGTGCTCAAACGCCTGGTCACCCCCCCCTTGGTGGTGTTGGCGGTGGTCGTCGTTCTGTTCGAGGAATATCTGTGGCGGTGGCTGGCTCGGGTCGGGGCATGGCTGGGCGCGCTTCCCGTGGTGCGCGGCGTCGAACGCAGAGTGGCCGAATTGCCGCCCGCGGCCGCCCTGGCGGTGCTGCTGACGCCGGCGTCCCTGGCCATTCCGGTCAAGCTCGCGGCGGTGTGGATGCTGGCCAGCGGCCATGCCGTGCTGGGGCTGGAAGTGCTGATATCGGCGAAGGTGGTCGGGACGGCGCTGGTCGCCCGCATCTACACGCTGTGCGAACCGGCCCTGTCGACCATCCCCTGGTTCGTGCGCCTGCGCGGCCGCGTCATCGCCGCCAAGGATTGGGCGCACCGCAAGCTGGAGGCGACCGCGGCCTGGCGCATCGGCCGCCGGAAACTGGCGGCGCTGCGGCGCGCGCCCCGCGGTTTTCTCGCCGACCGCTGGCGGGGCATCCGCCGCTGGCTCACCCTGCACCGTGCGTGACCGGCAGACCCGATCAAGCGGTTCGCATTATGGGTCTTTTGTTGTCATCCCGAGCGTAGCCGAGGGATCTTTCGGGCACTTTCGCGTGAAAGATCCCTCCACTCGCTTGCGCTCGGTCGGTATGACAATGTGAGCCAGGGCCCATAATGAGCACCGCGGGCTCCGATCCCAGCAGTTCTCATTATGTGCGCCCGCTGGTTATGTCATCCCGAGGGAGCGGAGCGACCGAGGGATCTTTCACGCGAAAATGCCCGAAAGATCCCTCGCCTGAGGCTCGGGATGACAACAAAAGCTC
>JAJZVW010000010.1 GCA_021847015.1 Pseudomonadota bacterium | reverse complement strand
CAAGACTCCCTCGCCGACGCACACCAACGCGCCCAGCAAGACTCCCTCGCCCACGCACACCAACGCGCCGACCAAGACGCCCTCGCCGACGCACACTCACGCGCCGACCAAGACGCCGTCCCCGACGCACACCAACGCGCCGACCAAGACGCCCTCGCCGACGCACACTCACGCGCCGACCAAGACGCCGTCCCCGACGCACACCAACGCGCCCAGCAAGACTCCGTCGCCGACGCACACCAACGCGCCGAGCAAGACTCCCTCGCCCACGCACACCAACGCGCCGACCAAGACGCCCTCGCCGACGCACACCAACGCGCCCAGCAAGACGCCGTCGCCAACGCACTCGGCCGACCCGACCCACACGCCGGAGCCGACACATTCGGCCGACCCGACCCACACGCCGGAACCCACGCACTCGACCGATCCGACGCACACGCCGGAGCCGACACATTCGTGTGATCCGACCCACACGCCGGAACCCACGCACTCGGCCGATCCGACGCACACGCCGGAGCCCACGCACTCGGCCGACCCGACGCACACGCCGGAGCCGACCCACTCGTGTGATCCGACCCACACGCCGGAACCCACGCACTCGGCCGATCCGACGCACACGCCGGAGCCGACACACTCGTGTGATCCGACCCACACGCCGGAACCCACGCACTCGACCGATCCGACGCACACGCCGGACCCGACCCACTCGACCGAACCGACGCACACGCCGGAGCCGACACATTCGGCCGACCCGACCTGTACGCCGGAGCCCACGCACGGCAGCCTCGACACGAGCGCCACGCACGCGCCGCAGAACGCGGTGACGACGGACCATGGCTCGGCAACGCACGAAGGCGGGACGGACCCGAATCTCACGGCGCCGCACGGCAGCGCCGGGCACGATCTGTTCGTCTTCGGCGATGTGACCAACCAGGCGGGAACGGCGACGCACCCGACGAACTGGGTCGATGCGGTCGAAGTCCAGATCGACCCGAGCGCCCACTCGACCGCCGGCGGCTGGACGAACCAGGTGATGACGGATCAGAGCCACTCCCAAGGCTCATCGAATCCGCTCGACACCCACAGCCACGGTGGCGCCGCCGACGCGGGACATGGAGGGGAGAGCGGAGCCGCCCATCCCGGCGGTCACGACAAGCTTGAATGGTGAAGCTAGCGGTCAATAGTGACGCTGCGGCCCCGCGGAGCGCGGGGCCGCAGCCGGTCTCCCTGCCACGGATATTCGTCAACGTCGCGGCTTACCGCGACAGCGAATGCCGACCCACCTTGATCGACCTGTTCGCGAAAGCCCGCCATCCGGAGCGAATCGTCGTCGGCGTGTGCTGGCAGCATATCCCCGGGGAGGACGACGCCTTGTCGCCAGCGGATATCCATCCCGAGCAATGCCGCATCGTGGCGATCGACGCCCGCGACAGCCGCGGCGTATGCTGGGCTCGGGCCAAGGTCCAGGAGCTGTGGCGCGGCGAGGAATACACGCTGCAAATCGACAGCCACATGCGTTTCGTCCAGGATTGGGACGACACCCTGCTGACGATGCTGGCGAACTGCCCGTCCGACCGGCCGGTCCTGTCGTCCTATCCCCCCGCCTATACGCCGCCCGACGTCCTGGGGGACCCCAATATCTCGGTGATGTTCGCGCGCGAGTTCGGCGAGGACGGTGTCGTTTCGCTGCATTCCCGCGGCATCTCGGAGAAGGACGCGCCGACGGTGCCCGAGGCCAACCCGTTCTGTGCCGGCGGAATGCTGTTCGCCCGCGCCGAAGTCATCCGGGACGTTCCCTACGACCCTCATCTCTATTTCCTGGGCGAGGAGATCACGCTTTCGGCCCGTTTGTGGACCGGCGGCTGGGACATCTTCTCACCGAACCGGGTCGTGCTCTACCACGACTACACCAACCGGCCGGGCCGCCGGCGCCACTGGAACGACCACGATACTTGGGGCCAGATGAACCGTCTGGCGGTCATGCGCATCCGCCAATTGTTCCAGATGGAGGAGGTGGACGATGCCGATGCCCTCAGGGAGATCGACCGCTACGGGCTCGGCCATCAGCGAACCTTGGCCGATTACCAAGCCTTCAGCGGCATCGACTTCCGCGGCCGCCGGATCGGCGGCAAGACCCAGGAGGAGATCGAGGCGGAACAGCCGCCGGCCGAGCGCCGCAAGCGCAACACCGAAGCGTTCTCGCGGATTCATCGCGACAATGTCTGGGGGGCGACGGAGACCCGCTGCGGCGATGGCGCCACCCTGGAAAGGACCGGCGCCATCCGTGCGGAATTGCCCCGGCTGTTCGATTTCCTCGGCGTCCGCATCCTGGCCGACGCGGGGTGCGGCGACCTCAACTGGGTCGCCCATATCAGCGGCGGCCTTCGGTTCTATTTCGGTTACGACATCGTCGAAGCGGTGATCGACGACGCCCGCCGACGCGTCGCCGACCGGCGCAACCATTTCCTTTCCGTGGCGGATATCAGCCTCGACATCCTCCCCGAGGCGGACGCCATCCTGTGCCGCGACGTCCTCACCCACCTGCCGCACTGGATGGTCCGGGAGACGTTGCGCCGTTTCAAGGAAAGCGGATCGCGCTACCTGATCGCCACCACCCACCAGCGCGGCATCAACGATCCGATCAGGATCGGCGGATGGCAGGCCATCGACCTGACCGCCGCGCCCTTCAACCTGCCGCCGCCCCGCCTCACGGTGCACGAGGCGCTCCCGAACTCCACCAAGTCGCTCGGGGTGTGGCATCTCGCCGACCTGCCGTGAGCGGACGGGAGAACACCTCTCAGGCTCAGGCGCGGTAGTCGCGGACCCGGCGGAGGAGGTCGGCGTGGGCGGGGTCCGCCAGCATGGCGGCCAGACGTTCGCCCGACCGGGTCATATCCTCCCGCCAATGCTCCTCCGGCTCGCCCTCGGCCTTGCGGGCCACGGCGCGGGTCAGCCAGAAGGCATGGCAGACCGCCTTGTAAAGGCGGGCGCGATCGGCCCCGGGATGATCCCCGCCGCCGAAATAGGCGGCGAAGAACCGGCGTTCCTGCTGCGGCGACAGGCCGGCCTGGGCGCTGAACGCCCCGATTTCCCAATGCGGATCGGTCATGCCGGAGCATTGCCAGTCCACAAGCGCGATCCCCGCACCCGTATCGATGAAATTGGACGGTATCGGATCGTTGTGGCAGGGCGCGGTGGGAACGCCGTTGGCGTCGAGCATGCCGCGCCAGGCGCCAAGATTCCCGACCAGGCCCGGTATGCCGGATTCCGCATCGGCGTTCCCGGCCTCGATGTTTGCCAGGTTGCCGTCGATCAGGCCGAAGATGTCGTAGGTCCCAAAAAACGGCGGACAGGCGTGCAACGTCCGGTACAGCCGTCCCGCCCATTCCAGGCGCCGCCGCGTGCCCACGGTGTCGTAACCCAGCACGCGCCCGCCGGCGAAGCGGGTCAGCATGGTCCCGTCCGCTTCGTCGGCATAGACGATTTCGGGCGCGATGCCGGCGCGGTGGGCGATGGCGGCATTACGCGCCTCCTCGGCGTGGAAATCCCACCGAGCCGCCGGGAATTTCTCCAACCGCAACGCGAAATCGCCAGCCGCGCCCCGGACGCGCCAGACGCTGTTCTGGAAACCGCCGCCCAGTGGCGTGCAGACCAGGCCCTCGCCGGCGGCAAGCCGGGGGATCCGGCAGATGGCGTCGGCCAGCCTCTCGTCGCCGACGTTTGGAGCCCTGCACGGTCCGCGCGCGGCCAGCGCGGCGGCAAGCCCCTCCCGGGCCCCTTCCTCCCCACGGGCCATGGCCCGGCGGTACCAGGGAACGGCCTCGCCCGGCTGGCCCAGCCCATCGTGAATCCGCGCGACACGGAGCATCAGCGGACCATCGCCGGAGGTTTCGGCCGCGGCCAGATGCAACGCGGCGGCGGCGGCGGCCGAATCTCCCGCCGCCAGGCATTGCTCGCCCAGGGCCAGGGCCACCCCCGGCAGGTGAAGATCGCGGTCCAGCGCCGCCCGATAGGCCGCCGCCGCCTCGGACGGCGATCCCATGGCCGCATGGGCGTTGCCGAGTTGGACCAGAATCCAGGGATCGTCGGGGGCCAGCTCCACGGCCTGCCGGGCCGTGGCCAAAGCGGCCTCCGGCCGTCTGCCGTCGCGGTAGGCCGCCGACAGGCTGCGCAGGACGCTCGCGGTCTCGCCACCCAATTTCACCGCCCGGCGATACGCGGCCGCCGCCTCGGTCGGCCGCCCGGCCTTGCGGAGCAGATCGCCCAGCCGAATCTCGACGGACGCATCCGCCACGTCGGCCCGGACCGCGAACAGCCCCTCGATCGCCGCATCCAGTTCGCCCCGCTGGGCACGCAGTTCGGCCTCGCCCAAACGATCCGCCACCGACACGCCGCCGGACGGAGCATCCATCGCTTCGGTCACGTCGCCCCGCCCTCCCGCTTCGACCCGGCGTCACAGGCCCGGCGTCACAGGCCCGGCGTCACAGGATTGTCCGCCATGGTCCCGCCGCGCGCAAGGCCGCGCCGCGGCCGCCATCGGCGCCGAGCCCCCAGAGACCCCTGCGCGATCGGGGAACGGTCCTGCCACCATTGGCTGTCCAGCCGACGCTGAGGGGATACGCCCCGCTTTCCCCGGTCGCGTCGGTGACGTCTGCCGTTCCCGTCGCCATCTCCACAAGGGGAGGCCCCGTGGCAACGACCGGCGGGGAAAACAATGACGAGAGGGCGACAATGCTGCACATCGGGATCGTCGTCGCGACCGTTCTAGCCAATCCCGTCATCCTGTCGGCGGAGGCCGTGTGCGGCCAGCGGGACGACATCATGTCGTCCCTGGCGCGGCAATTTTCCGAGGCGCCGCGCGAATTGGGGCTGGCCAACAACGGCGCGGTCATCGAACTGACGACCTCCTCCGATGGGCGCACGTGGACGCTTCTTCTCACCCGCCCGGACGGCACGTCCTGCGTGATCGCCGCGGGCGAGGCGTGGGAAGCCGAACCGAAAGCCGTCGCCGGCCAGCGCCTGTGACCGGCTCCAGGAACTGGCGGGTCACCGCGCCGGGCCGAAGATCGCGCCGCTGACCCGGTCCCCGACCCGGATTCCCAGGCTCGACGCCCGGCCGCCGTTGATCTCCAGAACCGCGCGCACCGGCTGTGGCGAAGCGATGATGGCCAGCGATTGCGGAACCGCGCGCTGGGTGATGCCGACGATGCGCCCGTCGTCGGCGATGAACACCATGTCCAGCGGAATGAAGGTGTTCTTCATCCACATGGACACATCCTGCGGGTCACCGAAATCGAACAGCATGCCCGCGTCGGCCGCCAGTTCGCGGCGGTACATCAGCCCCTGGGAATGCTGCGCGGGCGTGGTCGCCACTTCGACCGAGAAGGCGTGCTTCGCCCCGCCCCCCAGATCGATCATGACCAGCGAATGCCCGAAATCCATGACGGTTTGGGGCGGCATCTGGGCCGCGGCCACCCCGGCCGCCAGCAGCGCGACGGAAAACACCGCCAGCCGAATCCACCGCATCGCGCGCACCTCCCGCCGCATCCGAACCGATCCGGGACCAAATCCCGCCGCGAAATACTTGTCGTTCCGTGGATGGAAGACAGCTATCCGAACGCCATTCCCAGTGGATAGCATCGGCCCGATCGCGTCATACGCTTTCGGTGGCCGCCCGTGCGATGGGCGCAGCGGGGCGGGTGGGCGTCGGCTGGCGCCGAGTATAACCCAAGGTTCCGCATTTCCCACAGCGCCGGCATGCCTCCGCGGCAGTGTTGGGGCCACGATCACCGGACAGATCGCCGATCAAGCCGGAACCGACCATATCGGGTGTCGGTCGCCACGGTGCCGGCACTCGGCGGCGGCGTCGATAGCCGCGACCTCCGCCTGGAGACGGAAGTGCAACGGATCATCGGCGCTCACCGGAGCCGACCATCGGAGCGATGCTGCCGATACGAGCAATTTTATCGAAAGTACCAAAATATTTTTTTCAAATATTATTTCTTGCGCAACGGCATTTTTTGTTTGACACGATCATTCCTTGATTTACTATCCATTAAAGTGTTCGCGCTTGAACACGTTGCCCGAAAGAAAAGCACGATCTGTCGGGGGGTCTTTCCGCCCATCCCCGATCCCCCGCAGAGGAAACGCCGCCGGAAGGCGGCGTTTCTGTTTGGGGCCCCGGCCGGTATCGCGTGCAGGGCTCTGACCTCGGATAACCAAATCCTTGAGGCACCCCCTGGGTGATGGTGTCATCCCGAGCGGATCTTTCGGGCACAGCCGGCGGCCGCCAGCGGCTGAAGGATTCCTCGTCGCTGTCGCTCCGTCGGAATGACAGGAATAACAATAGGATTAACCATCTGAAACCCGAGTTCGGGGCCCTGGCGCCGCGTGTCAAACGTTTGACTATTGCGTTCTCTAGGCCATACTTGTGGCAGGGAAACGCGAGGGGGCGGGAAACGTGACAGCATTCCGGCCAGGCAGTGGCAGCCGCCGCCCCGCCCTTAACGGGCGGGAGTGGCGCGCGCGCGCCGCCGCTTGGCTTTGTCTGGTGGCCATCGGGCTCGCCCAGTTCGCGCCCCTGGCCTATCAGGCGATGGTCCAGCGGGCCACCGGCACCGGCACGACGTTCGTCTGCCATGCCGAACCGTCCGGGCCTGCCGCCGCGGACCCCTCCGATTCCAGCGACCATCCCGGGGCCT
Source organism: Pseudomonadota bacterium (assembly GCA_021847015.1). Classification (GTDB taxonomy): domain Bacteria; phylum Pseudomonadota; class Alphaproteobacteria; order Rhodospirillales; family Magnetospirillaceae; genus JAJZVW01. The sequence goes on along the minus strand of JAJZVW010000010.1, from coordinate 106,150 downwards.
GCCAGCATTGTCCCCTGTGCATGCTGCTCGCCACCCAGGCCGTCACCCCCCCCGCCACCTCGGTATTGCCACCGCCCCTCCCGGTGCCGGCCGTAATCGCCCGGGTCCGGCCGCCCCGCGCCGTCGCCTGGACGGGCCGCGCCGCGCCGCTGCCGCTCAATCCCCGCGCACCACCCCGATTCGCCTGATCGCCAACCCTAGGGTCCATCGCAGACCGCTCGGCGCGGTCTCGCGCCTGTCGTTCGCAAGATCGGGAAACAACCATGTTCAATCGTCCTCGGCGCCCGCGCGGCGCCGCCTTCGGGGGACCGCTGACGGCGGCCGCCCTCGCTCTCGCCATGATTCCTAACGCCGCCTGGGCGTGCGCCTGCGGGTGCGGCGTGTTCGATGTGGGAACAAGCTCCATGTTCCCCAGCGGCGCCGGGGGCATGGCCTTCGTCGAATACGATTACATGAACCAGAATCGGAACTGGAGCGGAAGCTCGTCAGCGCCTGCCGCCAACAATTCGGACAAGAAGATCGAGACGAGCTTCGTCACAGCCGGTGCGCAATACATGATCAACCGCGACTGGGGCGTCATGGCCGAGATTCCCTATTGGGACCGGAACTTCACGACGACCACCGACGCCGGGAACATCGCCTCGTTCCAGCACAGCAGCATCGGCGACGTGCGTCTGATGGGCATGTACACCGGCTTGTCGGCCGACATGTCCACCGGGATACTTTTCGGGGCGAAGTTGCCGACGGGAGACTACACCTATCCCAATTTCGACCGCGACACGGAGATCGGCACGGGCAGCACCGACACCTTGCTCGGGGCCTACCACATGGGCGCGCTGACCACGGACGGCGCCTGGGACTGGTTCGGCCAGGTCATGTGGGACCAGCCTGTGCTGTTCCGGGGCGGCTACCACCCCGGCGCCGAGACGGATGCGGCGGTCGGCGTCTACTACAACGGCTGGACGCTGGGATCGAACGCCAAGATCGCGCCCCTGCTCCAACTCATTGGCTCGTACCGCTCTCCGGACAACGGCCCGGCGGGAGACCCCTTCAACACGGGATATTCCCGCGTCCTCATCGCGCCCGGGGTGGAACTCGACGTGGGCGCCGCCAAAATCTATGCCGACGTGGAGCCCCCCATTTACCAGGACATGCGCGGCAACCAGCTGGTGGCCCAGGAACTGGTCAAGGTGATCGTCAGCTACGGGTTCTAGTGGCCCGATCCGGACAGAAGGCTCAGCGGCCCGAACCTTCTGTCCGGTGAATCGGCCCACGAAATCAATGAATTGTGCACCGGCACAGCCAGACGGCCGATGTGCCTTTTGACCGTGTCGGTGCGCCTGCTCCAACGGCGCTGGCGGTTCTCGGCCCTCGTTCCATCGGCGCATCCCGACGCGGAGGCGGAGGGGCGTTCGGACACCCTCGGGTGAACGTCCCTTCCACCCTCTTGCGCTTCGTCAAGATGACCCCGCGAGTGAACAGTTAGGATGGGAACCGCCAACAGCATCGGAGGATGGCCATGCGGGTCAGCCTGTGGTTTCTTGCCGCCCTCGCGGGACTGCTTCCCGCCGTCGCGCCGGCCGCCGAGCCGGCGCCGCCTCTGGTCGTTACGGAACTGAACGGCCAGTCCTTCGACCTCGGCGCATTGCGGGGCAAGGTCGTCGTCGTCAACTTCTTCGCCTCGTGGTGCCCGCCATGCCGCGAGGAGATGCCCGCCCTCAGCGCCTTCTACCGCGACTACCGCGCCCGCGGGGTCGAGGTGATCGGCCTCAGCGCCGACCGCGAGCGCGACCGCGCTGATGTCCTGGCCATCAGCCGCGGGATCGGCTACCCCATGGCGATGCTGCGCGACGCCACCGAGAACGGCTTCGGCATGCCCAACGCCCTGCCCGCCGCCTACCTGATCGACGCGAAAGGATTCCTGCGCGGCGAAATCGTCTCGGAGGGCCAGCCGATCACCGAAGACCGGCTGGCCGCCGCGGTACTGCCTTTGCTGCCTGCGGGACCGCCGGCTTCGCCGGGTGGAGATAACGTCCCGAACCGGTGACGCCACGCCGCAAGGGGTCTTCCACCGGTCCGCTTCTCACCGCCACGAGAATGGGCCATTATGCCGCCCGCAGGCATAACGGAGCGGGTGCGGCGAGTGGATACAAAACCGGTGAGTGTGCCGCCGGATGCCCGCCGGACGCGGCGACGGCGCTTCAAGGTGCTCGGCGTCCTGCTGCTGGCGGCCGCTTCGGCGGGGGGCGGTTACGGATTGTCGATCCGTGGCCATGAGACGACCGACGATGCGTTCGTCGACGGAACGATCGTCCAGATCAGCCCGCAGATCGGCGGCAAGGTGATCGCGGTTCACGTCACCGACAACCAGGCTGTGCATGCCGGCGACCCGCTCATCGACATCGACCCCGGCGATTACGAGGCCGCCGCAGCGGCGGCCCAGGCTAGGCTCGATGCCGCACGGGCACGCCGGCAGGCAGCCCAGGCCACCCTCGATCTCACCCGTGTCACGTCCGGCGCCGATTACATCAAGGCCGAGGGCCTGTTGGCCAGTGCCCGCCAGAGGGTGAGCCAGGCCCGCGCGACCGCCGACGCTGCCCAGGCCGACGCCGCCCGCGCTGCCGGCGATGCCCAGCGCTACAAGGAGCTTCTGAAAAGCGGCAATGCCTCGCGCCAGCGCTACGACCAGGCCATGGCCGAGGCCCGCAGCACCCAGGCTCGATGGAAGGCGGCCCAAGCCGCCGCCGCCAGCGCCTTAGCCGAGGTGGATCAGGCCGCCGCCCAGGTCAAGAGCGCCGGCACCGCCGCCCTTCAGGTGGCGATCAAGGCGGCGGATCTGGCGCTGGCGACCGCCCAGGAGGCTCAGGCCGAAGCCGAATTGCGCACGGCCCGGCTCAACCTGTCCTACACGCATATCGCCGCGCCCCAGTCGGGGCGTGTCGCCCGCAAGGCGGTGGACATCGGCGACACCGTGCAAAAGGATCAGACGATCCTTCAACTGGTTGTCGGCACCCCCTGGGTAACCGCCAATTTCAAGGAAACCCAACTGACGCGCATGCGGCCGGGACAGACGGTGACCGTCACCCTCGACGTCTATCCCGGCTTGCACCTGGCAGGGCACGTGGACAGCGTCCAGCCCGGCACCGGGGCGCGTTTCAGCCTGCTTCCTCCGGAAAACGCCACCGGCAACTACGTCAAGGTGGTGCAGCGCGTGCCGGTGAAGATCGTTCTCGACCATCCCGAGCAGATGCCGCCGCTGGCCATCGGCATGTCGGCCATCCCCGACGTCCGCGTCGGAGGAGGGCCGTGATCCGGGCCGGAGGTGGGCACAACCCGTGGCTGGTGGCGCCCGTGGTGGCGATGGCGGCATTCATGGAGGTGCTCGACATCTCCATCGCCAACGTCGCCCTTCAGCACATCGCTGGCGACCTGTCCGCCAGCCAGGACGAATCGACCTGGATCCTGACCTCGTATCTGGTCACCAACGCCATCGTCCTGCCCATGAGCGGATGGCTGTCCGCGGTAATGGGGCGCAAGCGCTTCTTCCTCGTCTGCATCACCGCCTTTTCCATCGCGTCCCTGCTGTGCGGCCTTGCGCCCAGTCTGGGGGTGTTGATCGTCTTCCGGGCGCTTCAGGGGCTGGCCGGCGGCGGCCTTCAGCCCCTGGCCCAGGCCATCCTGACCGACGCCTTCCCCGCCGAAAAGCGTGGCATGGCCTTCGCCCTGTTCGGCATGTCGGTGGTGCTCGCCCCCGCCATCGGGCCGACGCTGGGCGGCTGGATCACCGACAGCGCGAGCTGGCGCTGGGTGTTCCTGATCAACGTGCCGGTGGGCGCGGCGCTGGTGCCGCTGGTCACCGCGATGATCGCCGATCCGCCCCATGCCGTCGCGGCGCGGGCCGAACGCCTGAAGCGGGGCATCCGCATCGACTGGATCGGCTTCGGATTGCTGACCCTATGGATCGGAAGCGCGCAGATCGCCCTCGACAAGGGCCAGCAGGACGATTGGCTCGCGTCGCCCTTGATCGCCACGCTCGCAGTGGTCGCGGCGGTGGGCCTGATCGCCTTCGTGATCTGGGAATTGGGCGAGGACGACCCGATCGTCGACGTGCGGCTGCTGGCCGACCGCAACTTCGCCGCCGCCAATGCCCTGATGCTGGCGCTGGGGACGGTGCTGTTCTCCACCACGGTGCTTCTGCCGCTGCTGGTGCAGAGCTTTTTCGGCTACACCGCGACCTTGGCCGGCCTCGTCATCACCCCGGGCGGGGTGACGATCCTGTTCCTCATGCCGCTGGTCGGCCGCATGATGTCGCGGGTGGACGTGCGATGGATGATCCTGGCCGGCTTGCTGATCAATGCCTACGCGCTCCACCGCATGGCCGGGTTCAGCGCGGGCACCGATTATGCGACGTTCGCCGAAGCCCGCATCATCCAGGCCGCCGGCCTATCGCTGCTGTTCATCCCCATCAACACCTTGGCCTCGGTCGGCCTGCCCAAGGAAAAGACCAACGAGGCGTCGGCCCTCATCAACCTGTCACGGAACCTGGGCGGGAGCGTCGGCATCTCGGCGGTGGTGACCATGCTGAGCCGTTACGGCCAAGCGCATCAGACCGTCCTTGCCGCCCATGCGTATTCCGGTTCGCCCGCCTACCGCCAGGCCCTGCAAGGGATGGCCGCCGCGCTCGCCGGCCACGGCGCGTCCCTGGCCGAAGCCGCCCATCAGGCCCAAGCCCACGCCTATGGGGCGATCCTCGGCCAGGCATCGCTGCTCGCCTTCCTCGACGACTTCAATCTGATGGCGGCGCTTTTCCTGGCCTTCATCCCGCTGATCCTCCTGATGCGCCGCCCAGACCTCGGCGGATCGCCGGGACCAGCGCATTAGACCGCGCTGCGATTAGATCGCATCACGGCCTAGCCGTTTCATATGTCCCTCGCCGGGCGCAAACCTGCGGTTTGCTTGGCCTCGTCCTCTTTGACACTCGTTGCTTTAGGGCAAGGCGCCAGCGGTTCTCATTATGCATTTTTCGCTGTCATCCCGAGCCGACGGCGAGGGATCTTTCGGGCACTTTCGCGTGAAGGATTCCTCAGTCGCTCCGCTCCCTCGGGATGACAACATGCCCTGATGCCGCATAATGAGAACCGCTGGCAAGGCGCCCCTTTACTTCCAATCCCGCGTTGGGGAGTATGCCGGCCCAGGGAACCGGCGCATCCGCCGCATCCGGGTATGGACACAAAATGATAAACCGCGTCATCGCCGAAATCGTGTTGTGGTGCTGGCGGCACTGGATTTCGGTCAGCGTCGGCGCCGCGGTGGCGACTCTGGCGCTCGGCTGGTTCGCGCTATCCCATCTCGGGCTGGACACCGACGAGAACAAGCTGCTCTCCTCCGATCTGCCGTTCCGCAAGGCCGAACGGCAGATGTCCAAAGCCTTCCCCGACGAGGACGAGAACCTCGTGGTCGTCATCGACGCACCCACCGCCGGCCAGGCCGAGGACGCCGCGGAAAAGCTGCTCGCCCGCCTGGAGCGCCGCACGGACCTGTTCGTGTTCGTCCGGCGGCCGCCGGGGACGACGTTCTTCCAGCGTGAAGGGCTGCTCTATCTGTCGGTGGACCAATTGCAGAACCTGTCCGACCGGCTGGTCGAGGCCCAGCCGATGCTGGGGACCCTGGCGCGGGACCCATCCTTGCGCGGCGTCCTGTCGGCTCTCGATCTGATGCTGATGGGCATGGAGCACGGCGAGGCCAAAATGACCGAGATCGCCCCCGCGATCCGGCGTTTCGCCGACACCGCCGGGACCGTCGCCGCCGGCCACCCCAAGCCCCTGTCCTGGGGCGACCTGATGGGATCGTCGATGCCGATGACGCAGCCCATGGCGCTGATTCTCGCCCGGGCGCGACTGGATTACAGTGAACTGATGCCCGGCGAACCGGCCTCAAACGCCATCCGCTTCGCCGCGGCCGATTTGGGCTACACACCGGATCACGGCTACCGCGTCCGCCTGACGGGATCGGCGGCGCTGACCGACGACAATTTCGCCACGGTCACCGAGGGGGTCGAGCTTTCCACGCCGCTGTCCATCGCGGCCGTCGTGCTGATCCTGTTCGCGGCGGTGCGCTCGAAGCGTCTGGTGGCGATCATCCTCGGCACCCTGGCGGTGGGGCTGGCCGCCACCGGCGCCTTCGCCGCCGCGTCGGTCCACAAGCTCAATCCGATTTCGGTGGGCTTCGCGGTGATGTTCGTCGGCATCGCGGTCGACTTCGCCATCCAGTTCGTCATCCGCTACCGCGACATGCGTTGGCAATGCGCCAATGCCGATGGCGCCATGCGGGCGACCGCGAGTTCCATCGTCGGTCCCTTGAGCCTGGCGGCGGCCTCCACGGCGGTGGGATTCCTGTCGTTCGTGCCGACCGATTATGTGGGGGTATCCCAGCTCGGTATCGTGGCCGGGGCGGGCATGCTCATCGCGCTGGCCGTGGATCTCACCTTGCTGCCGGCGCTGCTGCGCGTGGCGCGGCCGCCGGGCGAAAACGAATCGGTCGGCATGCCGCTGGCCCGCGGAATCGATCGCTTCCTCGCCCGTCACGCGCGGCCGGTGGTGGCGGCCGCCGTGTTGCTGGGGGTGGTCGGCGCCGTCATGGTCCCGCGGCTGAAGCTGGACTTCAACCCTCTCGACCTCCAGAACCCGAAGGCCGAGGCGGTATCGACGCTGCGCAGCCTGATGTCGAACCCCGAGACCTCCCCCTATTCCATCGACATGCTGGCGCCGACCCTCGACGCCGCCCAGGCCCTGGTCGAGAAATTCAACCGCCTCCCCGAAGTCGACCATGCCGTAACCCTCACCAGTTTCGTCCCGGAACAGCAGGACGAGAAGCTGGCGATCCTGAACGACCTCGCCAGCCTCTATGCGCCGACGATGAGCCCCGAAGCCCGCCGCCCCCCGCCCACCATCGAGGAATCCATCGCCGCCATGGAGCGGACGGCCGCCAATCTGCGCGCCGTGAAGGACGATCCCGACGGCCAGGCCCACCGCCTTGCCGACCTGCTCGATACCATCCGCGCCGCCGGGCCGGACCGGATCGACGCGCTCGGCGCGGCGCTTCTGGGCGGATTGCCGGAAAACCTGACGATCCTCCGCAGGCTGATGAATCCGACGCCGGTCGCCCTCGGCGACCTCCCCGAGAGCCTGGTCCGCGACTGGGTGGCCAAGGATGGCCAGATCAAGGTCAGCGTGTGGCCCAAGGGCGACATGCAGAACGAGCATACGCTCCGCCGGTTCGTCCACGCCGTCCAGCCTTTGGCACCCGGCGCCACCGGCATGCCGGTATCCATCGTCGCCGCCGGGGACGTGGTGGTGTCCTCGTTTGCCCGTGCCGGATTTACCGCCTTGGGGGTCATCCTGGTCCTGCTGGGGCTGATGCTGCGGCGGGTGCTGGACGCCCTGCTCGTCGTGCTGCCGCTGGTGCTGGGGGGACTCTACACCGTCATCGGCTGCGTCGTGCTGGGTCTGCCCATCAATTTCGCCAACATCATCGCCTTGCCGTTGCTGCTGGGGATCGGAGTGGCCTTCAACATCTACTTCGTGGTCAACTGGCGCCACGGGGTGCAGGATCACCTTGAGACCAGCACCAGCCGCGCCGTCCTGTTCAGCGCCCTGACCACCTCGTCGGCCTTCGGCAGCCTGGCGGTGTCGCCCCATATGGGAATGGCGTCCATGGGCCTGTTGCTGTTTCTGTCGGTGGGGCTGTCGGTGGCGACCACCTTCCTGGTGCTGCCGGCCATCTTCCATCTCCTGCCAAGGAAGCCGGTCCATGCGTGAGGACACCGCACCGGCCCTGCCGCCCGACCACGCGGACTCGCACGGCCATTACCACCCCCACCCCACCCTCTTCGCGCTCCGGGTAGCGATGGCGAAGGAATACGGGGCCAAGGGCATCCGCCTGACCACCTTCTCCCGCGAGGCGGCATGAGCATTCTTCTTCGGCTCGGCATTGGCGGGCTGATCGTCGGTTTCGCGTTGTGGCTGCGGGGCGGGGCCGGCGACGTCGCGGCCGCGCTCAGCGCTGCCGGCTGGCTGGGCATCGTCGCCGTCTCCCTGTTCCATGCCGTGCCCATGTCCCTGTGCGGGCTGGCTTGGCGCACCGCCCTTCCCGAACGGATGAGCGGCGGAGCGCTGACCTTCGTGCTGGCGCGCTGGGTGCGGGACGGCGTCGGCCAGTTGTTCCCCTTCATGCCCCTGGGCGGCGAGGTGGTCGCGGCCCGGGTGCTGACCACGCGCGGCCTGGCCGGATCGACGGCGGCGGCCTTGACGGTGGTGGACATCACCGCCGAAGTGCTGTCCCAGGCCGTGTTCAGTCTGATCGGCGTGGCCATGTGGCTGCACCGCCACCCCGCCGGCATGGTCATGGGCCCGGCCGGCATCGGCGTGGCGCTGTCCTTGCCCATGCTGGGGGGATTGCTGCTGGCGCAGCGCCTCGGCATGGTCCGCCTGTTGGAAAAACTGGCCGACCGGGTGATGCCCGACGCTTGGCGCACCCCGGGCCTGTCCGCCCCCATCCACGAGCGTATCGTCGCCATCTACGCCGAGCGGAGGCGCTTCCTGGCGGCTACGAGCATACATCTGGTCGCCTGGATCGTCGCCACCGGCGAGGCCTGGCTGGCGCTACACCTGATCGGCCACCCCAAGGGCATCGGCGACGTCCTGGCGATGGAAAGCGTGGTCTACGCCATCCGCAACGCCGCCTTCCTGATCCCCGGCGCGCTGGGCGTGCAGGAAGGCGCCTACATGCTGGTCGGCGCCGCCATCGGCCTGCCGCCCGACGTGGCGCTGGCCGTCTCCCTCATCAAGCGCGGCCGCGAAGTGACCCTCGGCACCCCGGCGCTGGTGACGTGGCAATGGCTGGGACGTAGGGCGAAGGCACGGGCGGTGGGATAATAAGGGCGCCCCCACCGGTGGGAGACCGATGTTTTCGCCGCCCGTGGTGCCGCCACATTCGTCTCAGCCCGCCCTGCGGGCCCGCATTTCCATCTCCAGCGTCCAGTTCGCCCCTTTATCCCAGGACGCGTCGCCGATCCACCGGAACGATCGATCAATGATCTCGGTAAAGCGCCAGCGCCTTTGGAGGCCGTTGCGATCCTCACCGATCTGCCACGATGCCGTCCCCGACGGCCCGGCCGAGCTGGCGCTGCTCGGCCGCGCGGCTGGGATCGAAATAACGGATGTGCCAGGCGTCGATGGACGGATCGTACCAGCGGAATGTCGAGCCACACATGTGCCACGTCTCGGCCGTCCCGCGCAGCCGCCGCGCCGGGAAGATCCCCACGTCCTGGATCGCCTTGCCGTCCACCACCCAGGCGAAATGCCATTCACCCTCGGCCTGGCGCGGCGGCCCGTTCAGGGGGTGGACGTCGATATCGAGCGTCCACGATCCGACGAAGCGGCCGTAAAGCTGCGATTTCGCGGCAAGGCTCTCGTGCGGCTGAACGGCGTGGAGAGCGTCAAGCATTGGGATTTCCTGCTGAGTCATCGGCGCATGTCCTGTTCTCGTTGCGGGCGTCAGGCACTGACGCGGCCGCAATGGGCCTCGATCCGATACCCATCGGGGTCGATCACGAAAGCGGCGTAGTAATCGGGGGCGTAATCTATGCGCAGGCCGGGCTTGCCGTTGTCGCGCCCGCCGGCAGCGAGGGCCGCGGCATGGAAGGCATCCACGCTCGCGCATGTCGGTGCCGTAAAGCGGAAATGCAGGCCGGATTTCCCGTCGGCCGGAACGGGGCGATCGCAAAAGGCTATCGTGTTCCCGCCATACCCCAACGAGCCCTTCCCTTCGCCGAGACAGGTGTACCCGAGAGGCGCCAGGGCGGGTTAACGTCCGCGGGAAAGGCACTACTCTATCCTGGCGCCTTCCTTCTCGGGAATTCCGGCACATGTTTCGAATGCGGCCATGATCATGGCGTCGGCGACCGGTGCATCGCCTTTCACTTCGACGACGCGTTCTTCGAGGAGATCGCTTCCGCCACCGCCGGCACCAGCCGTTTCCGCTTTGCGGCGGCGATGCTTCCGGCGAGCAGGACGCTCGCCCTGCCGGTTCTCAAGAGTGCCCTAAGCGCAAGCGGACACGGTCTCGTGGCGGCGGACGAACTGGCCATCCGCTTGGCGGAGGCCGTGATCGGCGCGTCATCCGACACCGCCCTCGCCCTTGGCGCGGGAGCAACGGCGGATCGTCAATGTGCTCCGCTATATCGAGGAACACAGCCACGAGCCGCTGAATCTGCCCCACCTCGCCGCCGTGGCGTGCATGAGCACGTATCATTTTCTGCGCACGTTCCGGCGGATGGTCGGAATGACGCCGCACCAATTCCTGCTCGACGTCCGGATACGCCGAGCCGCGACAGCCCTATGTACGACCCGGGCACCGATCACCCAAATCGCGTTTGAGGCAGGGTTCAACGACCTCTCGACGTTCAACGCGCGCTTTCGGCGCGTCTTCGGCACCAGCCCTGGAAGGCTTCGTTCGTCCGGCAACGGACCGGTCGCGACGACGGGCGGGACGCGTCAGCCCAGCTCGACCGGCGCGTCGTCACGGTTGCCCCATTCGGCCCAGGAGCCGTCATAGACGGCGACGTCGTCGTGACCCATCAGGTGGAGCGCCAGGGACACCACGCAGGCGGTGATGCCCGAGCCGCACGACACCACCACGGGGCGGCCGGGTTCGATGCCGGCCTTGTCGAAACGGGCTTTGAGCGCATCGGCCGGAAGCATGCAGCGGGTGCGGCCGTCGATCAGGTCCAGGAACGGCACGTTGACGCTGCCGGGGATATGGCCGACGCGCTTGACCGGCCACAATTCGGGTTCGGCGCCCGTGAAGCGGCCGGGCGCACGGGCATCCAGGACCAGTTCCTTGCCCGTGGACAGGTTGGCCTTCACCTGGTCGAAGCTGCGCACCAGCGTGTTGTTGACCTGGGGCATGAAATGGCGGTCGCGCGGCACGGGCGGCAGGTCCTCGACCGCGCGCTGCTCGCGCAGCCATTTGGGAAAGCCGCCGTCCAGAATGGCGACGTCCCGGTGGCCAAAACAGCGGAACATCCACCACACCCGCGCCGCAGCGCTGCCGAAACCGGTGCCGTCGTAGACCACGATCTTGTTGCCGTTGCCGAGGCCGAGCTTGCGGACCTTGCTGGCGAACTTCTCGGGCGACGGCAGCATGTGCTTGAGGTCGCTGGTGATGTCCGCGATCTCGTCGATGTCGAAGAAGACCGCGCCCGGGATGTGCTCCTCCTCGTATTCCAGGCGCGCGTCGCGGTTCTGGATCGGAAGATAATAGCTGGCATCGACGACACGGACGTCCGGGGCGCTGAGATGGGCTTCGAGCCACTCGGTGCTGACGAGCGCGTCCGGGTTGACGTAATCCACGGTGTGTCCTCTGCGTTGGTTGCGGTTGCGGCCGGGCCCGGCGGTCACGCCAGCCAGTCGGGGACCGGCAGGTTGCGCGCTGCCAGGAAGGCCGGGTTGAACAGCTTGCTCTGGTAGCGCGTACCATAATCGCACAGCACTGTCACCACCGTATGACCCGGCCCCAAATCCCTGGCCACCGCGATCGCAGCCATCACGTTGATCCCCGACGAGCCGCCGAGCACCAGCCCCTCGTGGCGGAGAAGGTCGAAGATGATCGGCAGCGCCTCCTGGTCGGTGACGCGCACCTGCCCGTCGATGGGCGCCCCCTCCAGGTTGCGGGTGATACGGCCCTGGCCGATCCCCTCGGTGATGGAGTTGCCCTCGGCCTTCAACTCCCCATTGGCGTACCAGTTGTAGAGCGCCGAGCCCATGGGATCGGCCAGCACCACGCGCACCTTGGAATTACGCTCCTTCAGCGCCATTCCCACCCCGGCGAGCGTGCCGCCGGTCCCCACCGCGCAGGTGAAGGCGTCGATGCGCCCGCCGGTCTGGCGCCAGATTTCCGGCCCGGTGGTGCGGTAATGGCCGTCGCGGTTGGCGGTGTTGTCGAATTGGTTGGCCCACAGCACGCCATTGCTCTCGATGGCCGCCATCTCCTTGGCCAGCGCTTCCGAGACGCGCACATAATTGCCCGGATTGGCGTAGGGCAGCGCGGGCACCAGCCGCAGGTCCGCCCCCACCAGCCGCAGCATGTCCTTCTTTTCCTGGCTCTGGGTCTCGGGCATGACGATGACGGTGCGGTAGCCGCGAGCGTTCGCCACCAGGGTCAGGCCGATGCCGGTGTTGCCGGCGGTGCCCTCGACGATGAGCCCGCCCGGCCGCAGCAGCCCCTTGGCTTCGGCGTCCTCGACGATGGCGAGCGCCGCCCGATCCTTGACCGAGCCGCCCGGATTGAGGAACTCGGCCTTGCCGTATATCTCGCAGCCGGTGAGTTCCGATACCTGGTGCAGTCGGATCAGCGGCGTGTTGCCGATGGTCCCGACAAATCCCTCACAAATATCCGTCATGGCGGTGTATTTTGCCTAATTTCACACGGGACGGAGACAGTAGACTTGCGCAATGGCCGGTTCAAGCGGTCTATGGGCTGTATAACGTCCCTTCCCATGGTCGGAGCGACGGCTCCCGTCAGCCGACGCCCCACCGCTTGCGCAGGGAATCCCGTTCGCCGGCCAGCCACAGCAGGCTCATCACCGCGACCGAATTGTTGATGCGGCCGTCCTTGACCATCGCCAGCGCCTGGTCGGTGGCAAGGGTGAACACGCGGATGTCTTCGCCCTCGGATTCCAGGCCGTGCAGGCCGGCGATCCCCGAGCCGTCCACGCGGGCGCAATACATCCGCACGGTCTCGGACACCGCCCCGGGGGACAACAGGATCTGGGAAATGAACACCAGATCGTCCACGGCGCAGCCCGCCTCCTCGCGAACCTCGCGGCGGGCCACCTCCTCGGGGCTTTCGCCGTCCTCGATGATTCCGGCCACCACCTCGACCAGCCACGGGTTCAATCCCGCAGCCAGGGCTCCGGCCCGGAATTGCTCGATCAGCGCGACCTCGTCGCGGACGGGATCGTAGAGCAGCACCGACACCGCGTGACCGCGTTCGAACACTTCGCGCGTCAGCGGCTGGGTCCAGCCGCCGGCGAAGGCGCGGTGGCGCAGCCGGTAGCGGTCCACCTGAAAGTACCCCTTGAAGACGGTGTCCTTGGCGATGATCTCGACGTCGTCGCGTCCCAGCGTGCTCACCATCCGCCTCTCCCTTGCCGCCCGATCAGGCTGACAGCACTATACGGGCGCGACCCCGCTGGCAAGCGGGGCGGCGTTTTCGCAGATCGGAGGCCGCCTTGACCGAAGCAACCGCACTGCCCCCCGGCTCCGTCGTGGTGACGGAAAGCCATCTCGGGCGCTTCACCCAGACCGTCCGCACCGGCAGCCACACCTTCGCCGCCGACGAACCGGCCTCGGCGGGCGGGCTGGACATGGGCCCCGGTCCCTACGATTTGCTGCTGGCGGCGTTGGGCTCCTGCACGGCGATGACGCTGCGCATGTACGCCGAGCGCAAGGGCTGGGCGCTGGACAATGTCGAGGTGCGTCTGCGCCACGGGCGCGAGCATGCGCGGGATTGCGCCGAATGCGGCGACGCGCCGACGGTGGTGGATGTCATCGGCCGCGACATCGTGATCGAGGGCGACCTCGACGAGGCGCAGCGGCGGCGCCTGATGGAGATCGCCGGGCATTGCCCGGTTCACCGCACCTTGACCGGAATTATCCGCGTGGAGACCCGGCTGGTCGAAGGCGCCTGAGCGTCAATACGCCCAGAGCATCCCCGTCGCGCCGATGGCGGCGGTGAACAGGCCCAGCACCAGATTGATGGTGACGATCCGGCGGATGCGCGCCTGGTTCTTGCCCGCCTTGGGCATGTCGCCCCCGTCGAAGGCTCGTTTGAAGGACTGCCAGGGGGCGACAAACAGGTACACGTACAGGCTGACCATGATCAGGCCGGTGACCTGCATGATGTCGATGTGCAGACCGCCGCCGCCGAGCCCGCCGCGATAGCCCAGCAGAAGCACGCCGTACCCGGTCCCCAGCAGGGTGAGGATCGCCAGCCACACCCAGCGGAAGAAGCGTGGGAACACCCGCCGCCACAGGGCGAGACGCTCCGGCGGCGGCATCTCCAGGACCGCCGGCCGCAGGACCATATGGGCGAAGAACATGCCGCCGACCCAGATTACGGCGGCGACCGTGTGAAACGCGAGCGAGAGAGCGAAGGCCAACATTCGGGTGCGCTTTCGTGACGAACGCCCTGGGAAAGGGGCGCCTTCGCAAAGGCTAGCCGGTCCCCGTTCCTTTTAAAAGCATCATAAGAAGCAGAACCAGCGCCACCACGACCACGCCCCACCAGAGCCGGCGATGTGCGGCGGGCGGAAGAATGGGCCGGCTCATGGCCCACAGGATGGCCGCGGCCGCCCCGCCCAGCATCAAGGCCGGATCCAGCGCCTGGGGCGATGGCCACCGCGCGGCGAGCAGCACGGTCGCCGCCTGACCGGCGACGATACCCGCCAGCACCCGCGCCAGCCGGTCCCGTTCCAGCAGCCCCCGCCGCCGCAGCCGGAAATAGGCGACCAGCATCGCCAACGACCCCAGCAGCCCCGCAGCCAGGAGCCAATGAGCGGCCAGAACCCCCGTCAGCGCATCCGCGAAGCCGACAGGAGCTGCATGGGGAATGCCTGGCGCATGCAGAGCGAAAAGGAGCGCGAACGCGGCCAGGGTCGCGGCGGCGTAGATGCGCAACCGCCGCGCATCCCAAAGCAGCAGCGGCACGACCGCCAGCGCCGCGAAACCGATATCCCATTCCATGCCGAATGCCATGGCGGAGGCGGCCCACAGCGCGTGACGGTCGCCCGCGCGCGCAATCCGCGCCGCGGCGCACGACGCCGCCATCAGCAGGACCACCGCAGCCACGGCGAGCGGCGCGGGCCGCGATGGGAATCGTGCGGCGCCCGCCAGTCCCGCGCAAACCGCAGGCACGGGAATTACGGGAATTACGGGGACGCTATACTTAATTCGCTGGCGAATTAAGTATAGCGTCCCCGTAATTCCCGTAATTCTCTCCGTAATTCCCGTAATTCTCCGATCCGCCGTCATCCACCGCCCCCAACCGCGGACTACCTCCGCGCGGTGTACCAAGACAGGTTAAATCCGACAAGGTCTGGCGTCGGGCCGGCCGCGATGTCACCATGGCTCTCCCGCGTCCGTTCGCCTGGGAGTCATGAAGAAAGAAAGCCGCATCCTCCACGCCGGCCGCCACCCGGAGCTTTTCCACGGCGCCGTCAACCCGCCCGTCTATCACGCCTCCACCATCCTCCATCCCTCGGTCGCCGCCATGGAGGCCAGCGGACGCACGCCGTTCGACGGCGTGCGCTACGGCCGCTACGGCACACCCACCACCTTCGCCTTCGAGGAGGCCATGGCCGAGGTCGAGGGCGGCGGGCGGTGCGTCGCCACCTCGTCGGGACTGGCGGCCATCACCGGCGCGCTCGCCGCGTTCCTGGGCGCGGGCGACCACGCGCTGATCGCGGATTCGGTCTATTTCCCGACACGCAAATTCTGCGATTCCGTGCTCGCCCGCTTCGGGGTGGAGATCACCTATTACGATCCCCGCATCGGCGCCGGCATCGCCGGCCTGATGCGCCCCAACACCCGGGTGGTGTTCGTCGAAAGCCCGGGATCGCTCACCTTCGAAGTCCAGGACGTGCCCGCCATCGCCGAGGCCGCCCACCGGGCCGGCGCCGTGGTGCTGATGGACAACACCTGGGGCGTGCTGAACTTCCAGCCGTTCCGCCATGGGGTGGACGTCTCGATCCAGGCCTGCACCAAATACGTGGTCGGCCACGCTGACGCCATGCTGGGCGCCATCACCGCCCGCGAGGACCTGTGGCACGGGATCAAGACCGCGATCGCCACATGGGGCCATTCCCCGGGCGCCGAGGAACTCTATCTCGGCCTGCGCGGTCTGCGCACCTTGGCCGTGCGCCTGCGCCGCCACGCGGAATCCGCCCTGCGGCTGGCCCAGTGGCTGGAGGAACGGCCCGAGGTGGCCCGCGTGCTGTACCCTCCGCTGCCCACGGACCCCGGCCACACCCTGTGGGCTCGGGATTTCACCGGCGCCTGCGGCCTGTTCGGCGTGATCCTGAAGCCGGCGCCCAAGGCGGCGGTGGATGCCATGCTCGACGGCTACCGGCACTTCAAGCTGGGCTTTTCCTGGGGCGGCTTCGAAAGCCTGGTCATCCCCACCTCCGGCAACGCCATCGTCCGCACCGCCTGCGCCTGGCAACCGGAAGGCCCCTCGTTGCGGTTCCACGCCGGACTGGAGGATGCCGACGACCTGCTGGAGGATTTGGAAGCCGGATTCGAACGGCTGCGGGCGGGGGGATGAGGGATGCGGGCGTGACGCCCGTGCCGGCTCACCCGTCCGCCCGTTCCAGGCAAGCGGCTTTTATTTCCGCATCCGCGTCCAGGTCCATGTACTTGGCCGCGATGTCCCGGAACTCCTCCTGGATATCGGCGAAGGCGTCGACGATGTCGGGATCGAACTGGGTGCCCCGGCCGGCGACGATGATTTTTACCGCCTCCTCGTGCGGCATCCCGTCCTTGTAGACGCGCCGGGTGACCAGAGCGTCGTAGACGTCGGCCACCGCCATCAGCCGGGCCGGGAGGGGGATGACCTCGCCGGAAAGACCGTCGGGATAGCCCGTGCCGTCCCATCTCTCGTGATGGCTGCGGGCGATTTCCTTGGCGCAGGAGAGGAACGCGACCGGCATGCCGAGCGCTTCCTCGGCATGCGCGATCACAGTGTATCCCAGCGTCGCATGGGTTTTCATGATGGCGAATTCGTGAGGCTCGAAGCGGCCCGGTTTCAAGAGGATGTGGTCGGGAATGCCGACCTTGCCGATGTCGTGCAACGGCGCAGACTTGACCATCAGGGCGATGCGGGCGTCGTCGAGATGAGCGGCGAAGCGGGGATGCGATTTCAGCCGCTCCCCCAAAACCCCGACGTAATGCTGGGTGCGGCGGATATGGTTGCCGGTGTCGGAATCCCGGGTCTCGGCCAGCGACGCCAGGGCGAAGATGGTGACGTCCTGGATCGCGGTCACTTCGCGGGTGCGCCGCGCCACCTCTTGTTCCAGGAAAACCGCCTTGTCGCGCAGAAAGTCGCCGCTCGCCTTGAGACGCAGGTGGGTCTCCACCCGCGCCAGCACGATCGGCGGGCTGACGGGCTTGGTGACGTAATCCACCGCTCCCAGCGCCAGCCCCTTCTGTTCATCCTCCACCTCGGCCTTGGCGGTCACGAAGATAACAGGGATGTGGCGGATGGCGGGATCGCGCTTCAGCCGGCGGCAGACCTCGTAGCCGTCCATTCCGGGCATCATGACGTCGAGCAGGATCAGGTCGGGTCTGGGCTCGGCGGCGGCGACGGCCAGCGCCTTCTCGCCGGAATTGGCGATCTTGACCTTGTAGGCGTCCTTGAGCAGGCCGCTCATGAGCTTGAGGTTGTCGGGCGTGTCGTCCACGACCAGAACGGTTGCTCTCTCCCGCACGGAATAGTCTTCCACGGCACCCGTTCCCCGAATTGGCCCCGCCCCCGTCATCGCACCACCTCACCGGCTTCCTTGACGCCCTCGGGCATGGCCGAGGCGGCAGCCCGAAGCAAAGCCAGGGCCCGGTCGTAATCGAAATCGCGGACCCGCTCGGCGATCCCCTTGTACGCGCCCGGGAAAGCCGCCCTCAGCAGGTCGGCGTTCTCCTCCATCACCTCCTCGGCTTCGGAATCGCTGTCCTCCAGCAGGAAGGCGAGGCGCTCGCACACCTCCCGCAACCTGTCGGCGTCCACCTCTGCCGGCGGCGGCGATACCTCGGGCTCTCCCCGATTCCGGGCGAGATACGCCTCAAGGGCCGCCACCAGATCGGCCAGCAGAGGAGCCAGCGCGTCGAGCAACGGGGTGATTTCACCCTGTGGCCGGCCGTCACGGATGGCCGTTTCCACCTCCGCCGCGGCCTCGCGCACGGGTGCGGCGCCGATGGTGCCGGCGGTCCCCTTGAGGGTGTGGGCCAGCCGTTCGGCGGTCGCCGGATCGCCGCGCTCCAACGCCGACCGGATCTCCGCCACCGCCGCCGCCTGCCCGGCCGCGAAACTATCCAGCATGGACAGATAAAGCCGCGCCTTCCCGGCGGCGCATCGCAGTCCGGCGGTGACGTCCAGCCCGGGTATGCCGTCGGGAAGCTCTTCGGGCGCTTGCGGCGCGATGACGGAAGCCGTGACCGCCCGCGCCGCCCCGGCCCGCGGCTTCACCCATTTGACGAGGGCCTCCCACAGCGCGTCGGGATCGATGGGTTTGGACAGGTAATCGTTCATCCCCGCCGCCGCGCAGCGATCGCGGTCAGCCTGCAACGCATTGGCGGTCATGGCGACGATGGGGAGATCGGGCCGCGGCAGAGCGCGGATCGCGCGGGTGGCGGCAAGGCCGTCCATGACCGGCATCTGCATGTCCATCAGAACGATGTCGTAATCCCCGGCGCGGACCTTTTCGACGGCGACCGCGCCGTTCTCGGCGATGTCCACGACGAATCCGGCGTCGCCCAGAAGTTCGGACGCCACCTGCTGATTGAGGTCGTTGTCCTCGACCAGAAGCACCCTGGCGCCGTGGAGGGCGGACAGATCGCGGACCGGGCCGGCGCCGCCGGCGTGTCCGAAGCCGCTCTCCTCGGCCTCGCCGCCCAGAACGCGCATGATGGTGTCGAACAGCAGCGACGGGTTGACCGGCTTGATCAGAACGTCCTCGATGCCGGCGGCCTCGGCCCCCTTCAGTATCTCCTCGCGGCCATAGGCGGTGACGATGACCGGATGGGGGGCCGGCGACAGGCCGAGGCCGCGAATCGCCGCGGCGGTCTCCAGTCCATCCATCTCCGGCATCCGCCAGTCGAGGAAGACGACCTCGAACGGCCGGCCCACCTCCGCCGCTTCGGCGGCCGCCTTGATCGCGGCCTTTCCCGAGCCGACCGCCTCGGCCCGGAAGGTCATGCTCGACAGCATGCTCGACAGAACGGTGCGCGCCGTCTCGTTGTCGTCCGCCACCAGCATGCGCCGTCCGCGCAAATCGGGATGGGGCACCAGGGACCGGCGCGGTTTGCCCTTGCCCAGGCGCGCGGTGAACCAGAACGTGGAACCGATTCCGACGGTGCTGTCCACGCCCACCGCGCCGCCCATGAGTTCGGCCAGCTTCCGCGAGATGGCAAGCCCCAGGCCCGACCCTCCGAACTTGCGGGTGGTGGACATGTCCGCCTGCTGGAAGCTCTGGAACAGGCGGCCCATCTGCTCCGCGGTCAAGCCGATGCCGGTGTCGCGCACGTCGAAGCGCAACATCACCTCGCCCCCCAAATCCGCCGCGCGGCGCACCGCGACGTGGATCTCGCCCTTCTCCGTGAACTTGACGGCGTTGTTGGCGTAATTGGTGAGAATCTGGCCCAGCCGCAGCGGGTCGC
The DNA here is from genome assembly GCA_021847015.1 of Pseudomonadota bacterium. Taxonomy (GTDB): domain Bacteria; phylum Pseudomonadota; class Alphaproteobacteria; order Rhodospirillales; family Magnetospirillaceae; genus JAJZVW01. The sequence goes on along the minus strand of JAJZVW010000010.1, from coordinate 86,663 downwards.
CGATCAGGTCGTTGGGCACGTCGGCCGCCACGTCGAACACCAGTTCCAAGCCCTTGGCGGTCGCCTTGTCGGAAATCATGTCGGCGACGTTCTGCAACAGAACGTCGAGGTGCATGTCCACCGACTCGATGCCCAGCTTTCCCGCCTCGACTTTCGAGAAATCCAGGATGTCGTTGATGATCCCCAGCAGATGCTGGCCGGCCTGCTGGATTTTCTGGACGTAGTCGCGCTGGCGCGGCGTCAGTTCGGTCTTCAGCGCCAGATGCGACATGCCGATGACGGCGTTCATCGGCGTGCGGATCTCGTGGCTCATGTTGGCGAGGAAGTCGGCCTTGGCCCGGGACGCCTCCTCGGCGGTGTCCTTGGCGGCGGCCAATTCCTCCTCGACGCGCTTGCGTTCGGTGAGGTCGTGGATGATCTCGATGCCGCCCGCCACATCGCCGTCGTCGTCGTAAAGGGAGGTGGCGGTAGCCTGAACGTAAAGCTGCCGGCCGTTGACGACGATGGGGGTTTCGCCGATCAGAAGGTTGTTTTCCCGCCGCAGCGACGGATATTTCTTCAGAAGCTCTTCCTCGGGAACGTTGATGAGGTCAACGAGGATCGGCCGCCGCTCGCCGTAGAAAGGAAGGGCATACTCGTAATCGCCCTTGCCCAGCATGTCCTCGGCCCTGGTCTCCAGCAGGCGCTCGATGGCCTTGTTCCACACCACCACCTTACGCTCGCGGTTGAGGATGAAGACGGGCTCCGGCATCAGGTCGATGATGCCGGACAATCGGCGCTCCGAGGCCGCCAGCGCCATTTCCGCCCGTTTGCGGGCGGTGATGTCGCGCATGATCTGGATGGCCCCGACAATCGCGCCTTGCGTGTCGCGCAGGATGGTGGCGCTGCCCTCGAACCACAGACCCCGCACCGGAATATACGACTCGCCGATGAGGGTATCGCCGCTCCGTTTCAGGTTCTGGTACTTGTCGTCGACCTCATGGCTTGACCTAAGCACCAGGTCGATGAGAATCGGCCGCCGTTCGCCATACAAGGGAAGCGCGTACTCGTAATCGCCCTTGCCCAGCATGTCTGCCGCCTTGATGCCGCTGATCTCCTCGGCGGCATGGTTCCAGGTGATGACGGTCCCATCGCGGTCGATAACCAGCGTGAAATCGGGCAGGCTGTCGAGAATGCTGCTCAGGCGCCGCTCCGATTCCCTCAGCCGCTCCTCCGAGCGTCTTTCCTCGGTGACGTCGCGCACGATTTCGGCGGCAGCGACGATATTGCCGCGGCCGTCGTACAGAACCGTGGCCCGGCCTTCGAACCAGAGATCCTGGTTCGCAATGTACCCCTCGCCGATGAGCGTATCTCCCACCCAGCGGACATGGCTGTAACTGGCCGCCACCTCGCTTTTCGGCATGAAGACCAGATCGACCAGGATCGGCCGCCGCTCGCCGTAGAACGCCAAGCTGTATTCGTAATCGCCCTTGCCGATGATGTCCGCCGCCTTGACGCCTGTAAGCTCCTCGGCGGCCCGGTTCCAGGCCGTGACCACGCCGTCGCGGTCGATGACGAAAGTGGCGTCCGGCAGGCCGTCGAGAATGGCGGCAAGGTTGCGGCGCTGTTCCCGGATCGCCTCCTCGGCGCGTTTGCGGTCGGTGATGTCGACCATCCAGACCAGAACTCCGGCCGCGCCATCGTATTCGGTGGGCAGGAAGCTCGCCAGACTGCTCCGGATATTTCCATCGGGGCCGTTCACCTGGATTTCCCGGCCCGTGACGGCGGCTCCGGCGGCGACCTGTGCCACGATGCGGTCGCGTTCGCCGGGATCGGCATAAAGCTTGACGGCCGGGCCGCCGACCGTCACGTCGGCGATTTCATGCATATGCGGATTGGCGAAGCGGACGATCCCGTCCACCGAGATCCCCACCCCGACGGGGGCGGTGTCGAGGATGAATTGCAGGCGAGCCCTTTCATCCCCCAACTGGGAATTGGTCGATTGCACCCGATGAATCATGGCGTCGGTCTGTTCGAATTGCCGCACCACCAGTTGCGCGCTCACGTCGGCCGCTTCGCGCGCGGTTCGCAGTTCCTCGCGCAGCAGGGCGTTCTCCTCACGGAGCGCGGCCAGTTCGGCGGCCACCGCCTCAATGGGGGAAGGGCTGGACGACATGGTGCGGTTCTCTTTCGTCAAGGTTCAGGCACAGGTCGGCGGCGGCCTCTATCGCCTCGCCGCCGGCAGGAGTTTCCAGCCCGACCAGCAGGATTTGCGGGATCGGCCCGTCGATGACGGCGGGAAGCACGCCCAGCAGGTAGGCCAGGCCGCCGGCATGGCCATAATTGGCGCCCGCGCTTCCGCCCACAACGGAAGCGCAGTCGAACACCGTGACCGTCCCCGCCTCGGCGAGGCCGGATACCGCATCGACCAGCACGATGCGCCGCCCGTCTTCGAACAGGGGCAAAAGGCGCAGGCCGGCCAGCCCGCCATCGACCAGTTCGACCGTCGCGGGAAGGCGGGCGCGGCGCAGGCGTTCGAACACCCTCGGGCCGGCATCGTCCTCGGGGATCAGGGCATTGCCGATGCAGATGATGCGCGTGCGCACGCCGCCGGCCACCTTCGCCTAGACCTGGAGCACCGCCCTGCCCAGGCTGCGGCCCCCTTTTACGGAATGGACGCAGCACACCAGACAGGGATCGAACGAGCGGATGACATGGCCGATCTCCACCGGGTTGGCGGGATCGCGAACCGGCGTGCCGATCAGCGCCTCTTCCCACGGCCCCCGCACGCCGGCCGAATCCCGCGGCGAGGCGTTCCAGGCGGTGGGAGTAATGATCTGGTAGCGTTGGATCCGCCCTCCCGCGATGGTAACCCAGTGGCCCAGCGCGCCGCGCGCGGCCTGGGTGAGACCCATTCCGCGCCCGTCCCGGATGGCGCCGGGCGACGTGTGGAACCCGTCGCCCTCCGATCTCATAAGCTCGTCGAGCCACTGATCCATGGCGTCGAACAGAATGGCCGGACGCGCCATGCGCGCCAATTGCCGCACCATGGCGCTGGGGCCCCGTTCCGTTACCAGATCGGTGAACAAAGGATCCCTGGCCACCAGCAGCTCCGCCAGGGGCCCGGTCTCGGCGGGATGGCCGTCGTAGCGCGGCGCCTTGGCCCACGAGTAGCGCCCCGCCTCGTCTCCGCTGGCATAGGGCCGGGTCAGCCCCTCGAACGGATGGCGCCCACCCTCGTAGCCCTCGAACCACGAACTGGCGATGTGCTCGGCGATTTTCGCCTGATCGAAGGCGTGGACCTTGCCGCCGTGGGCGAGGCCGGCCGCGACCAGCTTGCCGCGGCGTCCCTTCGTCCGCGTCGCGGCCGGCAGGTCCAGCCCGCCGAAGGACAGGAACCGGCCGCAGCCGCGGCCGATGGAATCGAGGCAGGCCTCGCGGCAGAAGCGCATGAAGAAGCCGATCTCGCCATTTCGTTGCGCTCCGTTCTCCTCGACCCAGGCGTCGAGATCGCCGGCGGTGCGGATTTCGCGCCAGCGGCCGATGGAGCACCCCAGCACCCGCCGCTCGTACCACTCGCGGTAGCGGTGAAGGATGTGGCGGCAGCGCAGGATCTCGGTGGCCTCGGGGCGATGCGTCACGCCGCCCGGCACCATGAACGACGAATGCGGCCACTGCCCGCCGATGATGGCGACGATCTCCAGGACCCTTTTGGTTTCCCTGATGGTGTCGGTGGCCACCCCGCCCTTCAGCGGGGCGTAGCGGCGCACGGCCTCGTCGTGCAGGGAGTGGCCGGCATGGGCGGCGCCGGCGAAGTCGGCCATGTACATCAGCACGGCCTGGCGGACGTCGCTCTGCACGTGTTCCGTCGCCAGCGCCACATTGCGCAGGCGCACGGCATCGTCGGGCACGCGCACGCAGGCGGCGTCATCCAGCGCCAGCACCGCCGCCGTCAGATGGGTGGTGGTGCAGATGCCGCAGATGCGCGGCGTCACCACCAGCCCGTCCAGCGCGCCGCGGCCGACCAGCAGGTTTTCGAAGCCGCGGTACATGGTCCCGGCGCTCCAGGCGTCGGTCACGACGCCGCCTTCGACCTCGACGCGGATCTCCAAATCGCCTTCCGCGCGGTTGAGGGGGATGTCCAGGACCTTGCGCTCGCCCATGTCACACCCCCGTTTCGCGCTTCTTCAGGCGATCGGGCGCCGCCGCCGCCGCCATCCCCTTGTAGACCAGGTAATGGGCGCGGCTGACGCCCGACGGCAGGGCCAGCGGAACGCCCTCGATGTTGGGGGTGAGAAAGAACGGGGATTTCTGCGGGAAGCCGGGATCGGTGCAGCCGAAGCACGGCACGCCGGCGCGCGGCTTGGAGCTGCGGTTGTTCCACAACAGCTTGTTGCAGGGCCCCGGTACCAGGGGGCCGTGGCAGCCCATGTGGAAGAACAGGCACCCCTTCTGGCCGAACTCCTCCTCCTCCACCCGGTACTCGTGGTATTCGTTGCGGCTGCATCCCTGATGCACCAGCACGCCGAACCAGTTCAGCGGCCGGTTGAACTCGTCCAGCCGCAGCGGCACGCCCGCGGCCAGCGCCGACAGCGCCCCGGCCATCACCTGCGGGTGGCAGGGACAGCCGGCCAGATTGATCACCGGCAGGCCGCTCCCCGACCGGAACCCTTCCCCCAGGAAACCGCCCTTGTCGCGGCCTTGGAATTGCAGGCCGGTGGCCTCGATCTCCTTGCCGACGCCGAAGCCGCCGAAGCTGGCGCAGGTTCCCGCCGCGACGACGGTGCCGGCCTGGCCGGCCAGCGCGGCGACGAGATCCTTCTTGGGCTTGCCGTGCCGGCCGTCGTACAGACCGGTGCCCGAGGGCCCCCGGATCACGGCCCCCTCGACGATCAGGACGTCGAGCCGCTGGCGCCCGGACCGGATGCGCCCCAACAGCGTCTCGTGCTCGGCCGCCGTGAGAGTGGACAGGGACGGATGCCACAGCACATCGACGTCCAACGCGGCGAACAGTTCGACGACATCGGGCGAATCGGCGCCGAGGAACGACATGGTGTCGCCCCCGCACCCTCCCGCCGAAAGCCAATAGACGGTTATGGACATGATCGCCGCCCGGCCCCCTACCGATCGGAACGTTCGCCCACCCCGGAGCCCCGATTCGGCGGCACCCGCGACAAGCTGTTCCTGGCACCAGCCGCGAACGCATTGCGATCGGACAGTGCCGAATTGTACACAGCAACTCCGGGTTGATATACCACTAGACCGATGCTGTGCGCAACATCTGCAATTATCACTCCGCTTAGAACTACGATAATACTGGCAATAGAAGAGGCGGCAGCCCAACTGTTGTTCCGCACAGTGTCGATGAGGATGCCGGGGGAACGATCAAACGGGGACGAGGTAAACTACGCCTGAGCGCAATCCGCTCCCTGCGGGGGGCTTTGGCCCGCGGAAAATTCCGGGCCGGCGCGCGCCAGCCTTCTCCTTACGGCTGGTCCAGCCTCAGCTCGATGCGGCGGTTCTTGGCATAGGCGGCCTCGGTGTTGGCCGGGTCCAGGGGATGGTATTCGCCGAAGCCGGCGGCGGCGAGGCGGTCGGGGGGAACGCCGTTGGCGATCAGGGTGCGGACCACCGTGATCGCCCGCGCGGTGGACAATTCCCAGTTGGACGGGTACTTGCCGGTGGTGATGGGACGCTTGTCGGTGTAGCCGTCCACGCGCAGCACCCAGTCGATGTTCTTGGGGATTTCCTTTTGCAGGGTCTTGAGCGTGGTGGCCAGCTTGCGCACCTGCTCGATCCCGTCGAGCCCCAGTTCCGCCGAACCCGTATCGAACAGCAGCTCCGACTGGAACACGAAGCGGTCGCCCTCCACCCGGATGCCGGGGCGGTTGCCCAGCACCTCGCGCAGGCGGCCGAAGAATTCCGAGCGGTATTTCTTCAGTTCCTCGACCTTGTCGGCCAGGGCGATGTTGAGCTTGGCCCCCAGGTCCAAAATCTTTACGTCGCGGTCCTTCACCTGCTTCTCGGACACGTCCAGCGCGTCCGCCACCCTGGCCAGTTGCTGCTTCAGGGCGTCGATCTGTTGGGACAGCAGCGCCCGCTCGGCGGCGGCGTCCCGGCCGATCTTGTCGATCTGCCCGTTGGCGTCGTTCAGCTTGCCGTTCAGATCCGCCACCTGGGCCTCCAACTCGGCCTTGAGCGCCTGGAGCGCGGCGATGTCGTGCGACATGCGGTCACGCTCGGCCGTTCCCGCTTCCAGCTCGCCGGAAAGGCGCGACAGATCGGCGTGGAGATCGTCGTTGGCCTTCTTCTCCAGCGACAACTGATCGGTCAAGGCGGCCAGTTGCTGGGTCAGCCGGGAATTGGCCTGCTCGCTTCCCGAGAGCGCGTTGCCCAGGAAGAACTGCGCCAGCACGAACACCAGCAGCACGAAGATGGTGACCATCAGCAGCGTCGCCAGCGCGTCGACGAAACCGGGCCATATGTCGAGCGTGCGGCGGGTGCGGCGGGCCAGGGGCATGGATCAGCGCTCCGACGCGTCTTCGGCGACCGCGGCGATGGTGCGCGCCAGCAGCTTGAACTCGGAACGCAGTTCCGCCACCACCTCGTCCCGGCTGTGAACGGTTTCCTCCACCAGCCGGCCCAGCGCCGTGTCGATATTGCGCAGATGGCCGCGGCTGGTCTCGTCGATGCCCGAACCCGCCCCCGCGGCCTCCGCCAGCTTCGCCAGCAGCGGCCGCATCTCCAGCTGGCTTTCGCCCAGCTTGATCATCAGCGCCTGTTCGGCGCGCATGTGGTCGGTGAGGGTGGACAGCTTGTCGGTCAGGCTGCGCAGCGACGCGTTGGTGGCGATGCGGCTTTCCTCGCCGCGGCCGATCACCCGCTGCAATTCGTCCAGGCTGTCGGCGGTCTGCTCCAGCAGGGCCTGGATGTAGGCCGGCACCGGCTGGTCGTCGCCGCCGACGGCGCCGCCCCCGCCCAGCCGCGTCTGGCCGGCAAGCCATTCCTCCAGCTCGTTATAAAAGGCGTTCTGCGCCTGCCCGGCCTGGAGGTCGAGGAACCCCACCACCAGCGAGCCGGCGAGCCCGAACAGCGAGGTGGCGAAGGCCGTGCCCATGCCCCCTAGCGGCGCCTCCAGACCGGATTTCAGCTTGTCGAAGGCCGCCGACGCGTCGCTGCCCGAGACCGAGAGGGAGCGGATGACGTCGCCGATCGACCCCACCGCGTGCGACAGCCCCCAGAAGGTGCCGAGCAGGCCGAGAAAGATCAGCAGCCCGACGAAATAGCGGGCGAGGTCGCGCTGCTCCTCCAGCCGGGCGGCGATGGAATCCAGCACCGAGCGCAGCGCCATGGCCGACAGGCTCATGCGGTCGCGCCGTTCGCCCAGCATGCTGGCCATGGGCGCCAGCAGCCGCAGGCGCGCGCCCGAAAGCACCGGCTGTCCGCGCCGCCAACCTTCCAGCCATTCCACCTCGGGCTTGAGGATCATCACCTGCCGGAAGTTCAGCGTCACGCCGATCACGAACACGCCGAAAATCAGTCCGTTGAGGCCGGGATTGGCGTGGAAGGCCCCGATCAGCCCGGGCAGCAGCACCCCCGCCACCGCGGTGACCGCGGCGAGGAACAGGACCATGCGCAAGAGAAATCGGTTGGGTCGGGTCATGGGCGTGAACCGCTCGCGGTGGATTGCGCTGGGAGCCAGTCTCCGAGCGAAATGTGTCTATTCCTAGGCAGGCACCACCCCTTCCGGGAGGCCTACGCCCCACCCGTCCGCAGGGAACGCCGCATCGAAAGGGAGCGGCGGAGGGCGGGCGCCGCGGCGGGACCCCGACAGATCAGTGGTTGCTCAATACCGCATCCACCCGGTCCGGAGGACCATCCCCTTCGATCTTGTTGCCCAGCGCGCGGACATCGATCCGGGTCGAGCGGATGCCCTGCTCCATCAGGTATTTGCGGACTTCCAGCGCGCGCGACAGCGACAGCCGCCGCGCCTTGCTGATGTTGCTTTCATCCCCTTGCGCATAGGCGAGGAGCTGGAGGTTGAGGCTTTCGTCCTTGGCCATCTTCTGGGCCAGGGCCGTCAGGTCCGCGTCGGCGTTGTTGGGCAATTGCACCGCATCGGCCGGGAAGACGATGGAAACGACATTGCCGTTTCCGCCCGCGACCGCGCGTACCGGCGACGGCGCGGATGCCGGAGCCGAGGACGCCTGGCCGGAACGGGAGATATCCGCCGCCGGGATCACCGCAGCAGACGGCAAAGCCGCCGGAGCGGGCGCGGACATTGCGGCCGCCGGGGGGTGGGCCACGGCCGGAACCGCCGGGATTGCGGGCGGGGCCGGGGCAGGCTGGACGGCGGCAACGGGAATGGGGGCCGCCACGGAGGCCGCGTTGACCGGAACCGGAGCCGCCGCCACAGGCTGTTGGGGCGCCGGAGCCGCCGCGGCCGCATCCGCCTTGGGCGCGCCGACGGGAGACGCGGGACCCGATGCCGGTGCCGTCTCTCCCTCCGGCTTGGCCGGCGCGGCCGGAGCCGCGGCATCGGCGACCTTCGCCGGCTGGCGGGGCGTCTTGGCGGAAGCGTTGCGCACACCGTGGCGCGCTTTGCCGCGGGTCGGCGCATGGTTGGGCGCGTAAGGCTTGAACACCACGCCATCGACCGAGCCGGGGGCGGCGGAAGGTTCCGCGGTTGGAGCGGCGGATTGCCGGATGATCATTCCCGCGATGTTCGGAGGCGGCCCCAGCCGGTCGAGAACCGACCAATCGACCTGGACGTCAGAAGAACCCGAATTTCCGGCGGCAACCTGCGCCGTTGCCGGAGCGGCGCCCGCGCACAACGCGACCAGCGCCGACACCACGGTTCTCAGTTTGATCATAGGAACGGGTTCCCCTGGGTTTCTAGGCCGTCGCCTGGGAAACACTAGCTGATAGCCATACCGCTAACAATAGCCACATGATCGTGGGGGTACAGGCGCAACCCGAGCCGAAGGCGCCGTCAGGCGCGGGCGTCCTTCGCGGCCAGGGCATCGCGCGCGCCGCGCAGCAACGCCAGCAACGGCCGCTGCAAATGGTCGTTGGCGGCGACGACCTCGCCTTTGGCCAGCATATCGGATTTGCCGTCCAGATCGGTGACGTAGCCGCCCGCCTCGCGCACCATGACGATGCCCGCGGCGATGTCCCAGGGACGGATGCCTTCCTCCCAATACCCTTCGTAGCGGCCGGCCGCCACATAGGCGAGATCGAGGGCGGCCGAACCGAAGCGGCGGATGCCGGCGCAATTGGCCATCACCGCGGCGACGTCGCCCAGGAACTGGGCATGGCCGGGACGGCCCTTGAAGGGAATGCCCGTGGCGAAGATCGCCTCGTCCATCTTGCGGCGGGCGGACACCCGCAGGCGCCGTTCGTTAAGGTAGGCTCCGGCGCCCTTTTCGGCGTGGAACATCTCGTCATGCACCGGCTCGTAGATGATTCCGGCAATGATCTCGCCGTCCCGCTCCAGGCCGACGGAAATGGCGAAATGCGGAATTCCGTGGAGGAAGTTGGTGGTTCCGTCGATGGGGTCGATGATCCAGCGGTGGCTCTTGTCGTCGCCGCCGACCTCGCCGCCCTCCTCCATCAGGAAGCCGAACCCCGGCCGCGCCTTCTGGAGTTCCTGGCGGAGGACCTTCTCGGTCTTCAGGTCGGCCGAAGACACGAAATCCGACGGCCCCTTGAGGGACACCTGGAGGTTCTCGACCTCGCCGAAATCGCGCACCAAGCCGCGGGCGGCCTTGCGGGCCGCGTTCATCATGACGTTGAGAATGGCTGAACGGACGATCACGGCAAGGCCTTTCCAGTCGGAATTCCTATTTCGCCCGTTCGACGTAGGAGCAATCGGCCGTTGCGACGACGATCTTCTCACCCTGCTCGACGAACGGCGGCACCATGACCTTGAGACCGTTCTCAAGCTTGGCCGGCTTATACGAGGACGCGGCGGTCTGCCCCCTCACCACGGGATCGGCCTCGACCACCGTCATCACCACCTTCTCGGGCAGCGACACGCTGACCGGCGAGCCTTCGACGAAATCCACCTCGACCACCATGCCGTCCTGCAGGAATGCCGCCGATTCGCCCAGGACGTCCCGGGACAGGCCGAACTGCTCGAAGGTCTCGCTGTCCATGAACGTCAGCGTGTCGCCGTCGCCGAACAGGAACGTGCATTCCTTTTCCTCGACGTTGCACTTCTCCACGGTGTCGGCGGTGCGCCAGCGCTCGTTGCTCTTGATGCCGGTGCGGATGTCGCGCATTTCGACGGTGATGAAGGCGCCGCCCTTGCCGGGCTGCACGATCTGGGTCTTCAGGATCGCCCACTGCTTCCCATTGTGCTCGATGATGTAGCCTGGGCGCATGAGGTTGGCGTTGATCTTCATGGATTAAGCCCGTTCCTGCCGGAAAAAGTGGCGCGGAAGCTAGCAGGTTGCCCCGGCGATAGCAACCCGCGCAGGGACGGCGCGGACGAATAGGCGGCCTCCGCTCGCCTCACTCCGGCGGATAGCGGTGCCCCCGCCCGGTCCAATCCCGGACGATGCCGGCATCCTCGTCCCAGTATTCGGGACCGACCGGGACCTTGCCGGCCCCGCCGGGAATATCCAGCACGTAGGTGGGCTGGGCGATCCCGGTCAACCGGCCGCGCAGGGCGGCGACGATGGCCCGTCCCTCGGCCAGGCTCAACCGGAAATGGGCGGTGCCGCGGGCGAGGTCGGGATGGTGGAGATAATACGGCTTGACCCCGTTGCGCACCAGGGCGCGAAAGAGCGCCTCCAGCACTTGGGGATCGTCGTTCACGCCTTTCAGCAGCACCGTCTGCGACACCAGGGCGAGGCCGGATGCGGCCAGAACCCGCAGCGCCTTGCGGGTGGCGGGGGACAATTCGCGGGGATGGTTGGCGTGCACCGCGACCCAGACCCCGACCTCGGAATCCTCCGGCGGCCGCAACGCCCGCGCCAGGGCGGCATCGACGCGCTCGGGAGCGGCCACGGGGAGACGCGAATGCCAGCGCACCACCTCCACATGGGGGAGGCGGCACAGTTTTTCGGTCAGCACGGCGATGCGGCCGGCCGGCAACATCAGCGGGTCGCCGCCCGTCAGGATCACCTCGCGCACCGCCGTGGCGCCCGCGACATACGCCAGCGCCCGGTCCATCTCGGCCTCGGACAGCGTCCCGTCCGCGTGCCCCACCCTCTCGCGCCGGAAACAGAAACGGCAATAGACCGGGCACACCAGCAGCGGCTTCAGCAGCACGCGGTCGGGATAACGGTGGACCACGCCCGCCACCGGGGAGTAGGACTCGTCGCCGATGGGGTCGGAGCGGTCCTCGGCGGTCTCCTCCAGCTCCGCCGCCGATGGGACGACCTGCCGGGCGATGGGGTCGTCCGGCCGGGACCGGTCGATGAGATCCGCCAGGGCGGGCGGCACCGCCACGGCGTAGCGCCCGGCCACCGCCGCCAACGCGGGAACATCGGCCGGCGCCGCCAGCCCGGCGGAGACGAGATCGGCGGGGGTGCGCAGGGTGCGCCGGTGAACGGGAGCGGGATCGGCGGACATTGGCTATGCTGGTCTCATTTGGCATCCGTCCGCCGCCGTCCGGAAATGGGAACGGCGACGGCGACGGCGACGGGGCCGCGCAGCGGAATGTCATACAGGGAATGGCGATGGCGGGCAAAGAATGGTGGCGGCCGGAGGCGCTGGCGAGCCGAATGGGAAATCTCGAAACCCGGTCGAGGGCGGTCGGCGCCGTGCGCCGCTTCTTTTCCGAACGGGATTTCGTCGAGGTCGAGACTCCCTGCCTTCAGGTCTCTCCCGGCCTTGAACCCCATCTTCAGGCCTTCGGCACCACGCTGACCGATCCCTATGGCGGTCCGGGACGCCCCTTCTATCTTCACACCAGCCCGGAATTCGCCATGAAGAAGCTGCTGGTGGCGGGTCTTCCCCGCATCTGGCAGATGGCGCGCGTCTTCCGCAACGCCGAGCGCTCGGCCACCCACCACCCCGAATTCACCATGCTCGAATGGTACCGTGCCGGCGCTGGCCTCGATCGGCTTATCGCCGACACCGAAGCGCTCGTGCGCGCCTGCGCCCGCGAGGCCGGGGTGCCGTTGCTGCGGCGCCAGGGGCGCGCCTGCGATCCGTTCGCGCCCTGGCGCCGGCTGTCGGTGGCCGAGGCGTTCGCCCAGTACGCGGGCATCGACGTGCTCGCCACCGCCCCGGACCCGCTGGCCCCCGAGACCGGCTTGCTGGCGGCCCAGGCGCGGCGCATCGGCATCTCGGTGAGCGACGGCGACCGCTGGGAGGACGTGTTCTTCAAGATCATGCTGGACCGCATCGAACCCCATCTCGGCGAGAGAGTTCCCACGATCCTCCATCACTACCCGGTGTCGATGGCCGCGCTCGCCCGCCCGTCGCAAGCCGATCCCCGCGTGGCGGAGCGGTTCGAGCTGTACGCGTGCGGCGTCGAATTGGCGAACGCCTTCGACGAACTGACGGATGCGGCCGAGCAGGCCCGCCGCTTCGCGGCCGACATGGATCTCAAGGAGGCCCTCTACGGGGAGCGCTACCCCATCGACGCCGATTTCCTCGCCGCCCTTGCCCTCGGCATGCCGGCCAGCGCCGGCATCGCGCTCGGCTTCGACCGGCTGGTGATGCTGCTGACCGGGGCCGAATCCATCGACGACGTCCTGTGGGCGCCGGTGGGGTAAGATATCCAGATTAAAGAATATCCCCCAGGGTCTGCCCCTCCAGCACCGCCAGAAAGGCATCCAGCGCCCGATCCACCAGCCCGCGCAGCTTGCAGTCCCGGACCGGACAGCGGCCATCCCCTTCAAAGCAGGGAAGCAGGGCCAGGTTTTCCTCGTCCCGGAACAGGCGGCCAAGATTGATGTCCTTGGGGTCGCGGGCCAGAAGAAGCCCCCCGTTCTTCCCCCGCACCGTCCGGACATGGCCGAGTTCGGCGAGCTGGCGCACGATCTTTTTCAGGTGGTCCGCCGATATTCCGTAATAATCGGCCACCTCGCGCACGGTGACCGCGCGCTCGCGATTGTGCGCGAGATGCAGCAGGAGTCTTAGCGAATAATCGGTGAACTGGGTGATCTTCATGGGCTTCCGGCGGCGCCGGATCGGGGACGCAAGGACATCCCCAACCCCGTCACCCGTTCGACGATCCGGTCGATCACCCGGTCCCGCGCCGCCGGCGAACCGGATTCCGCCGCCGTCTCGAGTTCGCGCAACAGCGCCGACGTGACGGTGTCGCCGAACATCATGCATTTGCCGCGCATGATGTGGGCCTGCTCGGCGAGGGCGCCGGAATCCCCCGCCAGCAAGGGGAGCCGCAGGCCGTCCGTCATCATTTCGTCGAGAAAACGCGGCAACAGATCCTCGAGCCCGGCGGGAACGTCCCATTCCGACGCGGCGCCGCGCCCCATGGTCACAATCCCCGTTCGAAATCGGCCGGAGCGCGAAGGTAGGCGCCGAAAAGATCCGGCAACCTGCTTTCGAGATCCTCAAGAGGCTTGGCGGGGTCGAGTTTGTAGGCCGAGGTCTTTTCGCAGAAGATCTTGACGAGCTTCTTGTTGCCCGGCGCCCCGAAAATCTCGGCGAATTTCTCGTCTCCAAGCCGTTGGCTGGCGATTCTCAGAAAAACGGCGATATGGCCCAACGGGAGGTAGTCGGTAAGCCGGTTGATGGTTTCCGCCGAGATGATGTGGAGGAATTCCGCCATCTGCTCCAGGTCCTTGGCGTTCTTCTCCTCCATCGCCTCCAGGCGGTCGCAATCGGTACACATGTCCCAGAACTTCTCGCCCATGCGATCGTAGACGGCCGAATGCAGGAACTCGTAACGGTCCTTGCCCAGGAAGGCGACTCCCTTGGCGGCCAGCGGCTGGGTATCGAGCATCTCGCGCATCATCTGGTCGGACAGGATCTTGCGCGCCTGATCCATGTTGTGGCGGCCGATATCGGCCAGTTGGGCGATGGCTTCGGGATTGTGCAAGGTGGTGCAGCCGGACCCCAGTTCGTGCAGCAGCTTGACCGGCAGCTCCGCGAAATAGGGGATCAGCGGCACCTGCCAATCGTGTTCCAGGTGATCCTTGATGGCGGCGTAGAAGCGGTCGGCCTGGCTGGCCGCCGGCTTGGGAGCCTCGGCCTCCGTCCATTTGCCGCTCACCAGGGCGGCAAGCTTTTCCAGCAATGAGCGGGTTTCCGCCCGAACCGCCGGCCTCGCCTGCGGAGCGGAGCTGGCCGCCCATCGCTTTTCCGCATAGGCCTTGCAGCCCGAGCGCACCACCATGCCGACGATCTGGTTCACGGATCGCCGGCACTTGAGCGGCGCGTCGTCGTCGGTGACCGGCCGCCCCTCGTCATCGACCAGAAGGTCCTGGAAGGATTCGCGATTCTTCCGGAAAACCTGTAGGCAGCCGTGAAGCAGATCGGGGCTCGCCATCACCGTGGTGTAGACGTCGCCGTAGGCGGCCAGCGCGGGAATGAGCCCCACCAGCCGCTCGACCACCGGCCCCTTGATGTTCCGGATGATTTCCTTGCGATTGGCGGCGTCCTCGTCGGCGGGCTTGACTGCCGGCTTGGGTGCCGGCTTGGTTGCCGTCGTGGTGGTCTTGGACATGCCTGTACCGTGATCCTAACTACTGCGGCATGGTTGCCGGAAGCTGGCTCATCTTGGCGAGCAGATATTCGAGGTCGCCGGTCTCGAACTCGACGCCGAGATCGCCGTACTGCGTGAGAATCCTCTCGATCATCCGGCGCGAGAACCGTTCCCGATCATGCGGCCCTCCGTCATAGCGCATGTCGCGCGAAACGTCGATGGCCGCGCGCATGGCCCGGAAAAAGGCCCGGGGCATCGCCGCCTTGGCGAACAGCGCCTCGAAGCCCAGATTGCCGCTGTCGTAAATCAGGGCGCGGGCGTTTTCCACGCTCACACCCGCCAGTCTGGCAAGCGCCGCTTCGAAGAAGACCATGTCCCCCATGCATACCGCGCGGAGAATGATGGAGGGCGTAAGGCGCCCGTTGCGGTGCAGGTGGTCGATCAGCTTGGCGACGTCGGTCTGGGTATCGGTGAGTCCCAACACCGCCATTTCACGCGCCTGGATCAGCAGCGCCCCCGCCACCTCGGGGGAAAGGTCCCGACGCCCCATCAAATGCCGGCGCAGGTTGTCGGAAATGCTCACCATCAGGCGCTCGGCCACCGTCACCGGCAAATTGGAGCGGGCGGCCAGCGGTTGGCCCACCGCGTCACTGGCCCCGAACGTTTCGACCACGCGATCGAGCGTCCCGGGGCTGAGGTCGGCGCCCTCGTTCGCCACCAGGACGGCGACCACCCGCTCGTCGCCGGCTTCCACCAGCGCGTCGGCGACCGGTGCCGAGACGTGCTTGCGCCGGGCCACCGCCTCCTGCTTCTCGATGCCCTGGCTGCGGACGATCTCGACCAGATCCTCGTCGGTGAGGATTTCGGAGAAGCGCAGCATGGGCAGCGCCACCGCCTCGACGTCCCGCGCCAGAGAAAGGGCCAGATCGTGGGGAATCAGAGGGTTGTCCTTGAGCTGCACGGACAGGGCTTGGCGGACACGCACCTCCGCGTCCTTCGCCATGACGCGAAAGATGTCTTCGGCCAAGCGCCGTTCCTGGTCGCTGAGACGGGGATGCTGCGCTGCGATCTTGCCCGCGATCTCCGCCCTGGTCTCCCCGCCGGGGTTGGCGAGCAGGCGGGCGACATCCACTTGATTTAAGGTCTCGGTCACGTCGCACCCTTCCGCAACGATGGCCATACCCGGCGGTTTCACCGAACTATACAGCCGTTTCCGAATGATGGATAGCGTGGCGCCTCAGGCGGAAAGAGCATCGTCCAGCCAGGCGGACAGCATCTCCCGGCCGGCACGCTCCAGCGCTGGCGCACAACGCCGGGTGGATTCCCGCAGGACCGGAACGCTGACGCCGGTTGTCTGGGAAATCTCGGCCGCATGGCCGATGAACCAGCGTTCCAGGCCGCGCCCGGTGACCTCGGGATGGAACTGGAGGCCCAGCGCGGTCCGGCCAAAGGAAAAGGCCTGGTTGGGGGTGACGTCGGTCGAGGCGAGGCGCCGAGTCCCCTGGGGAAGGTCGAAGATGTCGCCGTGCCAGTGCAGAACGTCGATGCCGTCGAGCGCGCGCAACGGCGACGTGCGGCCGTCCCCGGTCAAGGTAAGGGGACCCCAGCCGATTTCCTTGCCCGCGGGATTGGGATAGACCCGGGCGCCCAGGGCGCGGGCCATCAGTTGCGCGCCCAGGCAAAATCCGACGGTCGGCCGGCCGGCATCCAAGCGCGCCTGGATCAGGGCGATCTCGTCCTTGAGAAACGGGTACAGCTCGTCTTCGTATGCGCCGATGGGGCCTCCCAGCACCGCCACCAGATCGGCGGCCAAAGGATCGGCCGACCGAAGGTCATCCACGCCGGCCTCCATCTGCCGAATGGTGAAGTCCCGCTCGGCAAGCGCCTCTTCGAAGAGGCCAAGATCCTCGAAGGCGACATGGCGAACGGCGACGCACACTTTCATGATTCCCCTCGCAAAACAAAGACGGCCCCCGCGGGGGCCGCCGGCACGCATGCCGCAAGAGGATACCCCATCAGTCCGCCAATTGCAGGTTCCCGGCCGCGACCCGGCCACGGTCCCGGACCAGTTCGTAGCGCACACGCTGTCCTTCGTTCAGCTTGTCCATCCCCGCCCGTTGCACGGCCGTGACGTGGACGAAGACGTCGTTGCCACCGCCCTCCGGCTGGATGAATCCGTACCCTTTGGTGGTATTGAACCACTTAACGATGCCGACCGCCATGCGTTTCTCCTAGAGACCTGTGTAGAGGAATCACCCGCGCCGCCCTGCCGGGCAGGCTTCGTCAAGCCCGAGCCGCGCGGGAGCCGCGGCGAAAGCCCGGCACGCGGAACCTGGGATTGCAGAGGGTGAGGTGGCCCCTGCCGACTGGCCTATCAAGGACCCTTCACTTCCGTCCCCGCGACACCGACTTTGGAGAGACGGAAAGGAAGCCCGGCACCGGAACCGGCGATTTTCAGCCTCCCGCGGCGAAGCCGGCCCTATCCGTAATGGCCGCTGCCCCCAACCGGCGGATGACGCGCCTTTCTCCGTCTGGCATCATCGGCCAATGATCCTCATCCGGACCGTCACCCTGCTTGCCCTCGTTGCCGTGGCCGGGCCGGCCACGGCCGGCAGCTACGTCACGCTGACATGCGGCGACGGCTCGTTCGATCGTCAGTTCATGGTCGGCACCGGCCGGCAGTTTCGCGGCCAAGGCCTCGAAGTGTGGCCGATGCTCTGCACCGCCACCGGAAAATTCGCCAGCTACGTGCGGGTCATGGATTCCGCCCGCTTCGCCCGCCTGGAGGCGCTCGCCGCCCGCAAGGTCGCGGACAAGGTGGACGTGAAATCCGTCCTCGACCTTTCCGCCGAACTGGGCGGGCAGGACCTTTCGACCCTGTTCGACCAGACGGAAGGCCTCACCTTCGGCGACATCCGCTCAACCGTCACCAACACCGCAAAGGACACCGGCCGCAAGATCGGTTCCAGCCGCTACACCGCGTGGAGCCACCCCACCTGCTCGGGCGACCTCATTCCCTTCGACTACTACCTGGACACCGGAACCCCGTGTCCGGCCTGCGGCAACGCCCCGTTGAAGGTCGATACGTCCAACCGCGCCGAGTGGGAGTAGGCGGCCCTTCGCGCGGTCAATAATCGTAGTGCCAGCTCACGCCTGCACCCTCACCGGACTGAGGGCCCACGCTGGTGAATATGGAAAATCCGTGGGTGATCTCCCGCTCGACGGAGACTTGGCCCAATCCCTGGAGCCCCTGTTCCACCCGCACGAAGGTGTTCTCCCCCACGTACTTGCCCAGGCTCAGCGTGGGCCCCGTATTGGCCCCTGGGGCGGCGGGCGCGGCACCTTGCGGGCCCCCGCCCATGGCGATCACGTCGAGGCCGAGAAGGCTGCGGATCTTGGCGAGGGGATCGAATCCTCCACCCTTTCCAGCCCCTAACACGCCCAGTCCCGAAGCGGCCATCTGTGCCAACTGGATCTGCTGGAAGACGCTGAGCTTGCCCATGTCGCTGCCGAACAGCACCCGTGCGAGGATTTCGTCCTTCGGCAAGGGCGGCTCGGAGGAAAAATCGATCTTGGGCTTTTCCGCCGTTCCCGTCACCCGCGCGAAGGCGGTGATGTCCGGAGTCTTGGCTTCGGCGGTCACGTCGAGTTCGGGACTGAGGGATGTGCCGCCCAGGAAGGCGACGACGCTCTCGGGCTGAAGCGTGAACGCCTTTCCCAGAAGAGTGTACTGTCCCCGCACCGGGCGCAGCCGGCCGGTCACCGCGGGTTCGGTCGTGCTTCCTCCGACCGTCAGCTTGCCGCCCCATTCCGAATCCAGCCCCTCGCCGCGCACGAAAGCGTGATTGATGGCGACATCCACGGCCAGGGGCACGGCAGGGCCGGCGGACGGCTTCTCCGGCGCGGGCTCCTCCGCCTTCGGCCAATGGATTTCCACCACCGCCAGAGTGGGCGGCGCGGCGCCGGCCAGCCGGCTGATGTCGATGTCGGCGCGATCGACGGTCACATCGCCCGCCAGGCGGGCCTGAGCGCCCCCGCCCGTCAGCCCCAAGGTGCCGGAGACGGTGGCATCGATGTCGTCGCGCCGCACCGCGCGGAAATTGGCCAGGACCACAGTCGCCTGATAACGGGTTTCCGGGCCGGCCCATTGCGCCCGCCCGTCCAGGCGGACCGTCCCGGCATTACCGTCCGTGCCCGCGGCATGGAGGACGACGCTGTCCCCTTGAACCTGCACCGACGCGTCGAGGGCGGTCATGACCGTGCCATACACAAGGCTTTCGTACCGCCCCCCGGCGACCTGGAGCGTTCCCGACAGCAGGGGCGTGCCGATGGTGCCGGCGGCCCGAAGATCGGCGGTCATCGTTCCTGCGACGCTGTTCGGCCCCAGCGGCACCAGAGTGCTCAACCGGCCGAGGTCGCCACGGAGGACGAGCCGGCCGGCTACCGCCCCCGAGGGCGGCAGCATGGCCGCGCCACCGAGGACGAGCGGTACGGACGCATCGAGATTGGCCGACAGGTACTGGCCGCCATGCAAATTGGCCCGCAGGTCCGCGCGGCCGGCACGCCAGGTCCCATCGAGGCGGGCATCCACCCCGCCGATCCCTCCCTGCGAGATCTGCGCCATGCCCAATCCCTCGCCGACAAGCGCCACCGTCGCCCGGGGATCGTCAAGGCTGCCATCGAGGCTGGCCGACCCGCTGATGGTGCCTACCGGCTCCAACTCGGGGACCAACAGCGTCAGGGGTGACAGGGACAGCCGTTCCAGCCGGACGGCGGCCGCGATCCGCCGGCCGGACTGTTCGCCCCGGGCTTCGACGACACCCTGATCGAGCCCGAGCCGCGTCGGCGCCAAGCGGAGTCCGGCCGGACTCCAGGCGAGCCGGGTCGGCCCCAGAAGGCTCAGGCGGTGGCGCGAGACGCCGAGGGCGAACGCATCCATGACCAGCACGTGGTCGTGTCCCTCCGTCCTCAACGCGCCCTGCGCCGCCAGTTCGGCCCCGCCGTGGCCCTCCAGCGCGAAGCCCAGGCGGTCGATCCCGCCGGTGACGCGCGCGGAAACGTTCGCCAGCCGGAACGCGCCGTGCTCGATGTCGGCCGCCACCGCGCTGGCTTCGACCAGCGGGCGCTGGGTAATCCGCGAGGCGGCCGCCTGCAACTGCACCGACCGGATTTGGGCACCCGCCCAGCCGATCGCATCGGCGGTGACCGCGAGGCGCGCAGTCTGGCCGTTGGCGGGATCGAGGACGGCTTCGGCCTCCAGGCGAGCCTCCGCCGACAGCCCGGTGATGTCCCGCCAGGCCGACAATTGGGGCACACTGGCCGTGAAGCGTCCCCGCGCCCGGCCGTCCGCCACGACGACGGAGCCA
Source organism: Pseudomonadota bacterium (assembly GCA_021847015.1). Classification (GTDB taxonomy): domain Bacteria; phylum Pseudomonadota; class Alphaproteobacteria; order Rhodospirillales; family Magnetospirillaceae; genus JAJZVW01. The sequence continues at coordinate 66,692 of JAJZVW010000010.1, read as the reverse complement.
TCGACCCGCGACCGATCCGAAGCCAGATGGAGGGCTTCCACCCGCACCTCCCGCCCCAGGGCGATGCGGGCCGAGCCAGCCAACGGATGCTCTCCCTGACGGAGGCTCAGCGTCACGGTGCCGGCCGGCCCACGGCCGATGTGCCCCATGGTGAGGCCGGCGACGCCGTCCGCTGGCGGAAGGCCCGCCATCCTCACGCCGTCGGCCTTCGCCACCCCCCAAGCGGCGGAATCCGCGACCGGCCCGGCCAGATGTCCATCCAGTTCCACGCCGCCGGCGGCCCGTTCGGTCACCATCGACAGATCGGGAACCTTCGCGACCGTCCACAAATCGAGCCTGGGCGATACCCCGCCGCCCGCCCAGACATGTCCGCCCCGCGCCTCCAGGCGGGCGGCCATCCGCGCGCCCGCCGGCGTCAGCGTCAGGGTTGCGCCGCCCCGGACCGTCGGCCCCAAGGCGCGGTCCACCCCGGCATCGGCGGAGGACAGGCCGGTTCCGTCGATCCGTACCAGAGCGGCAAGGCGGCCCGCCGCCGCATCGCCCGACAGGTACGCCGCGAGCGAGACCGACCCGGAGACCGGCGCGGCGCCGGGACCGAGGAACCGCGCAATCCGTGGAACCCGCCCCGTCACCACCGCGACGGTTCCCCCCCCGCGGCTGTTCAGGATGCCGAAACCGGACAATGCCGCGCCCTCGGTCCGCAGCCGCGCCGAGGCAATGCGCACGCGGCCGGACGCGGGCGCGACATCGCCCACGGCGTCGGCGCCCAGCCAGGGTACGAATGCCGACCGGTCGCCCCAACGGGGGCTTTGAACGCGCGCCGACATCGACACGGCCCACACCTCGCCCCGGGGCATCGCCCGCACGGTCAGGGAGGCCTCGTCCCACGCCAAGCCGGCCGCGACGCCGGATGCCACCGTCACCGCGCCGGAAACGGATGGAGCGGGCAATCGCCCGGCGACGACCCCATCGGCGGTCAATCGCCCGCCGATCGCCATCCCGGCCAAACGCCGCCAATAGGCCAAATCCGGGACGTCCGCCCGCCAACGCAGGTCAATGCCGCCGTCCTCGACCGTCCCAGCCAGGCGCAGCCGCGTTCGCTCGTCGGCACGCAGAAGAAGATCGACACCGTCCCGCCCGCTCCCGATGAAGCCGTCCAGACGAAGGCTCACGGGATGCCCCAGGACCGGGGTGTCCAGATCGACCGGCAGCGCTATGCGGGCAAGACGTATCGCAAAGGGAAGGTTCGCGAGGCCGATCGCCGAAGACGTGCCGGACGGGGGTGACGGAAGAGGCGGCCGCATCACTTCGATCCGGCGGGCGACCACCCGATCGACGGCGATGACACCGCCGAGAAGCCGGGCCGGACGCCACGCGATGTCCGGCTCCGCGATGCGGAGCCAGACGCCGTCCTCGTCGGCCACCGTCACGGTTTTGGCGGTCAGGGTGAACGGCCAGCCGAAGCGGAAGCCCGTGAACGCAACCTGCCGCCCGGGGCCGGACAGCGTACGTTGCAAGAGGCCGCCCAACATTCGCTGGCCTGGTCCCGTATGCAGCCCGACGAAGGCCGCGGCAACCAGCGACATGACCGAAAACACAGTGGCGACGACGACGGTAACGACCAGGCGCAGGCGCGGCGGCATGGGCTTCCCTTCCCCGTCCGGCCTCTACTTCCCGTACGATCCCAGCCCTTCCCCCTGTGCCCCATGTGTCGTCATCCCGGGCGCAAGCCAAGGATCTTTCGGGGGAATTGCGGGAGATCTCCCTAGAACGCCTGTCCCAGACTGAAATAAAGCTGGTAGCCATCGTCGATCCCGGGGCGGGGATTGAGCGGGAAGGCGATGTCGGCACGCACGGGCCCGATCGGGGTGTAATAGCGTACGCCGATGCCCGCTCCCCAAAACATCTCCTGGCTAAAATCGGGAAGCCTCTGCTCGTAAGCGCGACCGCCTTCGAGGAAGGGAACCAAGCCGATGGTGTCGGTGACCTTCACCCGGACCTCGCCGCCGAACGAGAGTTCCGAAGCGCCGCCGACGGACACCCCCGCCGTATCGATGGGCCCGGCCTTCTGATAGCCGAAGCCCCGCACCGATCCGCCGCCGCCGACATAGAAACGCCTGTTCGCCGGCACCTGGAACACGCCGACCCCCTGGATGGCGCCGGCCCGAAGCCAGCCGGCCAGGACGGTGCGCGGCCGGTCGAACACCTGGAGATACCGGGTGTCGTAGAGGGAGATGCGGTTGAACGGAGTGAGCGTTCCGAGCACGTTGAGAAAGGGCTGGTCGGTGAGCACCATCCGGTCGCCGGTGGAGGGATCGAGAATGCTGTCGGTGCTGTCGTGCCGCAGTTCGAACGGCAGGGAAACCAGCGTGAAGGAGGCGTTCTGACCCTCCTGCAATTGGAGGGTGCGCTCGACCGCGGTGGACGCGGATGCGCGCCAAGTGTCGCCGAGCTGCCAGGACAGGCCGGCCGCCGCGCCGGCGGTGCGGGTGGTGTAGGCTTCGGTGATCTGCTTTTCGACCCGCGTCGAGGCGATGAAATCCTCGCCGGGCACACGGAGGTCCGGCGCCGTATAGGCGAGATCGGCCGCCTCCATGATCTGGCTAACGGTGGCTTCGGCGCGCAGCGTCTCGGCACCGCCCAGCAGGTTGCGGTTCTCCCAGAAGGCTTGGCCGCCGAAGCCTTCGGTCGTGGACCAGTTGCCCCCCCCGCCCACCGACCGCTTCTTGCCCTCGGTGAGGGCCACGGTGATCGGCAATTCGCCATTGGCGTTCACTTGGGTGCCGGTCGAAAGGCGGACCGAAGAGAACAGCCGGCTGTCCACCAATCGCTTGCGCAAGCGGTCCATGGCGGCGAGGCTGAAGCGGTCGCCGGTGCGCCAGGGGATGCGGTTGCGCACCCAGGATTCGCTGACCTGGTGGAGCCCCTCGATGGTCACCGTCCCGAAATGCGCGAGCGGGCCGCTGTCCACGGTGACCGTGACCCTCATCTCCTTGTCGGCATGGTCCACGACGGCCTGGCGGTCGGCGACCTTCGCCAGCGGATAGCCCTGCTGCGCCAACGCCTGGAGCAGCTTGTCTTGCGCCTGCAACACCGTCCCGGCGCGGGCCGGCTCGCCCAATTCCACCCCAAGCATGTCGAGAGGAACCGGTTCGGGGGCCGGTTGCCCCTTAGGGGCATGGAACGCCACGTCGTACCGGGCAAGGCGGAATTCGGGCCCTGGGTCCACGTGGATATGCACCGGCACCGGACGCCGCGTGTCGTCCATGGTGATGGAAGCGTCGCCCTCGTAATAGCCTTCCGAGCGCAGCGCTTCGACGATGCGCGCATGATCGTCGTCCGCCCGCCGCTTCAGCGCGACCACGCTCGCCGGCGGCCGGTCCTGCAACGATATCAGCTGTGACGCCGCTTCGATGCTCTCGGCCAGATCCGTGCCCTCGACCCCCGACAGTTCGGCCCGGTAGGGTACGGCCTCCTCGCAGCGGGCGCCGGCCGCGACGCTCAGCGACAGCGCCAGAACGAAGCCCGCAAGAAGCCGCATCCGCGCCCTCGCCCGTTTCTGGACGGGGGCAGTTTAGGTGGGGTGGCCCGATGCCAGAAGGTGGCCGGATGTCTATCCCTTTTTCCTGTCGGCAGCGGCCTTCGGCTTCGGGGCTTCCTCCAACCGCATGGGGCAGGCGGGAGCGTAGCGGTCATGCCAATCCTTCAGCGCGATGGCCCGGCTTTCGCTGACCAGGCGGCCTTTGGCGTCGTGAACCACTTTGCGGCTGTAATAGGTCAGCACAGGAAAATGGTTGGCGCCGAACCGGATCGGACCGCGGACCGAGGGAAAGTCGGCGCGGAGCAGCGCCAGCCTCACGGCATCGGTGTTGCTGGTGGCGCCCTTGGTGGATTTCAGCGCCGCGTCGAGCAGGGTGCCGGCGTCGTACCCCTGCGCCGCCCAGGTGGTGGCCGGACGGCCGTATTCGGCCTCGTACTCGGCGACCAGCCGATGGCTGGCGGGATTGTCGAGATCGGGTGACCACGAGCCGAAGGTGGTCACACCCGCCGCAGCATCCCCAATGGCCGCCAGGCTGGTCCGCTCGAACCCCCACCAGGGAGCGTAGAGCGGCACCTTCCCGTTCAGCGCCGACTGCCCCCAGGCGCGCACGAACTCGACCCCCATGCCGCCGGTCAGCAGATCGTAGACCGCGTCCGGCTTGATGGTCCGGATTTGCGCCAGTTCGCGCGTGTAGACCGTGGCCCCGTGCGGCGGGGTCACGACGGCGGCGACCTCCCCGGGGAACGTGCGCCTGAGAGCGGCGACGGCGTCCTGGGTGGGAGCCGAATCGGGGCCGACCACCACCAGACGCCCGACGCGGTCGGCCGCCATCTGGGCACCGGCGGCTTCGTGGTCGCCATCGGCAAGGCCGGCGATGTCGAACAGCCACATGCTGCACCCCGCACCGGCCATGGCCGCCGTCGTCCCGCCCAGGTTGACGGCGAAAGTCCGCGACGCCGACAGGATCGGCAGCACGGCGGACAGCGACGCGGGACCGATGGCCGTGACCACGAACTGGGGGTGGTCGCGCTCGATCAGCCTGCGAGTTTCGGCAAGGGCGACGTCCGCGGCCCCCTTGTCGTCGATCTCGACGACCCGGACTTCCTGATTGCCGAAGCGTTGGCCGAGATCCTTGAGCGCCAGGCGGAAACCATCGAGCGCGTCCCGGCCGCCCACGCCCTCAGGCCCGCTGAGGGTGGCGACCACCCCGACCACGATGGCCGGCTCGGCACGGCTGGCGGGCGGCGCGGCCTCACCCTCGGCGCAGGCCAGCCCGGCCAGCACGGCGATGACGGCGGACCAGCGGCGGCGCATCATGGATCAGCCCTTCCTTTTGGCACGGGCGAACGCCTCGGCCAGGGCGCCGCCCGATGGCTCGCGCCCGCCGCGCGCCGCGTCCTTGGGAGGAGGGCTCTTGGCCTGGGGCCGGGACGGAGCGGCACGTTCCGCCACCGTTTTGGCCGCCGGCTGCCCCATCCGCATCGAGAGCGCGATGCGCCGGCGCTTGAGATCGATCTCGACCACCTTTACCGACACGACGTCCCCCGGCTTGACCACCTCGTGCGGGTCCTTGACGAAGCGGTCGGCCAGGACGGACACGTGGACGAGACCATCCTGGTGGACGCCGACATCGACGAAGGCGCCGAAATTGGTGACGTTGGTGACCACGCCTTCCAACACCATGCCCGGCCTAAGGTCCTCCATGGTTTCGACCCCCTCCTTGAAGGCGGCGGTCTTGAACTCGGGACGGGGATCGCGGCCGGGTTTCTCCAATTCCTTGAGGATGTCCCGGACGGTCGGCTCGCCGAAGCGCTCGTCGGTGAACCGGGACGCGCTCAGAGACCGCAGGAACGCCACGTCGCCGACCAGCGAGCGCACCTCGCGCCCGGTGGCGGCGACGATTCGCTCGACGACCGGATAGGCTTCGGGATGCACGGCCGAGGTGTCCAGGGGATTGGCGCCGCCCCGGATGCGCAGGAACCCTGCCGCCTGCTCGAACGCCTTCGCCCCAAGCCGGTCCACCCGCTTCAACGCCTCGCGCGAGGCAAACGGGCCGTTCGTGTCGCGGAATTCGACGATGTTTTTCGCCACGGTCGCACTCAACCCCGCCACCCGCGCCAGGAGAGGCGCCGATGCCGTGTTGACCTCGACACCCACGGCGTTGACGCAGTCTTCGACCACGGCGTCGAGGGCACGGCCCAGCCGGGCTTGGTTGACATCGTGCTGGTACTGGCCGACGCCAATGGACTTGGGGTCGATCTTCACCAGTTCCGCCAGCGGGTCCTGAAGCCGCCGGCCGATGGACACGGCGCCGCGCAGGGACACGTCCACGTCGGGAAATTCCTTGGCCGCCAGTTCGGACGCCGAATAGACCGAGGCGCCCGCCTCGCTCACCACCAGCTTTTCCAGCCCCAGATCGGCATTGCGTTTGATCAGTTCGGTGGCCAGGCGGTCGGTTTCCCGGCTGGCGGTGCCGTTGCCGATGGCGATCAGCCCGACCTTGTGCCGCCGCGCCAGGGACGACAGCGTCGCCAGCGCGCCCATGACGTCGTTGCGGGGCTGGAACGGATAGACCGTCGCGGTGTCCACCAGCTTGCCGGTCCCGTCCACCACCGCGACCTTGACGCCGGTGCGGATGCCGGGATCGAGACCCAGGGTCGCCCGCATGCCGGCCGGCGCCTGAAGTAGAAGCGCCCGCAAATTGCGGGCGAAGACCTGGATCGCCTCCTCCTCGGCCGTCTCGCGCAGGCGGCCCAGCAGCTCCAACTCCAGATGAAGATGCAGCTTCACCCGCCAGGCCCAGCGCACCGTCTCCATCAGCCAGGAATCGCCCGGCCGGCCCAAGGCGCCGATGCGGAAGCGGTGAGCGATCTTGCGTTCGCACTCTCCCGGGCCGGTAAACGGCACCCCGTCTGGCTGGGCGGCCTCGTCCCCGGGCAGCAGCTTCAGCGACAGCACGTTTTCGTTCCGCCCCCGGAACAGGGCCAACGCGCGGTGGGACGGAATCGTCCGGATCGATTCGCGGTAGGCGAAATAATCGGAAAATTTGGCGCCTTTTTCCGCCATCCCCTCGGCCAGGGAGGAGAACAGCACGCCCGAGTCCCACAGATGCTCGCGGAGCGCGCCTACCAACTCGGCATCCTCGGCGAAGCGCTCCATCAGGATCTGGCGGGCGCCGTCGAGGGCCGCCTTGGCATCCGCCACCCCTTTGTCGGCGTCCACATAGGGGGCGGCCGCCTGCTCGGGCACCAGCAAAGGATCGCCCAGCAGCGCGTCGGCCAGCGGCCCCAGCCCCTGCTCCCGGGCGATCTGCGCCTTGGTGCGCCGCTTGGGCTTGTACGGCAGATAAAGGTCCTCCAGACGCGCCTTGGTGTCGGCTGCGGCGATCTGGCTTTCAAGCTCGGGCGAAAGCTTGCCCTGCTCGGCGACGGAGGCGAGGATGGCCGCACGCCGCTCCTCAAGTTCGCGCAAATACGCCAGCCGCTCTTCCAGAGTGCGCAACTGGGTATCGTCCAGGCCGCCCGTGGCCTCCTTGCGGTAGCGGGCGACGAAGGGGACGGTGTTGCCCTCGTCCAGCAATTGGATCGCCGCCACCACCTGGGCGTCCCGGACACCCAGCTCTTCGGCGATGCGGTTGGGAATGGATGTAGTGGCGGTCATCAGGTCCTGAACACGGTTGCTCGGAAGACCGAGGATGTAGCCCAATCCAGGGGGAATACGGAAGCCCCCATGGGGGGAGCCGGGCGACAGGCTGAGCCATCCCAACCAGGGCATGCGCCAGGCAGGCGAACGTCAGGCCCGAGCCGTCACGATCTCGGGTTGACACATCCATACCGGTCGGTATTATCCTCATCATGAAAAGAAACCCCGACCAAACACGCCAAAGCCTGCTCGAAGCTGCCTTCGGAGAAATCCATCGCCATGGGTTCCAGGCAGCTTCCATCGGCCAAATCCTGTCCGACACCGGACTGACGAAGGGCGCCCTTTACCATCACTTTCCCGACAAAAAGGCCCTGGGCTTGGCGGTCATCGACGATGTCATTCGCCCGCGCTTTACCGCTTGGCACCTGGATCCGATCCGGACGTCGCCGTTTCCCCTGGCGGCCCTACGGGCGGTCATCGTGTCGCGCCGGGACGAAGTGGATGCCGCCTATATTGCCCTGGGGTGCCCCATCAACAATCTGATGCAGGAAATGAGCCCCTTGGATGAGGGTTTCCGGGCGGCGCTGACCGCATTGGTAAACGAGTGGCAGGAAACCCTGGTTGCCGGCCTGAGGTACGCCCAGACGACGGGCGAACTGCGCGATGGCGTCGATCCCGCCCAGGCGGCGCTGTTCATCGTGTCCAGCATCTGGGGCTGCATTGGCGTCGCCAAGAGTCTGCAATCGCTGGAAACCTACCGGGCCTGCCTGACCCAGTTGGTGAACTATCTCGACACCCTGAAGGGAGGAACGTCATGCCCTTGATCGCGACCCAATCGCCGGAAGCCGCCACAGGTGACGTGGCCGAAGTCTATGGCCAGGTCAAAAAGCGGCTGGGCATCGTGCCTACCCCGATTCAACTTCTCAGCGCCAGCCCTTTCCTTCTGAAGAACCGCCAGGAGGCGATGAGCTATTACTGGAACCATCCGAACATCGGCATGGCGGTCTTGGCCGTCATCCGCATGTTGGCTTCCATCCAGGCGCGCTGTGCCTACTGCATCGACCGCAACGCCAGTGTCCTCATCGATGTGTGCGAATGGACCGCGGATCAGGTCACGGCGACGCGCGAGGATATTGGCAACTCCCCGCTCGCGCCCAGGGAACAGGCGCTGGTTGCCCTGTCGATCAAGGCGGTTCGGGACTCGCTGTCGGTAACGGCTGGAGACGTCGACGCGGTGCGCGCCCAGGGCTGGACCGATGGCGACATTTTCGACGCGGTGAATCACGGCGCCCAGGCGGTCGCTCTCGACATACTGTTCAACACGTTCAAGATAGAACGCGATTTCTGACCTCCCCAGGGAAGGCAATGCGGACTCCCCGCCGAGGAGTCCGCGTTCTGCCAAGGCAACCCGCCGCCAGCCGGAACGATGGCGAAAGGGGCAACGGGATGACCTTCCGCCCCCGCTTCCCCTTGCCATCCTGGACAGCCCCGGCCTTTTTGGCTAATGTCCGGGCCGTCCGCCGCGGCACGGCCAGGCGAGCACATGCGCCTTGGGAATGCCGCCGGCAGATCCCTCATCGACGGCCGGTTCAAAGGGCGAACCGCCAGCGGGGTGCCGACGGAACGCGGGGCCGGGGCTCTCTCTCCCGTCCCCTCCACCAACTGACAACGGGCTTCCATCGTCCATGCGTCTTTCCGGCTTCGTGGTTCTGGTCCTGATCGTCCTCGGCAACCTCGGATTCTGGGCCACGGTCAACCGCCCGCGCTCGGGCCTGCCCTGGACGGGTACCATCGAGAGCGTGTCGTTCAGCCCCTACCGGGCCACCGACGATCCCATCGCCGTCCGTGACAATCCGCTGCTGGCCGACGAGAAGCTGCCCACCCGCGAATCCCTGGATTCCGACCTCGCCCTGCTGGCCGGCAAGGTGAACGCGGTGCGCACCTATTCCGAGATGGAGGGCCTGGACCAGGTTCCGGAACTGGCGGCCAAATACGGGATCGAGGCCATACCGGGCGCCTGGGTGGACCAGCGCCTGGCCAAGAACGAAGTCGAGATCGAAAGGCTGATCCGGGTCGCCCGCGACAACCCCGGGGTCAGGCGGGTCATCGTCGGCAACGAATCCGTCCTGACGGGGCGCGTCACCGTGCCTGAACTCATCCGCTACATCCGCCGCGTCAAGGCGGCGGTGCCGGCGCGGGTGCAGGTGACCACCGCCGAACCCTGGCACGTCTGGCTGTCCTATCCCGAGTTGGCGTCGGAGGTCGATTTTATCACCGTCCACATCCTGCCCTATTGGGAACGGCTGCCGGTGGGCCGGGCGATGGACTTCTTCGTCGAGAAGTACGACGCCGTGCAGCGGGCCTTCCCCGACAAGCACATCTTCGTCGGCGAAGTGGGTTGGCCGTCGGCGGGCAAGAGCTTCGGTGAAGCCGAGCCGTCGCTGGTCAACCAGGCGCTGTTCCTGCGCCGGTTCGTGAACTACGCGGCCGAGCACAACATCGACTACAACATCGTCGAAGCCTTTGACCAGCCCTGGAAGATCAAGCTCGACAACGACCCGGTGGAAAAGCACTGGGGCATCTGGACCGCCGACCGCCAGCCCAAGTTCAACTGGATCGGCCCCGTGATCGAGTTCGAGGAATGGCCGTTCCAGGCCGCCGCCGCCACCATCATCGCGCTCCTGCCGGTGGCGTGGTTCCTCGCCCGATGGAAGGATCTGCGCCTGCCCGGCAAGATCTTTTTCGCAGTGCTGGTGCAGTTCGCCGCCACCCTGGTGATCTGGACCATGTCCACGCCGGTGATCCGCGACTTGGCGCCGACCACCGAGCTGATGGTGGGCGTGCTGCTGCCCGCGCAATTGCTGCTGCTGTTCGTGGTGCTGATTTCCGGCATCGAACTGACCGAGCTGACCTGGTCGGGCCGGCTAAAGCGGGCGTTCAAGCCGATGCCGCCCGAAGCCATCGGCCGCTTCCCCAAGGTGTCGCTGCACCTGCCCTGCTACAACGAGCCGCCGGAGATGGTAAAGCTTACCATCGACAGCCTGATGGCGCTCGACTACCCCAATTTCGAGATCCTGGTGATCGATAACAACACCAAGAACCCGAAGGTGTGGGAGCCGGTGAAGGAGTATTGCGACACGCTGGGCGACAAGGTGAAGTTCTTCAGCCTCGGCAAATGGCCCGGCGCCAAGGCCGGCGCGCTTAATTTCGCCCTCACCCGGACGGCCGCCGACGCCGAGATCGTCGGCGTCGTCGATTCCGATTACCAGGTCAATCGCAACTGGCTGCGGTCCCTGGTCCCCTATTTCGAAGACCCCAAGGTCGGCCACGTCCAGGCGCCCCAGGACCACCGCGAGTGGGAAAACGACCTGTTCAAGGAGATGATCAACTGGGAATACGCCGGGTTCTTCGACATCGGCATGGTCTTCCGCAACGAGGCCAACGCCATCATCCAGCACGGCACCATGACGCTGATCCGCAAGGAGGCGCTGGAGCGGAGCGGCCACTGGGCGGAATGGTGCATCGTCGAGGACGCGGAACTGGGCCTGCGCCTGCTGAAAGAGGGCTATGAATCCGTCTATATCCAGGAGCGCATGGGCCACGGCCTCGTCCCGGACAGCTTCATGGCCTACAAGAAGCAGCGCTTCCGCTGGGCCTACGGGGCGGTGCAAATCCTCAAAGCCCACTGGCGCTCGCTGGTGCCCTTCAGGGACACGGGCCTGACCGCCGGCCAGAAATACCATTTCGTTTCCGGCTGGCTGCCGTGGTTCGCCGACGCCTTCTACCTGCTGTTCTGCGTCACCAGCCTGTTCTGGTCGGCCGGCATGGTGCTCGCGCCCCGGTTCTTCGCCACGCCGCTGGCCTTCTTCACCCTGCCGACGGTGGGCGTGTTCGTCGCCAAGATCGTCCACCACGTCTTCCTCTACACCACGCGCGTGCGGTGCAATTTCCGCCAGCGCATGCTGTCGGCGGTGGCCGGCATGGGCCTGACCTACGCCATCGCCTGGGCCATGTGGCAGGGCATCTTCACCAAGTCCACGCCCTTCATGCGCACGCCCAAGATGGCCGACAAGGCCGCCTTCACCCAGGGCATCCTGATGGCCTCGGAAGAAGCGACGCTGATGCTGCTGCACTGGATCGCGGCGGCGGCGGTGCTGTTCGTGCCGATCCTGCTGAAGGGCGATTACCGCAACTACTACGACCCCGACGTGCGCCTGTGGTCGACGGTGCTGGTGGTTCAATCCATGCCCTTCCTCGCCGCCCTGGTCACGTCGATGATCTCGACCCTGCCGCCGAAGCGCCCGGCCAAGCCGACCCTCGACGGAAAGACGCAGGCGAAGGCCGCCGCCTGACGGACACCGTCGCATCGCGGGAAGATCGCGTGCGGAGACCGCCGCCGGTGGTGTAGTATCCCCCTGGGTGGCGGAGACTGGCCGGTCCATGCACGAGATGTCCCTGACCGAAAGCGTCGTCCGCATCCTCGAAGGCGAGGCTGCGCGCCACGGCTTTTCCAGAGTCAAGCTGGTCCGCCTGGAGATCGGCGAGCTGTCCCACGTCGATCCCGAATCGATCCTGTTCTGCTTCGGTGCGGTGGCCGGGCGCAGCCCGCTCACGTCCGGGGCCGAGATGAAAATCGTGCGGGCGCCGGGACAAGCCCATTGCCTGGATTGCGGCGACACCGTGCCGCTGGCCGACCGATTGGCCCCCTGCCCCCGCTGCGGCGGCGCCAGGCTGGTCATCACCGGCGGCGAGGAGATGCGCGTCAAGGAAATGGAGGTGGAGTGATGTGCACGGTCTGCGGCTGCGACACGCCCCATCACCATCCCGGTCACGACCACGGTCACGACCATCATGATGACCACCACGATCATGGCTCGTCCCGCATGATCCAGGTCGAGCGGGACATCCTCGCCCACAACGACGGCCACGCCGCGCGCAACCGGGCCGTTTTCGCCGAGCGGGGCATCCTGGCGCTCAACCTTGTCTCCAGCCCCGGCTCGGGAAAGACCACCCTGCTCTGCCGCACCGTCGAGGCGCTGAAGGCGCGGATGCCGGTGGCGGTGATCGAGGGCGACCAGCAGACCAGCTTCGACGCCGAGCGCATCCGCGCCACCGGGGCGCCGGCGTTCCAGATCAATACCGGCAAGGGCTGCCACCTCGACGCCCACATGATCGAGTCCGCCCTGGCCCGTCTGCGGCCGGAAGAGGATTCGGTCCTGTTCATCGAGAACGTCGGCAATCTGGTCTGCCCCGCCGCCTTCGACCTGGGCGAGGCGGCCAAGGTGGCGATCCTGTCGGTGACCGAGGGCGAGGACAAGCCGCTCAAATACCCCCACATGTTCCAGGCGGCCAGCCTGATGGTCCTCAACAAGACCGACCTGCTGCCGCATCTGGATTTCGACGTGGACGCCTGCGTCGCCCATGCCCGAAGGGTCAATCCCTCCATCACCGTGCTGATGCTGTCGGCCCGCACCGGGGACGGTCTGGACCCGTGGCTGGAGTGGATCGCCGAGCGCCGCCGCCACACCCTGGCGCACCGCGCCGAATCACTGGAGGCCAAGCTGGCGGCGGTCCGCGCCACCATGGACTCCTCGGGATGATCGCCCACACCCTGCGCCTGCCTTGCGCGGTGCCGCCGGTGCTGGCACTCGGGGCGTTCCTCAAGAACACGGTCTGCGTCACCCGCGGAGACGAGGCGTTGATCTCGGTCGTCCACGGCGACCTGTCCACCCCGGAGGCCATCGCCGCCTTCGAGGCGTCGGTCGATGCCCTGGTGAGGGAGGCGGGCGTCCGGCCGAGCCGCGCCGCCCACGACCTCCACCCCGATTTCCACTCCACCCGGTTCGCCCAGGGGCTTGACGTGCCGGCCGTGCCGGTGCAGCACCACGTCGCCCACGCCGCCGCCATCGCCGCCGAGCACGGCCACGACGCGCCTGTGCTGGCCGTCGCGCTGGACGGCTTCGGCCTGGGGCCGGGCCGCCAATCCTGGGGGGGCGAGCTTCTGGCCGTGGACGGCACCTCGTGGCGGCGGCTGGGGCACTTCGCCCTGCTCGCCCAGCCCGGCGGCGACGTGGCCGCGCGCGAACCGTGGCGCATGGGCGCGGCCGCCCTCCACCGCCTGGGGCGCGGCCGGGAGATCGCCACCCGCTTCGCCGCCATTCCCGCCGCCGCCCGTTTGGCCCAGGTGCTCGACCGGGACGTCAATTGTCCGCCCACCTCCTCGGCCGGGCGGCTGTTCGACGCCGCCTGCGGCCTGCTGGGCATTCATCCCGTGGCCGAGTTCGAGGGTCAGGCGCCGATGGCGCTCGAAGCCTTGGTCTCGGCGCCGGAGGTCATGGAAGACGGTTGGCACTTGGATGACGGCGTGCTCGATTTCCTGCCCCTGTTGGAACGCTTGGGGGCTTGCGGCGATGCCGTGCGGGGTGCGAACCTTTTCCATGGGACATTGGCGGCCGCCCTTGCCGAATGGACGTCACGGGCGGCCGAGGAAACGGGCATCCGGGTGGTGGCGCTTGGTGGCGGTTGCTTCCTCAACCGGGTGCTGACCGCCGATCTGGCAGAGCGCTTGCGGGCGCTGGGCCTGACGCCGCTGACGGCCCGCCGCCTGTCGCCCGGCGATGCCGGATTGTCCTTGGGCCAGGCATGGATCGCCGCCCGGAGCTGACGGAAGGGAAAAACCGGGATGTGTCTCGCGCTGCCTGCCCTTGTGACCGAGGTGTTGCCGGACGACATGGCCAAGGTGGAGATCGGCGGCGTGCGCCAGACGATTTCGCTCGCCCTCGTGTCCGACGTCGCGCCGGGAGATTACGTCATCGTCCATGTCGGCTACGCGCTCACCAGGCTCGACCCCGCCGAGGCGGAAAAGACCCTGGCGCTGTTCGCCGAACTGGGCGTCACGGCGGCGGGGCCGGCATGAAATACATCGACGAATTCCGCGACGGCGCCCTTGCCAAGGGGCTGGCCCGGGCCATCGCCGCCGAGGCCGACCCGGCGCGCTCCTACCGCCTGATGGAATTCTGCGGCGGCCACACCCACGCCATCAGCCGCTACGGCCTGGAAGACCTGCTGCCGCCCAACGTGCGCATGATCCACGGGCCGGGATGCCCCGTCTGCGTGCTGCCCATCGCCCGCATCGACGCCGCCATCTGGCTGGCCCGCCAGGACGGCGTGACGCTGTGCACCTATGGCGACATGATGCGCATCCCCGCATCGGGGCGGATATCGCTGCTGAAGGCCAAGGCCGAAGGCTGCGACGTGCGCATGGTCCAGTCCACCATGGACGCCCTCGCGCTGGCCCGGCGGCATCCCGAGCGGCAAATCGTCTTCTTCGCCATCGGTTTCGAGACCACCACGCCCCCCACCGCCGTCGCGCTGAAACAGGCGCAGGCGCAGGGTCTCGGCAATTTTTCGGTGTTCTGCAACCACGTGCTGACGCCCCCGGCCATCGCCGCCATCCTCGACAGCCCCGAGGCCGGGAGCGAAAACGGCGTCAGGCTCGACGGCTTCATCGGTCCCGCGCACGTGTCCACGGTCATCGGCTCGCGGCCCTACGAACCCTTCGCCGATGGCTACCGCAAGCCGGTGGCGATCGCCGGCTTCGAGCCCCTGGACGTGATGCAGGCCATCTTGATGCTGATGCGCCAGATCAACGACGGCCGCCACGCGGTCGAAAACGAGTTCATCCGCGCCGTCACCCGCGAGGGCAATGCCAAAGCCCAGGCGCTGATGGCGGAGGTGTTCCGCCTGCGCGACACCTTCGAGTGGCGCGGCCTGGGGCTGCTGCCCCGCTCGGCCCTTGCCATCCGCGACGCTTTCGCCCCCTGGGACGCCGAGCGCCGCTGGGACGTCCCCGACCAGCCGGTGGCCGACAACAAGGCGTGCGAATGCGGGGCCATCCTGCGGGGCGTCAAACGCCCCGCCGAGTGCAAGCTGTTCGGCACGGCCTGCACCCCCGACAACCCCATGGGCTCGTGCATGGTCTCGGCCGAAGGCGCCTGCGCCGCCCATTGGACCTATGGGCGGTTCCGCACCGCCGGAAAGGAGCGCCGCCCATGACCTTGCCGCGCCGCGCCCACCCCCGCCCGCTGGACATCGCCCACGGCCGCATCGACCTCAGCCACGGCGGCGGCGGACGGGTCATGGCCCAGTTGATCTCGGAGATGTTCGTCGCCGCCCTCGACAACGAACCCTTGCGCCGGGGCAACGACCAGGCGGCCTTCGACGTGCCGGGCGGCCGCATGGTGATGACCACCGACGGCTATGTCATCAGCCCCCTGTTCTTTCCCGGCGGGGACATCGGCAGCCTGGCCGTGCACGGCACCATCAACGACGTCGCCATGGCCGGCGCCCGCCCGTTGTCGCTTTCGGCCGGCTTCATCCTTGAGGAAGGCTTCCCGCTCGCCGATCTCAGCCGCATCGTCGAATCCATGGCCCGCGCCTCGAAGGAGGCCGGCGTGCCGGTGGTCACCGGCGACACCAAGGTGGTGGAAAAGGGCAAGGGCGACGGCGTCTTCATCACCACCGCCGGCATCGGCATGGTGCCGCCCGGGGTGGACATTTCGGGGGACAGGGCGCGGCCGGGCGATGCCGTCCTGGTCTCAGGCACCATCGGCGACCACGGCATGGCGGTGATGAGCCGGCGCGAGGGATTGGCGTTCGAGACCGATCTGGTCTCCGATTCGGCGGCGCTGCATACCCTGGTGGCGGACATGGTCGCGGCCGTTCCGGGCATCCGCACCCTGCGGGACCCCACACGGGGCGGACTGGCGGCGACGCTGAACGAGATCGCCGCCCAATCGGGGGTGGGCATGGCGCTGACCGAGGCAGCCATACCGGTATCACCCCAGGTCCGAGGAGCGTGTGAACTGTTGGGTTTGGACCCGCTCTACGTCGCCAACGAGGGCAAGCTGATTTGTATCTGTGCGCCCGAGGATGCCGGGCCGCTGCTGGACGCGATGCGGAGCCATCCGCTGGGGCGCAACACCGCCCTGATCGGCCATTGCCGGGCCGATGACCACCATTTCGTCCAGATGGAAACCACGATGGGGGGCACGCGGGTGGTGGATTGGCTGGCGGGCGAGCAATTGCCGCGGATTTGCTGATGCCAACGAGCCCTGGGAGCGCCAAACCGGCACCCCCAGGACCCCCCCGTCAAGGCTGCGGTGCGATCACGTCGCCGGCCGAAGCCATTTGTTGCCACCGCGCCTCGCCCTGGTGCTCCCCGGGCAGGACAAGGGCGGCGACCCACCCGAAAGCGACCACGAACAACAGACCCAGCACGATCCGGCGCACGTCTTCGAAGATCAGTCCAACCATATCCGACCTCCTTTCCCTGTCTCTCTGCTCTCGGACCCAATCTACCCAACCGATGGGCCTGATCGGTGTGACCAAAGGAAGGCAAGGATGGGCTACCCGTGTGGCTGGACTTTCGGGTGGAATGTCTGTCGTCCCGAGCGAAGCCGAGGGACCTTTCACCCACCGTGCGTGAAAGGTTCCTCGTCGCTAAAGCTCCCTCGGAACGACAAAGCTTTTTTACTCCTCGAACACTTTCGTCAATGCCCCATACAGCGGCCCGGCCGCGCCCGCGCCCACCGTTTCCCCATCGAGGACGACGACGGCGCGGAGTCCAAGACTGTTGGTCAGCACGATCTCGTCCGCCGCCGCCAGATCCGCCGCCGCCAGCGGCCGCTCGGCAACGCCCAATGCCGCCAGAACCCGCCCCCGCGCGATGCCGGGCAGCGCGCCCTCCTCGACCGGCGGGGTCGCCACCGTATCGCCGAGGCGCACGAACAGGTTGGCGATGGTGGTCTCGGCCACCCGCCCGGCGGTGTTCAAGAGGATGGCGTCATCGGCGCCACGCTCCGCCGCCTCCTGCCGCGCCAGGATGTTGTCGAGGTAACCCAAAGCCTTGATCCGCGCGAGCGGCGAGTGTTCGTTGCGCCGCGTGACGGCGGCGATGACGGCGCGCAATTCGGCCGGAAGCGCCGGCAGCGGCGCCGCGCCCATCAGCACGGTGGGTGTGGGATGGGCCGGGGGCAACAGGCCGCGCGGGGCGGGGCCGCGGGTCACCGTCAGACGCAACGCCGCATCCGTCAGCCCCTCGGCCGCCAGCAGCGCCAGCATGCCGTCCGCCAGCGCGGCATCGTCGTAGCCCACCCTGAAGCCGAGCCGCTCCGTACCCGCGCGCAGGCGCTCCAGATGGCGGCCGAGATGGCGGGGCACGCCGCCTTGCACGCGGATGGTCTCGAACACCCCATCGCCCAGGGTGAAGCCGCGGTCGGCGGGGTCGATCCGCGCCTCGGCGCCGGCAAGCGCACCGTTCAGCCAAACCGTCATTCGTCCTCCTGGGGCAAGGCGGCCAGCGCCGGGGCGAGCTTGGCCATCAGTTCGGCATATTCGGCCTCGGGCACCGAATCGGCGACGATGCCGCCGCCCGCCTGGGCAACGATGGTGTCGGGGGTAAGGACCAGCGAGCGGATCAGAATGGAGGTATCCATGGCGCCGTCGAAACCGATCCAGCCGACGGCCCCGCAATAGGGGCCGCGCGCCGCCGGCTCCAGCTCGTCGATGATCTCCATGGCGCGGACCTTGGGGGCGCCGGTGACGGACCCGCCGGGAAAGGCGGCGCGCAGCAGATCGACCGGCCCCAGGCCGGCGCGCAGCCGGCCTTCGACCACCGAGACCAGATGATGGATTGTGGCGAAACTCTCCACCCCGCACAGCACCGGCACCCGCACGCTGCCGATCTCGGCCACCCGGCCGATATCGTTGCGCAGCAGATCGGTGATCATCAGGTTCTCGGCCCGGTCCTTGACGCTGGCCGCCAGTTCTGCGGCGGCGGCGGCGTCGCTGGGCGCGCACCCGCCCCGAACCCGCGTGCCCTTGATGGGCCGCGCCTGGATGAGGCCATCGGCGGCGAGCGACAGGAACCGTTCCGGCGAGGCGCTGGCCACGGTCAAGGTTTCGCCGCAGCGCAGGAACGCCGCGAACGGCGCCGGGTTGGCCGCGCGCAGCCGGCGGTACAAGTCGAAATCCGCCGGCCCTTGGGGCCGCGCCGCCAGGAAGCGGGCGGTGAAATTGACCTGGAAGACGTCGCCGGCCCGGATATAGGCGATGGCCCGCTCGACCCGGCGCAAATATTCCGCCCGGTCAAGCTCGGCCCGCCAGCGCACGCGGGACGGCGGCGGCAATCGCGGCAGCGGCGGCGAGTCGGCCAGGGCGGCGGCCAACGCCCGCGCCTTGGCCCCCGCTTGCGGCCGGGCGGCGATCACCCAGGCGCGGCGTTCGCGCCGGTCGAAGGCGGCGACGGCATCGTAAAAGCCCATGGCCATGTCCGGCTGGCCGGAGGGAACCCTGTGCCGGGCGGGCGCGCGTTCCAGATGCCGGCCCGTCTCGTAGCCCAGCATCCCCGCCGCGCCGCCCACGAACGGCACCGGCCGACCGGCCGCTTGCACCGGCACCAAGGCCAGTTCCCGCGCCAGGGCGTCGAAGGGATCGATATCCGCCGGCCGCCCGTCGATCTCGGTGCGCCCGTCCACCGAGGCCACGGTGCGGTACGGGTCCACGGCGATGAACGCATAGCGCCCCCGCTCGGCATCCTCGCCCGCACTGTCGAACAGCATCGCCCACGGCGCCTCCGCCCAGCGGGCGAAGGCCGCCACGGGATCGGCGAAGGGGATGGGGTGGAGGGTGGTCATGGCACCGGCCCGGGACAAAGCGGCCCAAGGCATGCCGCGAACGGTGGGGGCACGTCAAGGCCAGCGACGGGGACGGCGTGTGTCAGGTTGAAAATGCCGGCAGATATCGAGTTTACCGAATGTCCGCGATGCGAAGGGAGGGGACGTTGGCATGGACGGGCAATTAAGTGGAGTGTCACCGTAATGTAAGTGAATGTAAGTGGAGTGTCACCGTAATGCGACCGTAATGCACCGTAATGCGTAATGAAGTGTCACCGTAATGGAGTGGAGTGTCACCGTAATGGAGTTAACAAGTGGTTGAGCGTGCGCCTTGGAACGCCGCACCCAACAACTTTTCGCCATCATAGGTTACAATGATGGAGTGGACGGTCCCCTCCATGGTCGGTTTCCAAACGACCACTTTGGCGCGTGAGCAAAGGCCGCCAACCTCATCACGTAACCAACGCACTGTTAGCATTACCATAACTGTAGCTGAAATCCTATTGACTCGCTTTGTGGTCGTCACGAAACTGCCCCCCAATCGACATTGATCCCTGTGCCAGATTTTCAGTTGAGGAATTTCAATGACCGACGCGGACAAATCCAAAAATCAAGAAAAAAGCGAGGTATTGTCGTCGACACCTCTTGTATTTATTAGCCACGACTCTCGCGATGCAGATTTTGCGGAAGCTTTCAGCAAGTTACTGAAAAGCGTTAGCGCTGGAATGATAAAAACATTTCGATCATCCGACAAGAAAGGAGGGGACGGCATCGATTTCGGAGAGGAATGGTACAAGCGAATTATGTCAGCTTTGCAGTCCACCTCGGATGTTATTTGCTTATTCACGGAGCGCAGTGTCGATCGCCCCTGGATTTTGTTTGAAGCTGGGGTTGCAAAAGGTAAACTTAGCACACCAGTCATTGGTGTTGCTCTAGGAATTCCGCTCGACAGAGTAAGTGCTGGACCATTTTATCAGTTCCAGAACATGGACGACAGTGAAGCAGATCTCACAAAGCTCATAAACCAATTGTCGAAACGCGTGCCTGGACTTGAACTTGATGCCGACGTTGTCAAGACTCAAGTCACAATGTTCAAGAATACAGAAGCCGAAATTCTTAAAAAAATCGGCACATCGGCAGGCGCCAAGGAAAAATTAGATATACCAGGAGAAAACTCAATAGCAAAAATAGTCGAGGAAATGAAAGCCCTCCCTTCGCGCGTGACAGAACGTTTACTAGAATCTGATGAACGAATTTTATCACGCCGGAGAGCGCGCCGGCTTCACCCGATGATGTTCGATGAAATATTCCACATGAGTAGCAAAATTGGTGATCCAGTTGCAATATTATTAGCTGCCAGTGTGGTGAGGGATGATGCACCCTGGCTTTATGAACTCGCGATGGAAGTGTACCGAGCCATTAAATCGGGCGAGCCATCAAACATAAAGAAAGAGATATCTCGTATCGAGAGACTTTCGGAGACTCTATTTCGCAGCCCGTTCATCGAAGAGCTTACTGGCGGAGACGTCGAAAACCATATATTATTCAGAGAATTTCCAAGAATGCTTCATCGCACACTTGCCAGAATGACCGATATTCAGAAACCACACATTAGGCGGAAATTTTCAACCCAGGAAGAACACAATCGGGAAAGCCTTGACTGACTGCGATAGAGAACTTGAGAACATTGTCTCCGACAGCGGTTTTTCCACCCCCCAGCAAGGAAACGGGTTCAGGCGATGAATGAGGCCGTCTGGACGTCATCGCCGTGCGGTTGGGATCGGCACGGAGATGCGCGGCTCACGCCCGCGCATGACGGATAGAGAGCCAAACGCCACCCCCTATCCCCACCGCCCCACCCCGTTGCGTCCCGCCGGTCGCCGCTTTATGTTCCCCGGCCATGACCCAGCCTTCGCCCACCCCCACCGTCACCCTGTGCGCCGACGATTACGGTCTGGCGCCGGGGGTGAGCCGCGCCATCCGCGACCTGATCGTCCTGGGCCGGCTCAACGCCACCGGCTGCATGACAGGCTCCGCGTATTGGCCCGAGGCGGCGAAGGACATCGCCCCGCTGGCGGATCGGGCGGATATCGGGCTGCACATCACGCTGACCGAGCAGCGCCCGCTGGGACCCATGCCGTCCCTGGCGCCCGGGGGGACGCTGCCGACGGTGGAGAGCGTCATCAAGCGGGCGGTGACCGGCCGGCTGGACCGGGCCGAGATCGCGGCGGAAGTGAACCGCCAGTTCGATGCGTTCGAGGCGGAAATGGGCCGCGCGCCCGATTTTCTGGACGGCCACCATCACGTCCACCAGCTTCCCACAGTGCGCGACGTGGTTCTGGATGTGTGGCGCGACCGCATGGGCGGGCGCGGCTGGGTGCGCAGCTGCTGGGAGCCGCCGCTCGCCATCCTGTCCCGCCGGGTCGATGCCGTGCGCGCGCTGATCATCTCGGAGCTGGGGCGCGGATTCCGCCGCATGCTGGTGCGCGCGGGCGTGCCCCACAACGGCTCGTTCCGGGGCGTCTACGATTTGTCGGACCGGGTGCCCTATGGCGATCTGTTCCGCGCCTTCACCGATTCCCCCGCGCCCCGCACCCTGGTCATGTGCCATCCTGGCTTCGTGGACGATGCGCTCAAGGCCGCCGACCGTCTGACCGGCCAGCGCGAGGTGGAATTCCGCTTCCTCGCCTCGGAGGAATGCGGGAAATCCCTGGCGGACAGGGGCATCCGGCTGGCACGCCTGTCCGCATGAGCCGCCAGGGCGCGGCCATCCGGCTGGCGGCCTATTACGCGGCCCTGTTCGCCGCCGTCGGCGTCCAATTGCCGTTCTGGCCCGTGTGGCTGGCCGACCGTGGTCTCGGCGCCGCCCAGATCGGCGTGGTCGTCTCGCTCACCTACCTGATCCGGCTGGCGGTCAACCCGGTGGTCGGCGCCGTCGTGGACCGGCGCGGCGACCGCCGCCTGCCGATGCTGGTGCTGGCGGCGGGCGCGGCGGCGGCATGGACGCTGTTCGCCGCCACCGGCGGCTTCTGGGCGATCCTGGCCGTCACCGCGCTGGCGGTAGGGTTGTGGGGCGGGATCATGCCGGTGGGCGACAGCCTCGCCATGATGAGCGCCCAGGAATGGCGCCTTGATTACGGGCGCGTGCGGCTGTGGGGCTCGGCGGCCTTCATCGCCACCGCCGTGTTCGGCGGAAAACTGCTCATGCACGCGCCGCCGTCGGTCCTGGTGTGGTTGATCGCGGGGCTGCTCGGCGCAACGGCGCTCGTCTGCCTCGCCCTGCCCGATCTGCGCGCCCCCGCCGACACGGACCCGGCGCCCACCCTGCGCCCGCTGCTTTCCGGTGCGCCGTTCCTGCTGTTCCTGGCCTTCGCCGGCCTCAACCAGGCATCCCACACCGTCTATTACGCCTTCGCCACCTTGCATTGGCGGGCCGCCGGCATTCCCGGCGACACCATCGGCCTGTTGTGGTCCGAGGGCGTGCTGGCGGAAATCGTCCTGTTCGCCATCTCCGGCCCGGTGGTGCGGCGGCTGGGGCCGGGCGGGTTGCTGCTGGCGGCGGGCCTGGGCGGAGTGCTGCGCTGGACAATCCTGGCCGCCACCACCTGGGTTCCGGTCCTGGCCGCCGCTCAAGTATTGCACGCGGCCACCTTCGGCTGCGCCCATCTGGGGGCCATGCATTTCATCCAGCGCGCCGTGCCCGCGCGCCTCGGCGTCCGCGCCCAGGGCCTTTATGCCGGCATCGCGGCGGGCGCCGTGCCCGGACTGGCCACCCCGCTGGCCGGCTGGCTGTACCAGCATGTGGCCGGCGGGGCGTTCCTCGCCATGGCCGCCTCCAGCCTGGGTGCGGCCGGCATGGCGTGGGCGCTGACGCGCCGCTGGCACGGGGGCAAGGTGGTGGCAGGGTGAGGATGATCTTGTCGTTCCGAGACAGCGCAAGGACGGAGGAACCTTTCAGGCACCGTGCGTGAAAGGTCCCTCGGCTGCGCTCGGGACGACAATCCATTTTTTGTCGTTCCGAGAGAGCGCAAGCGACGGAGGAACCTTTCAGGCACCGTGCGTGAAAAGTCCCTCGGCTGCGCTCGGGACGACAGAATCGATCAGCCCCGATCCAAATCCAGCTTCAGGAAGTGGGTGGCGCAGGAGATGCAGGGATCGTAATTGCGGATCGCCTGCTCGCAGCGCCATTTGATGGTCTCGTCGGGGCTGTCCAGGTTGGACTGCACCACCTTGTGCAGATCCAGCTCCATCACCTTCTGGTTCTGGGCCGTCGGCGGGACGATGCGGGCGTCCAGGACCATGCCCTTTTCGTCGATGCGGTAGCGGTGATAGCAGATGCCGCGCGGCGCCTCGGTGCAGCCGTGGCCCTCGCCCGCGCGGATGTCCGCCTCGACGAAGGGGCGGTCGGGCATCTCGTAGCCCTCGATCAGCGCCAGGGCGTCGGCGCACACCTGCACCAGTTCGACCGCCCGCACGACGATGGACTGGAACGGGTTGCGCACCACCGGCCCCAGCCCGGCCTCCTTGGCGGCGCGCTGGGCCAGCGGCGACAGCCTGTCGAAGTTGAGGCTGTAACGCGCCAGCGGGCCGACATGGTGGTGGCTGCCGTCCTTGGCGAAGCCGTGCAGCGCGTTCGACCAGGGGACGTGCTCCTCGTCCACATGGTCCAGGAATTGGGACACGGGGATGTCGAGCCCCTTCGACGTCACCAGCCGGCCTTCGTGGATGGCGTATTCGTCGGGGTGGCGCAGCGCCATGAAGGTGTAATCCTGTTCGATGGCGGGGAAGTCGAATCCGCCCACCACCGTCACCGTCGCCAGCGACGTTTCCAGCGCCCATTCCAGGTCCGGCTTGAGCGCGCGGATTTTGGCCCGGCTGGGGGCCTTGTAGAAGCCGCCGACCCGGAGATTGACCGGGTGGATGGGGCGGCCGCCGATAACCTCAAGGATTTCGTTGCCGATCTTTTTGAGGCGCAGCGCCTTCTCGACCAGCGTGCGGTCGTGCCGCGCCAGTTCGAGCGCATCGGCCAGCCCCAGGAAATCGGGCGCGTGCAGCATGTAGACGTGCAGCGCGTGGCTCTCGATCCATTCGCCGCAATACAGCAGGCGGCGCAGATCGCGGATGGGCTTGCCCACCCGGATGCCCAGCGCGTCCTCCATGGCCTGGGACGCGCCCAGCAGATAGGCCACCGGGCAGATGCCGCAGATGCGGGCGGTGATGTCGGGGACCTCGCGGTAGTCGCGGCCCCTCAGGAAGGCCTCGAAGAACCGGGGCGGCTCGAAGATGCCGAAGTGAAGCTCCTTGACCTCGCCGTCGCGGACCTTGACCGTCAGCGAGCCCTCGCCCTCCACGCGGGCCAGGGCCTCGACCTTGATGGTGCGCATCTCAGCCATGGGATTGGCTCTCCTTGCGGAACGCCTCGGCATTGGCGTTGAAGGTGCGGAACAGCCGCCCGATTTCGCCGTCGTCCTTGCCCAGATGCGCGAGGCGGGCCGCCAGCGCCGCCGTGTTGGCGCCTTCCGCCGGACCGAAGCAGCCATAGCAGCCGCGATCCGTTCCCGGGCACAGGGTGCCGCACCCGGCCTGGGTCGCCGGCCCCAGGCAGGGCGTGCCCTTGGCCACCATGCGGCAGACGATGCCGTTGCGCTTGCATTCGACGCATTCGGAATACTGGGGGATATTGGGCTTGCGGCCGTTGAGGAAGGCCCCCAGCACCTCGAGCAGTTGGTGCTTGTTGATGGGGCAGCCCCGCAGTTCGAAATCCACCCTCACGTGATCCGAGATGGCCGTCGAGGTGGTCAGCGTGTCCAAATATTCGGGATGGGCGTAGACGGCGCGGCTGTAATCCTTGACGCTGGCGAAGTTGCGGAGCGCCTGGATGCCCCCGGCGGTGGAGCAGGCGCCGATGCTCACCAGCACCTTGGAATTCTTGCGCACATCGCGGATGGCCTTGATGTCGTGGGGGGTGGTGATGGACCCTTCCACCAGCGAGACGTCGTAAGGCCCTTTTTCCGCCTTGCGGGTGGCTTCGAGGAAGTAGGAAATCCGCACCTCCTCGGTGATCGCCAAAAGCTCGTCCTCGCAATCGAGGAGCGTGAGCTGGCACCCGTCGCAGGACGAGAACTTCCAGACGGCCAGCTTGGGTTTCGCGCGCGCGGCCATGATCTCAAAGCTCCCGGATGGCAAGCAGGTCGGCGATGCGGTCGTAACGGTAGACCGGTCCGTCCTTGCAGACGAAATGGGGCCCCCACTGGCAATGGCCGCACAGGCCGCAGCCGCATTTCATGTTTCTTTCCATGGACAGGAAGATGCCCTCGCGGCCGACACCGTTTTTTTCCAGAGCCAAAGCCGTGTAGCGCATCATCACTTCCGGCCCGCAGACGAAGGCGGTGGTGGACAGGGGATCGAAGCCGGCATGGGCGATCAGGTTGGGGACCACGCCGACGTTGCCCGACCATTTCGGGTTGCCGCGGTCCACCGTGACGTGGACCTCCATGTCGAAGCGCCCGCGCCAGCGTTCCAGCTCCCGCCGGAACAGGATGTCGTCGGGGGTGCGGGCGCCGTACAGCACGACCACCTTGCCGAAACGCTGCCGGTTGGCCATGGCCTGGTAGATGGCGGGACGCAAGGGCGCGAGGCCGACGCCGCCGGCCACGAACACCAGATCGTGGCCGAACGCCTCTTCCACCGGCCAGGGCGTGCCGAAGGGACCGCGGACGCCGACGACGTCGCCGGCCCGCATGGAATCCATGGCCCGGGTCACCGCGCCCACCGCGCGGGTGGTGTGGATCAGCTTGCCACCGTCGCCGGGATCGCCGGAAATGGAGATGGGCACCTCGCCGATTCCGAACACGTAAAGCATGTTGAACTGGCCGGCGGCGAACGCGAACCCGCCGCCTTCGGCGGGGACGAGTTCCATGGTGAAGGTGTCGGACAGCTCGCGCCGGACCTTTTCGATGCGAAAGGGCCTGGGCAGCATGGGGTCGCGCATCGCGGCGGTCATTGGCCGTTCTTCCGCTTGGCCCGGGCCGCCTTGGCCACGCCCGGGCCGTAGAGGTCGAGCAGTTGCAGGCGCGCCGTGGCCAGCCGGTGGCCGATCACGGGAAGGAAACGCCGCAACACCTCGTACCCCAGGGCCGGATCGCCGGCCATTTTCCGCCTGAGGCAGGCGCCGTCGAACGAGACGGCGCGCACCAGCGTCATCGCGCGGGCGTCGAAGGTGGAAACGTAGGGCTCGATGACCCAGGACCAGCCCAGGACCTCGCCCTCGCCGATGGTCTCAAGGACGATGGGCGCCTTGCCCGGCACGTCCACCTCGACCGCCACCTGGCCGGCGCGGAGCAGATAGAACTTGTCCGCCGGCCGTCCCTCGCGCACCAGGAAGTCGCCCGGCTCGAACCGCTCGTTGGCTGCGCAGCCGACCAGCAGCGAACGCAGCGTCGAGTCGATGCCCTTGAAGAAAGGATGCGCGTCGATGATCTGCCCGAGATCGTGGGGCTGGCCCATGTCCCTACCTCCCCTTCCCGTCCGCGTGAATGGCCTGGACTTCCTCGGTGATGTCGATGCCCACCGGGCACCAGGTGATGCACCGGCCGCAACCGACGCATCCCGACGTCCCGAACTGCTCGTGCCAGGCCGAGAGCTTGTGGGTGATCCACTGCCGGTAGCGCGAGCGCACCTCGTTGCGGATGGCGCCGCCGTGGATGTAGCTGAAGTCGATGCTGAAGCAGGAATCCCACGTCCGCCAGCGCTCGGCGTGCTCTCCCTTCAGATCGGTGACGTCCTCGACGGTGGTGCAGAAGCAGGTCGGACATACCATCGTGCAATTGCCGCACGAGAGGCACCGTTTGCCGATGTCGGCCCAGCGCCGGTGCTCGGCGTGCTCGCCCAGCCGCCGCGCCGTCGCGGCGGGCATGGTCCGGCCCATAGCCCCGGCAGCGGCGCTCACGCGCCGGCGGGCCTCGGCCCGGTCGGCTTCGGGCGCCGGCGGCGCGTTCAGTCCGGAGAGCATCTCGGCACCCTTGGCCGATCCCGCGTCGGCAAGAAAGACGTGGCGATCATGGCCGGCCAGTTCGACCAGCCGGATGTCGAAGCCCGCCTCGACCTGCGGCCCGGTTCCCATCGAGGCGCAGAAACAGGTGCCCCCGGCCTCGGCGCATTCCACCGCGACGACGAAGGAGCGGGCCAGACGGCCCCGGTAGCCGGGATCGCCGGCGGCCTCGTCGCCGAACACCCTGGACTGGATACCGATGGCGGCCAGTTCGCAGGCGCGCACGCCCAGGAACGCCATGGGCGCGGCCGCGGGCTCGGGCGGCAGGATCGCGAAGCCGCCGTCCTGGCGCCGGGCGGCGAACATCTTCTGGCGCGGAGGATGGAGCAACCTCTTCCATCCCTGGGGAGCGACCGTGTAACCGAACAGGGCCCCGTCGCCGCGGGCGCGGAGCCGGTAACGGCCACCGTCCTGCTCGTCCCCCACCCCTGCCGGAAGATCGGCCGAGGACGCGATCTCGTCGTACACGACGGCATCGTCGGCGACCATGGGGCCGATGACACGGTATCCCCGCTCCGCCAGGGCCGCGATCAGTGCGTCAAGACCCGCCATGTCGAGCGCGGCCGTGACGGTCTTGGGATCATCGACCCCAGGCATGGGCTCCGCCTCCCTCCCAGTCGCAAGGCAGAGACCATTTAGACATATTGGCCAAGAAGGCGCCACCGATGAGCGCCCCAAATACCCATCCGTATTAGGTGAAATTTTCATTGCGCCCTAGAAATCCAGGCTAAAGACCGGGGTGCGGCGTACCCTGCCCCTCGAGGTCGCCTTTGACGGCCAGGAAGTGCATGAGGTCCCTGAGGGACAGCACACCCACCAACGCACCTCCCCGCGTCACCATCAGGCGCGACAGGCCCGTCCCCTGCATCCGCGCCAAAGCGTCGGCGGCGTCGGCGGTTTCCGGGATGGTGCGCCCGGCGCACGATTCCATCACGTCCGCCACGCGGCGCACCGGCCATTCCTCGCGCGGCACCGCCCTCACGCCATCGAGGGTGACGCAGCCCACCAGACGGTCGCCGGCGACCACCGGAAAGCTTTTGTAGGTGTGGCGGTAGACGTAGTTCTCGACCAGTTCGGAAAGGCTGGCATCGGGGGGAACGGTCACCGGCTGGCTGCGCATCAGCCGCGACACCGCACGGCCCGTCAGGAGACGCCGCGCCATCTGCTGCTGCACCGCCTGGACCGCCGCCGTCCGCACGAACAGGCCGACGAAGAACCACCATATCCCGGCGATCAGCGCACCCGTCAGGGCGCTCCACACCCCCAGCGCCATCAGGGCGAAGCCGCACAGGCTGCCCGCCCCGGCGGCCATCCGGGTCGCCCATAGCACGTCCTTGCGCCAGGCCCAGAGCACCGAGCGCAGCACCCGCCCGCCGTCGAGGGGAAAGGCCGGGATCATGTTGAAGGCGGCGAGGATGCCGTTGAGCATGGCAAGGTAGCGGAAGACGATCACTGCCGGGTTGTGGACGGCGGTCCCCATCGCCACCGCCCCCTCGGCGATTCCGTAAGCGCCGACGGCGATCGCCACGCTCGTCAGCGGGCCGGCGATGGCCATGAAGAACTCACCCTTCGGCGAGGAGGGCTCCCGGGACATCTCCGCCACGCCGCCGAAAATGAACAGGGTGATGCCGGTGATCGGCAGGTTGAAGCGGCGCGCGACCAGGGAATGGGCGAGTTCGTGGACGACGATGGACAGGGCCAGGCCGCCCAGACCGGCCAACCCCATCGCCCAATATGTGGGCTCCGCGAAACCCGGCGCGACGAAGGGGAAGTAGCCGACCGCCAAGCTCCAGACGATCAGGGCGGCCAGCAGCAGCCAGCTTGCGTCGATGCGCACCTTGAAGCCGAACAGATCGAACAGGGTGAGCCGGCTGCCGAACATCGAGATACCCCCGCGCAAAGCCCGCCACCTCTGGCACATTGGCCCCGCACCCCACGGTTCAAGGGGGGGGTGCCATCCGCTTTCCGGGAACTAAAGCCCCACCAGCCGCAACAGCGGCCCCCATTCCCCGGCGTAACCGCGGGCGCGGCGGGAGCGGGAATCCAGGATCGTGGCGCCCTCGGCCGCCAGGGCCGGATAGATCTGGCTGTCCCGCAGTCGCGCCACCACCGGGAAACCCAGATCGCCGAAAACGGAATCGAGATGGGCGGACGCCTTGGTGCCCGGCCGCAGCCGGTTTCCCACCACCGCCACAACCCGCTTGTTGCGGCGCACGACCTTGACCTCGGACAGCTTGCCCAGGAAGTGGGCGGTGGCGTCCTCGTCGAAGGCCGACGGCAGGACCGGCACCACCACCACGTCGGCGATGTCGATCAATTCCTTGACGGCCTTGTGGCTCATGGCGGCCGGCGCGTCGATGACCAGACGCTCGGTGTCCTTGGGCAATTCGTCGATGGTCTTGACCCAGTCGAGCCCCGCGATGGGCGCGGCCTGGGGATCGCGGCGCCGCAGCCAGTTGAGGCTGGACCGCTGCCGGTCGCAATCGCCGATGACGGTTTTGAGACCGGCTCGGGCGAAACCCGCCGCGAGATGGGTGGCGATCGTGGTCTTGCCGCATCCGCCCTTGATATTGCCCACCAGCACCGAGAACATGCGCGCCTCCCTCGTTCGGCGTATGACCTTAGCACGGGAGAGGGCGCTCCGTCACAACCCCCGCTGCCACGCGGACCGGAGGCTGGCCGCGCCGGCCAGCGCGGCGTCGATCTGGGCCAGGAGCTTGTCCTTGTCCTTGGGCAGCGTGCCGGCCAGGGGCAGGGCATTGCTGGAATGGTTGGTGCGGAAGATCACCGGGCTCGGGGGGTGCAGCCGCTCGATCAGCCGCCGCAATTCCATCAGCACGCCCCGGTCGTCCTGCCACACGAAGGGCTCGCCGAAGCGCTCGAAGAACCGGGGAGCGACCTCGCCCTCAAGGCCCAATTGCAGGGTGGACAGGTAGGCCGGCGGCACCCGGTTGACCAGATCGGCGGTGGCGTCGATGTGCTCCCGCCAATGGGCGCTGCCGCCCAGGCCGGTGATGATCGTGGCGGACACCTTGAGCCCGGCATCCGCCGCCCGCGCCAATCCCGCCTCCATCTGCCGGGCCGAGCCCTTGGCGATGCGCTTCAGCAGCCAGTCCCACCCGGTCTCGATACCCACATAGACCAGGGACAGCTTCTTGTCTTTCAGCAGCCGGATGTCCCGCGCCGGCTTGCGCAGCAGGTTGAAGGGGGTGGCATAGGCCGATACCCGCTGGAGGTCGGGAAACGCCTGGCGCAGGCGGTCGCAGAGGACCGCCAGACGGTCCGTGGGCAAGCCATAGGCGTCGCCGTCCGCCAGGAACACGCGGCGAGCATCCGGCCACTGGCGGGCCGCCCGGTCGATGTCGGCGAAGACCTCCTCCAGGGACCGCTCCCGGTACGTCTTCATCTTGTACATGGAGCAGAAGCTGCACTGGTTGAACCCGCAGCCCAGGCTGGCCTGGATGATCAGGTTCTCCCCTTCCGAGGGCGGACGCCACAATGGAAAATCGTAATCGAGCATGGGCGCCAGGGTATCATCCCAGGCCGACGGTCTCCACCCGGGGCGCCGGCTTGGCCTCGATTTCGCGCTGGCGCAAGAGATTGCGCACCTCGCCCTCGGCGCGGACCCGCTCGATCAGCGCGAAATCCAGCCGCGCCACTACTAGCTGTAGTTGCTCGGATGTGGCGCGGGCCAGGATGCCATCGGACGGGAAGCCGGTGTCGCAGGGCGAGAACACGGCAGCCGTGCCGGTTCCGGGCAGCGAAGACCACGGGAGCGCGCCGACCAGGGGGGCGTGAGCGACGTAGGATTGGTTTTCCACGGCACGGGCACGGGCGCAGGCGCGAACGCGCTGGAAATCGGCGACGGTCGTCGAGTACGAGGGCACCAGGATAATTTCCGCGCCGGCCTCGACCATGACCCGCGCGACGGGCGGGAACTCGATGTCGTAGCCCAGGGCCACGGCGAAGGTGCCCCAGGCAGCGCGAAAGACGGTCACCGCGTCCCCCCCGGACAGGCCCAAGCGCTCCCGTTCGCCGCGGGTGATCGTCAGTTTGTCCTGACTCATCACCGTCCCCGAGGGCGAGAACACGTGGGCACGGTTGCGCAAATCCCCATCCACTCTTACCGGAAGCGACCCGGCGACGATGGTGACCCCATGACGCCGGGCCATATCGGCGTGGAGGGCCAAAACGTCCCGCAGCATGCCTTGCGCCGCTTCGACCGACCGCGCGACATCCTGGCGATCGGCCGCCGACAGCAAGTTGGCGATCTCCATGCCGGCGTATTCGGGAAAGACCACCAGGCGGGCGCCGGCGCTTGCGGCATGGCGGACCAGCCGCTCCAGCTTGGCCCCATAGGCGGCCCAGTCCGGGAGGACCTCCGGCTGATACTGGACGCAGGCGATAACTACGGTCATGGCCGCACCCCCATCGTCTTCAGCCAGAAACGCACAGGCTTGGGGGTTTCCACGCCCTCGCCAACCTCCTTCCACGACAGGGAGGTCGTGATGTCCGACGGCGCGAAACCCATCCGGCGCCAGAAGCCGTCGAGCGGTATCCAGCCCCCGGGACAGCGCGGGTCGGCGGGAGAACGCTCCACGGCACAGAAGACCGCCCAGCGGTACCCCAGCGATGCCGCGTGCTCTTCGCGTTCACGAAAGAAGGCGGCGCCTATGCCCCGATTGCGGAACTCGGGCAGCAGGGCAGACTCGCCGAAATAGAAGGCTTCCCGTGGGTCCATGCCGGCTTCGGCCAGGGGGAGGCGCAGTTCCTCGACCTCGTCGGCCATCGGCACCCCGGTGGACACCCCCACCAGGCGCGAGCCGAACAGGGCCAGCAGCGCCAGAGCCCGCGGGCTGCCGATGCTGGCGCTCATCGCATCGCGCTGGAACGCGCGGTCCTCCGCATACAGATAGGGCCATTCCCGAAGGATCGCGGCGCGCAAGGCGGCGATCTCGGGCACCAGCGGTGCGATGTCCTCTCCGATCCGTCGTTCGAGGTGGACGGCGTCCTGCGGCGGCATGGGACCTCGTCGTCAAGGCCCCGGCGTTCCCGAGCATGGCGGTTTCGAAATTCGCCAAGTTGGGTGAATTTCGAAACCGCCATGCAATCCATTGATCTTGTGGGCCGATTCGCCAGACGGGAGATTAAGACCCTGAGTCTTTCGTCTGACGAATCGGCCCACTAGCGGAAGGCCGGGATGGATGCCAATGGAGGAGTCCATCTGGTCCTTGGCCATCCCCCTCTTCAACCCCTCCCGCCACTTATGGGCAGGCCGATGGCCTAAAGCGGCGCCAACCCCAGTTTCTCGAACAGGGAGCGGTCACTCGTCGGCGAGGCGTTGCGCGCCGTGAGCAGCCTTTCGCCGCAGAACACCGAATTGGCGCCGGCGAAGAAGCACAGCGCCTGCATCTCCTCGCTCATGCCCTCGCGCCCCGCCGACAGGCGGACGAAGGACCTGGGCATCATGATGCGCGCCACCGCGATGGTGCGGACGAAATCGAACGGATCGGGAGCCTCGCTGTCCGCCAGCGGCGTGCCGGGAGTGGGGATGAGAAGATTGATCGGCACGCTGTCGGGATGCTTGGGCATGTTGGCCAGCGTCGTCAGCATCTCGGCACGGTCGCCCGTGTCCTCGCCGAGGCCGACGATACCCCCCGAACACACATGCAGGCCGGCGTCGCGGACGTTCTCCAGCGTGTCCAGGCGGTCCTGGTAGGTGCGGGTGGAAATGATCTCGCCGTAATGGCCGGCGCCGGTGTCGAGATTGTGGTTGTAGTAGTCGAGGCCGGCATCCTTGAGCCGATGGGCCTGTTCCTTCGACAGCAGGCCGAAACTGGCGCAGGTCTCCAGCCCCAGGGCCTTCACGCCCTCGACCATGGCCAGGGCGACATCGAAATCCTCACCCTTGGGCCCACGCCAGGCGGCGCCCATGCAGAACCGGCTGGCGCCGTCGGCCTTGGCCTGCGCGGCGGCCTGGACGACCTGTTCGACCTGGAGGAGCTTTTCCTTCTCCAGCCCGGTCGCGTAATGGGCCGATTGCGGACAGTATTTGCAGTCCTCGGGGCACGCGCCGGTCTTGATCGACAGCAGCCGGCTGATCTGAATGCGGCTGGGATCGAAATGGGCGCGGTGGACCGTATGGGCCTGGAACAGCAAGTCCATGAAGGGCAGAGCGAACAACTCCTCCACCTCTTCGGCCGCCCAGTCGTGCCGCACACCGCCGTCCCTCGCCGTCCCGTCCGCTGCCGTCACCCTTTGCCTCCTCGTCGAGCATCGCACCCACGCGGGGGCGGAGATTAGGCCCGTGCATGTCAGCTTTGCAACAGATGCGAAAAGCACTAGAACACCACCTTCATGCGCGACCTCGACGGCAGGATCCTGGGTTTCCTCGACGAGCTGGCGGCCGGCGGCCGGCGGCGCTCCTTGCGTGCCGTCGAGCCCTTGCCAAGCGGCCGGGTCCGCGTGGACGGGCGCGAACTGATCAACTTTTCCGCCAACGACTATCTCGGCCTGTCCCGCCACCCCTTGCTGATCGAGCGCGCGCGCGAATGGGCGGCCCGATACGGCGCCGGCAGCGGCGCCTCGCGTCTGGTCACCGGCCATCTCGCGGCCCTGGAGACGCTCGAAGCGCGCATCGCCGCCGCCAAGGGCAGCGACGCGGCGCTGGTCTTCGCCAGCGGCTGGCAGTGCAACGCCTCAGTGCTTCCGGCGCTTCTGGACCGTGACTTATGGGGCGCCGAGCCCATCGTGCTGGCCGACCGCCTCAACCATGCCAGCCTGCATGCGGGGTGCCGAGCCGCATCGGCCCGCCAGCGCCGGTTCCGCCACAACGACCTCGACCACCTCGCCGAGATGCTGGAGAAGCGTGGGGGCGGGCCGGCGGTCGTCGTCACCGAGTCGGTCTTCAGCATGGACGGCGACCTGCCCGATATCGACCGGCTGGTGCAATTGGCGGCCGATCACGACGCTCTTCTCTATCTGGACGAGGCGCATGCCACCGGCGTGCTGGGCGACAACGGGTTCGGATTGTCGGCCGGTCGCGACATCGACGTCACCATGGGCACCTTCTCGAAAGCCATGGGCAGCTTCGGTGCCTATGTGGCGTGCAGCCGGGCGGTCCGCGACTATCTCGTCAACCGCGCCTCGGGCCTGATTTACGCCACCGCCCTGCCACCCGCCGTGTTGGGGGCCATAGACGCCGCGGTCGAACTGGTGCCCGGCCTGGACCGGGAACGCCGCCGGCTTGCCGAAATGGCGGCGTTCGTGCGGACGGCGCTCCGCGACGCGGGCCTCGATACCGGAGCGTCGGCCACCCAGATCGTCCCCGTCATCCTTGGGGACGAACAACGAACCCTGCGGGTCCAGCGTGCGCTGGAGGAGCGCGGCATCCTTGGCATCGCCATCCGCCCGCCGACCGTGCCGCCCGGCACCAGCCGCATCCGGTTCGCGCTTTCCGCCATCCACACCGATGCCGACATCGAACGTCTGGTGGCGGAGGCGATCGCGGTGACCCGATGACCACCTTGCTGTTCCTTCATGG
Organism: Pseudomonadota bacterium; assembly: GCA_021847015.1. Lineage (GTDB taxonomy): Bacteria > Pseudomonadota > Alphaproteobacteria > Rhodospirillales > Magnetospirillaceae > JAJZVW01. The sequence goes on along the minus strand of JAJZVW010000010.1, from coordinate 32,241 downwards.
GTGGGGATTCGGACCCGACATCTGGGACGGGGTGCTGAGCAGGTTAAACCCCGCGCGGTACCTCGCGGCCGATCTTGGTTTCCGCGGAAGGCCGGCCTTGCCACACGTGGAACGCCCCCTGGTGATCGGCCATTCCCTGGGGTTCGCCTGGGCGCTGGCCCGTGTGCCGCGCCCTTGGGCCGGAGCGGTGGCCGTCAACGGGTTTCCGCGTTTCACCCGGAGCGACGATTTCCCGGCGGGCGTGCCGTCCCGGATGGTGGAGCGGATGGTCGCCAAATTCGCGACCGAACCGGAAACCGTCATCGCCGATTTCCTGAGCCGCTGCGGAATCGGGGAGCCGGACCTCGCCGGCCTCGACCGCGAACGGCTGGGACAGGCCCTGGCGTGGCTGGGGGCCTGCGACGAACGGACGGCGCTGGCCTCGCTGGACTGCCCGCTGCTGGCCCTGGCGGGCGGCCGCGATGCCATCGTCCCCGACGCCATGAGCCGCACCGGGTTCGCCGGCCGGCCCCTTGAGATCCATCCCGACGGCGGCCATCTGCTTCCTCTTTCCCATCCGGAATGGGTCGCCCGTTCCATCGCGGCCCTGGCCGCCACCCTGCCATGAACCGCACGCACAGAATCTCCTCCGCCTTTTCGGCGGCCGCTCCCACCTACGACGGCGCCGCCCAGGCGCAAGCCCACTCCGCTGAAATCCTGGCCGGACGGATTCTGGAACTGCCGTTGCCGCCATCGCCGTGCGTGCTGGAAGTGGGCTGCGGAACCGGCCTGCTGACGCGCCGGCTGTTGCCGGCCGTTGGTGGGCGGTGGACGGTCACCGATCTCGCGCCGGCGATGGTCGCCGCCGCCCGCCGCGCGATCCCCGAAGCCGAAGCGGACTTTCGGGTCATGGACGGCGAAAACCCCGATATTGTCCCGGGCGGCGTCGATCTGATCGTCTCCAACCTCGCCGCCCAGTGGTTTTCGGACCTGCCGGCCGCGCTCGCCGCGCTGATCCGTTGCCTGGCGCCGGGCGGCGCGCTGATATTGACGACCCTGGGCGCGGGCAGCTTCGCGGAATGGCGGCAGGCGCACGACCACTTGAGCTTACCCTGCGGCATCCCGCCCTATCCCACTGCCGCCGCGCTGGCCGCCATGCTCCCCGGCGGCACGCGGGTGAATTCCCGAAAACTTCGCATCCCTTACGCCGACGGCTTCGCCTTCCTGCGCGCCCTTCGCGCCATCGGCGCCGACACGCCGGCCGAAGGCTATACTCCGCTGTCGGCGGGGGCGCTGCGGCGCGTGGTCGCGGCCCTAGGACGGCCGTGCGCCGTCACCTACGAGGTCTTGACCGTGGAGCACAGGCGATGACAGGGATGTTCGTTACCGGCACCGACACGGGTGTGGGCAAGACGCTGGTCTCGGCGTGGCTGGCCGCGCGCTGGGGCGCCGATTACTGGAAGCCGGTGCAAAGCGGGGCGATCGAGGGCACCGACGCCGAAACCGTCTCCGCCTTGGTCCCCGCTTGCGTCATCCATCCGTCCCGCCACGTCCTGATGCAGCCCTTGTCTCCGCACGAGGCTGCGGCTCGCGACGGCGTCCGGATGGATTTGACCGACTTCACCCTGCCGGCGACGGCTCGGCCGCTGGTGGTCGAGGGCGCGGGAGGTGTGATGGTGCCGCTCAACGATGCCGCCCTGATGGTTGATCTCATGGTGCGCCTGGGCCTGCCCGCAATCGTCGTCGCCCGCAGCGGGCTGGGGACCATCAACCATACCCTTCTGACGCTGGAAGCCCTGCGGCGGCGCCATATCCCCGTTCTGGGCGTGGTGCTCAACGGCGATCCCAATCCGGCCAACCGCCGGGCCATCGAGCGATACGGCGCGGTCGCAATCCTCGCCGAATTGCCGAGGTTGGCCACCGTCACCGCTTCGGCCTTGGCCGGGTGGCCGGCGCCCGCCCTTGCCTTGGACGCCAGCTCGGAGACGTTCCGATGACCGCTTTCGACGATTTGCGCGCCGACGATTTGCGCCATGTCTGGCACCCGTTCACGCAAGCGGCGACCGCCCCGCCGCCCATCGTGGCGGTCGCCGCGCGCGGCGCGACGATTTGGGATGCCGACGGCAAGGATTATCTCGATCTGGTTTCGTCCTGGTGGGTCAATCTGCACGGCCACGCCCATCCGGCCATCGCCCGCGCGGTCGCCGAACAGGCCGGCGAACTGGAACAGGTGATCTTCGCCGACTTCACCCACGAGCCGGCCATCCGCCTAGCCAAGCGAATCGCGGACCTGTTGCCGGGGGACCTCGGCCGCGTGTTCTATTCGGACAACGGCTCGACGGCCGTGGAGGTGGCGCTGAAGATGGCCCACCAGTACTGGCGCAATCTGGGCGAGGAGCGGACGGTCTACGTCGCCTTCGAGGGTGGCTATCACGGCGACACGGTGGGCGCCATGTCGGCCGGACGGTCATCGGGGTTCTTCCGCGCCTGGCACGACCTGCTGTTCCCGGTCGAGATCGCCCCCTTTCCGGCCACCTGGGACGGGGACGAGGAGGTCGAGGCCAAGGAGGCCCGAGCCCTGGCCGCCTTCGACGCCCTTCTCGCCGAACGCCGGGGCCAAGTTGCGGCGGTGCTGATCGAACCCCTGGTCCAGGGGGCATCCGGCATGCGCATGTGCCGCCCCGAATTCCTGCGCGCCCTGGAAACGCGGGTGCGCGCGGCCGGCACTCTCCTCATCCTCGACGAGGTGATGACCGGATTCGGACGGACCGGAGCCTTGTTCGCCTGTCTCAAGGCGGGCATCCAACCGGACCTGGTGTGTTTGTCCAAGGGACTTACCGGCGGGTTCCTGCCGATGTCCATCACCGTCGCGCGCGAGCCGATCTGGCAGGCCTTCCTTGGCCACGACATCGGGCGGGCTTTTCTGCACGGACACTCCTACACCGCCAACCCGCTGGGCTGCGCGGCCGGCCTGGCCTCCCTCGATCTCCTGCTCGCCCCCGAATGCCAAAGCCGGATTGCCGCCATCGAAGCGGTCCATCGCAGCCGTCTCGCCCAGTTTTCGGGACGCGCCGACATTGCGCGCCCGCGGCTATGCGGCACGATCGCCGCCATTGACTTCGCCGAAGGCGACGAAGGATACGGCGCTTCGGCATCCGCCCGCCTGAAACGAACCTTTCTGGATCGCGGCCTCTTGCTTCGGCCGCTGAGCAACGCCCTTTACCTGTTGCCGCCCTATTGCGTGGAAGACGCCGAGCTTCACCGCGCCTGGGATGTGATCGTCGACGTCCTCGACGGTCTCTGAACGCCGTCCCGCCCAGCCCCCTACGACCGGATGACACCGGGGGACGGCTTCCACCGCCCGGTGAGTGTGGCGGCACTTCCGTGACGGCGGGGAACCGGCGATGGGGCGCACGCATTGACAGCGTGGGACCGATCGCGGCCGGCGGCGCCGGCCCCTTCCCAGTCATATCCCTACAGGAGGTCACAGATGAAGACGGCTTTCACCCTTGCCGTGCTCGGCGCCTTGGCATCCACTCCGGCTCTTGCGCAGGAAATGCAACAGGGCGAACAGGGCGGCATGGCGGGCCCGCAAGCCGGACCATCCTCCGAGCAGCCGGGCACTTCGGCGGAAAAGCAAGGCGCAATCCAGCACCCCGAAACCCTGAGCCAACGCCAGGCCACGCACAGGGAGACCGTGCGCAGCGCCCAGGAGGCTCTCCACCAGAAGGGGTACAAGGTCGGCAAGATCGACGGCCGGATGGGGCCGGAGACCCGTCATGCCCTGGAACGGTTCCAGCGCGATCAGGGCTTGCACGCGAACGGCCGCCTGGATCGGAAGACGATGGCGGCGCTCGGCGTGGAACCGAGCGCCCAGCAGGCGGAAACGCCCGAAAAGGGCGGGATGCAGAAACAGCAGCCTCCCCAGGGACCTCAAGGCCAGCCTCCCCAATAAAGGGGTTACCGCTGAAGCCCCTCCCGTGGCGGGCGATTCGAAGGGCCGCCCGCCATCTTTTCGGCCAACGCCTTTCGAGCGGTCAGGACCATCCTGGGTTCCAAATGACAGGGGGTCAGGAACAAGCGTGCTCCTCATGGGTTGACGTTCGTGCAGACGGCACTCCCGCCGGCCTGCCAGCCTGCCAAGAGGAGGTGACGGATGAGGCGTTCGGCTATATCCCTCGCCGCGATGTGCTTTCTTGCCGCCGGCCCAACCCTGGCCCAGCAAGCCAATACAGCCCAGGCACCGATCCCGGCCGCGCCGTCCCACGAGGTCCTTGCCGCGGCGCAGCAGCGGCTCCAACAATTGGGATACCAGACGACACCCACCGGCCGGTTCGATGCGTCGACCCGCAACGCGGCCGAACTGTTCCAGTCCGAACACGGTCTGCGTCCGACCGGGCAGATCGATCTGTCGACCCTTGCGGCCCTAGGCGTGCCGGTCACCACCGGCACTCAGGCGGCGATGCTCTACCCGGCCCCCGGCGAGCAGAGCGCCATGCTGCCCGACTCCTATGAGCAACAGGCCGAGGCGCACTTCAAGAATGCCCCCGCCTACAATTTTCCGCTCTTGAATGAAGGGCGCACCAGCAGTTCGCCGCAAATCCAGGACCAGCCGAACGAGGTGGAAATCCTGGGGGTGCCACAGAAAGTCACGGTCAGCCGGACGGGACGCATCCCGGGTTTGCCTCCGGGATACCCCACGGAGGACTTGGTCCGGTAATGCCACGCGGGCCAGGTTCCCACCATGAGCCCGGCCCACGCGTGACGCCATCCCGATCACGTGCAAGCGGGCGGAGGCCATCTTTCACGCGAAGAGCCTGAAAGATCCTTCGCTTTCGCTCAGTACAGACGATTGAGTACGCTGCCGGGTCGGACGGTATCCGGCGAAGTGATCCGCACGTTGTATTCGTAAATGCCGACAACCCGCCTCAGATCGCTCAGGGAAAAATTACCGACAGCCGCCGACGAATTCGTATCTTCGATGGTGAATCCGACGCCGGCACGGTTAAGGAATGGATCGGGATTGGGGTTTCGGTACTGGCCGCCCCCTGACCCGGTGCCGTTCTGGTCGTCGTAGCGGAGGATGGCGTTGTCGTTGGCGCTGATTTGCTGCGCGAACCCCGGAGCTTCCACCGGAGACTGGTTCTCGGCCGCCACGCCCCTTCCGCCCGAGAGCGGTCGCGCCGTCGCGGCAGCCGCCATCCCTGGCGCCGCGACGGCGGACACTTTATTCGCGCTCAGAGCCATGATACGGGCAACCTACACTATTCATGGGAATAGTACTCCCGCGCGCCTCTTACGACAAAGTGGAATCCTTGCCTGAAAGGGGGTGTTAACCTTTCGCCAAGGATAATGGCGGCTCGATTATCGAGGCGGGCCCGAGATGAACGAGGATGAAACCCAGATCGGCGACAAGCCACATGACGCGGTTTACGACGTCTCCGTCGAAGTCTACGCCGTGCTTGGCACCGCGACCCTGCCGATTGCCCAGCTGCTGAAGCTGGGCCGCGGCGCCGTCGTCGAATTGGACCGCAAGGTCAATGACCCTGTCGATCTGTTCGTCAACCAAAGGCGCATCGCCAAGGCCGACGTCGTGGTCGTCGAAGACCACTTGGCTGTGACCGTCTCCGAAGTCCTCAAGCGCGTGGCCGACTAGGCGCAAGACCCAATCCGATTGGTTTTTGAGCCTAGCGTTCGGCCCCGAGCAATCGGGCGACGACGTCCGGCGCCAGAGCCGACCCTTCATTGCGGACCTTTTCGGCGCCCCACAGGACGGCCACGGGCAATGCCCGTGCCATCGGAGCACCGGCCGCCAGAGCGTGGCACAGGCCGGCGGCGAAGGCGTCACCCGCGCCGGTGCTGTCGGTGGCACGAACCTTGGGCGCCGGAACGAACAGCCGCTCACCCGTGACCGTCCACGCTTCCACGCCGTCGGCGCCGCGGGTGATGACCACCCAACGCAGCAGGTCGCCGGCAACGGCGCGCGCGGCGGCGACCGGGTCCGCAAGAAATCCCCCGTCCAAATCCGATGCCGAGCCCAGGACGACATGGGCGGGAAAGGCACCGGCGACGACGGGCGGCACATGGGCGATCACGGTCGCCTCGCGCGCTTTTTCCGTCAGCAGCGGGGCCAAGCCGACGGCGCGGGTGCGCACGTAAACGATGTCCGCATTCAGCCCCAGCAGACGCGCGGGCGGGGCCGTTTCCTTGGCCCGCCCCAGGTTGACGATGGTGCGCTCGCCGGCCGGATCGATGTGGAGGATGGAGCGGGTACTGGGACCCGGCACACGCACGACCGGCCCGGCATCCACCCCCGCGGCCACCAGCCGCGCCAACTGCCAGGCGCCGGCCTCGTCATCGCCTACCGCGCTGACGAGGTGAACGGAATGCCCCGCCGACGCCAGCGCCACGGCGGTATTGGCGCCGCCGCCGCCCAGACGCACGCCCTCAAGGCGTCCGTTGAGGTGCGCGCCTTCGCGCATGCGTTCTTCCAGCCGCACAACCTCGTCCGAGGCGACGCTGCCGACGATCGCAATCCGTGCCATGCGCCCTCGCTCCGTTTCCCTTGCCGCGACCTTAATCGAGCGAACGCCAGGACGGAAGACACCGAACGGAAATACGCTGAAGCCACGGCTGGAAGCACGCAGCCGGAGAGGTGCCGCACGCATCGGCCGCAATGCGGAACCTTCCAGGCCTTGACCGTGTCCTCTCTTTCAGGAACGAAAGGAGGATCAGCGATGGCCAGACGGCTCGACGGTCCGACTTTGGCATTGGCGATTACCGCCGCAGCGATCGCCATGGCCCCCCTGACGCCGGTGGACGCCGCCAGCCTCGGGGTCAACACCTTCTCCCAGCGGGTGGTGCTCGATTTGGCGTTGCGCCGCGCCCAGGTACGGGCGTTGCAGAAATGCGCCGCTGCGGGACCCGCGGCTCAGCAACAGCAAGCGCCCCCGCCGGTGGATTGGCGCCGTCTCCCCTTGTCGCCGCCCACGGGAACCGGGGGACCGGTCCCCCAAGGCCCCAACCCCTGCAACCCGTGATGCCCAGGCCTCTATCCCCGGAGCTGGGTGGCGGTGAGCGTGACGGGTGGGGCTAGCCAGCCGTTGGAACGGAACCAGCCGACGGACTGGGACAATCCGTCGTCCAAGGCGGTGCGCACGCGCCACACGGTCGCGGGAGGCTGGCATATCGGCCGCGCCACCCAGTCGTCGTGAAGAAGTTCGGCGAGGCGGATCGGGCTCAGCAACGGTGACGTCCGGCTGCCCAGCGGGTGGGTCAAGGTCACGCCGATCGCCAAAAGACGGGGCGAAACCCGGACCAGCCTCGGCGTGCCCGCGACCGCGCGCATCACCGCGCGGGCGATGTCCGACCATGGCCGCGCCGTGTCCCCCACTTCCCAGATCGCGCCCCGCAAGGACGTACCGCAGGCTCCGGCGACAGCCGCAGCGGCATCGTCGACGTGGAGAAGGGAAATGCGCGCATCCGGCCGGTCGGGAATCGGCATCAGCGGCCAGGTCGCCGCCTCCATCAGGGCCAGCGTCTTGCGGTCGCCGGGACCGTACAGCGGCCCCAAGCGCAGTACCGCCCACGACGGGACGCCAGCCGCCTCGACAACCGCGTCCTCGCCGTCGGCCCGGCTGGCGGCGTAGGCCGACAGCCACGGAAAACGCGCCGCCAGCGACGACGCGACCACCAACCTGGCCTCGGACGCGGCGGCGCGTATGGCCTTCCCCAGGCGATGATTGCCTTCGACGTTGGCCTCGTAATAGTCGGATGCCCTCCAGGCGCGAGTCAGGCACGCGGCATGAACCACCGCATCGGCCCCGGCCACCAGCCGACGGAGCGCCCCCCCGTCCTCCAGTCCGCCGATCACCGCTTCCACTTTGGGCGACCGCCCCGAAGACGGTTTGCGCACCAATTGGCGGACCCGCCATCCATCGGCCAGCAGGCGGCTGATTACCGCGCGGCCCAGCAAGCCCGCACCACCGGTCACCGCGACGAGAGGCACCGTGCTCATGGCCACTCTTCCCGAAGACGATCATGAATACGATTAACGAATTTCGCCATGATTGTCATGATTAATAAGAGCGTTCATCAAATATATCGCAACACATCCCTCCCGATAAAATCCACCTTATGTTATGACATTAAAGCATAGTGTCGCGATCATATCTTTACATTACACCACAAAAGCAACAGCTTACCTTCACACATAACCGCAAATGTCGCGATTCTTATATCTGACGGTTCAGCGAATCGAAATGCCATGGGCAGGACCCGGTTGCCCTCTATACCCGAGGGGTGAGATGGGTTCGGTTCGCCCGTCCAACCAATCTGGACGAAGGATACCGGACCTGTTTACGGGACTTCCCCCGATCGGGGACAGCGCAGACTATCGACCGCCACCACCCCCACGCCCGCGGCGATCAAGCCCAAGCCGAGAAGCTCTCCCATGCTGACGGCTTCGCCGGTGATCGCGGCCGAGAACAGCAGGCCCGCGGCAGGCACACACAGCAATGCCAGCGACACGCTCAACGCCGGGAGACGACGGTTCACAGTCACCACGGCCCAAAAGGCGAAGGCCGTGGCAAACGGGCCGTTGTAAGCGGCTACCGCCAGGAATTCGGTGGAGGTGTCTGCGCGCGGAGGCCCTTCAACCACCCAGGCCACCGCAGCCAGAGGCGCCAGCCCCAGAATCATTTGCCACGGCGCAAGGTCCAGCGGCGCCGCCCGCCAACGGTGCCCCCGGATATGCACGATGGTCACCGCCCATACCAGCGCAGCCAGCAACAGCATGCCGTTGCCGGCCAACGCCTGTGGCTTGCTCCAGTCGAAGTCCTGCGGCCCGAATAACACGGCGACGCCGCCAAGCCCCAGAGCCATCCCTGCCAAGCGGCCACGGCTCAACCTCTCGCCGAGCACGAGCGCGGCACCGGGAGCCACCCACAGGGGCGTGGTATAGGCCAGTATGGCGGATCGCCCAGGCGGCACCCACTGAAGCGCCAGATTGACGAGGGCCATGAACAGAGCCATCTGCAAGAGCCCCACGCTGGCGACCACCGGCAAATCCGCCCGGGATGGCAAACGGATTCGACCCAAGGGAACCAGAAGCAAGAACAGGGAGGCCGCGCCCAGGGCCAGCCGCAGACACGCGAACCACAACGGCTGAATGTGCTCGATGCCGAGCTTCATGATGGGCCAGTTGGCGCCCCAGACGAGCACGAGGGCGATCAGGAGAGCCAGTGCCGAACCGTTCACTTGTCCTGCCTTCCTTTCCCAAAAACGGCAGTCCCGCCGAAACTCGGCGGCGGCCCAAGCCCTTGCGCGTCCTGAGGTTGGCCGCGGCGGCGGCCTTATCGGGATGTTCGACGGCGGCCCATCCGCTGGTTCCGGACATGGGCGGACGGCCCGCCTCCTACATCTGCTATTCGCCGTTCACATCCACGCCGCAAGAGGTCCGGTCGCTTGCCGACCGCCAATGCGGCTTCAGCGGGTTGGCGGTGGTCGGGCTGATCGGGCAGGAGTTCACGCCGTTGCGCTGCGGTCTTCTCACCCCCACCGTCGCCGGATTCCGCTGCGGGTACGGCGGGGGCTCATTGTTCTGAAACCACACATTATTGCGCGTCCGAACCGTCCTGCCCCTTGATGCGAGCGGCCAGGGCCGCCGCCATGAACCGGTCGAGATCGCCGTCGAGAACCCCTTGGGTGTCCGACGTTTCGACATTGGTCCGCAAATCTTTGACCATCTGGTAGGGCTGAAGAACGTAGGAGCGGATCTGGTGCCCCCATCCGATGTCGCTCTTCAACGCCTCAACAGCCTGGGCCGCCGCCTCGCGCTTCTGCAATTCCGCTTCGTAAAGGCGGGCGCGAAGCATTTCCCATGCGCGCGCCCGGTTCTGGTGCTGGCTGCGCTCGCTCTGGCACTGCACCACGATCCCCGACGGCGCATGGGTGATGCGGACCGCCGAATCCGTCTTATTGATGTGCTGCCCACCGGCGCCCGATGCGCGGTAGGTATCGACCCGGCAATCGCCTTCGTTGATCTGGATATCGATGGATTCGTCGATCACCGGGTACACCCACACCGATGAAAAGCTGGTGTGGCGGCGCGCCTGGCTGTCGAACGGCGAAATGCGGACCAGGCGGTGGACCCCGCTCTCGGTTTTGAGCCAGCCGTAAGCGTTCCGCCCCAGGATGCGGACGGTCGCCGACTTGATGCCCGCCTCCTCACCGGCGCTTTCTTCGAGCCATTCCACCTTGTGTCCATGCTTTTCGGCCCAGCGGGTATACATGCGCAGCAGCATTTCCGCCCAATCCTGGGATTCGGTGCCGCCGGCACCGGCATGGACTTCGAGGAAGCAGTCGTTGCCGTCGGCTTCCCCCGAGAGGAGCGTCTCCAGCTCCAGCGTGGCGGCATGGTCCCGCAACGCCTGAAGCTGGGCCTCGGCATCGGCGGCGACCGACTCATCTCCTTCCGCCTCGGCCAGCGCGATAAATTCGATGAGTTCGTCCAGCTCGCGCTCCAGCGCGCGGGTGCCTTGAACGGACGTCTCAAGCTGCGTGCGTTCGCGCATCAGCCTCTGCGCGGTACCGGCATCGTTCCACAGGTCGGGGTTCTCCGCCTGCGCGTTCAGTTCGTCGAGCCGGCGCAGGGCGTCGTCCCACACGAGGTGGCGCTTGAGCAGCGCCACGGAATTGCGGATGTCCTGAGCCAGCGCTCCGATTTCCGCGCGCATCGCGGCTCCTTTCGTTCTCGATGGCGAGCGCTGTTTTAGGCGAAGCCGGCCCCGGGATCAACACCGGGACCGGAGCCCCGTCAATACAGCCCGCCGGGCATTGGGGCGGCGTTACCGGTCGCCGGGGCAGCCCCGGGCACGCCGCCCCCCCCTTGGGATTCGGGCACCGGCGGGCCGGCCGGGCTCTGACCGTCGGCGGGCGCACCTTCGGTCAGGGGAGTAAACGTGAATGCCGAATCCGCGCCTTGGCCATCCAGGACATCCTCGTCGTCGGCCGGCAGACGGTCCTCGGACTTGAACGCCTCCCAGATCGCGTTGGGATCGCTCGGGGAGGTGGGCTTGCCGGAGTGCAGATCGACGCGCACCATCCGCACGCCCGATGGGACGCGGAAGGGCGTAGGCGGCTTGCCGGCCAGCGCGACTTTCATGAAATCGCGGAAGATGGGCGCGGCGACGATGCCGCCGGTTTCGTGGTGTCCCAAGGTCTGCGGCTCGTCGAAACCCACGAACACGCCGACCGCCAGATCGGGCGAAAAACCGACGAACCATGTGTCGAAGCTGTCGTTGGAGGTACCGGTCTTGCCAGCCAGGGGCTTGCCGACCGACGCCACCACCCGCCCGGTGCCCCGTTGCACCACACCTTCCATGATGTGGACCATCTGGTAGGCCGAAACGGGATCGGCCAATTGCTCGCGGATATCCGGCAGGCGCGGCATGTCTTGGCCGGTATACTGCATCGGCCAACACCCGTCGCAGAAGCGCTTGTCGTGGGTGTAGATGGTCCGTCCCTGACGATCCTGGATGCGGTCGATAAGGGTCGCGGTGATCTTTTTCCCGCCATTGACCAACTCGCCATAGGCCGTGGTCAGCTTGAGCAGCGTGGTTTCGCCCGCACCCAACGCCATCGCCAACTGGTTGGGCAGATTGTCGTAGACCCCGAAATCCGCCGCCGTCTTGGCGATCGCCGGCATGCCTATGGCCTGGGCCAGACGCACGGTCATCAGGTTGCGAGACTTTTCCACACCCACCCGCAGCGTCGCCGGACCGAGAAAATCGTTCTCGTAGTTCTTGGGGCGCCACAGCGGCAATCCGGGCCCCTGGGGCAGGGCGATCGGCGCGTCGAGCACCAGCGAAGACGGCGTATATCCGTGTTCGAGCGCGGTCAGATAGACCATCGGCTTGAAGGCGGAACCCGGCTGCCGCATAGCCTGAGAGGCCCGATTGAACTGGCTTTTGTCGTAGGACCAGCCGCCGACCATCGCCAAAACGCGGCCCGTGTGGGGATCGAGCGCGACCAGGGCGCCCTCCACCTTGGGAATCTGCCGCAGGGCGTAGGTCCCCGCCGGATATGGACGGTTGTTGTCGGCGTTGACGGTCACCGGTTCGACCAGCACCACATCGCCCGGCCTGACCACGTCCGCGGCCTTTCGCGGCGGCGGGCCGAAATGCTGGTGGGGCAGCCATTGCCGCGCCCAGGCGAGTTCGGTCCAGGGAATGGTTCCCACCCGCCCGCCGGCCAAGCCCACCGAAACGGCCTGATCGGTTTCGGACAGGACCATCGCCAACTCCCAAGGCTCGGCCCCCGCCGGCAGCGGTACGGCGGCCAAGCGGGACTGCCAGCCCACCCCTGGGGCGATATGAGTGACGGGCCCGCGCCAACCATGCCGGCGGTCGTAAGCCATCAGCCCATCGCGCAGCACCCGCGAGGCCAACGCCTGATAGTCGGCGTCCACCGTGGAGCGCACTACGAGGCCACCCTCATAAAGGGCGCTCTCCCCGTATTTGGCGGCAAGCTCGCGGCGGATATCCTCGGCAAAATAATCCGCGCCGACGATCATCTGGGTCTCGTCGCGCTTGCGCAGCACCAAGGGCTGGGCAATGGCCGCGTCGTACTCTTCCCTGGTAATCTTGCCATCTTCGAGGAGACGGCCGATAACCCAGTCCCGGCGATCCTTGGCCGCCTGGTGATGGAGCTTGGGGTTGTAGTTGTTGGGGCCTTTGGGCAGGGCCGCAAGGAAAGCGGCCTCCGCCGTCGTCAGGTCATCCAGACTCTTATCGAAGTACTCAAGAGCGGCGGCAGCGACACCGTAACTGCCCATCCCGAGATAAATCTCGTTGAGATAGAGCTCAAGGATATGGTCTTTCGTGAAAGCGCGCTCGATGCGGAAAGCCAGGATGGCTTCCTTGATTTTCCGCTCTAGAGATACTTCGTTTGTCAGAAGGAAGTTCTTGGCGACCTGCTGGGTAATGGTGGAGGCGCCGACCGGGCGGCGGTCACTGCCCAATCCCTTGTTCCGTAGATTAATGACCATGGCGCGGAGAACACCCATCGGGTCGACGCCCGGATGGGTATAGAAATCCTTGTCCTCCGCCGCCAGGAAAGCATCCTTCACCCGCTGTGGAATGGCCGTCAGCGGCACGAATATGCGCTTCTCCTTCGCATATTCAGCGACCAGCCGTCCGTCGCCGCCATAGACGCGCGTCGTCACCGGCGGCTCGTAATGCGCGAGCTGATGATAGTCCGGCAACCCGCGGCCATAGTGCCAGAAGACGTAGACCGCTCCGGCGGCGGCGGCCACGGCGAGCAGGAACACGAAACTGAAAAAAGTCGCGAGAAAACGGAGCATTCGTCGTCCGGATCAACAAGCCCAGCCGGCACACGCTGGCGGACCGTCCGCCGGTCCTACCCCTCCCGTCCGCACGCGTCAAGCTTTGCGGTGGTAAAGCAGCGGTTCTCATTATGCGGCATCAAGGCATGTTGTCATCCCGAGGGAGCGGAGCGACTGAGGGATCTTTCACGCGAAAGTGCCGGAAAGATCCCTCGCCGTCGGCTCGGGATGACAGCGAAAAATGCATAATGAGAACCGCTGGTGGTAAAGGCTGGCGCCGGAAGACTTCGGGTCATCGTGCGCCCTCACGGCTGTTTGCCCTTCTGGGCCGATTGGAAGAACCGGTCGACCGCCCGCGTTATGGCGCGAGCCAACCTGCCGCGATATTCGGGTTGGCGCAGACTGCGCTCTTCGCTCTCGTTGGACAGGTAGCCGGTCTCGATCAGCACCGCCGGCACATCCGGCCCCTTCAACACGGCGAACCCCGCGAAGCGATGGGTGTTGGTCAGCAGCGAGATTTCGCGCCCCAATTCCTCCACCAGGTCACCGGCGAAGACAGCGGACCGGTTCATGGTTTCGCGCTGAGCCAGGTCGATCAGGATGTTGGCCACATCCGCCGATTCATGGCTGAGGTCAATTCCGGCGATCAGGTCCACCTTGTTTTCACTGTCGGCGAGAGCCTGCGCCTCGGTGTCGGAAGCCGTCTGCGACAGGGTGTATACGGAGAGTCCGCGAATCTGCGGGTCCTTGACCACGTCGGCATGCAGGGAGATGAACAGGTCCGCCTTGTATTGCCGGGCGATGGCGACACGGTCGTGCAAGGGGATGAAGACATCGCCATCGCGCGTGAGATGCACGCGGTAGCGCCCGGTCCGTTCGAGGCGCCGCCTCAATTCCCGCGCCACGGCCAGGGTGATGTTCTTCTCGTAGATTCCGGATACTCCGATGGCACCGGGATCAACACCGCCGTGGCCGGGATCGATGACGATCATCGGCCGATACTCGCCCCTCGGCATCTTGGCCTTAGGTTCGGGAGACGGTGCCGGCACGGGAGCCGCCACCTTTGTCAAGGGCAGGCTCCCCACCGACGCCCCGCCTGCCGCGACCGCCGGAGTGGCCGCCGGCCGCGGTTGGGGAGCAGGCATCGGCGCCGACAGCAACGCCCCCCCTTCGCCACCCCGCTCACCGGCCGGCACGCCCATCTCAGGCGTGGATGCCGGCGCAGAATCGCTGGCGGACGACACTCTATCTTGCAGAACGGAGAGAGGAGCCGCCTCCGGAGGGGGGGGCTGGGCTGCGGCGGGTGACGTCACCACGATCTTCGCCGGTTGCGGGGGCGGGGTCGCGGGCGTGGCGGCCGGCAACGACGCCTGGCCCGCAGCATCCGCGGGCACAACGGCCGTAACCGTCCGGGGAGGAGAGGCCGCCTCGGCCAGGAACTCTTGCCGGGACACTTCCTTGAGGTCCAGGACAAACCGCCACCCCACCCCCTCCCGAGGCGAGAGGACGAAGGCCTGCTTGACGCGGGCGGGCTGTCGCAAGGCCAGCACCATCCGCCCGGCGGCGCCCGCCTCGCTGTAGCGGACGCCCTCGACCACACCGGTCGGCCGCTTGAGCGCAGGGACGGTCATCCAGGCCAGATGCCCCGACTCGATGATCACCCGATAGGGATCGTCCGACAGCCGGATGCGGAAATCCGCGGCCTCCGACAGATCGAGAACGAACCGGGTGACACCATCGGGGTGCTCGCCGACGCGCAGGCCGGACACGGACGTGTCCGCCCATCCCGCGCCAGGCGCGAGGACGGCGAGGATGGCGAAAATGCCGAGCAGAAGACGAATCGAAAGGCGCCGCAACATGCCCCCCATTCTCGCGCACCAGCCTTGAGCGAGTGTTAACACCTATAGCGCCTGACAATTCGAGGCTCAACCCGAAAGGCATTGATTCGGCAGACTCTTCCGGCACCCTCCCTTTCACTCCTCCCTGCCGTTGCGCATCACCCCTTTGGGACGCAACAAGATCGTTGTCGAAACTTTCGGCTACCGTTATGGTGACAGTTCATGAGTTCGGGAGAGCGGAGCGTCCTTTCCCGGGCGGCGGTGTCCTTCCTCGCGCACCTGGGGCGCGCGATGGGATCGAGCAAGCGCCGCGCCTCCGTACTGCCGGCTACCCAGACCTTTTCGAAACCGGCTGAACCGCCCCTAGGTTGTCGCAATGATCGTGCCGATCACCATCGCATCGACCGACCCATCGCCCGCAGGCGCTGCCGGCTTCGCCTTGCCACATTCCCGCTGTGCGCCCCTTGCAGGGGCGCGGGCGGCGCCACGGAGATACCAATTTTATGGTAAAGCGTATGCTGATCGATTCCACGCACCCGGAGGAAACCCGGGTCGTCGTGGTGAATGGGACGCGCCTGGAAGAGCTTGATGTCGAGACCAGCACCAAAAGGCAGCTCAAAGGCAACATCTACCTCGCCAAGGTCGTTCGCGTAGAACCCTCCCTGCAGGCCGCCTTTGTGGATTATGGCGGGAACCGGCACGGGTTTCTGGCGTTCAGCGAGATCCACCCCGATTACTTTCAGATACCGGTAGCCGACCGCCAAGCGCTGCTCGCGGCCCAGAACGCCGAGCACTTCCGCGAAACCGCCGATACGGTCGATGCGCCCGAAGCCCCCGACAACGGCGCCGCGAACGGCAACGGTGGTCCCGTCCCCGACTCCGGTGGAGAAGCCGAGGGCGCACACGAACGGGAAGAGGCTGCGCCCACCGGCGAAGCGCCGCCGCCCCGTTCCAACGTCGAGACCGTCGGTGGCGATGAGGCCTCCGAACAGGAGCTTGAACGCCGACGCGCCCGGCTGCTGCGGAACTATAAGATCCAGGAGGTGATCAAGCGCCGGCAGATCATGCTGGTGCAGGTCGTCAAGGAGGAGCGTGGCAACAAGGGGGCCGCGCTGACCACCTACCTGTCCCTGGCCGGCCGCTATTGCGTGCTGATGCCCAACACCGCCCGCGGCGGCGGGGTTTCCCGCAAGATCGTCAACCCGGCCGACCGCAAGCGCCTCAAGGCCATCGCCCAGGAAATGGACATTCCCGAGGGCATGGCGGTGATCATCCGCACCGCCGGATCCGAGCGATCGAAAGCGGAGATCCGCCGGGATTACGAGTACCTGTTGCGCATGTGGGACAACGTGCGCGAACTGACCTTGAAGTCCAAGGCCCCCTCGCTGGTCTATGAGGAAGCCAGCCTGATCAAGCGCTCGATCCGCGACCTGTATTCCCGCGACATCGACGAGGTCCTGGTGGACGGCGACGAGGGTTACCGGCTGGCGAAGGACTACATGCGCATGCTGACTCCCAGCCATGCGAAGAAGGTCCAGCCGTACAAGGACCCGACCATGCCGATGTTCCACCGCTATCAGGTGGAAAACCAGCTCGACGCCATGCACAGCCCGGTCGTGCAATTGCGTTCGGGTGGCTACATCGTCATCAGCCAGACCGAAGCGCTGGTCGCCATCGACGTGAATTCGGGGCGCGCCACCAAGGAGCGCCATATCGAGGAAACCGCCGCCAAGACCAACCTGGAAGCGGCGGAGGAAGTCGCTCGCCAACTGCGCCTGCGCGACCTTGCCGGACTCATCGTGATCGACTTCATCGACATGGAGGAGAACCGGAACAACCACGCCGTCGAACGACGGTTGAAGGAGGCGTTGAAGCACGACCGCGCACGCATCCAGGTTGGCCGGATCAGCCCCTTCGGCCTGCTCGAGCTGTCCCGCCAGCGGCTGAGGCCATCGCTTCAGGAGACCAGTTTCACGCCCTGCCCTCATTGTGCGGGCACCGGCCTCATACGTTCCGTCGAGTCGGCGGCCGTCCATGTGCTGCGCGCCATCGAGGAGGAGGGTATCCGCCGCCGTTCCTCGGAGATCACGGTCACCGTGCCGACGGTGATCGCCCTCTACATCTTGAACCAGAAGCGCGACGCGCTGGCGGCCATCGAGGAACGCTATCAGTTCCGGGTCCTTCTGACCGGCGACGACGCGCTCATCCCGCCGGCTTACCGCATGGATCGGGTGAAAGCGGAACAGCGCGGCGAGGAAGGCCGGCCCCCCATGGCCGCGATGGCCCCTGCCCCTCTGGCGCCGGAAGACGAAGTGCACGAGGCCGAGGAAGGCGAGGCCACTGACGAAGACTCGGGCGTGCGCGCCGAGTCCGAGGGGGCCGAAGCGGGCGACAACGGGCGCAAACGCCGGCGCCGCCGGCGCCGCAAGCGGCGCGAACACCCCTCGCAGGTGGACTTGGCCGCGGCGACGGCCGAGGGCGAGGCCGCCGAGGAGGAAGAGGCCGCCGGAGACCAGGAAGACCACGAGACTGAAGGCGAGCCTGCCCTCGCGGAACAGGAATCCGCCGCCGATGACGGCGAGGGTGAGGGTGAGGGCGAGGGTGAGGGCGAGGGTGACGCCGAGCGGCCCAAGAAGCGTCGGCGCGGACGCCGCGGCGGCCGTCGTCGGCGCGGACGCGAGATGCCGGTGGCCGAGACCGGTGGCCCCGAAACGGTGACGCGAGATGCGATCGCCGATGTCTTCGAGGCGGCCGAGGCCGCGGAGGAAGCCGCCGCTACAGGTTTGACGTCGGCGCCGGTGCAGGAATCCGCACCCCCGCCCATGCCAGCGGCGGAGACCGAACCGGAAGCCGGAGCAGCGCCCGAACAGCCGGTGATCGAGGCCGCCGAGGAAAAGCCCAAGCGCAAGCGCGCGCCACGGAAGAAGACGGTCGAGAGCGAAGCCCCCGCAGTTAAGAAGACGACCGCCAAGGCCGCTGCGGAAGCCGAAGAAAAGCCAAAGCGCAAGCGCGCCCCGCGCAAGAAGGCGACGACCGAAGAGGTGCCGGAAACGGTGGCGGTGGAAGAAGCGCCGGTTGAAGCGGAGCACCCTCCCCTCGCTGTCGAGGAGCAGCCGACCGGCCCCGTAGAATCGGCCACGGCCGAGATTGCCAAACCACCCCGCCGCGGCTGGTGGAACAAGCTGACGTCCTGATTGCGATAGAACTCCCCGGCGCTCCCGGGGAGTTCTTCTTTACGGCGTGCAGACGCCCAGTTTCGCCGCCAGGATCGCGGCCTGGGTGCGGTTCTCCACCCCCAGCGCCCGGAGTATCGCCGTCACGTGCAGCTTGACGGTGATCTCGGCCAAATGCATCTCTCGGGCAATTTCCTTGTTGCTCTTGCCTTGGCGCAGCATGGCAAGAACATCCCGCTGGCGTGGCGTCAGAAGATCGTGCAAATCGATGCCGTCGGCCCTCCTGAGCTGGCCGGCGGCCGGCACCGGATCCAGTTCCGGCGACAGGTAGGTATCCCCCGCCAGAACCGAACGGATGGCTTCGATCATCGCCGTGCTCGGTGAACTCTTGGCGATGTAGCCGCTTGCCCCGGCGTCCAGGGCGTGGCGGACATCGTAGGGCTCGGTCGATGCGGATATGACCACCAGGTGCACGTCCGGAGCGGCACGCTTGAGCGATTCGATGCCCAGGAAGCCGTCCATTCCGGGCATGTTGAGGTCAAGAAAACCGATTTCGATGCGCGGATCGGTGCGCACCAGCGTCAATGCCTGGTGGTAATCGCCCGCTTCGACCACCTCGACACCGCCATCGACGAGGCTTTCAAGCACCAGGCGAATGCCCTCGCGAAACAGCGCGTGATCGTCCGCAAGCAGTACTCTCATCCCTACCCCCTTATCCGGCGCCATCAATTTATCCCACGCTGGCGAGAGAGTGCATTTTTTGCCCGCTATTCCAGGCGAAGTCCCGTATTTTTCAGCCTGCCCGATATTCTTGCCAAAAAAAACGGGCCGCGCTTGGGAAAACGCGGCCCGAGCCAGCTCGGGGATCCGACCCCTGGGATTACTTCGCCCGAGCGAGGACCGGATCCGCCGAAATGAGGT
Organism: Pseudomonadota bacterium; assembly: GCA_021847015.1. Taxonomy (GTDB): domain Bacteria; phylum Pseudomonadota; class Alphaproteobacteria; order Rhodospirillales; family Magnetospirillaceae; genus JAJZVW01. The sequence continues at coordinate 12,985 of JAJZVW010000010.1, read as the reverse complement.
GTTGGTGAAGTGCGGCGTCCTTCTTCGGATCCATTCCGAAGGCAACAGCGAACAATTGGCTGTAGAACACCACCGGGATGTTGAAGTTGGTACCGTATTTCTGATTGAGCGCCGTCTGATACATCTCGACGTTCGTCTGGCACAGAGGGCACGGGGTAGCGATGACGTCGGCCCCCTGCTCCTGCGCCTCACCGACGATATCCTTGATCAGGTGCAGCGTCTTTTCGGGGCTCATCACGCTGACGGACCCGCCACAGCAACTGGTCTTCTTCGTGTAAGGCACCGCAGTGGCGCCTGTAGCCGAGATGAAATCATTGAGGAAGGTGGGATCGTCGTAGGTGTCCCACATGCCGCCACGCTCGGTGCGGGCGAAGGGACGCACCGTCTGGCAGCCGATATAGCCGGCCACCTTCAGGCCCGTGAGAGGATTCTTCACCTGAGCTTTGACGGCATCCATGCCGACATCGTTGACGATCACCTCGCAGATGTGGCGGACGTTGAGGCTGCCGTCATAGGATTTGCCGGCGACGCCCAGGGCTTCGTTGACCTCGTCCCTGACCTTGGCGTTGTCGCGGATCTTCTCGTTGGTGTAGTGGCTGTTGAGGTAGCAGGCGGCGCACGGCGTGACGAAGTCGGACGTGCCGTCCGTCTTGGCGTTGGCGAGATTACGACCCGACAGCGCCGCCATCGGGACATGCCCGCCGGCGATGTGGCCGACCGACGCGCCACAGCAATTCCAGTCCTGAACCTCCTTGAACTCAACCCCGAGCTTCGGCATCACCGCCCGCAAGCTGGTGTCGAGGTGCACGGCCGAAGCCTGCGAGCTGCACCCCGGGTAATAGGAAACGATCTTCTTGGTCATCGCGCCTGCGCTCCCCGTCACTTGTCGTGCCCGGCGGTACCGCCGGCCGGATTGGCATTTCCCGCACCTCCCGCGTGAGAGCGGGCTTCAATCTCGGCCGCCTTGGCCAAAATCTTCTTCAACTCGCCGGTGTTCTTGCACTTGTGCGGCATGCCGAGATGCATGCGCTTCGTCTTCACCATGCCCATGGCGATCGGCATGTTGGCCATACCACGCTTGTAGCCCTCGCCCATGCCGAAGCTGAAATAGTAGAGGGCGGTAACCAGACGCTCGTCGGTCCGGCCATATTTGGCGGCCGACCACCAGAACGCCTTGGCGAAACGCGAGTTATCGCTCTCCTTGGCCTCGGCATAGCCCTCCCGAACCGCGACGGTGGCGAGATCGTGGAGAATGTAAGTGACCGGGACCTTGCGAGGGCAACGGACGACGCAGTTGTAGCAGGACACGCAGTTCCACAAGGTATTGGATTTCAACACCTCTTCCTTGAGGCCGGCGCGGATCATCATGAACAGCTTGCGCGGCCCGTAATCCATCTGCTGACCGACCGGGCATGACCCCGAGCAGGTGCCGCACTGCATGCACAGCGCCATGCGGTCGCCGCCGTCCACGTTTTCGTAGACCCAGCGGGCGAAGTTGAGGTCGTACTTCTTCGTCGGTGTGGGAGACGCATGGGTCATGGCTCAGAACCCTTTGAACGGATTGAAGCCGATGCCCATGATCCGGTCGACGAACTCGTCGATGACCTTGGGCAGACGGTCGGCGTCGGCGATCGACGCTTCAACCTGAACGACACGCTCAGGCTCAAGCATCATGCTCTTCAGCGTTTCGCCGATCTTCGACAAACGCTCGGCCGCCATGGCCGAACCCTTGACGAAATGGCACTGATAGTCGTCGCCGGGCTTGCAGCCCATCAGCATCACGCCGTCGTAGCCCACCGACAGCGCGTCGGACACGCACAGCAGGCTGACGGAGCCCAGACACCGCACCGGCAAGACCCGGACATGGGCCGACCAGCTGTTGCGCTTGATGCCCGCCATGTCCAGCGACGGCACCGCGTCGTTCTCGCAGGCGATCACCAGGATGCGCGGCTTACCCGAGAACTCGTCGGGGATCTTCACCGACTTGATCTGGGTGGTGAGCATCTCGACCGAGTAATTGTCGAACGAAATGGTCCGCACCGGGCAGGCGCCCATGCAGGTGCCGCAGCGGCGGCACCGGGTGGCATTGACTTGCGGATACTGCTCGGCGTTCTCGTCGATGGCCCCAAAGGGGCATTCCACCGTGCAACGCCGGCACTTGGTGCACTGGTTGTAGTTGATCTTGGGGAACGACAGGTCGCCCACGCGCGGATGCAACGCCGCACCCGCCGCCGCCGACCGCACGGCCTGCACGGCCTTGAGCACGGCGCCCTGAGCGTCCTCGGCCGCCTCGGCCCAGTCCATCGGCCGACGCACCGGACCGCAGGTATAGATGCCCGTGCGGCGGGTTTCATACGGGAAGCAGATGTAGTGCGAATCCGCGAAGCCGTCGTGCAGCACCGGCAGATGAGGACCCTGACGGTACTGGAGGTTCAGCAGCGGGCCGCCCGGAGGAATGGCCTGCTCCCGGCGCTCATGCGCACCCGGCTCGCTGCCGCAATATCCCGCCACCTTGATGGGGGCCTCGGGATCGACGTCGCCCTTGAGCAGGTCGGCGCCGTATTCCTCGGCCGCGGCATCGGGATTGGTGGAGTTGGGCACCATGCCGGTCGCCAGCACCACCATGTCGAGCCCCTGAAGGGGAATGTCCGCCTGGACCAGCTCGTCGGCGACCGTGACGGTAAGGTCGGCGCCGACCCCCTTCACCTTCCCCTTGATGAAGATGACGCCGGCCTTCTGCGCCGCGCGATACAGTTCCTCGGCCACGCCGGGAGTCCGCATCTCTTCGTAGATGACGTAGCAATTGGTCAGAGGATCCGCCTGGATGAGTTCCAGCGCCTGCTTGAGCGACGTGGCGCAGCACACGTTGGAACAGTAGGGCAGATGGTTGGGATCGCGGGACCCGGCGCACTGCACGAAGGCCACCGACTTCACCGGCTGACCGGAGCTTTTCCGCTGAGGACGGCCGGCTTTCAGCATCGCCTCGAACTCGACGTTGGTCACCACGTCGGGCGACGCGCCATAGCCGAGATGGCCGAGCTTGGTGGCGTCGTAGGGGCGCCAGCCGGTGGCGATGACAATGGCGCCCACGTCCTCGACCGAGCCGTCGGACAACGTCACGGCGAACTTGCCGGGCATGCCCGCGGTCTTGGTGACGGTGACGCTCATCTTGACCACGATCCGGCTCTCCGCCTTGACCGCCGCGACGAGGGCATCCACGTCGTTGGGCTCGGGCGAATCGTAGGGCGGACGGTGGGGAAGGCGCTTGGAGGCGCCCAGAGCGTGGCCGCCCAGACGGTCGGAACGCTCGATCAGCAGCACGTCATGGCCGAGCGCTGCGGCCTCCTTGGCCGCTGTCAGGCCGGTAACGCCGCCGCCCAGGACGCAGATGCGCTGGGAATAGTCGCCATCGACCCAGGGTTCCGGCGCCGTCACCTTGGGCGCTTGGGACAGGGCCATGCGGAGATAATCCTCCGCCAGCATCTGAGTGTCCTCGTCGCCGGCTGGATGGCTCCAGATCACCTTCTCACGCAGATCGGCGCGGATGGTCAGGTGCGGCTCGAACGCGAACCGGTCGGTCATGACCCGCGCCGAACAGGCGGCGACGATCACCTGGTTCACACCCGCATCGATGTCGGCCTTGATCATGCCGACGCCCTCGTCCCCGCACAGGCAGGCGTGGGTCTTGGGCTCCATCCGGAATTCGCTCTTGGCCACACCTTCGAGGGTGGCCACATTGACGGCCTCACCGATGCCGCATCCGCTGCACAGGTAGACGCCGGTCTTCCTCTCGCTCATCTGTCTCTCTCCCTTACCGGCTCAGCGGGCCACCGTCACCGCGCGAATAGCCTTCAGCGCGGCAGCGGTTGCGGACTGCACCGACATCGAAACGTCCAGCGGCCCCGAAGCCACGCCGGCGGAAATCGCCTCGCCATCGGAAAAAATGAAGCCGTAATCGTCGACGTCCCCGTCGAACGACGGCATCTTGCCTTCGGCGGTCGATGGCTGCATGCCGGTGGCGAGCACGACCAGGTCGTAGGGCTCGGCATAGATGTCGCGGGTCAGGGTGTTTTCACCGCACACCATGGGGTTATCGCCCGCGCCCGGCTCGATCCGCGACGGCTTGGATTTGATGAACCGGACTTGAGGATCGCGCTGAATGCGGTGGATGAACGACTCGAGTTTGTCATGCGCCCGCAGGTCGATGTAATAGACGTCGACCGTGGCGTCGGCGATCTGTTCGCGCACATAGGCCGCATGCTTCATCGACGCCAGGCAGCAAATTCGCGAACAGTAAGGCAGATGATTCAGATCGCGCGATCCCGCGCACTGGATCAATGCGACCCGCTTCGGCACCGCCCCGTCGGACGGCCGCACGATGCGGCCTTTGGTCGGACCGTCGGGAGACGCCAAGCGCTCCATTTCGACGTTGGTGACCACGTTGGGCAGGTCCGCCCACCGGTAGGCAGTGAGATTCTGCGCCGGGTAGGGCCGCCAGCCGGTCGCCCAGACGATGGCGCCCACCTCGATGTCGAACGACTTCTCCTGCTCGTCGAGATCGACCGCGCCCACTTTGCAGGCCGCGGCGATCGCGCGGCCCTCATCGGTTCCGACCACCGAGGGATCCACCACGTAACGCATGGGAAAGGCCATGGTGTGGGGCAGGTACGCCGCCTTGACCTTGTCCAGGTTGTAGTTGAAGGGGTTGGCGACTTCGCTGGTGGCCGCTTGGCCGCAATCGCCGCAAGCGGTGCAGTTGGGCTTGACGTGCCGGGGCGCGGTCTTGACCGTAACCGTGTACCCATGGCTCCCACCCTTGACGGCTTCCACCGTCGACATGGTGAAGAGCTTGATCCGCTTCGACTTCTTGATGCGCTGGTAGTTGATTTCCAGCCCGCAGGTCGGATGGCAGAGCTTGGGGAAGTAGCGATTCATTTGGGCGACGCGCCCGCCGAGGGTCGGCGTTTTTTCGATCAGCACTACGTCGTGGCCGGCTTCTGCCGCCTCCACCGCGGCGGTGATGCCGCTGATGCCGCCGCCGACGACCATTATGGTACGGCTGCGGGAGGTCGAATCAGTCATGCTCCTGCTCCTGCTTCTCCAACTCGCGGGCGAACCCCCGTCTCCTGCCTCGCGGCGGGAGACGGGAACCCGTACAGATTACTTATTGAGGCTGGCGTAGTATTCCTGAAGAATCGCGACCACTTCAGGCCGGCTGAACTCGGGCGGGATCGGCTCGCCCTTGGACAACATCTCACGCTGCTTGGTACCGGAAATATTGACCTGATGTTCCTTGCCGTGCGGGCAAGTCTTTGCGGTAGCCATGCCGTAGCATTTTTTGCAGTAGAAGGTGATGTCGATCTTGAGGGCCTGGGTCTCCAGCGCACCCGGCCACAGCGTATCGAAGATGTGCTGGGCATCGAACGGGCCGTAATAGTCGCCCACACCGGCATGATCGCGGCCGACGATCAGATGCGAGCATCCGAAATTCTGGCGGATCAACGCATGGATCAGCGCTTCGCGGGGACCGGCATAGCGCATCTCGATGGGATAGCCCGCCTGAATGACGGTGCCGGGAACGAAATAGTTCTGGATCATGGCGTCGATCGCCTTGGTCCGCACCTCGGCCGGAATGTCGCCCGGCTTCAGCTTGCCCAGAACCTGATGGATGAACACCCCGTCGCAGACCTCGACGGCGATCTTGGCAAGATGCTCGTGGCTGCGGTGCATCGGATTGCGGGTCTGGAAGGCGGCCACCTTGGACCAACCCTTCTCGGCGAAGAGCGCGCGGCTCTCGGCCGGACGGAGGTAGAGGCCCTGGTACTTGGCCGGATATTCGCCCTCCGACAGGCAACGCACACGGCCGGCCAAATTCACCGCGGCCTGTTCATTGACCTTCTGCACGCCGGGGTGGGCCGGATCGGTGGTGCGGAAGACGTGCTGGCATTCGAAGGCCCGGTCGATTTCGTATTTCTGGGCGACTTCCATGACCGCCATGATCTCGCCGGTCTCGGCGTCGACCAGCGCCACCTCTTCTTCGAGTTTGATGGAATCGGCGAGATCGCGCGACGCAGAAAGGGTGATCGGGATCGGCCAGAACAGCCCGTCGGCCATGCGCATGTTGGCGCACACGCCCTCCCAGTCCGCCTTGCCCATAAAGCCATCCAGAGGCGTGTAGGCGCCCATGGCGAACATGATCACGTCGGAGGTCTCGCGGCTGGTCATCGGCACCTTCTTCAAGGTGGCGGCCCGCTTGAGTTCCTCTTTCCGCTCGATCTCCGGTAGCAACAGCGGACGCAACGCGCCGCCGCCGTGAGGCTGCACCAGCTTGGACATTATTCTCTCCCTCTCTTTGGCCGGGGGCGTTTCCCACCCCTCGTCGCGCATTATAGATCACTAATTTTCAGATTTAATTCCAGCAGATTCTCCGTTTTTAGAATCGGTCTTATTTGATAGCACCCTGCCCTCCGGCCAGGGCGATCCGGCACTCCCGGTGGCGGTCGCCCCACCCTTTACGCCGGCCTCACGGAGAGGTAGCCATCCGCTCGACCAGCCACCTTGCCGCACGTCTCTATATATTAAGTGACGCTCAGAATCGGGACGCCCACAGAGGTCCACTGGCCACCCAGCCGTCCGCTCAGGAAACGCTCGCGCTTATCATGCCATCCGGCATGCGACGCAAGGCCTTTCTTATGACCTTCGACCGGTGTCGCCGGGGGGATGCGCCTTCGGATGGCCGGCCGGCTTGGCCGGCTGGGGCCGCCCATGCCCTAGGCATCGGTCGAATTCCCCGCCGTTTCAGTCATTTGGCGCCGCCCCAATTATAGAGTCGTTATAAAATGGATTTGTCTTTCCGCAGGCCCTACGTCACCGATTGCAAATATGTCAAACACGGAATATGAAAGACCCGGTGCGGTCACTATCACAGGGCGCCGATGTCAGTCGTCGGACGCGACCCCACACCCGCACAAGAGAGAGAGACCCGCCGAAAAGGCAACAGGGGAGGTTTTGATGCCCACGTTTGTGCATACCGACAAGTGCGACGGCTGTAAGGGCGGCCAGGTCACCGCCTGCATGTACATTTGCCCGAATGACCTGATGAAGCTCGACACCACCCGGATGAAGGCCTTCAACCAGGAACCCGACCAGTGCTGGGAATGCCAGTGCTGCGTTAAGGCTTGCCCGCAGCAGGCCATCGAGGTTCGCGCCTACCAGGACTTCGTCCCGATGGGCGGCGCCGTCATCCCGATGCGCACCGACAGCGCCATCATGTGGACGATCAAGTTCCGTGACGGCGAAGTGAAGCGCTTCAAGTTCCCGGTGCGTACCACCCCGGTCGGCTCGATCGATCCCTACACCGGCAAGCCGGGTGCGGGCGACCTCGACAGCCCGCTGTTCTTCACCGAGGCCGGCAAGACCCTGCCGACCATCTGAGATCGGCGCCAGACGAGCATTTCAGGAAGGATTACCAATATGTCCGAATACACTTTCGGCAACCCGCAGATCATTGAGATCGATACCGACATCCTGCTGATCGGCGGCGGCATGGCCGCCTGCGGCGCCGCCTACGAGGCGAAGCGCTGGGTCGGCAACGACGTCAAGATCACCCTGGTCGACAAGGCGGCTCTGGACCGCTCCGGCGCGGTGGCCATGGGCCTGTCGGCCATCAACACCTACCTCGGCCCGGATCGGGATCCCCAGGATTACTGCCGCATGGTGTCGGCCGACCTGATGGGCATCACCCGCGACGACCTGGTTTACGACGTCGGCCGTCACGTCGACGATTCCGTGCACCTGTTCGAGGAATGGGGCCTTCCCGTGTGGAAGGACAAGGGCTCCGAGGGCGTCGCGCTCAAGGACGGCGGCAAGCCGGTCCGCTCGGGCAAGTGGCAGATCATGATCAACGGCGAAGGTTACAAGACCATCGTCGCCGAAGCCGCCAAGAAGGCCCTGGGCATCGAGAACATCATCGAGCGCTGCTTCATCGTGAAGCTGCTGCTCGACCAGAACGAGCCGAACCGGATCGCCGGTGCGGTCGGCTTCTCGGTCCGCGAGCACAAGCTCTATGTCTTCCGCGCCAATGCGATCCTCGATTGCTGCGGCGGCGCCGTGAACCTGTTCCGTCCCCGCTCCACCGGTGAGGGCAACGGCCGCACCTGGTACCCGGTGTGGAACGCCGGTTCGACCTACGCCATGGCGGCCGAGGTCGGCGCCGAGCTGACCATGATGGAAAACCGCTTCGTGCCGGCCCGCTTCAAGGACGGCTACGGCCCGGTGGGCGCGTGGTTCCTGCTGTTCAAGTCGCAGGCGGTCAACGCCTTCGGCGAGAACTACGTGGTCAAGAACGCCAACATGCTGGCCGACTTCGCCCCGTACGATAAGGCCACCGTGGTGCCGACCTGCTTGCGCAACCACGCCATGCTGAAGGAAATGAAGGAAGGCCGCGGCCCGATCTTCATGGACACCCCGACCGCCATGAAGAAGCTGGCGGAGAAGATGACTCCCCAGGAGATCAAGCATCTCGAAGCCGAAGCCTGGGAAGACTTCCTCGACATGTGCATCGGCCAGGCCGGCGTGTGGGCCGGCATGAACATCCGCCCCGAGCAGAACATGTCCGAGCTGATGCCGACCGAGCCCTACCTGCTCGGCTCGCATTCCGGCTGCTGCGGCATCTGGGTGTCCGGTCCCGAGGACCTGAACTCCCCGGCCGAGTGGAAGTGGGGCTACAACCGCATGACCACCGTCAACGGCCTGTTCACCGCCGGCGACGGCGTGGGCGCCTCCGGTCACAAGTTCTCCTCCGGCTCGCACGCCGAAGGCCGCATCGCCGGCAAGGCGATGGTCAAGTTCGTCCGCGATCACAAGGGCTTCAAGCCCGCGCTCAAGGGCGACATCAAGGCCATCACCGAAGAGATCTACAAGCCGGTCCGCACCTACATCGAGCACAAGGACAAGACGACCGCCGAGGACGTCAACCCGCACTACATCCTGCCGCGTTACCTGCAGCAGCGTCTGCAGAAGCTGATGGACGAGTATGTGGCCGGCACCTCGACCTACTACACCACCAACAAGGTCATGCTTGAGACCGGTCTGCACCTGCTGACCATGCTCAAGGAAGACTCGCACAAGATGCGCGCGAAGGACCTCCACGAGCTGATGCGCGCGTGGGAGAACTATCACCGCATCGTTGCCGCCGAGGCGCACCTGCGTCACATCCTGTACCGCGAAGAGACCCGCTATCCGGGCTTCTTCTACCGTGCCGACTTCCCGAAGCTCGACGACGCCGAGTGGAAGGTCTTCGTGAACAGCCGCATCGACCCGGCGACGGGCGAGTGGCACATGAGGAAAGTCCAGCACGTCGACATGGTGACCAAGCGTTACGAGGGTCAGGGCCACTAAGGCCCAGCCGTCGTCGTCTCCGAGGGGTTTTTCTCGCCCAACCGCGGAAAAGCCCCTCGCGTTCGGCTTGCGGCGACAGCATTATCGGGGGGGCGCCGGGCGACTGGCGCTCCCTTTTTCTTAAAACGTCCAGCCCAGAGGCATGCGACACCAATGACCGACAGCCCCCGCACCACCGAGGACGAAGAACTCGACGAAATCGACATGGAGGCGCAACGCCCCGGTCTCGACGACGTCAACGTCGAGGTCGAGGTTTTCTCCGCCGTGCGCGACCAGTCCGCCTTCCCCGTCCAGCCGGTGCGTCTCACTCCAGACGATACGTTCACCTTCCGCTGCCACAAGGATCTGGCGTGCTGGAACAAGTGCTGCCACGGCGCGGACATCACCCTGACGCCGTACGACATCCTGCGCCTCAGCCGGCGGCTGGACCTCCGTCCGGCGGAATTCCTGCTCGCCTACACGGTGCCGGCCATGCATGAAAAGGCGGACCTGCCGGTGGCCAAGATGAAGACTGGCGGGGAAGACGGCCGCGGCGCCTGCCCCTTTAACGCCCCCGAAGGCTGCACGGTCTACGAGGACCGCCCCTCCACCTGCCGCTACTACCCGCTCGGCATGGTCTCGATGAAGATGAAGGACATGGAGGGCAAGGACGATTTCTTCTTCCTGGTGAAGGAGAAACACTGCCTGGGCCATTGCGACGCCAAGGCGCAGAACGTCGGACAGTTCCGCCAGGAGCAGGAGGTCGAGGATTTCGAGCGGGTCAACCGCGGCTGGATCGACATCCTGATGAAGATGGCGTCCTGGAAGGTACTGGGCGGCCCCATGGGCAAGGCCCCCGACCAGAGAACCAGGAAGATGTTCTTCATGGCCACCACCGACGTCGACTCGTTCCGGCGGTTCGTGTTCGAAAGCCGCTTCCTCCAGACCTACGAAATCGACCCCGCCGCGGTGGAAATGATCAAGACCGACGACGAGGCCCTGCTTCTGCTGGGCTACGACTGGATGAAGAACGTGCTGTTCAATGAGCCGACCATCGCTTTGAAGGAGCAGGTTCTCCAGATGGCCATCGGCAAGGCCCGCGAAGCCATGGGCGCCGCCTGATACGATATGGCGCGAGGGGGGGGATTCCCCCCCCTCGCGCGCGTTTTTCCCGTCATCTTCCGGGAGCCGCGACCATGGCCGGCCATCTCGTCCAAGCGCTGCTCGGCCTCATCCTCACCCTGGTGGTAGCCATCCTCGCGGCCGGCATCTTCGGCTTCGCCAAGGGAAGCCCTTGGTACGACCGCAACGCCAACCGGCTGATGCAGATGCGGATTGCCGCCCAGGCGCTCGCCATTCTGCTGCTTGCGCTCCTGGTCTGGGCGATCCATTGACCGGACGTCATCACGGCATCGGAGAACATCTGTGACGATTTCACCCGCAACCTTGCGCGCCGCCGATATCGAAGATCGGGCGCGTTCCGCCGCCACGACCGTGCTGACCGGCGGCGGCGGTCTTGCCGAAGCCGCGCGCGCTGCCATCGCCGTCGCCGATGGGCTTTCGGACGCCTTCGCCCAACAGCCCGAATTGGCCTCCGCCCTTGCCGGCGGCGCCTGCACGGCGGGCTGCGGCTCGTGTTGCCATCAGGTCGTGGGGATCACCGCGGCGGAGGAAGCGTTGCTTACCGAGGCCATCGAGCAACTTCCGGCGGACCGCCGCCGGGGCCTGCGCTGCCGGGTAGAGGGCGCCCAGGCACACCTGGAACGCCTGCCTGTGGAGCAATGGCAGGCGGCCCGCCTTCCGTGCCCGTTGCTGGAGGACAACCTTTGCATCCTCCACCCGCATCGGCCTTTGCCCTGCCGGGCGGTGCTGTCGGCGGATGCCGACGCCTGCCGTCGCTGGCTGGAAGGCGGCGATGTCCGCATTCCCTTGATCGCCCTGCCCCGCCGGATTTATAGCCTCGCCCAGGCCGGCTTGGCCCAAGCCCTGGCCGGTGCCGGCATTCCGCCCGGACCGGTCTCCCTGGTCGAAGCGCTGGCCGTGATCCTGTCCTGAAACGGCCGGATCAGGTCTTCTTCTTTCCGGCGCGTTCCGCCGTCTTGCGGGTCCGGAAACGGTCGGCCCACCCGGCCAGTTCCATCTGCGAGCCGCGGGCTACGGCCAGCGCACCGGCACTCACCTCCTTGGTCACGACCGACCCGGCGCCGACGATGGCACCGGCGCCGATCTTGACCGGGGCGACCAGAGAGCTGTTGGAGCCGATGAACGCCCCCTCGCCGATATCGGTGAACGCCTTGTCGAAACCGTCGTAATTGCAGGTGATGGTGCCGGCGCCGATATTCGCTTTCGCGCCGACCCGGGCATCGCCGACATAGGTGAGGTGGTTGACTTTGGCTCCCGCCTCGATCGTCGCCTTCTTGACCTCGACGAAGTTGCCGATATGGGCGGCTTGGCCGATCTCCGCCCCGGGGCGCAACCGCGCGAACGGGCCAACCTCGGCGCCGTCGGCGATGGCACAGCCTTCCAGGTGGCAAAATCCCTTGATGGTCACACCGTCGCCGACTTTGACGCCCGGACCAAACACCACATGGGGATGAACGACGACGTCGCGGCCGAGGCGCGTGTCCCAGGAAAGCCACACCGTCTCGGGCGCCACCAGCGTCGCCCCGTCCGCCATAGCCGCGGCCCGAAGCCGGCGCTGCGCGATATCCTCCGCCGACGCCAGTTCACTGCGCGAATTGACGCCGATCAGTTCCTCCACCTCGCCCAGGACAAAGGAGCAGCAGGCGCCATCGGCGCGGGCAAGCGCCACCAGATCGGTAAGGTAGTATTCGCCCTTGGCGTTGTCGTTGTTCAGCCTATCGATGAGGGCCCACATCCGGCGTCCGTCCAGCGCCATGACGCCGGAATTGCACAGCGGGATGGACCTCTGCTCCGGCGTGGAATCCTTCCATTCGATGATGGCCTTGAGCCCTTCGCCGCCAACCACCAGGCGGCCGTAATGCCCCGGATCGTCGGGTTTGAAGCCGAGCACGACCACCGCCGGGTCTTTGGGTCCGTGCCGCTCGGCCAAGAGACGTTCCAGGGTCTGGCATGTCAGGAGCGGGGTATCCCCGTAAAGCACGAGCACCGTTCCCTGGAAATCGCCAAGAACCGATCGCGCCTGCATCACCGCATGGCCGGTTCCCTGACGGTCGTGTTGAACCACGGTCACCGCGGGCGCCACCGCCTGGGCCACGCACTCCATCCCCGGCCCGACCACGACCACCACCCGAGCGGGGCCGAGGCCGTCCACCGTTTCTTTCAAGTGTCTGATCATCGGCCGGCCCGCAATGGCGTGCATGACCTTGGGCAGATCCGATTTCATTCGGGTGCCCATGCCGGCAGCGAGTATGACGACGGCGAGCTGTTCAGTGACCATGTCCACTCCTGAGCGGGGCATCAGCGGCCGGAAAGTGCCACAAAAACAAGGCTGCGGCCAGGGCTTTACTCTGCGCCCAGCGGTTCTCATTATGCGTTTTTCGATGTCATCCCGAGCCGAAGGCGAGGGATCTTTCACGCGAACGTGCCTGAAAGATCCCTCAGTCGCTCCGCTTCCTCGGGATGA